>NZ_FODV01000040.1 GCF_900110465.1 Halogranum amylolyticum
CGAGGAGAGAACGTGCCCCGACGAGTCCTGGTTCTTCCAGTCGATGGTCGTCGTCAGCCCCTTGTCGTGCATCGTCCGCGTGACCGGCGCGCCCACGCGTGACTTCGACTGTCGCTCCGAGTGGTCGAACGCCCGCCACTCGGGGCCGTGGTCGACGACGTTGTCGTCGACGACGAGTCCACAGTCGTCACACACGAGCTCGCCGCGATCCGGACTCCGGACGAGCGCTGTCGACTGGCACTCCGGACACTGGTTCTTCTCCGACGGTTCGGCCTCTGTCTCCCGCACTGTCCCTCGTTCGGCCGTGTTCTGATTTGCACCCATCGTCCTTCCCTTACTCTTATCCGGGAACACGTATCCTCAAGAAACGTGCATCTAGATGCCTAGAGTAGTGGTAACACGACACAATACTCAAGAAACCCGAACGATCTCGTCGCTCGCCACCGGACGAGCGACGGTGACGCTGACGTCACCGACGCAGTCACTGAGCTCCACTCGATAGCGACGGTGATCGACGGACCTCACAGACGAAACAGAACGTTTCCGGAGTCTGTTAAACCTGAATGACCGTTACATAGCTCCCACCGTTTCGTTCTCGAGGAGTAGACTGTCTATCCGAATAACAATATCATATCTAAGCCAACATTTATTTACTGCTGACCGCAGAACCGCCGACCATGTCTCACGATCGTCGAACGGGGGCGGACGGGCGGGCCGGTGACACCAGGAGAAACCGGTTGTTAACCCCTCCCACGCCCGGCGGATTCGAGGAGGTGACCGCCAGTAGATGACGGATCGGCGCGTCAGTCGACGGTCGCTCCTCTCGGCGGGTGCCGCGGCCGGACTCGCAGTCGTGGGGTCGGGGGCGCTCCGGACGGTCAGCACCGACCGGACCGGCCGGACCGATCGATCCGAGTCGGTCGGCGGCGACTGCTGTGGCGACTGTTCGTCTACCCAGGCAGACCTGCAGTCCGACGGCGTCGACGCGAGCGACGAGGGCGGCAACCACTGGCTGGCTTTCGGGTGGGCGAAACACCGAGAGGGGTTCGGGCGCTACGAGTCGACGCTGCGCGTCCCCTGCGTCCCCCCAGTTCACGACGAGCGGGTCGTCTTCTTCTACTTCCCGGCGTTCCAGAGCTACAGCGACGACAGCGACGACGCCGACGGCTACATCCTCCAGCCCGTGCTGGCGTGGAACTGGGGCGGCTCCGGCCGCTGGGAGATCGGCACCTGGAGCGGATCGTCGAGCCACGGGTTCGAACACTCGGAACTGGTCCCGGTCTCGCCGGGTGACCGACTCCGCGCGGTCATCCAGCGTCCGGACTCGCTGCCCGGTCGGTGGTATCTCGAGATGCGGAACCGGACGACCGGCGACGTGGCGGTCAGCCGCTCGCATCGACTCGACCAGCGGTTCAGATACGCGTATCTCACGCTGGAGGCCAACCGCCCCTACGACCCGAAGAACTGCGGCTTTCTCCCCGGCGGGACGACGTTCGACGGCATCACGCTCACCGACTGGCACGGCGACCGCATCTCTCCCGACTGGCACCGCCGGTACGACGACTCGTTCGACTGCGATCTCGCGGTCGACGTCCGCAGCGCCGATCGCGTCGCCATCGACACCGCGAGCGAGCAGCCCGGCGAGACGGGAAGGACGACCGACTGGCCCGCCGGAATCGATCTCCCGTCGTGGGTTCGGCAGTGGTAAAAAAGCGTTCAGAAGACGCGTCTCTCCTCGGAAACGACCGTCGACCCCTCGTCGGACTCGACGACCGTCTCGACCCTGATCGCACCGTCGTTCGAGCGGATCTGGAGGATCTCTCCGTACCCGACCTGCATGCGCTTCGTCGTCGTGTAGCGATCGCCGGCGTCGATCCGACCGACGCGGTCGGTGTCGGCCCACACGACCTCGTCGCCCGTGTACACCGTCGTGGACACGTCGACGTTCGTCAGTGCGGTCGACCCGTCGTTGTGGAGGTGGGCAGTCACGTCGCGGCACGTCGATCCGCAGGCCGCGATGCGACCGACGCGCAGCCGGACGTTCGGGTCCGTCTCGGCGTCGGGTCGAGCAGTGGGCGACTCGGCAGACGGCGCATCGAGCGCGACGGATTCGACCGACTTCGACGGCGTGGTAGTGGGTTCGAGGCTATCGGGGGCCGTCGAGTCGTCCTCGACGGACGTCGTGAGACGGTCGGTAGGCGTCGACTCGTCGTCGGGGAGTGTCGAGCGACTGTCCGGGGGCGTCGAGACCGAGACGTCCGCACTGTCGGCTGTCGTCGGAACGAGCCCGTATTCGAAACCGACAGTTCCGAGGAGGAGGACGACGACGAGAACGAAGACCGTGTGTGAGGGGTTCATGAGGGTGGTGAAGAGCGGCAGTGTCGGCGTCGGCGTCCGACTGGCGTTGTCGCTCTCGGATCGGGGCACGACGGGGATTCAGTCGTGCCACGTACCCGTACTTGCAGACACTCGCCTGTGACGACCGAAACCACGGCGCTGCCACGGTTGCGGTACGATGCCGAAACTACGTGTGTCGGTGCCATCGGATTCGAACGGTCGTCCGACGGGGACGTTCAGCGTGTGGTAAGACCTCTGCTGCGAGCAAATACTTTCTCCCGGTCAGGCCGCGACGCCGGCGACCAGCGCGAGCAGGAACCCCAGCACGACGCCGATGGTGACGAGCACGACGACGACCCTCGGGTCGAGGTGACGGAGACGGTCGAGCGGTGCGTCAGAGGGCTGTTGTTGGACGTACGGACCGAACCGGTACAACTCCGGACCGGGGGCGACGGTACCGGCGTCGGCGTCGTACTCGACGACACCCCGTTCGTCGAGTTTCGGCAAGTGGTTCTGCTGCAGCGAGACGTAGACGCTCTTGTAGATGTCGCTGGGGTCGGTGTCCTCGCGTTCGCTCGTCACCGCGGCGGTCTGGCGGGCGAGTTCGCTCAACATCACCGATTCGTTCTCGGACAACAGGATGTTTATGACGGCTCGACGCCGGCTGTTCCCGATGAGCCGGTAGACGTCGTTCTCGGTTAAGACTGGTTCTGAGGGCACTACTGTCGTCTCGTTGGTGTTCATTCGCGGGCTCTCTCCGTCGCCGGACGACGACGGACGTTTGATCGTCCTCTCATCGTGTGATAGACTCTCAGGGAATAAATCGTTGGCGGGGAACAAACAGGAGATTTCTCGGGGGGTCGTCGTCGGACGGACCGCTCGTCGCGCCCGGATAGAAAGTATATGCCGCTGCCGACACGATCTCGGTACGAGAGATGAATGCTGCGAATCGCGGTCGCTGGGTCGCTCCGGACGGCCGCGAGTGGTCCGACCTGCTGCTCCAACTCGCGCTCGACCGCGGCGAGTTCGAGCTGGTCATCCGGTCTGCGGAGGCGTACGTCGTCCGGACACGCGACGGGGAACACCTCCATCTCGTCTTCGTGTCGTACCAGACGGTCGACCAGGGCGAGAGTCGCCCGTGAGCGGCGTCGGCGACGAGACGCGACGACGAGGCGAGGAGAGCGGCGGTACTGCGCCGACGACACCACCTCAACATAGGTTTATTCTCACGGCGCACGTCCCTGCTAGTTGAATCTCGGCGAGGGGTTCGTCTCTCAGCAATCAGATCGTCTGAGAGGAGAGTGAACTCCGTCGCCAGCAGACACTCCACTCATGAACGTCGGGAGTCAGCAGCTAGCCGTCGTGGCGGTCGTCTTGATCACGCTCGTGAGCGGGGTCGCCGACGCCGGTGTCGCGGCCTCGCCGACCGAGCGGATCGACCGTCCCGTGGTGTCCGACCCGTCGACGACGAACGTCACTCGGACAAACGCGATCGCCGTCGGACCGAACGCAGCGGTCGGGCTGTCGCTTCGAGCGAACGAACTCGACGACCGACTCGCCACGCTGGCCCACAGAGAACGACTCGCCGCCACCACCGCAGAGAACGAGACGGCCGTACTGGCGGTCGAACTACGCGCGATACGACGCGCGACCAACCGCCTCGAGACTCGACAGACAGAGGTCCTCGAACAGCACGCCCGCCGCAACGCGACGACGAGAGATCTCGTCTTCGAGCTCGCCGCCGTCGACGCTTCGGCACGTCGACTGGAGAGCCGGCGCGACGCCGCCGTCGCCCGTCTCGACGACCTCTCGGCGGCGGGCGTCGACACGCGGGCGCTCCGCGCTGACCTGATGGCGCTTCAGGGACCCGTCCGGGCGCGGGTCGCCGCGATGGCGGTCGGGACGGTCGACGGGACGTCGGTCGGCGTCGAGACGACACGGGACAGCGTCGCGCTCGGCGTCCACGTCGACGACCGCACGGTCGTCGAACGCTACCGTGCGGACTATCTCGACGCCCCGACCGACGAACCGGCGACCATCGAAGGTGTCTCCGAACTCGTCGCGAGCAACTACCCCGCCGAGTGGGAGAACCGGACGGGGTACACGATCCGCCGTATCGACGCCGACTTGCTGTATGTTGAGGTGGAGTACACTGACGGTGTCGTCGTCGCGTACGTCGATCGAACGACGGGGCTCGTCTTCAAGGAGTTCCACTACGGTCCCCGTTCGAACGCCTCGGACCCGCTCGACCGTCTCCGACTCCGAGACTGACCGTTCTTCAGGGGGTTCTGCTGCGGTGGACGTTCCGTGACAACCGTACTGTTGTAACGGGCACACGTTCGGTCACGAACGGAGAGTCCGCCTCACAACAAAACGGCCGCTACGACTCGTTTTCGGCCGTTTCGTCGTCTCCGTCGGTGTCGGTCGACTCTCGTGACGTCTCTCCCGACGCCCGCACGGTTGCGCGGAGTTCTTCCCAGTCGATCGCTTCCCCGTCTGCCTCTCGGTCGCTCGTGGTCGCGGCCCGGTCGGCCGCCGGCGCGTCTGCTGCGGGTGGCGCGGGCCGCTCCGGCGGCGCGGCGAAGTCGACGACGACCAGCGCCTCGGTCTCGTAGACGCGGGCGCCGAGCGACCCGTACCGACTGGCGCGCCAGTTGTTGGGCGCGACGAGATAGCGGACGTCGTACTCGTCGACGACCGCCTCGGCGGCCGCGAGGTTCTCCGGCGTCGCCCCCTCCGTCCGCACCCGCTCGAGCGCGAGGAACGCCTCGCGTTCGGCGGCCTCTTCGGGGCGATACGAGCCGGAGGCCGGCGTCGGCGTCAGCCCGTCCTGGCCCGTCAGCGCCTTCACCCACGGGACGACGGCGAACGGGCCGGCGACGCGCCCCTCGAACGGTTGCTGGCCGTCGACCCACCGGACGACCTCCGAGACCGACTCCTGGTCGTCGATCGCGTAGTACGACCGTGCGTCGTCGTAGAACGACAGCGACGCCGCGAACGCCGGCGTGACGACGAGACAGAGCAGCACCGCCACCGCCGCACCCGTCGACGACACACCGGGGAGGCGTAGCTCCCACTCCGTCCCCGCAGTTCGCTGGACGAACAGTCTGGCGAGCGTGTCGACGTACACCGCGAAGACGACTACCATCGGCGCGGCGAGATAGTACGTGATGCGGGCGAGTTCGGTCCGAACCGAGGGGAGCACGGTGACGACCCCGGCGAGAACGATGCCGCCGACGAACCAGCCGAACGAGAGGCCGCCGACCGCCAGCGGCCCCAGTCGTCGCATCGCCGGTGACTCGTCGGTGGGTCTCGTCGCCTCGTCTTCGAGCGTCGCCCGAAGAAAGAGGACCGGCAGCCCCGCGACGGCGACGGCGAACGCGAGGAACATCGGCGGGTTTCGCAGCAGCATCTGCCAGATGACGGCGATGCTGTGTCCGCCCGTGCTCTCGGTGTACGTGACGAAGATGTCCCAGAGGCTCGCAACGTAGAGTAGGAACACCGTCGAGGGGATCGCGACGTCGGCGAACGTCCGCGTGAGCACCCCGCGGTCGCGCGTCGCGACGGCGAGTCCGAGGCCAGCACAGCCGAGCGTCGCGACGAAGACGGGCGAACTCGGCGGGTGGGCGAACAGACCGAGTGCGACGACGACGCCGAAGGCGACCCGGTCGCGCCGCGCTTCGGTCCGGCGGGCGCGGGCGAGCGCGCCGACGGCGAGCGTGAGCAGGCCGACGGCGACGAGGTTCGGGATGCCGCCCCACGAGATGAGATCGAAGTAGAGGTACTGGCCGAAGCTCACGGCTACGTACGACGCGAGCGCGACGCGCCGGGAGAACAGTTCCCGCGCGGTGACGTAAACCGCCGCCGTCGCGCCGAGATACGCGCCGAGCGTCCACAGTTTGGCCGCGAGGATGGGTGCGCCGACGACGACGAGCACGAGCGCCAAGAGGAGAATCGACACCGGGTGGGTGGCGAACTGCCCCGGCAGTTCCGACGCCGGCATCTGCAGCCCCGCGTAGTAGCGCGCCCGCAGCAGCCAGTGTTTCGAGTCGTTCGGCGGGAACGTCGACGCGAACAGTCGACTGCCGACGAGCACCGCGTTGAGGAGCGTCACCGCAGCGAGCGCGGCGATCGTCCGGTAGTCGCCGGACGTCGCGGTCCGTCCGAACAGGCGAGAGAACAGCCGGTTCGACAGTATCGGGCCGTTCACGCCGCCGTCACCTCCCGTCGACCGGAGAGATAGAGCGTTGCGCCGACGGCGGCGACGACCAGCGAGAGCCCGAAGTTGGTCACGCTGATCGCGAGCGCCGCCTCGGGCGGGACGCCGACGTAGCCGAGGAGGAAGACGTAGGCGCCCTCGCGGACGCCGAGTCCCTGCACGGAGATGGGGAGCGCCACCAGCACCGCGACGAGCGGCACCGTCGCCCAGAGGTAGGCGACCGGGACGGTCAGGTCGAGCGCGACGACGAGCGCCCACGTCGAGAGGACGGTGGCGGCGACGGTGCCGAGACTCGCCGCGGCGGCGGCGACGAACGATCCCGGCCGGTCGACGTAACCGGAGACGACCGCCCGTCCGGCGGTCGTGACTCCCGAGGTCGGCACGCGGTCGACGACGACCGCGCCGGCGAACGCCCCGATCGCCCCGACCAGGAGCACCGCGCCGGCGAGTCGAAGCCCTTCCAGTGCGGACGCCGGGAGGTCGACGGCGAGACTCGCGACCGACGCGACGGCGACGAGCGCGCCCGCGTACAGCGCCTTCTCGGCGACGACCGCCGCGGTCGGCGTCGCCAGCGCGTCGCGCCGCGTCTCCGCCTCGCGCTGGGTCTGGTAGACCCGAGTGGCGTCGCCGACGACGGTCCCCGGGCCGACGAGCGTGAAGAAGCGGCTGACGAGATAGAGCCGGAAGAGCGACCCGAACCCCCGTTTCCGCCCCTCGAACGGCGCGAGCAACGACCGCCAGGCGAGCGTGCTCGCGGCGACGCCGAGGAACTGCAGCGCCAGCGCCACGACGACCCACGACGGGCGGAAGCGACCGGCGGTGTCGACGAGCGTCGCTACGTCGAGCGACCGGACGACGACCGCGAGCAGGGTGACGGTGACGACGACCCGAGCGACGACCGAGAGGCGGTGGCGGGTCGTCACAGGGCGTCGCCCTCCGCCTCGGTCCCGATCTGTCCGGCCGTCCGGCCGGGACGAGTAGTCACCCGGTCGAGACCGTCGAGCAGCGTCGGACCACTGACGTCGGCGAGCGAGACGCCGCGGTCGGCGTGCCCGAGCGCGTCGAGTAACGACTGTACTTTGGTGGCGTAGGAGACCGCGACGAACGGCGTCTCGGCGACGTGGGCGAACAACATCGCGTGTAGTCGCGTCGCGACGAGCGCGTCGCAGGCGGCGACGACGTCGAGCAGGTCGGACGCCGTCGCGACCGGCAGCACCGTCCCGCTGCACCGGGCGGCGAGGGCGACGCAGACCCGCTGGTCGCGCTCGACCGGTTCCGTAGGATGTCGACAGAACGGGAGGTAGACGAGTTGCCAACCGCGGTCGGCGTACGTCTCGGCGACCGCACGGTAGGCGTCGAACAGGCGGTCGGTCGCCGCCGGATCGGCGACGCGGCGGGCCGCGATCGCGAGGACGGGCCGGTCCGGATCGACTCCGGCGTCGGCGAGTATCGCTCGACCGTGGGCGGGCGACGCCGACAGCCACGTCGCCGGATCGTCCACGAGGCGGACGTCCGAGACCCCCCAGCGCGTCAGCGTGTCGAGACTCGCCGGGTCGCGGACGGTGACCGAGTCCGAGCGTCGCAGGGCGGCGACGAGCGGGCGGACGACCCGCTCCGGCGTCGAGTCGTAGACGCCGACTGCGGTCCAGTGGACCGGTCTCCCGAGCGCGAGCGCCGCGAGGGCGAAAAGCGGGAGTTTCGTCGCGTAGGGACCCATGTACCGCGAGAAGATGCCGCCGCCGCCGATCACGACGGCGTCGACGGCGAGCAGGTGACGGAGGAGTCTCGTCGGTGTCGGGCGGACCGCTCGGAGGTCGACTCCCGCCGGGGGTTCGGTCGCGTGGTCCGCGACGGTCGCCTCGGGGTCGTGGGAGACGACGGTGAGCGTCGTCACCGTCGGCGGGAGCGCCGACAGCAACCCGCGGAGGATCGCCTCGTCGCCGAGGTTGCCGGCACCGTAGCCGCCGACGAGGAGGACGTGGCCGTCGACGGTGGGGAACTGGGGGCCGGTGTTCGTACCGTCGACGCTGACCGTCTCTGACGCGGTGGCTCGAAGGGAAGTGTCTGACATTGCGGACCGTTCTCTTCCGTTACGACGTGTGAGAACTGCATAAACTTGTGGGCGAGCCAACGGGTTATGGGCGTCGCCGACGTAGGTGGAGGGAAGATGCGCATCGCCTACGTCTACGACGCAGTCCACCCGTGGGTCACGGGTGGCATCCAGCGACGGGTAGCCGAGCTCGGGCAGCGACTCGGGGACGAACACGACGTCCACTGGTTCGGAACCCACTCGTGGGACGGGCCGGCCGTCGTCGAACGCGACGGCGTCACGCTCCACGGAGTTGCCCCGCCAACGCCGCTGTACGTCGACGACGGCCGTCGGTCGGTCCGGCAGGCGCTGTCGTTCACGTGCCACCTCGCACGGCCGCTGGCCGCCGAACGGTTCGACGTCGTCGACTTCCAGGAGTTCCCGTACTTGCCCGCCCTCCCCTGTAAACTCGCGACGCTCCGCCACGGGACGCCGCTCGTCGTCACCTGGCACGAGGTGTGGGGAGACTACTGGGACGAGTACCTCGGCGTCGCCGGCACCGCCGGGAAACTCGCCGAGCGAGGCGTCGGCGCGCTCGCTGACGCCCACGTCGCCGTCTCACCGCTCACCCGGCGACGCGTCGCCGCGCTCACCGGTGACCCCGTCGATCTCGTCCCGAACGGGATCGACCTCGACGCGATCCGGGCGGTACCGCCCGCGAGCGACCGCTACGACGTGGTGTACGCGGGGCGACTCATCCCGGAGAAGAACGTCGCGCTGCTGGTTCGGGCGGTCGCCCGCCTCGCGGCCGACGATCCCGACGTCCGGTGTCGCATCGTCGGCGACGGCCCCGAGCGAGGGCGGATCGAACGACTCGTCGCAACGCTCGGCCTCGAGGAACAGATCGAACTGAGCGGGTTCCTCCCAGAGATCGAGGACGTCTACGGGCTGATGAAAGCTGCCGACGTGTTCGCGCTCCCCTCGCGACGCGAGGGGTTCGGCATCAGTGTGCTGGAGGCGCAGGCCTGCGGGACGCCCGTCGTCACCGTCGCCGAACGGATGAACGCCGCGGCCGACCTCGTCGACGACGGCACGACCGGCGTCGTCGCCGACTCCTCGCCGGCAGCGTTCGCGGCGGCGCTGGAGTCGGCGAGAGGTCTCTCTGCGAGAGCGTGTATCGACGCGGCGTCGGCGTACGACTGGGACGTCGTCGCAGAGCGGACGCTCGCGGGGTACGAACGAGCAGTCGAAGGCGAGACGGTACAGCCGCGACGAGTGGCCTAGCGCCGTTCGAGTGCGGCGACGAACAGCGAGACGGAGACGATGTAGCCGCCGAGCGCGAGCAGGGTCAACCCGACGAGTCCCGCCGCCGACAGCGTCGTCGGCGCGGTCACGAGCGTGAGCGTGGGGACGAGGCCGACGGCGGCGAGCGTCCCGCCGGCGACGAGTCCCCGTTCGACGGTGAACGTGCGACCGAGCCACTGCATCACCCACCCGTTCGGCGCTCGGATCGGTCGTCCGGCGGCCCGGACGACGAACGCCATCCCGACGAGGTGGACGCCGCCGAGCAACAGCGTACTGCCCACGAGCACGGTCGCGAGCGTCGCGAGCGGGGCGGCGACACTTGCGAGACCGAATCCGAGCAAGAGGACGCCGAGGGCCACACAGGCGGATCCGGGGGTCGCAAAGAGCGCGCCGGGCGCGTTGACCAGCATGAACTTCACGTGTCGCCAGCCGTCGCGGAAACTCGCGAGCGTCGCCTCGCCCTTGCGGACGTGGTAGGTGATGGGCACCTCGACGATGTGGAGCCCTTTCGCCGTCGCCTCCATGATCATCTCGCTGGCGAACTCCATCCCCTCCGAGCGGAGGTCGAGCCTCTCGAGTGCGTCGCGGGTGAGGATGCGAAACCCGCTGTGGGCGTCGGAGACGTCGCTCCGGTAGAGCAGGTTCAACACGGCCGTCAGCCCCGGGTTACCGAGGTACTGGTGGAGCGGCGGCATCGCACCGGGGAGGATCCGTCCCGCGAACCGACTGCCGAGCACCATGTCGGCGTCCTCGCGCTGGAGCGCGTCGAGGAGCCGCGGAATCTCCGTGAAGTCGTAGGTCGTGTCGGCGTCGCCGATGACGATGTACTCGCCGCGGGCGTGCCGGAACGCGTAGCGGTAGGCGTAGCCGTAGCCCCGACGGTCGGGGGTGACGACCCGCGCACCGAGCGCGCGGGCGATCTCCGGCGTCGCGTCAGTCGAGCTGTCGCTGACGAGGATCTCGCCCGGGACGCCGAGCGCCTCGAACGCCGCGGTCGCATTCGCGATGCAGTCGGCGATGCCGTCGGCCTCGTTCATCGTCGGCATGACGAGCGTCACGACCGGGTCGTCGGGCGTCGCCGTGGTCGGTACGTCGGGTTGCTGTACTGACGTGGGCGTAGCGGTCGCCACGCTCACGTCGTTCTCTCGGATCGCTTCGAGACTCTCCTGTGTTGCTGCCATCGTTAACTCCTCCGAATCGGCGCTCAGTTGTTTGCACCTATCGCTGCGGGCATACGTCGGAAGACGGGTGTACCGACTGCTCGATACGGGGACCCGAGCGTACCTCTACTGACAACGTGCTGCAGATAAATAGTCGGAGTATCCTTTCGACGAGTTCACGTCTCCCGGCCGACGCCGTCGACGGCGACAAAATCGAGTAAACTGTCTCGATTCGACGGACGCGTCTCGCCTCCCGTCTCCCGGTTTGGCTGTGACTACCCTTCCGTCCGTCACGGGAGGCGTCGGCGGTCCGAGAACACTCGGGTTTTCGGTGAGGTTTACGCGGGCGGACGGCCGACTACACGGACGAAAACGGACTGTTTTCTCGATAGTTCGGTCGCGTCCGACACACCGATAACAAAAGAGGTCTCACGTCCGTGTCTCCCACCCGCGGGCGGACGCCTCAGCGGTTGAGGACGAGGGGGTAGGCCGCGCCGAGCGCGATACCGTACACCAGATGTGCGACGAGACTCATCGGGTTGAAGTTCGGCAGCGCCGGTGCGCCCGCGAACCCGACCGCGCCGAGCCACACGGGCATCACGAGCGCCGCCAGCACGACCCACAGCACGACGCCGTAGACCGCACCCAGTGCGGTACTCCGTCCGATCGACGACGAGTACTGCGGGAGCGCCTTCGCGAGCGCCGCGAAGGCGACGCCGAGTACCGCCGAGTTGGACATGTGGATGACCCACCCGGCGACGCCGCCGGAGAGTCCCCACAGCGCCGGAATCGCGCTCTGGATGACGGGGGTCATCAGCACCGAGAGCAGGACACCCATCAGCGCACCCCCGAACAGACCGCCGACGACGCCGGCCTGCCACGCTCTCCCTTCGACACCCGTCTCTACTGCAGTCTCAGTAACTGACGACATAGCAAGGTACAGTTTCGCACACAAGGGCAAAACTATTGCTGGGGACTGTCCGCTCGAAAGAACGTCTGAGGCGACTGTCTCGGGATCGGACGTCGAACGCTCGAACGCCTCCATACACGTGATGTATATAAACCAACAAGACTGTACAGAGACGTCCAACATACGTGTTAACTAGTCATAATACTCACAGAGACTTACAAAAAGTACTTATAACACAGGGACAGGTTTGCGAGTGGACAGACCTCCCGAATCGCCTCCGTCGCGAATCGTGTGCGAGACATGACCACACAGTCGGCGCAGGAGTCGGTTGGCACGGACTCGGGAGGACGATAGAGGCACACATGACAACACCACACCAAACTACCCGGGCAGTCGGCCTCACCGTACTCCTCGTCCTCTCGGTCGTCGGGGGGTCCATCGCGTTCAGCGGTGTCGTCGCCGCGGAGGAACACGGGAACGCCACGCTGCCGGCGGACAGTCTCACCGAACACCGCGGCGACGTCGTCCCCATCGACGTCGCGTTGAACAACACCACGACCGCCTACGTCTCGGTGACGTACGAGGGCGAGTACGGTGTCCTCGTCGAGGTCGTCGACGGCGACGAGGACGGCCACGTCGGCCTCGAACTCAACACCCACTACGCCCGCGTCAACGACGTCACGGCCGGCGTCGGGCTGACGGAGGCGAGTGCGGCCGCCGGCGACGAGTACAGCGTCGTCGACGTCACCACACCGTCGGAGGCGAGCGCCGAACCGCTGCCGACCGGGAGCTACGACGTCGCCGTCGGCGTCGAACTCGGCGAGGACGGCGACGCGCTCGCCGAGGAGCAGGACACGATGACGGTGACGCTCGAAGAGGGCAGCGTCGATCGGATGCGGATCTGGACCGCTCCGTACGACCCACTCGCGTTCGACACGCGCGAACAGTTCGTCGAGGAAGTCGGACTGGAAGCTCTCGGCTCGTACGTCACCGAGACCGATCGCATCGCTAGCGGCGACTACGTCGTCGTCCAGGTGGACGCCTCCGGCATCTACGGGCAGGTGGACTCCCGCCACGACCTCACTGGCGTCGACGAGATGGGCGAGGAGAGCGGTATTCGCCTCTGGATCGAAGAAGTGAACCCGAGTGCAACGAGCGAGGAGATGCGGCACGTCGACCTGACGAGTCGGGACAACACGCTCGCCGTCGACAGCGCCAACGACACGATGTTCCTCCTCGTGAACACCCACACCGACGCGTTCGAGCCCGACACGGTCTACCGGGCGACGTTCGAACTCAACGAGACGAACGCACTGCTGTCCGACGACAACCCCGACGAGACGAAACGCGAGACGGTCTCCGAGACGTTTGCCATCGTCGACCGTCGAGCCACCATCGAGACCGACGGCAAGTTCTCGCGGACCGCGAGCACTACCCTCCGAGGGACGACGACCGCAGCACCCGGAAGTCAGCTGACGGTGGAACTCAACAGCTCCGGCACCGACGCGCTCCCGGCGACGAAGACGGTCACCGTGAGTGACGACGGCACGTTCAGTACGTCGTTCGATCTCACCGGCGTCCCCATCGGGACGAACGTGACCGCGTCGGTCATCTGGAACGACGCGGTGATCGGCGACACGTCCGGCGTCGTCGTTCAGCAGATCGAGGGCGATCCGGGAGAGACGACAGCCGAACCCACCGACGGCTCGACGTCCGAGCAGACGACGGAGTCAACAGCCGACTCGACGCCCGAACCGACGCCCGAACCCACGACGACCGACTCGACCGTCGGAGATCGCGACAGCAGTGGTGACGACACCGCCACCACCGGCGGCGAGTCGGGCGCGGCCTCGCCCGGGTTCGGCGTCGTCGCCACGGTCGTCGCACTGCTCGGTGCCGCACTGCTCGCGGCCCGGAGGCGACAGTAACCGGGGAAACAACCTGTTAGGACGATAGTTGATAGACACTACTTATAACGGCGGAGACCCGACATGACCTGTGAACCACGGAGGGCGTGAGTAGATGAGATGGGAACGTCTGGCCGACGTCGGCCTCGCCGTCGCGCTGGTGTTCGCCTTCGGCGTGAGCGCCGCGGCGATGGACTCGGCGGTCACAACCGACCCTAACGACGTCATCAACCTCGACACGAATCTGCTCCCGATCGGCTCCGACCAGTTCGGCGAACTGAAACAGGAGGTGGTCGAACCTACCACCGAGACGGGTGACAGAGTGCAACGACGCTCCGGGAGCGGAGAGTCGGGCCAGCAAGTCGAACAGGAGCAAGCCGGTTCGGGCGAGGCCACGATCCAATCGGGCGGAGAGAGCGACACGCAGACCGGCACGACGTCCGAGATAGACTGGTTACAGTGGCTGCTTCGGCATCTCCTCCAGATAGCACTGCTCTTGCTCGGTGTGGTCGGTGCCGTCGTGACCGGTGTCCTCGCCGGCCGGAACCGCGACCGACTCCGCGAACTGTTCGAGACGCTGCTCGCGCGACTCGGACTCGCCGGTACCGGCGAGGAGACGGAGACGGACGCGGACCTGGACGCGTCGACGCGGTCGGAGTGTTCGAACGAGGTCGCTCGTGCGTGGTACGAGATGGTCTGCTGTCTGGGTCTCGACGGCGAGCGCTCGAAGACGCCCGACGAGTGTGCCGCACGGGCCGTCGACGCCGGCTACGACCCCGAGGCGGTCCGAACCGTCACCGAGGCGTTCCAGTCCGTCCGCTACGGTGGCCACCCCGTGACCGAGGACCTCGTCGCACAGGCGCGTGCCGCCGCCGAGCACATCCGTGAACGACACCAGCAACGCCAACGCGGACAGGAGTCGTAACCATGCAACGACGAACACTCACGCGAATCACCGTCGGAACCATCGGTCTGCTCGCCCTCGGCGTGGCGCTGACGTCGACGGTTCCGACCGGCGCACTGGACGGCGTCGTCGCAGCCGCCGGCAACGACTATTTGGTCGTCGCAGGCGTCGCAGCCGTCGGACTCGTCGCCGCGTTCGGGCGGTTCTACGCGGGACGAGCGTCGAACATCGAACAGGCGACCATGCCCGACCCGGAACGACCGGTGACGGTGCGTCCGCTCGGCGACGAGTTCGACGAGACGCTGTCGAACCCGCGGCTCCACGTCCCGCTCGTCGGGCGCACAGTCCGACGACAACTCCACACGGACCTGCGTGACGTCGCGGTCAGAACCCTCTGTCGGGTCGGCCACTGCAGTCGGGCGGAGGCGCTCGCCCACCTCGAACGGGGCGACTGGACCACCGACGACGACGCCGCGGCGTTTCTCCGCGAGGACGACCCGCCGACGCCGTCGCTGACGACCGAACTCGCGTCGCTCCTCCGCGGCGATCCGTGGTTCCGCCAGCAGGCCTGCTGTACGGCCGAGGCACTGCTCACGTTCGCGGAGACGAGTGCGGACGAGAACGGGAGACGGAGCGAGCACGCCGAACTGACCGAGCGCGTGAGTGCGCCGTCAGGTGGTGACAGATGACGGACCACGAGACGAACCGCTGGCGAGGTGTCAGTGGACTCGCCTTGCTCGCCGGTACTGTCGGGCTGCTCGCCGCCCGCCCCTCCTTGCTCCTCTTGGGTGTCGTCGGCGTCGTCTTCGCGGTGTACCCGCGAGTGCTCTCGCCGCCGACGCCCGAGCTCGAACTGGACCGCCGACTCGACGACCCGACGCCCGGGTTCGGCGAGGACGTCGAGGTGACGGTCAGTCTCACGAACGTCGGCGCGAAACCGCTCTTCGACCTGCGGGTCGTCGACGGCGTTCCGGCCACGCTGACGGTCACGGACGGCTCCGCCCGGTACGGGACGGCGCTCAGACCGGGTGAGACGGTACGGTTCAGCTACAGCGTCGAGGCGACCCACGGGACGCACGCGTTCGAACCGATGACCGTCGTCGCGCGGGACCCCAGCGGCGCGTACGAAGTCGAGACGAGCGTCCTCGAGGAGAGCGAACTCACCTGTCGGGCGCTCCCGGCTGACGCCCACCTCCGACGACACACCATCGACTGTATCGGGAGGATCGCCACCCAGCGGGGGGGACCCGGTATCGAGTTCCACAGCAGTCGCGAGTACCGCCACGGCGACCCGCTCTCGCAGTTCGACTGGAAGCGGTACGCCCGGACGCGGGAGGAGACCACCATCGAGTATCGGGTCGAACAGGCGGCCCGCATCGTGCTCCTCGTCGACGCGCGGGCGGTCGCGTACCGCGCACCGCCGGAGAAACCCCACGGCGTCGCCTACAGCGTCGCCGCGGCCGAGGACCTGTTGGAGGGACTGCTCGACGCCCACAACGACGTGGGCCTCGCGGCGTTCGGCTGTGACTCCTGTTGGTTCCCCCCGGGACGGGGGCCACAACACCGAGTCCGGGCGCGACGATACCTCCTGAGCCACGAGTCGTTCGGCGCGACGCCGCACGACTCGGCGGACGAACCGCCGCTGGACGAGCAGGTCGACCAGTTGCTCGGCCGCATCGACGCGGGGACGCAGGTACTGCTCCTGTCGCCGCTGTGCGGCCCCGATATCAGCCGTGCCGCCCGGACGCTCGAGGTGTACGGCCACCACGTCACCGTCGTCAGCCCAGACGTCACAAGCGACGAGACGGTCGGCCAGCGACTCGCGGCGTTCGACCGCCAGAACTGTATCGCCGACCTCCGGTCGGTCGGCATCCCCGTCGTCGAGTGGCGACCGTCGACGCCGCTGGCGACGGCGCTCTCGGCGTCGACGCCGGGGGTGAGATCGTGAGCACTCCGACGTCGGGCGTCCACGTCAACCACCGTCCGGCCCGCCTCAGCGGTACAGCGGCGGTCCTCCTCGGAGTGGTCGCTCTCGCCGCAGTCGCGGTCCTCGGCGAACTCGACAGTTCGGAAATCGTGTGGGCGACGCTGTTCGTCGAAGGTGTGGGGATCGGCCTACTCGCACTCGGCAGAGGTCTCCGAACCGACGGGAAGCGCACACTCGGACTCACGCTCACGGCCGGCGGCCTGCTGGTCGTCCTGGTCGCGTTCGGACTGGCCGTCACCGAACCGCGTCAGATGGGAGTCAAACTGTGGCTGCTCGTCGGGACGGTCGCCGCGTTCCTCGTCGCCGTCGCCGTCGTGCCGGTCGTCGACCGGCGCTCGCGGCAACTGCTCAAGGTCGGGTCCGTCCTCCTCTTCTTCAGCGTCCTGCTCGGCGGTCTCGTCGCGCTCGGACCGCTGTCGACGCTGCTCGTCGGTGCGGTCGCGGCGCTCCTCGTGTGGGACCTCGGCGAGAACGCCGTCGCCGTCGGCGAGCAACTCGGGCGGAACGCACCGACGAGGCGCCTCGAACTGACGCATCTGGCGGCCAGCCTCCTCGTCGGCGGCGTCGCCGTCATCGCCGGCCTCCTCGTCAGCGACGTCGGGACCACGGAGCTCTCGTTCCCCTCGTTCGTCGTGCTCGTGGTCGCGGTGGTGCTGTTCGGCGTCGCGCTCCGGAACTGAGCGGGGTGCGGTGCGACCCGGAACTACGTTCGCTTCTCGCGCAGACCGACGAGCGTGAGCGCAGCCACGGCGAGCGCACCGAGTGCGACGAGCAGGCCGAGGCCGGGCGACTGCGTCTCGGTCGTGGTCGGTTCGGGAGTCGGTTCAGCTGTTGGTGCTGGCTCTGATCCGGCGACGGTCGTCGTCTGCGTCGGCGTCGCCGACGCAGTCGACGTCGCGTCGGTGGTCGTGGTCGGCGCTGCCGTCGCCGTCGTCGTGGCCGTGCTCGGCGTACTGGCCGCGACGACCGTCACGTCGACACGGGCAGACTGTTCACCGTCGTCGGCTTCGACCGTGTACGTCCCGGGGAGTGCGTCGCTCGGCACGGCGAGTTCGACCTCCCAGACGCCGTCGGTCTCCCAGTCGTCGATAGTGGTGACGTCGAACTGGTCCCCGTCGGGAGCCTCTCCTATCACCTCGATCAGCAGGCCGCTCGGGCGACGGTTCGTCACGCCGCGGACGACCACCGTCTCGCCGGCCGGAATCGGTTGAACACCCGACGCCTGTCGGTCACTCGCCGGGACGACGTCGGTGATGCGGACGTCGCCCTCCGTCAGGACGAACGGGGTCTCGACGACGACGTCGTCCGATCCGTCGCCGTTCGCCGTCGTTTCGAGCAGGACCTCCCGCACCTGGTCCTGGGTGAGGTCGCGGTCACCCAGGTCGTTCGCGTAGTCGACGAGGTCGTCGGCGGAGTCCGGCCCGTCGCCCGGCGTGCCGAACGTCTCGTCGCTCCCCGACGAGAGCACGACGCCGTCGACGAACCCTTCTTCGATCTCGCCGACGTCGATCGTCGCAGAGAACTGGTCACCAGTGACCGGAAGCGCCGAGGTGACGACGGTTCCGCGGCTTCCGATGAAGACGACGACGACGTCACCGCCCGACGACGATCCCGATACCCTGATGACGCCGTCCTCGACGGCGATCTGCCCGTTGTACGTCTCGACCGACGCCGAGAAGCCGTCTTGGGAGTCCGTCTGTGCGGCAAACGGGGAGACGCTTGCCGCCGTGGCGAGCGAAACGGGTCCTCCGGCTGTCGCTCCGACGAGAAGGAGCGTGAGTAGCACTGCTCTGCTTTGACGTGTCTCTCTCATAGTGTAGGTTCCTCGTCTCGATACGCTGTGACGACCGGCGGCCGGTTCGGCGCAGGGACCACACAGTCTCGCGGTGGACGTCGTCGCTGTCGGACGGGGTTATCGTACTAGATAGCCAGCAACCAACAAATACGTTCGCCAGTCAGAAGGACACGGTCTGATTTCGCGGAAAAAACGGAACCGAGCGGCGTCGCTCAGCGGCGACGAGCCGCCAGCAGGGCCGCTGCGAGCAGTGCGAAGATGGCGACGACGAGTCCGAAGCCGGGCGACTCGGTCTCGGTCGTCGTGGGCTCCGGAGACGGCTCGGGCGTCGGCGTCGGCTCTTCCGTCGTCGGCTGGGCCGTCTCCGTCGCAGTTTCGGTCGTCTCTTCGGGCGTTTCTTCGCCAGGCGTTTCGGTCTCCTCTTCGCGCTGTTCGACGATCTCGATCGTCTCGGTGGTGATGGTCTCACCGTCGTCGGCGCGGAGCGTGTAGGTGCCGGGTTCTGCGTCCGAGGGCACTGCGATGCTCGTCGACCACATGCCGTCGGTGCCCCAGTCATCGGCGACGCCGACGTCGAAGCTCTCGGCGGTCGGGCCGCGGATCATCTCGAGGACGATGGTGTTGTCGTCGGGGCGGAGATTCGTCACGCCCTCGATCGCCATCGTCTCACCCAGTCCGACCGGCTGGACACCGCTGACGTTGTCGCCCGCGCCCTCTGCGTAGACGTTGCGGATGACCGTGTCGGCGTCCGTGAACTCGAACTCGGTCTCGACGAGGAGGTCGTCGCTCCCTTCGTCCTCGATGGACGCCTGTCGGATGAGCTCGATCGCCTGGTCCTGCGTCAGACCACGCTCTTCGAGGTCGTTCAGGAAGGTCGTGAACTCGCCGACGGAGCGCTGGGTCTCGCCACCGAAGACGTTGTCACGGGCGGGGCTGATGATGAAGCCACGCACGTTGCCCTCTTCGATGAGACCGTCTGCGTCCGACAGCACGCTGTCTTCGTTGTCGAAGACGTCGTCGTCGTCGACGGTGTCGCGGTTGACGATGACGCTACCGCGGTCGCCGACGAAGACGACCACGACTTCTTCGGCACCGGGGGCGACACCACTCACGTTGATGGTGCCGTCCTCGACAGCGACCTGTCCGTTGTAGGTCACCATCTGGCCGTCGAGCGCCTGGTCAGTGACGCGGA
>NZ_FODV01000005.1 GCF_900110465.1 Halogranum amylolyticum
GTCCGTTCGTCTACGAGGCCGACGCCTGGGAGGACCTCCGCTGTACCCACGAGGAAGTGTTCGGCCCGCACGTGGCGCTGCTGAAATACTCCGGTGACGTCGAGGAGGGCGTCGCGATCCAGAACGACACCGACTACGGACTCGCCGGTGCCATCATCTCGGAGAACTACCGCCAGATCAACTACTACCGCGACAACGCCGAGGTCGGCCTCGCCTACGGCAACCTCCCGTGTATCGGCGCGGAGGTCCACCTGCCGTTCGGCGGGGTCAAGAAGTCCGGCAACGGCTACCCCTCGGCCCGTGAGATCATCGAGGCTGTCACCGAGCGGACCGCCTGGACGCTCAACAACTCCAAAGACATCCAGATGGCTCAGGGGCTCTCCGCCGACATCAAAACCAAAGACGACTGAACCTCCGGCGCTTCCCTCTTTTCTTCGTCGAGGCGTCGTGTGCCGTTTAGGTGTGTCCTATGCCGCCCACGCCTGCGATATCAGATTCAAAAACCGAGAGTTTAGCATCGAACGTATCGTTTAGCCAGACCATAGGAAAGACCGTCGGCCCCAACAGTGAAGTAGAATGACGAAGCGAAACTCGACCCGTCGACGGTTCCTCGCGAGCATCGGTGCAGTCGGTGTGGCTGGCGTCGCAGGCTGTACCGGTGATCCCGACGGCACTGCGCCCTCCAACGCGACTGCGACCGGGACGCCGACCGCACAGACGACCGCGACGACGACGGACGAGGGGACGGAGACACCTGCACAGTCGAACGACCCGGCGTTCTCGCGCGGCGAACTCGTCGAAGACTTCGAGAACTACGAGGAGGCCCGGTGGGGAACCATCCGTGGCGACGTCGCGACCGACACGAACGACGTGTACGCCGGTAGCCAGTCGCTCCACCTCCGGAACAAAGACGGCGGTGCGGCGGGGATCTACAAGGCGTTCCCGGACGGGCTCGACCTCTCGAAACACGACCTGTCGCTGGCGGTCAAACTCGAGAAGCCCGCGAGCGGGAAGGTCGCGATGGAGTTCATCGCCCCCGCCCGCAGCGACATGCTCACGAGCAAGCGGTTCATCCCCCAAGAGCTGAACGGCTGGGTTCGCATCGACCTCGGCTACACCGGTCGGAAGGGGGACCCGGATCTCTCGGCCGTTCAGGAACTCCGCCTCCTCGTCCTCTCGGAGGAGGGAACACCCATCGACTTCCGCGTCGACGACCTCCGCAAGATACCGAAACCGGACAAGGGGAAGGTAATGTTCACTTTCGACGACGCCGTCACCTCCCAGTACGAAGTGGCGTTCCCGATGCTCCAGGAGAACGGGTGGGCCGGAGGGGTCGCCGTCATCCCGGACGCAATCAACAGTCAGGGGAACCTCACGACCGGCCAGATGCGCGAGATGCGCGACGCGGGGTGGGATATGATGGCGCACCCGCAGGTACCGAACCCGCTGCCGTCGTACTCCGAGCAGAAACAGCGTGAGGTCATCCAGCAGACGTACAACTACCTTGACCTGAAAGGGTTCCCGAAGGGCGCCCGCCACTTCGTCGCGCCGTACCACCGCGTCGACAGTACGACGCTCGACATCGTCTCCGAGTTCCACGACACGGGGTTCATGTTCGGCGCCTGTCCGAACAACGCCCAGCACCCGAGCAGCATGCTCACGATGTCCCGTGTGATGGGTCGTGACCCCCGTGGCACCCGTCGCGTACTCAACATCGCAGAGGAGTACAACCAGATGGTCTCCATCGCGTGGCACGGCATCGGCGACGGTCCCGACTACGAGACCCCGATGGACGACTTCGAGAACATCGTCAACCACGTCGCGAAGAAGGATATGGACGTGGTGACGCCTTCGCAGTTCCTCGATGACATCTGAGTTAACTGAGCCGGCTGTCGCGAACCTGGACGCCTAGTCCGGACGAGACACGTCGGGTCCTGGTTCTTTCTCCCCCGTCTCTCCGATCGGTGAGCGAGCGCAGTCGCTCGCGAGTGTGAACTCGAAGGGAAGAGACTGAGGTGCGTGAAAGTGCGCCCCTGCCGGGATCAGGGGCGAACGTGCCATGGCCATGGCGTGTCACCGGCGCGGCGGATGAAACCGAGCGGCGACGTGCGGCGGCTGGCGGAGCCGCCTTCGATGATGCACTACAGTGGACCCCTGCACTGCAGTACGATGCGGCGGTTGCTGCCGGCAGCGACGAGAAAAGCGTCGACTTCCGGCACTGGTGCTTGGAGGGCGTGATGGATAAAGCCACCGGCATCGGCCGTTCACACGAGACTCGCCGTTCGGAGACGAGGCGACCGGCTGTAGCGCGTCGCTACCGTCGGTCTGCGAGCGCAGGGAACTCTTCGCGAACCGTCTCGACCCGTTCGGGGTCGATCTCGGCCGTGACGAGCGTCGGCTCGTCGCCCGCGCTCGCAATCGGCGTCCCCCAGGGGTCGAAGACGGTCGAGCGACCGAGCAGTCGCGCCTCGTCGAATTCCGTGGCCCCGTTGACGCTCGCGACGTAACACTGGTTCTCGATCGCGCGCGCTCGCGGCAGCGTCTGCCAGTGTTCGACGCGTGGGTACGGCCAGGCGCTCGGAACGAGCACGAGCGTCGCACCCGCTTCCGCGAGCGATCGGTAGAGTTCGGGGAACCGGAGGTCGTAACACGTCGTCATCCCGACCTCGAACCCTTCGAACGACACGGTCTCGAGGACGTTACCGGGAGTCAACAGTCGCGACTCGGCCGACTCGTACCCGAACAGATGGTGTTTCCGGTACACCGCTCGCTGGTCGCCGTCGCGGTCGAAGAACACAGCCGTGTTGGCGAGTCCGCTGTCGTCGGGGACGTCGTACCCCGCTTCGGCGCTGACTTCGAGATCCTCGACGTGGCTCCCGGCGAGGAGACCGACCCCGTGTTCGGCGGCCATCTCGCCGAGTCTGACGAACGTCGAACCGTTCAGTCCCTCGGCGTCTCGGGCGTACGACTCGAAGGCGAAGTAGCCGACTGTGAACAGTTCGGGGAGTGCGACGAGGTCCGCACCCCGGTCGGCGGCGTCGGCGACGGCGCGTTCCGCCCGTTCGAGGTTGCCGTCGATGTCGCCTGCGGTCTGGTCGAGTTGGGCGAGCGCGAGTATCATGCGGTCAACCCGAGATCACGCCGCAGAGCGTCTTCGAGGTTGTCGAGTTCCCGATCGAGGTTGCGTTTGAAGAACTTCTCGACGCCCGGAAGCCGGCCGTCGACGACGAACTCGTTGTGGAGCTTACAGCCGTTCTCGGTCTCTTCGATGGTGTGCTCGCCGGTCACGCGGAGTGCGCGCGACTTACCGGCGAACTTCACGTAGCGCGGTTCGTCGCGTGCGATGTCCTCGGTTTCGACACTGACGGTGGAGCTGAGAAGCGGGATAGGGAGTTCGATGTGCCACGTCGCCTTCCGCTCGTCGGTCGGGTCGATCTCGTACTCCTCGACGACGCTGATGGCCTCGGCACGCTTCGCTGGATCGGCGATGAACTCCCAGACGCGCCGAGGCGCTGCGTCGAACTCGAACGTCCGCTGAACCCGGACAGTCATGGAAACCTCTTCGGGCGAGACACTAAAAAAACGGGGTGTTAGCTCGGGCTGACGCGCCAGGTCGTCGAGCGAGCACGACCCCACTTTTCGATTTCGACGTCTTCGGACTTCTCTGCGAGCCGCGGGAGGCGTGAACCCACCTGTTTCGCCGAGAGGCCGATGGCTTCGGCGATATTCTTCGCCCGGAAATATCGCTCCCCGCCGGCGACGGCGTCGCTGAGGTAGGCGACGATCCGCTGTTCCTCTTCGGTGTACTTCGTCATTCGACGCTCTCTAGGGACTGTGGATATTAACGATTGTCGCTACTCCCAGTAGAGATGGGTTCCGACGATGGCCAACGAGGCGGCGAGCATCGCCAATGCGAACCCCCACGCCTTCGTCACCTGCCCGGGTGCGCCCAGCATGACGGCCGCACCGCCGATCGCCAGCAGCGAAAACAGCATCGCGAGTCCGATTCCCTTGTCCGACTGAACCACGTGCACGTCCATATCTCTGGGTTCGATGGCCAGCACTTAGTTCATTCGACACCCTCACACACCCGACGGCCGACCGCCCGGGCAGACGACCTTCGCCCACGTCGAACCCTGTCGCTTCGAGTCGCACCGAATATATAGGACGAACGACCACCGACGTCTATGTTCGAAAAGTGGAAAGTCAGTCTAATCGGAGTGGTATTGCTCGTCGGTGTCGTCGGCGGTACCGTCGCGCTCGGTGTCGTCGGCACCCCGTCGGTGACGAGAGTAGAGAACCGGTTCGGTAGCGTCAACGAGACGGCGACGGTCGTCGAGAGCGACCTGCAGGTGTCGAACCCCAACCCTCTCGGTGTCACCCTCGGCGGACTGTCGGTCGACTACGCCGTGTCGATGAACGACGTCGAGATGGCTCACGGGAAGAAGGCCAGCGTCGACATCGAGCGGGGGAACTCGACGCTCCCGTTCGCGACGACGATGCGGGTCGACGCGAACATCCACTCGTCGCTCGTCGATCGGTCGTTCGGTGCACCACAGGTCGAGCGGTCCGTCGAGACCGACATCATCTCGGAGTTCAACTCCACGGAGACCCGTCCGGTGAACGCCGACGCCGCCCTCATCTCCGACCCGGTGCTCTACGTCAACGAGACGAGCGCACGGTGGGGGACCGTCAACGAGTCGGCGACGCCCATCGCGATGGAGTTCACGATGTACAACCCGAAGAGCTACCCGATTCCGATCTCGGAAGTCGGCTACACCGTCACGATGAACGACATCACCGTCGGCAACGGAACGTCGGCACAGAGCTACGTCGTCCCGGCGCGTTCCGAACGAACCGTCGAGACGCGGACGACGATCGAAAACCCGACGCTCGACGAGTGGTGGGTGAGCCATCTGGAGGCGAACCAGCGGACCGACCTCGAGATCGACTTCTACGCGAAGATCGACGTGAGCGGTGAAACCGTCCGCGTTCCGCTCGACGAGTTGACCTACACCGAGACCGTCGAGACGGACCTGTTCGGGACGAAAGGGGAGACTGCGGTCGGAGCGGAGACGGAGACCGACGGCGGTGACGGAGCGACGTCGACAGCGGCGACCACACCGGACGCCGACGAGACTACGACGACCGCAACCGACGACGAGCCGGACGCCGACGGTGGAGACTCGCCGGCGACCCCGACCGCCACACCGACGTCGACGTCTCAGGACGACAGCACGACGACCGACGACGGTGGACTGCTCTCGGATCGCCGCGCGCCCCCGACCGTGTGAACGCTCGGGACCGTCGACAGGGTTTTATCGGAGACGCCCGTCGGACAGTGTATGTCACGGAGTACCCAGTCTCCTGATCGAGTTCTTCTCGCGCGATGAGACCACAGTCACCGTCTCGACGGACGGCGAGTCCGTCGTCGTTCAGTTGGACGACCGAACGTGCGAACTGTCCAGATCCGACGCCGCCGAGCTGCAGTCCGCACTCGGGTCGGCGCTGACAGAGAAACGCGAGTTCTTCCGTACCGCCGGCGAGTACCGCGAGGACGGCAGCTACGTCGTCTCGCGACGCAGTGCGGACTCGACGGGCAACGCGAAGGTGTTCGAGAGTTTCGAGACACTCCAGCGGTTGTACAGTCGGCTTCCCGACGAGTTCGACGCCGACGACGTCGGCCGGACCGGCATCACCGGGTCGCGACGCCACATGCTGATCCGGCACTTCTGTGAGCATCCGGCGTTCGACTGCGAGATCGAACGTCGAAACCCGTTGCGAGCGAAGAAGACGTCGACAACGACGCTCGTGGAGGCAACCGCCGACTGACCCGATCGAGTCGACCGGTAGCGAGCGTTTCAGACGAAGTCGAGGGCGACGCCGACAGTGAGGAGACCGCCGACGACGAGGAGCACAGCCCCGAGCGTCACCCCGACACGGGTGTGCATGAGGAGACCCTACACGAGAGACGCGACGCCAGTGACACCGTACAGGCCAGTGACGACGCGTGCTCGGTTCACGGGCGAACGACAGAGAGCGACGAAAAGTGGCTGTCGACTGTCCTGACCCGAACTCACGTCATGCGGCGGCTCAGGTGATCGTGACGTGTTCGTTCTCCTCGTTCAGCGCGAGGTTCGCCGCGATCTCGGCGTTCCGCATGGCGTACTGGGCGGTCTGCTGGAGGCTCACGAGCACCTCGCGCACGCGGAGGAGGTCCTGGTTCGACATCTCCGGCAGGTCGTTGAGGATGTCGCGTTCGCGGTCGCTGATGTCGTGGAACAGACGCCGTACCTCGATGGTCTTGTCGTAGTTCCGTTCGACGACCGCCTCGACTGCCTTGACGGTGATCTCGTCGACCTGGTCGGTGTACTCGCGGATGCGCCGCATGGTCGACGACTCGACGTCGAGGGTGTGACCCTCGGTGTCGAGGACGATCTCGGCGATGTCCTCGGCGTTGTCGGCGGTCAGTTCGAGGTTCTTCGCCACCGAGCGGTAGCCGATGAGCGGGAACCCCGATTCGAGCCCCACTGCCCGACAGAGGTTCGGGTTCTGGTAGGCGGTGAAGATCAGTCGGAGGAGGAGGACGAAGATCTTGTTCGCCTGTCGTTCGCGGTTGAGCGCGCGCTGCGCCAGATCCGGGTTGCCGTGTGCGAGCGCCTTGACCGCCTCTCCTCGCATCGTGCTGCCCGTATTCTCCAGTCGACTGAGCAGGTTGTCGAGGGTGAAGTCCTCGGGGTCGACCGAACACCGGATCGCGATGCGTTCGGGTGTCTCCTCGATGACGCCCAGTCCCATCAGTTGCGTCTCGGCCTTGTAGACGGCGTTGATGTGTTCGCTGTCGAGCGCCCCCTCGCGCTTCTCGACGTGAATGACGCGTCGCCCGAGAACGTACTGAGCGACGATCGCACGTTCGAGCGCGTCCGCGTCGAGGTTATCCGCGTGGAGCACCGCCTCCGAGTCCTCCGTGTTGGCAGACTCGGGGAGGACGGTGAGCGTCCCCTTCCCGCCCATCCGGAGCGACACCTCGTCGCCTTTGTTCACACCGTGTTCCTTCGCCCACTCCGCCGGGAGCGTCATCGCTAGCGTCGACGGTCCCAGTCGCTGGACCTTCCGCGTTTCCATGCGACTTCGTACCGCACCGATGACCTTAATCTTGACTATATGCCCATTATACGCCGTATAACATTTGTACAAGATTCGACTAGAGGCAGGAATCCTTATATTCGAATCGAGCGCGGCGGGAGGAGACGATTCACACCACTTCCATCATCCGCCGTTCGAACCGGCCGACTCGGACCTTCGTCCACCCGCGCAGTTCCTCGTCGAGGGCGGGGTCGTCGGTGTCGACGCGGAGCACGCCGAGATCGTCGAGTTTGGCCCGGGAGGCGACGATCTCCACGTCGCACTGCCGGACGACGGCGGGCGAGAGCTGTGGGTTGCCGCGGCCGAAGACGAACCCCTGTCCCCCGATCGGCGTGACGACGATGACGTTCCGCTCGCCGAGACAGTCGAGGATCTCCTCTTCCGTCGCGTCGCGGGCGAGCAGTTCTCCGTCGCGCCAGACGTCGACGCCGAGCGCCGACCCCTCGAACCCGAGGGCGTCCTTCACCGCGCCGACGGTGCTTCCCGGCCCGAGTACGTAGGTGACGCCCGGTTCGACGCTGTCGGCGACGCCCGCGGCGAGCGCCTCGACGGTGCCGCCGCCCAGCTGTTTCGACGACTGGAGGTCGTCGGCGACGGGGACGAACGCCACGCCGCGGAGCTCCGGGCTGACCTCGCCCGCCCGGTAGTCGTCTTCGTCGATGTCCATCACCTCGCGGCGCTCCGTCCGGTCGAACGTCGCCGCGATCTCACCCGCGTCTTCGGGAGAGACGCCGAATACCGACGAGTAGACCTTCACGCCGGCTGGGACGCCCAGCATCGGCGTGTCGGTGCCGTCGAGCACTTCGGCGACGTCCGCGGCGGTGCCGTCGCCGCCGACGAACAGGACGAGGTCGACGTCGGCGTCGAGAAGCGCTTCGACGGCCGTCTGCGTGTCCGTCGCGTCCGTCTCGTTCGCGTCCGGCCGACCGACGACCGTCGGGTCGAACCCGGCCTCGCGGACCTCGCACTCCCCCATCGGGTCGCCGTAGGTCAGGATCTCGGCGTCGTCGGCCAGTTCGGCGAGTCGATCGAGCGCGCGCCGCGCTCGCTGCGGTGCCCGTGGCTCCGCACCACGTTCGCGGGCCTCGGCAACCTTGCCGTCGGTCCCTTTCAGCCCTACTCGGCCGCCCATCCCGGCGACGGGGTTGACGACGACGCCGATACGCATGGCTGTGGGCAGGGAAGCGAGCGTCAAAAACAGTCCGGAACGGGCGAGCGGTTCCTGTGTTCCGTTTCTCCGGTGCTACCGGGCGTCCGCGCTGATGTCGCCGAGGTCATCGACGGTCGGCCCGTTGACGACGACTACCCGCCTCCCGTCGCGAACGACGTAGAACGCGTCGGCGAACCCGCCGTCCTCGATCACCCACGTCGAGTCGGCGAGCTGTTCGGCTCCGTGACCCTCGAGAACCCGGAGATACGCGTCGTGGAACTCGCGGGCGTCGCGTTCGGTGTCCCACGTCGACAGCCAGACGTAGCCGTCCTCTTCTCCGTTCTTGTACGGGACGATCTTGTCGTTCCCCCATCCCTGTGAGGGCGCGCTCGTGAAGTTGTAGGTGTCGTATCTGCCGGCGTCCGGCGGGAGGACGGTCGAGCGGTCGATCACCTCGTTGCCGTAGCGGTAGCCCTGATACCAGAACATGACGTAGATGGACGCCTCGCCGGCTGTGTCGGCTCCCTCGTCGGCGACGTCGGCGACGTCGTAGCGCTCCCAGCCGTTGCGAGCAGTGTCGGGGACGGAGAGCGGCCGGATCTCGTCGTCGGCGCGGCGGTGCATGATGCGCTCGGTCGACCGCGGGACGTCGGCGTGGGCGGCGTCGACGGCGTCCCACCCTCCGCGTTCGACGAGCGAGTGGACGTAGGCCGTCCCGTCGCCGTAAGGTTGGACGACGACGAGCACGACGCCGAGGTTGAGTTGGCTGTAGTCCGGCGTCGGTCGGTTCGACGCCGGGGTCGTCACGCAGTCCCACTCGGTGCCGCACAGTTCGACGTAGCGGGTCGTCACGTACTCTGCCTCGCCCTCGGTGAGTCCGTTCCGGGCGAGTTGGGCGTCCTGCGTCTGTGGGTCGTACTGCGGTGCGCTCAGGTTGTACTGTTGGTCCTGCAGCGCGTGGACGAGTTCGTGGACCAGCGTCTCGTTGTCGACGACGGGACGTTCGGGGTCGTCGGAGACGACGAGCAGCGCGTCCTCGCCGCGGAAGTACTGCCCGAGGATGAGTGTTTCACCGAGTGAGTCGAACGCCCGCGAGATATCCGCGTCCTCGTCGACGACGAACAGCGCCTCCCATACCTGGTTGTTCCAGCGGTTGTACTCGGGGTCTTCGGGCCCTTCGAGGCTACGCTCGCGTTCGCGCTCGGCGAACGCCTCGCGGGTCAGCACCTCGATACGCACGTCGCGGGTGAACTCCTGTCGACGTAACTGTTCGACGCGGGCTTTCGCTCGGCCGACGTACGCCGCCAGCTCGGCGTCGGTGAGTCCGTCCGACTGGTCGACGTCGATCTGCTCGTCGTACCAGTAGCCGTCCTCCCACCCGAGAACGTCGCTCGCGGGGTCGGCGTAGGGGTCGTCGGCAGACCGGGTCGCCGTCGCCGTCGGTTCTGTCGTTGCCGTCTCCGTCGTCGGTGTCGGGGTCGACACTGGCTCCGGTTCCGGTGTCGGGGTCGCTTCGGAGGTGGGCGTACCACCGCTGAACGACGAACAGCCTGCGAGGACGAGGAGGAGGACGACCGCGACGGTCGCCAGCGCACGAGTCATACGTTCGGTACGTCGTCGACGGTCATAAGACAGGTTCGCCGACCGAGACGACAGTCTCGCCGACCCGACAGACCGACCGGATGTCGAATCTTTAAGCGGGCCGGACTGTAACCCCCGGATATGATTCCGCTCGCAACCTCAGGAGAAGCGCTCCCGATCGCAGAGACCGGTGCCGTCGTACTCGTGGCAAGCCTGCTCATCACGGTCGGGTGGCTGGCCTACCTGTACCGCTAACTCGCTCGTTCCTCTTGGACGTCGACCACGTCGACGCGCTCGCGGAGCCACGCCGCCGCCGCAGCGACCGTCTCGGGGTCGGTCGCCGTCACCTTCAGCCGGACGTTCTCGCCGGGGTAGCTTCCGAGGTCGACGTCGAACGCCGCTTGGACTCCCTGCATCCGGTCGAGGAGCGCGCTCTCCGGTTCCGACGTCGTCACCGTCTCCGTGTACGTCAGCTCGCCGGCAAACTCCTCTACGATCTCTTCGAACATCGCCTTCATCTCGCTCGGGACGCCCGGGAGGACGTAGACGCGGTCGACGACACAGCCGGGAGCGACTCCCTCCTCGTTCGGCAGCATCCGCGCGTCCGCCGGGAGATGCGTCGTCCCCTCGGCGAGGTCGTCGCCGGAGTAGCCCTCGTGCTCCTCGAACCACTCGACGACGTCGGGGTGTTCTGTCGTCTCGCGACCGAACGCCGTGGCGACCGCCTCCATCGTCCGGTCGTCGTGCGTCGGGCCGAGCCCACCGGTGACGATCACCGCGTCGTACTCGGCGTTGTACTCGTTGACGACGCGGGCGATGTCGGCCAGGTCGTCGGGGATCGTCGTCACGCGCTCGACGCGGACGCCGCGTTCCGTCAGCCGCTCGCAGAGCCACGTCGCGTTCGTGTTCACCGTGTCGCCGGCGAGCAGTTCGTCGCCGACGGTAACCACCGCTACGCGCATACGCTGACCACGGGCGTCGTGAGGAAAAAGTCGCCGCTTGCAGACGGGTTCGAGCGTTCGGTCAGCGCATCCCCGGCGGCGGCCCGTCGTCGTCGTCTTCGATGTCGACGTTGAGGCCCATATCCCGGCGCTGGTCCTCGAGCGCTTCGATCTGCCGTTTGTAGTAGAACAGTCCGGCGACGGCGACGACGACTCCGACGGCGGCGATGCCGCCGAAGATCGTCAGATCACGCTGGAGATAGAACTGGACGAGTATCGAGTCGCTCTGGACGTCGTCCCACAGGACGTGGGTTCGACTCTGGTCGTCGACGGTGCGCTCGGTGTAGGTCGGCCGCACCTGTCCGAAGAGGAAGAAGTCGATGCGGCGGTCCGGCGGGAGGACGACCTCGTAGGACCCCTTCACGAACGTCGGCAGTGCGAACCGTTTCGGCGTCGACGACGAGGTGAACGCGAGTTCGCCGGGCGAGTCGCGGGCGTCCTGCGGGAGGGTGACCGTGACCGCGTCGTTCGTCTGTTTGACGGTGCCGCCGCGTTCGCGGAACTCGGTGCCACCGACGACGGTCCCGTTTTCGTACCGGTACTGGAGTGCACTGACCGAGATGGCGTTGCGACCACCGAGCCCGTCACGGCGGAACAGTTGGACCTCGGTCTCGTTGACGTCGTAGACGGCCGCGAACGACGCGTTCTCGGTGACAGTGATGTGGGCGTCGCGGTCGCTGTCCCACTCGTACGCCGCCGCCGGCGGTTCGTTCAGTCGCTCGTCGGAGACGTCCTGCGGTCCCATGACCGCACCGAGACAGCCAGCCGAGAGGAGGAGGACGACGAGCGACGCCGTCCCGAGGACCAGTCGTCTGTTCATGCGACGACGCAACGGAGTTCCGCAGGCAGATACTGACCGATGCTGGACAGGAGCCCCGGCGGGTCGGTGCTCTCCTTGCAGACGATGCTCTGCTCCAGCAGGCCGAGTCGCTCGACCGTGACGATGTCCTGTGCGTGGCCTGCACGGTTCACCGTCGCTCGAACCTCGCCACGGGTCGCACTGTTGACGTTGACACGCCCCTCGCCACGCGTCCACTCGTAGAGCACGTCGCGCGTCTCGTCGGCCAGTCGCGGCGGGTCGCCGGCGACGAACTTCAGCGGCGTGTGCTGGACGATACCGAACCGCTCGCGGATCTGCGTCGGCGTCCCCTGTCCGAGGCCGAGTTCCTCGGTCGGAACGAACATGCGGTTGCCGTGGCCGACGTCGAGGTAGAATCCCTCGTCGTCCCAGGCGTCGAGCGTGCCGACGTAGGTCTCGCCGTCTCTGTGCTGCGGGACGACCTCGCCCCACTCCTCGCGCAGGAGGTTGCGGGCGACGTTGGCGTCCTCGCCCGTGACGGTGACGCTGATGAAGTCGTCGTCGCGGACGCCGACGTCGTACTCGACGTCCAGATCGCCGATGTCGTTGTCGATCATCGACGTGAGGCTGTCGAGTGCCCGGTTGCGTGCGTCGCCGCCGACGTAACATTTGGTTGCGAGTACGACCATTAGCTCGTGGCGTCCACGTTGAGTTCGTCTCGCAGTTCGTCGACGCGTCGTGTCATCGCGTCGACGAGGTGGTTGTTCTCCATCGACTCGAGCGGCGACCCGCACTCGGGACACTCGAAGCCGAAGTCCATCGCCTCGCCGAACTCGAAGCGGATCGAACAGACCTCACAGAGGTAGAACTCGTGGGTGCGCTCGTACTCCTCGCGCTGTTCGATCGCCTCCAGCAGCCGGTGCATCTCCTCTTTGAGGTTCTCTGGGATGTTCTCGTACTCGAAGGTCCACAGATAGGTGAGCCACCCGGAGTCCTCGTCGCGGACGCGACGGTACGTCGCGAGGTCGTTCTCGTACAGGATGAACAGTGCCCGACGCACGTCGTTGAGTTCGAGACCCAACTCCTCGGCCAGTTCCTCGTCGGTCACTTCGCCGTCCGGCGGCGCGGCGGCGACCGGCATCCCCGTGGGGCCAACCAGCTCGTGGAGGTACTTCTGGATGACAGGGTCGTTCAGCAGGTCCTCAAAAGCCATTGCCTCTACATCCGCCGCAAAGCAGTTTAAAAGCACCGAATACGGCCACCGGGTCGGTCCACCGCGCGAGAACGACGGATCTCCACCCGAACCGAGTTCGACTCCGTACCTTCTGTGGTCTCGGAGCGCGTAACTACACGTGTCCGGACTCTGTAGCTTCGAGGTTGACAAAGCCACCAATTTGGGTGAGAGTATGTACGGATTTGCCAAAATTCCCTTTACCCGGACTGTCGTCGTCTCGCATGTCGGGTCACCCCGACCGCACACCATGTCTGAAGACGAACGCGCCGACGAGATCAGCCGGTCCAGTACAGCATCGTCCCACGAAACGGCGTCGCGAAGACGCTTCCTGACCGTCGCCGCCGCGACGGGTGCTACCGTGGCGCTCGGCGGGACCGCCGTGGCACAGCAGTCGTCCGCGACGGTCGCCTTCGACGATCAGACGACCGGCGGCGAGACCGTCACCGTCGCGGAGACGACGCTCCCGGAGGGCGGCTACGTCGCCATCCACGACGCGCGATTGAACGACGGGAAGGCGCTCGAGAGCGTCGTCGGCGTCTCGGCGTATCTCGAAGCGGGAACGCACGAACACGTCGAGATCACGCTGTTCGACGTCGAAGGGGCGGAGTTCGACGTGGAGATGCTAGAGAGAGACCAGCCGCTCGTCGCCATGCCGCACCGCGAGACGAACGGCAACGAGACGTACGAGTTCGTCTCCTCCGGCGGGAAGGCCGACGGGCCGTACACGAGAGACGGCGGCGCGGTCGTCGACTCGGCGGCGATCACCGTCGACGCGAACCCGACGGCGTCGGTGACGATCGACGACCAGACGACCGGTGGCAAGACGGTCGAGGTCGCGAAGACCACCCTCTCGGAGGGCGGGTTCCTCGCCATCCACGACGCCAGTCTCCTCGACGGTAAGGTTCTGGAGAGCGTCGTCGGCGTCTCGGCGTATCTCAACGCCGGTACGCACGAGGACGTCTCGGTCACGCTGTTCGAGGTGAACGGGGCCGACTTCGACGCCGAGATGATGCTAGAAGAAGACCAGACGCTCATCGCGATGCCGCATCTCGACACCAACGACAACGACACCTACGACTTCGTCTCCTCTGGCGGGAAGGACGACGGACCGTACACCGCGAACGGCGAGGCCGTGCTCGACGACGCCGAGATCACGGTCGAGGCGAGCGAGATGCCGACGGCCGAGATCTGCTTCCCGGACCAGACCTCCGACGGGACGACGGTCTACGTGCCGGAGGCGACGCTGTCGGAGGGTGGGTTCGTCACTATCCACGACAGCAGTCTGCAGGACGGAAAGGTGTTCGACAGCGTCGTCGGCGTCTCCGAGGCGCTCGACGCGGGCACGCACACGGACCTCGAGATCGACCTGTTCGAGGGGGTCCCCGGTGGCGACTTCGACCACGAGCGACTGACGGGGGACGAGACGCTCGTCGCGATGCCGCACTTCGACAGCAACGACAACGGCGAATACGACTTCATCACCTCGGACGGGCAGGAAGACGGTCCGTACACGACGGACGGCAAGCCCGTCGTCAACGCCGGCACGGTGACGGTCGACGACGGCTGCTGAGGCCGTCGAAGGCGGCTGTCGGAGCTCTCACACCGGGTTCCCGTCTGCCTCCGCTCCCGCGTTCCGATCCGTGCGTCTCCACCTCTCCGCTCCTCTTCACTCCTCGGGGTCGACGACTTTCTTCCCGGTCGCCATCGGAACCACCCGTCGGTCCGCGTCCTCCCACTCGCGCTCCAACTCCCGGCCGTCGAACAGTCGGTCGAGGAAGACGGCGAGTCCGGCCACCTCCGAGTGCGGTTGGTTGGTGACGCCGACGTTCCAGTCGGCCTCGTCGTACACCTCGAAGGGGACCTTCTCGCCGCCGACGACGACGAGGATGGGTCGCTCGCGGTGCGCCTCGCGGACGTCCGCCTCGACGTCCTGGACGCGCTCGCCGTACATGGTCAGGTGGACGACGACGCCCTCCCAGTCGCGGATCGTGGCGTTCAGTTCGTCGGTCAGTTCGACCGCGAAGGGGCCGCCGAAGCGTCCCGTGATGTCTTCGACCGTCTCCTGTGACTGCCCGGCGTTGCCGGGGAAGATGACGCGGTCGGCGCCCAGTGCGCGGGCCGTCAGGCCGACGTGCGTCGTCATCCGATCGTCGCGACCCGGTCGGTGGCCGTACCGGAGCACCGCGACTTCGGGTTCGTCCTGCATGGCCGAAGCGAGACGCCCGGCGACTTAGGGGGTTTCGTTTCCATCGTCGACGTCGTGGCACGTTCGGAGGTCAGTCGAGCGGGTGAACGCGCGTTCGATCCGACCGACGACGTCGTCGACGAGCGTCGGATCGTAGGTCCAGAAACCGTAGAACTCGCCCGGAGAGCGTTCCTCGGCGAGCAGCGCACACTTGTAGTCGTCGTCGCCGCCGCCGTCGTAGGCGACGAACCACACGTCGCCGATCTCGTCGTTGAGGATGCGGTGGACGGTGACGTCCGGAATCAGGGGCGGGTCCCAGTCGGGCTGGCCGTAGACGTGGACCTCGAGGCCGGGAACCGCGGCGATGTCTCGGTAGACGTCCGTCTGATCCCGGTACGCCGAGAGGTTCTGAAACCCCGCGTAGAGCGTCCCGCGACCGACGCGCACCGCCCGGTCCTCGATCTCGCGGGACGTCGCGAGCATCTTGCGGCGGTCGAACGACGAGAACAGCGTGTCGTCGAGGAGTTCGAACAGGTGACGCAGATCTGCCTCGGCGACGTCCGCCGAACCGGGGTCACAGACGACGGGCGAGTCGAGCGCCGTCAGCGACTCGAAGGCGATGCTGCCGAGGAACTCCTCGCCCTCGCTGACGGTGACGAACTCCTCGGTCTCGTGGGGTGGCAGCCGTTCGTACTCGACGGTGACGTGTCGTGCCCCGAAGTAGTTCCCCAGCCCGAACTGCGGTTCGTGGGCGAAGACGGTGACCGTCTTTCGTCTGCCCTCCATCTCTCGGAGAAACGCTTTCAGCGACATGGGTGCCGGACCTGCACGCTCAGCGTGGACTACGGTGTCGAAGAACATCAACGTTCGTCGAGGCGCAGGGGCGACGACCCGGCGAATCAGAATACACTTACTCCCGCCTGACCCACTCGCGAACATGAACCTCTCCGACAAGCGCGTACTCGTGACGGGCGGTGCGGGTCTCGTGGGGTCGCATCTCGCGAAGCGTCTCGCCGCCGACAACGACGTCGTCGTCGCCGACGACCTCTCGAAGGGCGACCGCGAACGCGTCCCCGACGGCGTCGAGTTCGTCGAAGCCGACATGACCGACGAGGCCGACGTCGCCGAGGCCGTCACCGAGGACCTCGACGTCGTCTTCCACTTCGCGGCCTACACGGACACCAACTACGCCAACCCCCGACAGCTGTTCGAGGAGAACACCGAGATGACGTACAACGTCCTCGAACGGATGGCCGAGGTCGGCGTCGACGACGTCGCGTTCACCTCCTCGTCGACGGTCTACGGCGAGGCACCGATGCCGACGCCCGAGGACTACGCGCCGCTGGAACCGATCAGCGTCTACGGCGCCTCGAAGCTCGCAGACGAGGGACTCGTCTCCACCTACGCTCACTCCGAGGGGTTCACCGCGTGGGTGTTCCGCTTCGCCAACATCGTCGGTCCCCACCAGCGCGGCAACGTCGTCCCCGACTTCATCCAGAAACTCCTCGACGACCCCGAGACGCTGGAGATCCTCGGCGACGGCCGACAGGAGAAGTCCTATCTCCACGTCGAGGACTGCGTCGACGCGATGTGCCACGTCGTCGAGCACGCCGACCGGGAGATGAACAGCTACAACCTCGGTACGCGGACGACGACGTCGGTGACGACCATCGCCGACATCGTCGCAGATGAGATGGGGCTCGACCCCGACTACGAGTACACTGGCGGCGACCGTGGCTGGAAGGGCGACGTCCCGAAGATGCGTCTCTCCATCGAGAAACTGTCGGCGCTCGGCTGGGAGCCGACCACCTCCTCGGACGACGCCGTCCGGAAGGCCACTCGTGATCTCGTCGACGAACTGACCGACTAGATCGACACCGTCGTCTCGGCGTCGATACCGTGACCCTCGGCGACGACCTCGCCCCGACAGTCGTAGGTCCCCGACTCGGGGCTCTCCCAGACCCCCTCGTAGGTGACCGTCTCGCCCGGTTCGACGGTCTCGGAGCCGAGCATCTGCATGAACATCTGCCCCTCGCTCCAGCGCCAGACGGTCTCGCCGCCCCGCTGTGCCAGGAACTCCGCGCGCTGACCGTCGGGGAAGGAGAGTTCGAGCGGATCCTCGCTGTCGTTCTCGACCGTGAGCGTGAACCGGACGACGGTGCCCTCGGGTTCGGCGTCGAGCGTCGCAGTGACCATACCGTAGCACACTCGTGAGAGAGACATAAGGGTCGCGGCGGGACTGCCCAAAGCCTAAGGGAATCAATCGACAACCGCCGCCGAGGTGACCACAGATGGGACTGCTCAGTGCAGTCACGTCGCGACTCGAACCCAGCTACGAGTCGGAAGAAACGTTCGCGTACCAGTGCGGTCGATGCGAGACGACGTTCGAGCGGCCGAAGACGCGGATGACTCGGATCCGGTGTCCCGACTGCGGCGCGAGTGGCGTCTACGCCATCGACGACACCGACGAGAACACCAGCGGAGACGGCTAGTCGTCGCTCGAGTCGAGTCCGAGTGCAGCGGCGGCGTCGAGCAGCCCTGAACCGCTCTCGTTGCTCGCGAGGCCGATGTCCTCGGCCGTCGAGGCGAGTTGACTTCGGATCTGGTCGTTCGACGACCCGTCGGCCGCGAGTTGGCCGGCCGCACCGGCTACGTGCGGACAGGCCATCGACGTGCCAGAGAAGGTGTCGTAGCCACCCGGTATCGTGGAGTAGACGTCGCTGCCGGGTGCGGCGATCTCGACCTCCGGGCCGGTCGAGGAGAACTCGGAGAGACCGTCGCTGCTCGTCGTCGACCCGACCGCCATCACGGTGTCGTAGGCGGCGGGGTAGCCGACACAGTCGGTACAGGGGCCGGAGTTGCCGGCCGCGGCGACGAGGAACACGCCCTTGTCGACGGCGTACTGGCAGGCGTCTTTCAGCACTTGTGTGCCCGAACTCCCGCCGAGACTCATGCTGCCGACGTCCCACCCCTGGTCGGCGACGTACTCGACGCCGGCGGCGATGTCGGAGAACGACCCGCTGCCGCGCTTGTCGAGCACCTTCACGGCGTGGAGCGTCGCCTCCGTCGAGACACCGACGACGCCCTCGCTGTTGTCGACCGCGCCGGCAGTCCCGGCGCAGTGTGTCCCGTGGTCGTTGTCGTCGTCCCAGCTCTCGGCGTAGCCACCGCGAGCCTTCACGAACGCCTTCCCCGCGCCGAGGTTGGCGACGAGATCCGGATGGTCGGAGTCGATGCCGGTGTCGATGATGGCGACGTCTGCGCCGGCACCCGTCTCGCCGTTGGCGTGTGCGACCTCCGCGTCGACGCGGTCGATCCCCCACGGGAGCTGCTGTGCGGCTGTGGTGCTCCCGCCGCCACCGTTGCCTCCCTTCGGCGCCAGCGCGTGCATCGTCCCGTTCTTCTCGACGTAGCGGACGTCCCTGCGCTTTCGGAGCCCCTGGATCGCGCTCTCGTTGACCTCGATGGTCAGCGCGTCGAAGGCGAACTCGCGCTCGACACGTTTCGCCTCGCTCCGTGCGGCCCGGCGGCCGCTCTCCGCCGCGTATCCGACGTTGACTTCGACGGTGTTTCCGTTCGAGGCCGAGGCCATTCCCATCAACCCAGTCGTCGTGACGGCCGTCCCCGTCGCTTTGAGGAGGTCACGACGCGACGTGCCATTGTTATTGTACACCATAGCACAAATGAGAATATCTCACACACAATTAAATCTTCCTAAACTGTTATTCATTTTATTACCATTATCTATTCTACCGAGATGATAGAGATCCGTATCTAATCTCCCGACTCGTCGGAGAGACACACCTTTACCGTTCGGTCCTCTCCCTCTATCCGTGCAGATCGTCGGGTACGACGCCGGTTCGGACGCGGGACTGCTCGTGAGCGAGGGCGACAGCCTCGACTACGTCGCCCTGGACCCCGGAACCGAACTGGCGTACACGCTCGGCGAGCGTCACTGTGCGGGGACGGTCCACGAGGACAGCCACCTCGCGTGCGACGCCGAACGCGCGCCGTACTGCCGCGACCACCAGTACACGTGGGTCTGTGCGCGCTGTACCGGCACCTGCCTCAAAGACGAGATGGACTGTCACGAGGACCACGCGGTGTATCTCGCCGCGTTCGCGCCCGACGTGTTCAAGGTAGGCGTGACGCGACGGTGGCGACTGGAGACGCGGCTCCGAGAACAGGGTGCCGACCGCGCCGCCCACGTCCGCACCGTCGGGGACGGGCGACTCGCCCGGGAGATCGAGGCCGGCATCGCCGAGACGGTCTCCGACCGGGTGCGAGTCCCGACGAAGCGCCGGGGTCTCCACCGCGCCGTCGACGGCGACGCCTGGACCGCCCTCCTCGCCGACTTCGACCCTCTGGAGACGTTCGCGTTCGACTACGGTCTCGACCTCGTCGACCGGCCGATGAGCGAGACGATCGCCACCGGGACGGTTCGCGGGACGAAGGGACGCCTGCTCGTGCTCGATCACGCGGGGAGTACCTACGCCGTCGACCTGCGGGACCTCGTCGGCCACGAGGTCACGGCGGGGCGGACCGACCGCGACGTCCAGTCGAGTCTCGGTGCGTTCGGGTAACGAGACAGATCACTCGTGTTCGACGGTGAGTGCGCGGTCCGGGAGCGGGAACGTCCGTTCGCCGAACCGGAACCGTCGACCACGGAGCGTGAAAGAGTACTCGAAGACGAGGTTGCCGTCCAGATGGACGGTCGTCCCGTCATCGATAGCCGACCCGGCGAGGTACTCGAAGCCGACGGCGGTGGTGCCGTCGCTCGGGAGCGGCTCTGCGGTGATGTTCTGCGGCCGCTCCTGGAACGCCGGCGTCCAGACGACGTTGCGGACGGTTCCCCCCTCCTCTCGAAGGCCGACACGGACGTTCATCCCGGCGAGACCGAGGTCGACCCAACTGTCGTTCTCGAGGTCGTACTCGACGACGAGACTCGGCGGGTCGTCCGTCAGTTGCGCACGGACGTCGGTTACCGACACCTCCTCGACGATCGGTCGGAACACGCGGTCCTCGTACGCATCCGAGAGTTTCGCACCGACGATAGGGGTGTATCGGAGGAGCCAGAAGACGACCCAGAGGACGAGTTTCGCCGCCCAGAAGTACAGCATCTACTCGCTACGAACTCACGGTACGAGATAAAGTCGGCGGTCGCTGCGGGTCCGCAGTCCCTCGTCGCACCCGGTGTCGGAAGTGACGCCGCCGACCCGTCCCGACCTCGCCCGACCGCGGTCAGTGGGTGAGGCAAACAACAATCCTTTCCCCCTGGGTAGCCAATCGGCGCGCATGGCCGAAGACGAACACAACGACGAGCCGACGGACGCAGAGGCCGAACCGGAGCCCGAATCGGGAAGCGACGAGGAGGAGAAGTCGTTCCGCGAGCGAGTCGAGGAGATTCGTGAGCGACGTGCCCAGGAGCGAGAGGAGGGCGAGGGCGAGCGCCCGAGCCCCGAGGAGATGATGGGTGGCGGCGGCCCCGGCGGGATGGGCGGCGGCGGTGGCAACCCCTTCGCACAGATGATGAGCGGGATGATGGGCGGCGGCGGCGGCCCCGGCGGTGCCCCTGGTGGGATGGGCGGCGGTCCCGGCGCCGGTCCGGGCGGCCCCGGCGGTCGCGAGGAGAGCAGCGCCGGCAACGAGGAGCTCGTCCGCGAGGTCCGACAGCTCCGCGACGAGGTCCGCGACGCCACTCGCCAGCTGCAGCGCATCGCGCAGGCGCTCGAAGACGACGACTGAACGCGACGACGAGACGCCGGCGGTCGACCGCTCGGCGTCTCCGCGTCCGCGACGACCTCTTTTATCGACGGCGCAGATCGAGTAGATAGCTCCGAGCAGGCGAGGCGACGTCGACCGCTACCGTCGGACGCGCTCGTAGACGGCGGCGAGTTCGTCGACCGCGTGTCCGACGCTGATACCGTCTCTGCGGTCCAGACAGTTCCGACTTAGTCGGCCCCGCTCGGCGAGCGTCCGGCGGAGCGCGGCGGCGAACCCGTCGACGTCGCCGGGTTGGAAGTGGTAGCCGGTGACGCCGTCGTCGACGGTGTCGGCGAGTGCGCCGCTGTCGACGCCGACGACCGGCGTCCCGCAGGCGTTGGCCTCGAGCGCGACGAGCCCCTGCGTCTCGACCGGACTCGGGAAGAGGAACGCGTCGAGCGCGGAGTAGAACGCCGGCAGTTCCTCTCGAGGGAGAAATCCGAGGAACCGCGCGTCGACGCCGCGGTTCGCCGCCCGCCGTTCGAGACTCTCGCGGGCCGGCCCGTCGCCGCCGAACACGAGCGTCGCGTCGACGTCGGCCTCGGCGACGGCGTCGACGACGTCGCCGAGACATTTCTCGAAGCCGTGGCGACCCGTGTAGCCCACGAGCGGCCCGTCGAGGTCGTACTTCTCGCGGAACGCCGTCGTGTCGACCGGGGCGAACTGGCCGACGTCGACGCCGTTGGAGACGACCGTCACGTCGGCGTCGACGCCGACCGTCTCGAGCAGATAGCGCCGGGTCACCTCGCTCGGCGTGATGATCGTCTCGGCGTGATCGAAGAACCACCGCTCGTACCGTTCGCTCAACCCTTCGAGGCGGTCCTCGAACGATTCGACCGACGTGAGGTAGGCGGCGTACTCGCCGGTCGGCGTGTGGTAGGAGGCCACGAACGGGATCTCCTCGCGTCGGGCCAGTCGGAGACCGCTGAGACCCAGCGCGAACGGCGTGTGCGCGTGGACGACGTCGGCGTTCTCGACTTCGTCGGGGATACGCGGGACTCCCAGTCTGAACCCCTCGTAGAACGGGAAGGGGAGACTGCGGACCGGATACTCGCCGTGGTCCGGTTCGTAGTCGTCCGATCCGGGGTAGACGACGTCCATCCGACCGCCACGGGCACGCCACGTGTCTCGCCAGGTTTTCACCGTGTAGGTAACGCCGTTAACCGTCGGCAGATACGTGTCCGTGAAGGCTGCCACCGCGTCCATTGTTCGAGGGTTCACCGACCGAGACTTAATCGCTTGTGACTTCCTCGTAAGCTTCGACCAGTCGCTCGCCGACCCGGTCGAGGCTGTGTTCCGCTGCCGTCTCCCGGGCGTTCTCTCCGAGTCGGCGGCGGAGGTCGGGGTCGGCCGCCAGGCGGTCGACCGCCTCGCAGAACTCCTCGCGGGTCGAACACATGAGACAGTCCTCGCCGTCGGTGTAGAACTCCCGGAACACGGGGATGTCCCGCAGCACGACCGCCTTCCCGCAGGCCATCGCCTCCAGCACGGCGATCCCCTGGTTCTCGACTTTCGCCGGGAAGAGGTAGACGTCACCCGCGCCGAACGCCGCGCGCTTGTCGTCCATCCACCCGGTGAAGGTGACGTTCTCCGGGGGGTTCTGCGTCCACTTCTTGACGATCGCCGACGCCTGCGGCCCCTCCTCGTACGTCCCGAACCACGCGAAGTCGTAGTCGGTCTCCCGAGCCAACTCGCAGAACGTCGACAGCCCTTTGCGCTCGAACACTTCGCCGACGGCGAAGACGACGACGCCGTCGAGGTCGAACCGCTCGCGCGTCTCCTCGCGGAACTGCTCGTAGCCCGCCAGCGAGTCGGCGTCGACGCCGTTGGATATCGGGCGAACCGGTGCGTCGACGGGGTAGGAGTCGAGGACGCCCTTCGTGTACTCGCTCGGACAGAGTACGAGGTCGGCCTGCGAGTAGAACCACTTCAGATACCGCTTGAGCGGGCCGGCGACGTAGTTCGACCCGCGGAAACTCTCGGCGAAGTCTTCGCCGGTGACGTGTGCGTGGAGGACGAGCGGGATCCCGTGGCGCTTCGCGTGGCGGGCGACGGCGAGCGACCCCGGGCCGACGAGGTTGCAGTGAGCGACGTCGTACTCGCCAAAGCCGCCACGTCCACGAAGCTGGTGTTCCGCCGCGGCGACGGGGTCGCCTCCCCGCCACGGCGTGGTGACCACTTCGACGTCCGTCCGCGCGAGCGCCGCCCGTTGCTGCTTCGTCGCCGTCACCATCCCGCCTCGGAGCTGCGACGACAGTTCGAGATAGTTGAGAACCCGCATGTGGTCGGCCTTCTCGACTGGTTCGCTTTAGGCTACCGGCACGGGCTCGTCCGTCGACGACGACCCCCTCGACGACTCGCTGTCGTCACCGCCGGACCGAAAGATCGGTTGACGGATGCGAATGGAAATATGGATAGATTTCCAGAAAGATATCCGGCTATCTCGACGACTAGCTCGTCGGACGCCCACCCGCTGGCGTCGCCCAGTTCGGAACGCCTATCACGCGCCGTACCCCCCATCGAGACAGACGACCAATGAGCATCGCCGAGGAGCGTATCGAGCGGTTACACGCGTTGGCGAAGCAGGCGACGGCGGACAGGGAGTTCGACCGCTCGCGGGAGTACGTCCGTCTCGCCCGTCGCATCGCCGAGCGCAACCGCTGTGGTCTCCCGCGGGAGTTCAAACGTTTCGCCTGCTCGAACTGCGACGTCTACCTCCGACCCGGCGTCAACGCCCGCGTTCGAACGCAGAACGGTCACATCGTCGTCGCCTGCGACTGCGGCGAGTTGAAACGCTACCCGTATCGAGACTGACGAGACCGACTCTCGACTGCCGTCACCGTCTCGCGGACGCATCTCGCAATCTCAACCTTGAAACCGTCTCACTCCTAAGCCGAGATACCATGGACGAACACGAGCTACGAAAGCAGGCCCACGACCTCGACGTGACGGTGTGGGTCGGCAAGAGTGGGATCAGTGCCGTGCGCGACGAACTGTTCGACCAACTCAAAGACCGGAAACTGGTGAAGGTGAAGTTCCACCGCGCGGCGCGCGCGGAGGGGACGGTCGAGGAACTGACCGAGCAGCTAGCCGAGGACGTCAACGCGACGGTGATCGAGACGCGCGGCAACACGGCGGTGCTGCACAAGCGATGATACCGCTGCAGAGTCTGCAGGCGGACGGAACCGACCCGATCACCCAGTGGCTGATCGATCTCGGTCTCGGCGCAGGCATCGCGAACCTCATCGGACCGGGTCTCGCGTTCGTCGCCGCGTTCGTCGCCGTCTTCCTCGTCGGGCGTGCGATAACTATCCCGCTCGTCGATCGGATTCTCGACTCTCGCGGGCTCGGCGAACACGGCAAGAAGCCGATCCGAAAGATCGTCTGGGTACTCGTCGTCTTCGTCGCCGTCGCCATCGCGTTCGGCTTCGCCGGCTTCGGCGACTTCCTGACCGCGCTGGCGACGGTGGCCGCGGCCGCCACGCTCGCCGTCGGGTTCGCGATGCAGGACGTCATCGGCAACTTCGTCGCAGGCGTGTTCATCTTCACCGACAAACCGTTCCGCATCGGCGACTGGATCGAGTGGGACGGCAACTCCGGCATCGTCGAGGACATCAGCTTCCGCGTCACCCGCGTCCGCACGTTCGACAACGAACTGCTGACGGTGCCGAACTCTCAGCTCACAGACGGCGTCGTCAAGAACCCGGTCGCCAAGAACAAACTCCGACTGAAGTTCGTCTTCGGCATCGGTTACGACGACGACATCGACAAAGCGACCGACATCATCGTCGAGGAGGCCGAGAAGCATTCCGACATCCTCGACGAACCCGAACCGACGGTCCGTCTCAACGAACTCGCCGACTCCTACGTCGGCCTCCAGTCGCGCTTCTGGATCTCGAACCCCAGTCGCGCGGACTTCGTGAAGACGCGCGCCGAGTACGTCCAGAACGTCAAGGAGCGGTTCGACGCCGCGGGCATCGAGATCCCGTTCCCGCAGCGCGACCTCTCCGGACAGGTCGAGTTCGCTGGCGACGCAGTCAGAACGGCGCAGTCGAACTAACACGGCTCCGCCACCCATCAGCCGAACGTCAGTTTGGTCGGAAACGCATCCGACAGTGTATTTTTTCTTCGCGTGAGATTCGACGGAACGAGACACCCCTCATCATGAACAGACGGGCACTCCTCCAGACAGTCGGTGCGACGGCGATTGGAACCCTCGTCGCCGGTTGTACCGGTAGCGACGACAAAACGACTCCGACCGGCTCGTCGACTGCGACGGACACGACGACCTCGACGAGTCGTGGCCAGTCGCGCTTCGAGTACCTCTCTGACGGCGGCTACGTCCTCGCTTTCGCCCCTCCAGAGACGGCCCCCGCACCCGACAGCACCGCGGTCGAACTCGGAACGTGTCGGACCCAGCCCACGCTCACCGAGTCAGGGCGAGAACAAGCGCGGAGCGTCGGCGATGCACTCCGGACGCTCGACATCCCCGTCGGCGCGGTTCGGATGAGTCGGGTACGTCGTCGACGCGCCCGAGGACGGGCCGACGTTCTTCCTCGTCGGCGGCGTCCACGGTGACGAAGTGAGCGGCTGGAAGACGGCGAGTGCCGCGACCGAGTGGGAGATCGACGCCGGTACGCTGGTCGTGCTACCGACGGCGAACGTCCAGGCCGTCGAACGTGAGAGCAGAACCTACCCGGAGGGGAGAGACCTGAACCGACAGTTCGAGCGCGGGAAGCCCCCGAAGACGCAGCTCGCTCACGACATCTGGTACACCATCGTCCGCCACGACCCGGACGTGCTCGTCGACCTCCACAGTTCGATGGGGTTCCAGGCGGACGACGACGGCTACGTCGGGCAGAACATCTTTCACTCTCAGCGGGGGACGATGGGGCCGGACGCCGAGGAGGCGACGGCGTACCTCAACGAGAACTACGTCCCCGAATCGCGAAAGCCGAGGTACGCGTTCGTCACGACGACGATGAGCAAGAACCTCGCGATGATCGCCGACAAGGCGCGGGCCGATCTCGGCATCCCGACGGCCATCTTCGAGGTGACGGAGGCCGACCTGCCGGTGGAGACGCGCGCCGCGTGGACCGAGGCGTACACCCGGTGGATATTCCACCACTGGGGACTAAAAGAGCTCCAGAAAACAGGTTCCGTCTAGTCGAGCAGCTGCGCGGCGATAGTGTTACGCAGGATCTCCGACGTCCCCTCGTAGATCTCGTTCAGCTTGGCGTCGCGGTAGTAGCGCTCGACCGGGAAGTCCTTCGTGTAGCCGTAGCCGCCGTGAATCTGGATACCCTCGTTCGCCACTTCGCGGGAGATCTCGGAGGCGTAGAGCTTCGCCTGTGCGGCCTCCTTGATGAACCGCTCGCCGCGGATCTTCTTGTCCGCCGCCCGGTGCATGAGCAGTTTGGCGCACTGGACCTTCGTGTCCATGTCGGCCAACTTGTGCTGGATGGCCTGGAACTCCGAGATGGGCTGCTCGAACTGCTCGCGGTCCTGTGCGTACTGCAGCGAGTCTTCGAGCGCCGCGCGGGCGATGCCGATAGAGCGGGCAGCGATGGTGATGCGGCCGCCGTTGAGCGTCTTCAGCGCGTGGACGAACCCGTCGCCCTCCTCGCCGAGCAGACGGTCCTCGGGGATGCGCATGTCGTCGAAGCGGAGTTCGGCCGTCGGACAGCCCTTGTCGCCGAGTTTGTCCTCGGTCCCTTCGACGACGAAGCCGTCGTCCTCCTCCGGACGGACGACGAACGAGGAGATTCCCTTCCTGCCGGCGTCGGGGTCGGTCTTCGCGAAGACCGTCACCGTATCGGCGACAGAGCCGTTCGAGATCCAGAGTTTGCCGCCGTCGACGACGTATTCGTCGCCGTCTTTCTCGGCCGTCGTCGTCATCGCCGGCACGTCGCTGCCCGCGCCGGCCTCCGAGAGCGCGAACGCGCCGACGTCGGTCCCCTCGTTCAGCGGCGTGAGATACTCCTGCTTCTGCTTCTCGTCTCCGAACTCGTAGAGCATGTTGCCCGCGAGACTGGTGTGGGCGGCGACGATGGTCCCCAGTCCGCCCGAACCGCGGGAGATCTCTTCGAGGCCGATCGCGTAGGAGTGGTAGTCGAGGCCCGCGCCGCCGTACTCCTCGGGGAACGGCATCCCCATCAGTCCGAGTTCCGCCATCTCGTCGACCAGTTCTCGAGGGAACTCGTCAGTCTCGTCGATGTCGGCGGCGACGGGCTTGATCTCCTCGTCGACGAACTCCGCGACCATGTCGCGAATCTGCTTCTGTTCAGTGGAGAGGCTGAAGTCCATAACCCCACGTTCGGGCCTCACTGCTTTAGGCTTTCTACATGGTTCATGGTGACCGACAGAGGCAGTGTGGGCAAGACACTTTTTATCCCCCGATTCCAATGCCCTTTCACTTGAATGTCTGGAGACACACTCGACCGACCGCCCGGCGACGAGGCTGACCTCGCGTGGTGCCACGAGTCAGTACAGGGCGTCTCACGCACCTTCGCACTGACCGTCGACGTGCTTGACGAACCGATGTCGTCGTACATCTGCGTCGGCTATCTCGTCTGTCGGATCGCCGACACCGTCGAGGACGCGGGCCACATCCCCCCGGCCGACCAAGCAGATATTCTCCGGCTGTACGACGCCGCGCTCGACCCCGACGACGACACCGACATCGAGGCGTTCGTCGAAGCCGTCGAACCGTACGTCCCCGAAGAGCGCACCGAGGACTGGAACGTCGTCATCAACGCGACGCGTGTCGTCCGGACGTTCGAGGCACTCCCGGCCGACGTCCGAGAGGCCGTCATCCCGCCGGCCCGCGAACTCGTCCAGGGGATGGCGATGTTCGTCGAGCGCTACGCCGACACCGACGGGCTCCGCATCCAGTCGCGTGAAGAGCTCGAGGAGTACTGTTACTACGCCGCCGGAACGGTCGGCAATCTCATCACCAACCTCGTCACGCGCGGCGACATCGACGACGAGCGTCGCAACCGCCTCTACGAGACCGCCGAGGAGTTCGGCCTCCTCCTCCAACTGGTGAACATCGCGAAGGACGTCCACAGCGACTACGAGGAGGAGAACAACGTCTATCTCCCCGCCGACTGGCTGGCCGACGAGGGGGTCCCACAGGACGAGGTCGTCGCTCCCGAACACGAACCGCAGGCCGCGAACGTCGTCGCGCGGACGGCCCGACACGCCCGGTCGTTCCTCGACGACGCCCAGACCTACCTCGAGACGGTCCCGCTGACCGACGGCAACACCGTCGCGGCGTGGGGGATCCCGTATCTCCTCGCAGTCGGGACGCTCCGTGAACTGCTCGCCAACCCGGAGGACGCCCTCTCGGACCGCGGGGTGAAGGTCTCCAGACAGGAGGTGTTCGCCGTCGTCTCGACGATGACCGGCGGCAGCGGCGACTCGCTGGGCGAACTCCGCGAGTCGATCCAACACACCCCCTACCACCGCGTCCAGACGCAGGCCGACTGAGGCCGGTCCCGGTTCGACCGATGATCGATCCGAACGCCTACCGGTCCCGCTCCGGCCCGTGAACGACCGGGAACGTCGTCTCACAGCTGTCGCACGTCGCCGTCGTCTCGGTCAGGTCGTCTCGCCGGTCGTCGCCTTCTCCCGGCTCCGCCGTTACGAACCGTCGCCCCGTCGGGAGCGACAGGTAGGTCGACGCGCCGCAAGCTGGACAGGAGACGCTGATGAGTCCCATATCTGGGGGGAGACGCCGGTTCCGTTTAGCTACCACGACTGCCGTCGACGCCACGCGACGAGGTCGGCGCGGTCGCGGGTGTCCGGCGGGAGGTCGGCGAACCAGCGGGCGGCGGAGATCTCGTCGTCGGGGTCGGCGACGGTGGGTTCGAACGACGTCGCACGCGCTTCGAAGACGGGGAGGACACCCCACGTCCGGTAGCTGTCGCACTCGACGCTGACGCGCGTCGTCATCGCCAACCCGTCGTAGTCGGCGTCGACGCCGGCCTCCTCGGCGAGTTCGCGCTCGGCGGCCTCGCGGAAGCTCTCGTCGGGCCTGACGCCGCCGCCGGGGAGCACCCACTTGTCGACGCCCTCGTGGCGGACCAAGAGGAGTTCGCCCGAGTCGCGGTAGACGATGGTGTGGGCTCCGAACGGCGCGCCGCACTGCTTGATCCGCGTCGCGAGCGTGCGGAACCGGGGACGCGACACTCGGTTCGTCCGCTCGTGTTCGACGAACCCGTCGTGGCGGTCGTCGAGCGTGTGGTACGCCTGTTCGGCCTGTTGACTCGCTTCGTCCGCGAGGAACCAGAGTTCGTCGACGGTCGTCATTCCTCGTGACGGTCGGGTGGTCGACGGCGATGCAGACGACGTGAGAGTGACATACCCTCTTCTAGATGGGGACGGAAAAATAAGGCTTCGACGCCGTCCGCAGGGGAATCATCGGCCTTTTATTCGGAGCGGCGGAAGGTCGGGTATGAGCTTCGAGAAAGACGACAAGGTCGTCCTGAACGACAAGCACAGCGAGTTCGACGGCGAGACTGGCACCATCACACAGGTGATGGAGTCGATGTTCGGCGAAGCAACTTACACCGTTAGCTTCGACGACGGACAGGAGGTCGGCATCGCCGCCGACCAGCTCGAGGCCGCAGACGACGTCGACGCCGACGAAGACGAAGCCGACGAAGCGTAACCGACGTCGACGCGACGCCCGAGAAGCAGGCCTTTTTCCCTCCGCCCTCGTAGCACTCTTCATGTCGAGCGTGCCGTTTCACTATATCGACCTTCGTACGTTCTGCTACGCCACCGAAGACGAGAAACGCGTCACCGAGGCGGTCCGGACGTTCCTCCCCGAGGAGTTCGAGATCGACCGCGTCGAGAACGCCGGCCACCACGGCGACCGCATCGTCGTCCTCTCGGCCCGCGTCGAGCGCGCGGACGACATCCGCCACGTGCTCACCAGACTCAGCGAACTCCCCGACGTCGAGACCGTCATGGACGAACTCGACGACCGCGTCGACGACAACTGCGCGTTCTTCCTGACGCTCGACAAACAGGCCGCGTTCAAAGGCGAGGTCAGACGCGGGGCGGGTCTCACCCTCCGTGCGAAGGTCGAGGCGTATCCGGCGAAGCGGGAGGCCGCCATCGAGAACGCCCGGAACGCCCTCGAAGACGTCCGGTCGACGGCCGAGTAGACACGCTCGGGTCGGCCGGTCGTCCTCTCAGTTCTTCCACTTGATCGAACAGCCGCGGGAGGGCATATCCTCGAACGGGACGTCGTCGTCGGCGAGGACGGCGTCGATGGCCTCACGGATGTAGAACTCCGTCGGGTCGTCGTCGGGGTTGAGCGCGTCGTCGACGCGGCCGTGGTACGCGAGGACGAACCCGTCGCCCTCGCGGGCGAACAGGAACGGGTCGGGCGTACAGACCGCGCCGTACTCGCGAGCGACCTCCTGTGACTCGTCGCGCAGGTAGGCGTCGTACCGGATGCGACCCTCCTCGACCCACTCGCGCATCGTCTCGAAGGAGTCGTCAGGGTACTCCTCGGCGTCGTTGGGGTTGATGCCGACGACGGCGACGTCGTCGTACTCGGCGGCGACGTCGTTCAGGAGGTCGATCTTCGCCTGTGCGTAGGGGCAGTGGTTGCAGGTAAACACGACGAGCAGCGCCTCCTCGTCCGCAAACGAGTCGAGCGTGTACGTCTCGCCGTCGGTTCCGGGCAGTTCGAACGCGGGTGCGGCGTCCCCGCGCGTCAGTTCTGAGTCGGACTCCATCGTCACCATGGTCGTCTGTCCCTTGGACCGTCACGGACTAATCGGTTCTGGAGGGGTGACTGCCTCTACCCTGTCGACGCGACCGGGAAGGGAGCGGGCAGCAGTCGCCGATGAATCAGCATTTATGGCTCGCCCCCCCTAATCACGCGTGTGGATTCTCCGTTCGAGATTCTCGGCATCGAGTCGGACGCCGACGACGACGAGGTCGTCCGTGCGTACCGAAAGCGAGTGAAGGAGGCTCACCCCGACCAGGGCGGGTCGACGCGCGAGTTCCTGTTGGTCCAGACGGCCTACGAGAAGATCCAAGACGGCCACGCCGACGAACCGCTCGAGATCGAGCGTGCGGACCGAGCGAACGACGACACTGCCAGCCGGAACGGCCACGACCCCGCACACGAGGCGACTAACGGTGCCGGCGGCGCCGACGATGCCGACCACGAGGACGAAGACGACGAGCAGGAGGAGGGCTACCGCGTCGAGTATCTCAACTACGAGACGCTCGCGGACCACGGGTGGGACCTCGGCGACGACGACTTATTCGAGAAGGCGGCCGACGCGAACCTCGATCCCGAGGACTACGGCCAACTGTCGTTCACCTCGGACAAGAACCTGCTCGCCGCGGCCGAGAAGTGCGGCTACCCGTGGCCCTACGCGTGTCGCGGCGGTGCGTGCGCGAACTGCGCCATCGCCGTCGTCGAGGGGGAGGTGGAGATGCCCTCGAACCACATCCTCTCGCAGGAGATGGTCGACCGCGGACTTCGACTCTCCTGCATCAGCGTGCCGAAGACGGACGAACTGAAGATCATCTACAACGTGAAGTCGCTGCCGGGGCTGGAGGAGCTTCGACTCCCCGCCCAGCAGTTCGACAAGGCCCGCTCGAACGACTAAGACAGAACGCTCAAACCTGGGTGTCTCGTACCCTTCCTCTGATGGACCGGAACACGAGCCACCAGTCGACAGCAGTTTTCGACGCAGACACGACGACATGAGCAGGATCTCCAAACGCCACCTTCGGATCGCCCTCGCCTCGGTGATCGTCCTCTCCGTGGTCGGCGTCGGTTACGGGTTCGCACAGTCGTCGTCCGAGACGACGTTCGAGTCACACCTGACCGGCGACGGCGACGTCACCACCGACGACCCGATCGCCCCCGAGGCCGACGGCATCACCGTCGTCGCCACCGACTCGAACTCCTGGCGCGGCGAACGAAGCGAAGGCCCGCGCGCCCTGGCCGAACTGGTCGCGTTCAACCCCGACGGGAGCGTTCTCTACTACAACGACTCCCACACCCGATACTGGGACGTCGACCCCGTTGAGGGGACACAGGCGACCGTCGAGTACTCCTACGCGGACCACCTCGAATCCGAGGAGTGCCCAACCGAGTGGAACCCGAGCGACTACGGCGTCGATCAGGAGACGTGGGACACGTACTACGACGTCCACAGCGAGGCCGGTGCCTGTACGTACAACGGCGTCGAGCGAGTGAACCTCTCGACCGGTGAGTCCGAGCAGGTCTGGGGTCACGCTACGCCGGGGAAGGAGGCGACTCGCTACCACGACGTCGACCGCCTCAACGAGACGCATCTCGTCGTCGCCGACATCTTCCTCGACGGCGTGTTCGTCGTGAACACCGAGACCGACGAGGTCGAGTGGCGCTGGAACGCCACCGAATCGCTCTCCACCGAGGACACCGGCGGCGAGTTCCCGAAAGACTGGTCGCACATCAACGACGTCGAGGTGCTCGACGACGGCCGCATCATGGTCAGTCCGCGGAACATGGACCGCGTCGTGTTCCTGCAACCGAATTCGACGTCGCTCGACAAGGAGTGGACGCTCGGCGAGGAGGACGACTACAGCGTCCTCTACGAGCAGCACAACCCCGACTTCATCAACGAAAGCAACGGCGGCCCGGCGGCGATCGTCGCCGACAGCGAGAACAACCGCGTCCTCGAGTACCAGCGCACCGACGACGGTGAGTGGGAACGGACGTGGATCTGGCGCGACGCCCGGATGCAGTGGCCCCGCGACGCCGATCGCCTGCCCAACGGTCACACGCTGATCTCGGATTCGAACGGCAACCGCGTCTTCGAGGTCGACGAGAACGGCGAGATCGTCTGGGACGTCAACATCGCCTTCCCCTACGAGGCGGAGCGACTGGGGACGGGCGACGAGTCGACGAACGGTCCCAGCGCCCAGTCGGCCGACGTCGACTCTCGCACCGGGAACGTCGGCGACCAGTTCTGGATCGCCGTCAAGAACTTCATCCCCGGGAAGTATCTGAACGGGCTGATGTACATCACGCCCGTCTGGATGGGGGTTCCCGAGGTGTTCGCCGTCGTGCTGGGCGCGCTGGCCGCGCTGACGTGGGGCGGACTCGAGGCGAACTGGCGTCTCCGCGAGCGCTGACGCAGGTCGCGGAACCGAATCGCCGTTTCGTATCGTGCCATGCCGTGTATTGCGGCGGTGGCAAACACTTTTGTCCGTGACGGAGAGGGGGTTGGTATGGACGCGAAACGAGAACTCCTCGACCTCCTGTTGTCGAACGCCCGCGAAGACACCGACGACCTCGCACGTCAGATCGGACGAGACGCGGCGGAGGTCGAGTCTCTCATCGCGGAACTGGAGGCCGACGGTACCGTCCGCGGCTACCAGGCCGTCGTCGACTGGGACCGCGTCGACGAGGAGCACGTGCAGGCAGAGGTGGAACTGAACGTCGAACTCGACCGCGAGACGGGGTACGAGGAGATCGCCCGGCGGATCACGAAGTTCCCGCAGGTCGCCTCCTTGCGACTCATCAGCGGCGACTACGACTTCGCCGTCGACGTCGAGGGCGACTCGATGCACGACGTCTCGAACTTCGTCTCCGAACAGATCGCGCCGATCCCGGAGGTCACCCAGACGGTGACGCACTTCGTGATGGAGACCTACAAGGAGCGGGGCATCGAGTTCGGCGACCGCGACGACGACGACCGTCTCTCCGTCTCACCATGAAGCTCGCAGACAGAGTGCAGCAGGTCCCACCGTCGGGTATCCGGCGGTTCTTCGAACTCGCAGAGGAGAAAGACGAGGTCATCTCTCTCGGCGTGGGCGAACCCGACTTCAGCGCGCCGTGGGCCGCCCGGTCTGCCGCCATCGACTCGCTGGAACGGGGGAAGACCTCCTACACCGCCAACCGCGGTCGGCGTGACCTTCGACAGGCCATCTCCGAGCACGTCACCCGGTACGACCAGTCGTACGACCCCGACGAGGAGATCCTCGTCACCTCCGGCGCGAGCGAGGCCGTCGACGTCGCGATGCGGGCACTCGTCGACCCCGGCGACACCGTCGCCGTCCACCAGCCGTCGTACATCTCCTACGTCCCGGGTGTCGTCTTCGCCGGCGGCGAACCGCTCGCCGTGCCGACGCGGATGGAGAACGACTTCAAACTCACGTACGAGGACCTCGAGGCGGCTGGCGCGGCCGACGCCGACGTGCTCGTGCTCTGCTATCCGAACAACCCGACCGGCGCGACGATGGACCGCGAGGACCTCGCGGAGGTCGCCGAGTTCGTCCGGGAACACGACCTCGCCGTCCTCGCCGACGAGATCTACGCGGCGCTGACGTACTCGGGAGAGCACACCTCCATCGCGACGCTCCCCGGGATGCGCGAGCGGACGGTCGTCTTCAACGGGTTCTCGAAGGCCTACGCGATGACCGGGCTCCGACTCGGCTACGCGCTCGGTCCGTCGGACGCCATCGGCGCCATGAACCGCATCCACCAGTACTCGATGCTCTCGGCCCCGACGACGGCGCAGTTCGCGGCGCTGGAGGCCCTGCGCAGTTGCGACGACGAGGTCGTCGAGATGCGGACGCAGTACAACCGGCGTCGCCGGTTCGTGCTCTCGCGGTTCAACGAGATGGGGCTGGACTGCTTCGAGGCGAAGGGCGCGTTCTACGCGTTCCCCCACTGCGGCGGCGACGACGAGGCGTTCGCCGAGGCGCTCCTCGAAGAGCAGAACGTCGCCGTCGTCCCCGGTCGGATCTTCGGCGACGGCGGCGAGGGCCACCTCCGCGTGTCGTACGCGACGGGGATGAACGACCTCAGAGAGGCGCTCGACCGCATCGAGACGTTCGTCTCGTCGTAACCCGCGAGCGCCGCCCTCGGAGGAGGACGGCGAATAAATCCCATACGGAGATACACAGTGTCGGGTTCTGGTGGCACCCCACCCGAGAAGCTACGAGAACGGGACAGTCCCTCCTGACGCTCTTTCCGATATTTCGCCCAAAGAGCATACCAGTACGTGTTCCGTTTCGTACACGATGCTCGTCTCCATCCCCGTGTCAGAAGTTATGACTGCCGACGTGCGGACGATTGCACCCGATGCGACGGCCCGAGAGGTGGCCGTCAAACTCGTCGAGGGAGAGGTCGACTCACTCATCGTGTGCCGAGACAGCGACCCGGTGGGTATCGTCACCGAATCCGACCTCACCCACATCTTGGCTGCCGACACCGACCCCGACACGACGACCGTCTCGGAGTTCGCCTCCGAACCGCTAGTCACGGTCGGCTACGACGACGACATCACGGAGGCGGCGAGACTGCTTCGCGAAGAGCGAATCGAACATCTCCCGGTCACCGACGGGGACGAACTCGTCGGGATGCTCGCGACGACCGACCTCTCGTACTACCTTCCGCGCTACGCGCGCCCCGAACCAGCGTCGAAACCACCCGAAGAGACGACGTACGTCGTCCGTCCGGAGACGGCGCTCGAAGACCCCGAGTGGGAATTCGAGTGTCGGTGTCTCGAGCGGGGGCGCGTCGCCGTCGGCGACGTCGCCGAGTTCACGAAGACCCTCAGTCGGGAGGACGTCGAACGGTTCGCGACGAGCACCGGCGACACGAACCGTCTCCATCTCGAAGACGAGTACGCCGCGGAGACCCGATTCGGGCGGCGCATCGCCCACGGCGCGCTCGCTGCAGGACTCGTCAGCGCCGCACTCGCTCGACTCCCGGGGCTGACGGTGTATCTCTCGCAGGATCTCTCGTTCCAGGCACCGGTCGAGATCGGCAGTCGGGCCACGGCCTCCTGTGAGATCGTCGAGGATCTCGGCGGCGACCGCTACCGACTGACGACCGACGTCTACACCGAAGACGACACGCAGGCTATCGAGGGCGAGGCGGTCGTCCTCATCGACGACCTCCCGGAGTCCGTGAACGTCGCCGTCGACGAGATCGGCGAGTAACGACCGCTACGCGACGTTGCGTTCGACGAGACTCTCCCCGTCGACGAAACGGTCGCTGTGGAGGTCGCCGACGTCGACGAGCGACGCGCAGCCGTCACAGACGAGTTCCGCCACGAGCCGTCCCGTCGCCGGCGCGTGCTGGAAGCCGTGGCCGGAGAACCCTGCGGCGGTGACGAACCCGGGGACTGTCTCCTCGACGATGGGGTGGTGGTCGGGCGTGACGGCGTAGAGGCCGGCCCACCCGCGTCGGATACGAGAGTCGGGACCGAAGTAGCCCGCACAGTCGGCGGCGCGTTCGAGCGCCGTCGCGGCCCACTCGAGGTCGATCGACTGGCAGTAGTCGTCGGGGTCTTGGTCCGGATCGGTCGCCTCGAAGTGTCCGCCGACGATGGCTGCCCCCTCCCGCTCGGGACGGAAGTACGACCCCGTGTCGAGGTCGATCGTCAGCGGAACGTCCTCCGGGAGGGGCGTCTCGGGGTCGACGACCAGCGCCTGTCGGCGCCGCGGCGCGATGGGGAGATCGACGTCGGCCAGCGCGGCGACGTCCGCCGCCCACGCGCCGGCGGCGTCGACGACGTGCGTCGCCTCGACGTGTTCGCCGCCCGCGTCGACGCCCGTGACTCGCCCCGCCCCGCCGCGCTCGCGGTGTATCGCCGTCACCGGCGTCTTCGTGCGAACGTCGACTCCTGCCTCTCGGGCCGCGGTCGCGAACCCTTGGAGGGCGAGATACGGATCGGCGAAGCCGTCGGTCGGCGAGTAGGTGGCGGCCTGGAACTGCTCTGCGTGCAACGCCGGACAGTGCTCGCGGGCGGTCTCGGGGTCGAGCAGTTCGCTCGGGACGCCCCGCTCCCGCTGCATCGCGACGTTCTCGCGGAACGCCTCGGCGGTCGCCGCCGTCCGAGCGAGAAAGAGGTAGCCGACCTGCCGGTAGCCGATGTCGACGCCGAACTCCGCCTCGAAGCGGTCCCAGACCCGCATGCTCTCGACGGAGAGTTCGACGTTCACCGGCGTCGAGAACTGTGCGCGGATCCCGCCGGCCGAGCGCTCGGTGCTCCCACCGCCGACGGTCCCCCTCTCGCAGACGACGACGTCTCGGCCGCGAGTCGCGAGGTAGTAGGCGCTCGCGAGTCCGACGATCCCCCCTCCGACGACGACGACGGTCATGGGGGAGCTACTGCACATCATCTGATAAACGTTGGCACGGGACAACCGCTAACTGGGTCCCGGCGCAACGGGGGAGTATGGTTCGGTTCCTGTCGGACGACGACGTCGCCGCCGTACTCGACCTCGAGTCGCTCCTCCCAGTGCTCGAGGAGGCGTTCGTCAAGCAGGGTCGCGGCGAGGTCGAACGCCCGGAGCGCCCGCACTACCCCATCGGGAGGGGTCTCGTTGGCGACGACCCGCTCGGGACGGCGCTGACGATGCCGGCCTACGTTCACGGCGCGACCTACTTCGCGACGAAACTCGCGAGCGTCCACGAGGGCAACGCCGAACGGGGGTTGCCGACGGTGAACGCGACGATCGCACTGGCGGACGCGGAGACGGGGCTGCCGGCGGCCTACATGGCCGGGACGCGGGTCACTAACGCACGGACGGGCTGTATCGGCGGTCTCGCGGCCGCGCATCTGGCGGCGAGCGAACCGGTCACGCTCGGCGTCGTCGGCGCGGGGACGCAGGCGCGGTGGCAGACGCGAGCGATCGCCGCGGCGACGGACGTCGAACGCGTCTCCGTCTACTCGCCGAGCGACTCGCGGGAGGCCTGCGCGGCGGCGCTCCGCGAGGAGGGTCTCGAAGCGACGGCGGTCGACTCGCCGGAGGCGGCGCTCGCAGGGTCGTCGGTGGTCGTCACGGCGACGACGAGCATCGATCCCGTCTTCGACGGCGACGCGCTCGAACCGGGGACGTTGGTCGTCGCCGTCGGTGCCTACACGCCGTCGATGCGCGAACTCGACGCGAGGACGATAGAGCGAGCGGCGCGGGTCTTCGCCGACGTCCCCGAGGAGGCCGTCACCGTCGGAGACCTCGCGGCCGTCGGCTTCGAGGTCGAGGACCTCCACCCGCTCTCTGCGGTCTTCGAGGGGGAGGTCGGCCGAGCGACGGCCGACGAGATACTCGTCGTCGACTCTGTCGGGTCGGCGGTGCTCGACGCCGCGGCCGCCGAACAGCTGCTCGACCGCGCGAGCGAGGCGGACGTCGGGACGACCATTCCGCTGTGAGCCCCGAACGGGACGGTAACGACCCCACAGTCGAAGTCTCACCGATTGGGCTGCTATTTCTCGGTTGTCTCTACAGATAGCTGGATAGCTGTCTGGAGAAATGTCTGGATATCTCTCTATCTGTACTCTCCGGTACGAGTGTCTGACGGAACTTTATGTAGGGTTCTACGGTAGACCCGGCGTATGAAACGGGCTGTCACTCTGTGGAGCGAATCCGGTGGTGTCGGAAAGACGACGTTGGCGACGAACACCGCCGCGGCGCTCGGACGACGCGGTGCCGACGTGCTGGTCGTCGACCTCGACCCGCAACTCGGCAGTCTCACCGACCACGTCGGCTACGGCGAGCTGAAGACCGGCGACCGCGACCACCTCGGCGACGTGCTCCTCGCGGAGGACGGCGACGCGAGCGACCTCGTCGTCGACGCCGGCGCGTTCGACCTCATCCCCTCTCACGAGGCACTGGCCAACATCGAAAGCGAGATGGCCGCCCGCGGGACGAACCTCCGAGAGTTCCGCCTCCGGTCGGCGTTGGCGCCGCTGGCAGCGGAGTACGACTACTTCCTCATCGACCCGCCGGCGACGCTCAACGTGCTCGTCGACAACGCGCTCGTCGCCGCCCGCGACGTCGTCATCCCCATCGAGTTGACCCGGAAGGGGAGCGTCTCGATCGACGGTCTCGAAGACACGCTCGACAGTATGCAGCGCGGCTTCCAGACGTTCGACGAGGACTTTCGGCTGGGCATCGTCGCGGTCGTCCCCAACGAGGTGGGCGACTCGAACATCTACCGCGAGGTGCGCGAGCAGTTAGAGGGTGAGGGGAAACCGGTCACGCCGTTCGGTATCCGCAAGCGCGACGTGCTGAAACAGGCGTGGCAGGCGCAGATGGATCTGTTCACCTTCGCGGAGTCCTCGGAGACGCGCGAACTCCGGGACTACGAGAAGGACCTGCTCGACCAGTTCGAGGCGGTCGCGCGTATCGTCGAGGAAGGGAGCGTCGACGCCGCGGCGACGCCCGAGGAGGTGGCTCGATGACGAAAGACGACCGGTACGGTTCGGCCGGCGACACCTACGGGTCGAGCGGTGACAGCTACGAGGAGTCGCCGTCGACCGGTCGTAACGGAGGCGACGCGACCCCCGTCCACGAGATAGACGACGCCGAGTCGGCGACACAGTCGGACGGGTCCGGCGTCGCCGACCTCCCGTTCATCTTCGCGCGGCGGACGGTGAAGGCAGACCGCGACGCGCTGCCCGTCTACGTTCGCGAGACGACGGCGGCGGAGCTGGACGAACTGGAACGGGAGATAGACGAGCGGTTCGGCGGCGACGACGTGATGTCGCTCGACGTCCGCGAGGCGGTGGTGAGAGCCGGGCTTCGGAACGTCGATGACGTCGTCGACGTGATGGAGGCGTGGGGGTACGGCCGCCGTTAGTCGCCGCTACAGGTCCGGATCACTCTTTCTCGCTCGTCTCGCGGTCGAGGTCCCGATAGAAGCCGACGAACGAGTCGTGGTCGTCGACGCCGCCGACGGTCTCGTCGAGGTCGGACTGGAGCGCTTCGATGCGCGCGGTGAGTTCGGCGTACTCGTCGCTCTCCTCGAGTTCCGACCCTCCTTTCTCCGCTTCGAGGAGCGCCTTCTTCGACGCGAGCGAGAACAGCTCTTGGACGCCTTCGTCGTAGTCGTTTCGCGTACAGAGCGTCGAGACGGTCTCCCGGAGCGCCTCCTTCGTGACGGGTTTGACGAGGTAGTCGTCGAACCCCATCGCGACGATGTCGAAGTCCGGTTCGACGGCCGTCACCATCGCGACGCGACAGTCGATACCGCGGTCGCGCACGGCCTCCAGCACTTCGTCGCCCGACAGGCCGGGCATCCGCCGGTCCAACAGGACGACGTCGACCTCGTCGTCGAGCGCGTCGAGCGCCTCGTATCCTCCGTAGGCGGTCCGAACGCGGTACTCGCTGCTCAGCCACGTCGCGTACAGGTCGGCGAGATCGCGCTCGTCTTCGACCACGAGGACGAGCGGGGGTGCGTCACTCATTTGTCGGTCAGTGGTGCCGTGTCAACACTCACGCCCTGCAATGGTCCGTGCGACTATATCAAAATACCACTTGGTGTTCAATTTAGGTCGTTCACCGTTCGAGTACGTGGGAGTTCTCCTCGATCGCCTCGATGGTGATGCGGGTCGCCTCGACCTCCTCGAGCACCGACCCCCAGCCGCCGACGGTGAGCACGTCCCGATCGGTCTCGACGGAGATGGCGACCTGTCCGGCCAACTGCGACAGCGGCGGCGACCCCTCCGTCGACCCCATCCCCTCGTAGAGGAGATCGACGACGGTTCCGCTGATGGAGACGCTCTCGCCCGTGTCGGTCGCGAACCCCTCGACCGTCACCGTGAGTCCGACGCCCGCCTCGAGCAACGGTTCGATGTCGCGGACGCAGCGTCGGATGTCGGCGTAGGACATCGGTGGGTCGTCGGGGCGGCCGTCGTAGACGACGTCCCACACCTCCCACAGACACGTCTGGAAGTACCAGTGGAACACGTAGGTCAGCGTGTAGTCGTCCACCAACACGCCGTACTGGTTGAGCGACCCCGCGTGCGGAGCGAAGCAGGTCTCGGTCCGGTCGACGAGGGCGACGAACGGCGTCGGGAGCTCCCGGTGGCGGACCTCCGTCGCAACGTCTTCGAACGCCGACTGTGGGGGGAGCTCCTGCCTTTCGGTCGGCGGCGTGTGGATCGAGATCTTGACGATGGCACCGTTGTCGACGGCTGCCTGCAGCGCCGGACGCAACTCGCGGAACTGCGCAACCGTCACCGAGAGTTGGACCTCGTACTCGGCGTCTCTGATGGTCGCGGCCGCCCGGTCGAAGACGGTGTCGAACCGTTTGACGATGCTGACCTTGTGGCGGTCGACCTCCGGCTGTTCCCACCGCTCTTCGATCTCGTCGGCGGCGTCGACGAGCATCTCCGCGCGTCCGCGGAGGTCCGCGAGGACGTCCTCGGGGTTCCGTGCGCGCGCGTGAAGACTATCTTGGTCGTACGTCTCGATGTAGTCTTTCGACTCCAGATCGCGCAACACGTCGTAGATCCGGGCGGTCGGGACGGCACACGCGTCGGCGAGCTCGGTCGCACTCGCAGAGCCCAACTGAAGCAGCGTGTTGTACGCCTCGGCCTGATACTGCGAGAGCCCCGCGTCCTCCAGGGCACCCCGTAACTCCGCAGAGTCCATTATCGAGGGTTCACGCCCCACACGGATATTAATGCGTTCCCTCGGCTCGGAGGAGTTTATCGAGGTGTCGTCGACGGCGCCGTATATCCGACCTCGACACGCAGCCGCGTCTCCGCTGTACCGTCGGCGGCGGCCGCTTCTGTCTGCACTGACCGCCACAACGGATTTGACCGTCCGGCGACAACTCCCGGTGGACCATGAGCGACTTCGAGAGTTACGACTGTACGAACTGTGGCGAATCGTTCCGCGCGTTAGGCGGATCGAACGCGGCGGAGAACGGGTACTGCAGTCCGAAGTGCGAAGTCGAAGGAGACGGACTCGACTGACGCGTCACTCGCATCCCCGGGCGACCCTCGTCGTCGACGACGCTCGGGGGCGATCGTCCCGTCGCTACTCGTCGGGACTGTAGTTCGGCGCTTCGTCCGTGATCATCACGTCGTGCGGGTGGCCCTCGGTCTGGCCGGCCGCAGAGACACGAACGAACTGGGATTTCTCCTTGAACGCTGGGATGGTCACGGCACCGACGTACCCCATGCCGGACTGCATCCCGCCGACGAGCTGGTGGAGTTCGGAGGCGAGACTCCCCTTGTACGGCGTGGCGGCCTCGACGCCTTCGGGGACGAACTCCTCGTCCTCTTCGGCCTCTTTGAGATAGCGGTCGCCGCCGCCGGACTTCATCGCGCCGACGCTGCCCATGCCGCGGTACTGCTTGTACTTCTTGCCGTTCATCGTGATGACGCGACCCGGCGCCTCGTCGGTGCCGGCGAAGTAGGAACCGAGCATCACCGCGTCGGCACCGGCGGCGACCGCCTTGATGGCGTCGCCGGAGTAGCGGATACCGCCGTCGGCGATGACGGGGACGCCCTCGGGGGCGGCGACGTCGGCCACCTCGGCGACCGCCGAGATCTGCGGCATGCCGGAGCCGGAGACGACGCGCGTGGTACAGATCGACCCCGGGCCGATGCCGACTTTGATACCGTCGGCGAAGTCGACGACCGCCTCGGCGGCCTCGCGGGTACCGACGTTGCCGACGACGACGTCGGCGTCGACGTTCTCTTTGATCGCGCGGGCGGCGTCGATGACGTTCAGGTTGTGTGCGTGCGCACAGTCGATGAACAGCACGTCCGCGCCGGCCTCGTCGGCGGCGACGGCACGTTCCTCGTCGAACGGGCCGACGGCGACGCCGCAGAGCAGCGACCCGTCGTCGTCGCGGGCGGCGTTCTCGTGTTCGCGGCGCTGGAGGATGCCCTGCATCGTGACCAGTCCGACGAGGCGGTTCTCCTCGTCGACGATGGGGACGCGCTCGATCTTGTAGTCGTACATCAGCTCGAGCGCCTCACGCGCAGTGACGTCTTCGCCGGCGGTGATGACCTCGTCGGTCATCGCCTCGCGGACGGCGTCGGACTCGCCGACCTCGAGGTACGGTCGGATGTCGGTGCCGGAGATGATTCCCAGCACCGTGTCGTCGTCGTCGACGACGGGTGCACCGGAGACGCCCGCACGCTCCATCATCGTGTCGACCTCGCTGACAGTCTGGTCGGGACTCGCGGTGACGACGTCGTCGCGGGCGATGACGAGTTCGTCGGCACGCTTGATGCGTCCGATCTCCTCGACCATCTCGTCGACGGTCATGTTTCGGTGGAGAACTCCGAGACCACCTTCGCGGGCCATCCCGATGGCCATGTCGCTCGTAGTGACGGTGTCCATCGCTGCCGAGAGGATAGGGATGTTGAGCTCGACGTTCGTCGAGACGCGTGTCGAGACGTCGGCGTCGTCGGGTTCGACCCGACTCTCCATCGGGCGGAGCAACACGTCGTCGAAGGTCAACGACTCGGGTACGCGCAGTTTCTCCGAAAAGGACTCTCGTTCGGGAACGTCGTTCGCCATATAAATCGTGAACTCTCCCGGGGCAAAAGCGTTGCGAGTCAGCACGTCCGTGCGTTCTATTCACAGAGAATCCCACCATAATAGTCACGTTTGTGTAACGCGTTCCGGCGGCGGCGGCCCGCGGAGGCGCCCGAATCCTGCCCGAATAATCACCCTAGTCACGCGTTCACAATGACGGTGTGTCGAAGAATATTGCCGATTCGCTACGTTCTCAAGGCGAGTTTAAGTAGTGTACTGTAGTATCTGTTGTCACATGCGGCCACGTCCCACACAACGTTTATTACTTTACTCCCACACAGTTGAGACATGGACTCCGACAGTCTCGCTGCATCGCGCATTGCCGGTCAGATGATCCCCGTATCCGGCGTCTCCTTTACAGCGATGTGGCGAACATTTAAACCGGAGTCGAATTTCGGATTTTTCGGATCCGACGGCGCGGCTTCGGGAGAGTTGCGTTCGTATCGCCGTTTGGCCGATGGTGACGGCCGTTAGTTCCGAATGAGTGTCTCACAGCATCCGGTCGCTCTCCGACTCGAGCAACAGGTAGGCGGCGCGACGAAACTCCTCGCGACGGTGATGGGGCTCCCACTCGTCGACGGCATCCTGCCGGCGCTCATCGTCGCAGGCGCGTTACAGACGCCGACCGACATCGTCGAGACCGGACTCCTCGTCTTCGGGGGGTCGGCGACGATGGCGGTCATCCTCGCGGAGATGGAGGGTACCCGCCGCGAACAGGTGCTCTCGATCCTGCTGTTGGCGGCCATCCTCCTGCCGGTCGCCGCACTGGAGGCGATGTTCGCCCAGACGTTAGCGAACGTGCTCGATCTCGACACCTTCCAGCGGTTCGCGGGCATCGTCATCCTCGCGATCGCCGCGAAGACGGCCTCCTCGAAGGTCGGCGAGTATCTGCCGAGCCCGGGTGCCATCATCGGACTCGGACTCGTCGCGAGCTTCGACCCCTCCGGTGGCGGTCTCGAACTGACGCCGGAGATGGCGACGGTGTTCCCGGCCGTCGCCGCCGTCGGCGTGGGGCTGGCCTTCGCGCTCACGGTGGCGCTGCTCGCACCTCGCCTGCGTGGCGTGGTCGACATCGACCTGTTCCGCTTCGGTAGTTCGGTCGCGCTCGGGATGCTGGCGCTGTCGGTGCTGGGCGTCCCCGGCATCCCCAGCGACGCACCGATCGCGCTCGTCACGCTCGGCGTGACGGCCGTCTTCGCGCTCGACCCCAACTCGGGGTCGACGCTCGAGGCGTCCGAGTCGGTCGACGCGGACGCCGCCGTCCCCGACGGTGGCGACGACGAGAACGAGGCCTCGGACGTCGACGCCGACGAGACGGACCCGGCGGTCGACGACGTCCCGGACCCGACGACCGCCGAGTCGGACGACTCCGACTCCGGCTACGGCTACCCCGGCGAAGACGAGGCTCGCGCTCCCTGGCTCTGAGCGGGTCGGCTCTCGCTCGTCGCTTTCGTTCTGCGGTGCCGTGACGGAGTGTTTAGGTGGCTGGGCCGATTCGACAGCGTATGAGCAACCGCGTCGTCCAAGGGCGGATGGTCACGCCGAAGCGACTCGCGAAACTGATCGAGGGCGAACAGCCGATGGAGGCCGAACCTATCGAGGACGCCGATCGGGACTGTCCCGAGTGCGGCGGCAACGTCCTGCAAGTCGGATATATGCCCAGCGTGACGGAGTTCGTCACGGGCTACAAATGTCAGGACTGCGACTGGGCCGACGACGACCGATAACCGAAACCCCTTTTAGGCAATTCGCCATACGAAGAAGTGCAAGGGGTCGTGGCCAAGCCCGGCATGGCGACTGACTCCAGAGGTAACGCCCGGTGACGAACTCCAGACTGATATTCCGAGCGACCGACTGATCATCGGTTCGCGTTGACGACCCTCTGGAGTACCGAGGCAGACCGGAGATATCAGTCGATCGGGGGTTCAAATCCCTCCGACCCCACTTCCTTGCGAACTCACACGGCGAGTGAAATCGCTCTCCCGATCTTCGCGTTCACCGACGGACGTCTGCGAGACGGCGAGCGGATGGGATGGAGGGGTGAGTGCCTCTGACGAGGCGACACGACCGCCTCCAGAGCGGAGTACGGCCGTATCGCGTTTCGAGTTCCAACCGACGTCGTATCAATACGTCGATATGTTTGTTCTCGACGCAGCCTGGTTGAAATAGGGGTGTGTCGCAGTTCATCAATCGACGCACGGGATTCGTGTAACTCGTGTCGGCGGTGAGAGGCCGAACGGTTCAACGAAAAAGGAGCTAGAAACTGTCCTTCTGCGGCAGCAGATGCTCCGTATATTCTATACTATTGACAATTGCTATGCTCTCGCAGGACGTACTGTAGGAGTATGCTGTTCGACCTCACCGGGTTCCAGCGTGACCTGCTATACGTCATCAGTGGACTCGACCACCCGTCGGGACAGGACATCAAAGAACGGTTCGAGCGCGACTTCGGACAACAGATCAAACACGGTCGGCTCTACCCGAACCTCGATCACCTCGTCGAGAGCGGGTTCGTCGAGAAGGGCCAACTCGACCGGCGGACCAACTACTACCATCTGACCGACCTCGGGCGGCAGAAGTTGGACCAACGGCGCGAGTGGGAGAACCAAGTGCAAGCCGATACGTCGACCGCATAGCCGAGCTTTTCAGCCGGACGCGTACCGACCGCGAACGTCGGTACCCCTCGGTCACCGTCGAGTAGTGCGTACGCCGTCGGAGTTCGGGAGTACCGTCGTCTGTTGCGACGGAAAAAGAGTGCAGTCGTTCGACGTCGGCGTGATTCTCATCCACAGGGGAGCGTGAAGTAGAACGTCGACCCTTCCCCCGGCGTCGACTCGACCCAGATCCGTCCGTCGTGGAGTTCGACGATCTTCTGACAGATCGCGAGGCCGATCCCCGCGCCGTCGACGCTGTTGCCGTAGAAGAGCGTGAAGATCCGCTCTCCTTCCTCGGGGTCGAGTCCGACGCCCTCGTCTTCGACTGCGAACCGCCACTCGTCGTCTCGCCGCTCGACCGACACGTGGACCCGTGGCGTCCCCTCGGAGTAGTTGATGGCGTTGTTCAACAGGTTCTGCAGCAGTTGGACGAGGAGCGTCTCGCTCCCTTCGACGGTCGGGAGGTCGTCGCTCGTGATCTCGGCGCCCGTCCGGTCGACACTGACGGTGAGGTTCTCTTTCGCGCGCTCGACGACCGTCTCGAAGTCGACCGGTTCCACGTCGTCGAACTCCCGAGAGACCTGCGAGTAGGCCAGCAGGTCGTTTATCATCCGTTGGAGTCGCTTCGACCCGTCGAGTGCGAACTGCAGGAACTCCATCGCGTCCTCGGGCAACGTCTCGCCGTGCCGACGTTCGAGCAGTTCGAGGTAGCTCGACACCATCCGCAGCGGTTCCCGGAGGTCGTGGGAGGCGACGTAGGCGAACTGCTCCAGTTCGGCGTTCGACCGTTCGAGTTCGGCGATCGTCTCGTCGAGTTCCGCCTGCTGCTGTTGTAACAGCTGTTCGCTCCGTTTGAGGTCGGTGATGTCTTCGGCGGCGACGACCATCCGGACGACGTCGCCGCTCTCGTTCCGTATCGGCGCGAAGCTCGTCGAGAGCCAGCGGAACGTCCCGTCTTCCAGTTAGACCCCGTGTTTGTAGCCGAGCACCGGCTCGCCCTCTTCGAGCACCGTCCGGGTCGGGTAGTCCTCGAGCGACAGCGGGTCGCCCTGTTCGTCGTACAGCGTCCCCTCCGTCCCCTCCAGACTGCGGCCCAACAGCGGCCGTCCCTCCTCGCCGAGCAACGCCTCGGCCCGTGCGTTGCTCTGGACGACCGTCCCCGTCGCGTCGAAGACGGCCATCGCCATCGGACTCACCTCGAGGATCTGTTCGACGAGCGCCTTCTCCTCGCGGAGCCGTTCGTGCTGCTCACGCTGTTCGGAGACGGACTGGACGGAGACCGAGAGACCGCTGTCAGAGGGGTAGATCCGCACGTCGACCCAGCGATCCAGTAGCTCCGAGTGGTGCTCGAAAGTCCTCGGCTGTTGGGTCTCGAGCGCTCGCCGCAGCTCGCGGTGTATCCGCGTCGACTCGACTGCCGGAACGAGTTCCGTGAGTGCGCTGCCGACGAGCTCTTCCTCCTGTCGGGCGAACAACTTCGTCGCCCGGTCGTTCACGTACGTGAACCGGAGTCGCTCGTCGAAGGCGACGACGGCGTCGCTGATGCGGTCGAGGATCTCGTCGACCCGCCTGTGTTCGTCGAGGTCGTGGATGACCTCGCCGTACCCGCGGAGCTCACCGTCCTCCCAGAGCGAGGTGACGACGACGTGTGCCCAGAACCGCGATCCGTCCTTCCGGACGCGCCAGCCGTAGTCCTCGACTCGCCCCTCGTCGGCGGCGACCGCCAACTGTCGTTCCGGAACGCGTCGTTCGCGGGCCTCCTCCGGGTAGAACGTCGAGAAGTGCTCCCCTCGTATCTCTTCGGCGGTGTAGCCTTTGAGCCGCTCAGCCCCCGCGTTCCACGTGACCACTCGCCCCGCCGGGTCGAGCAGCGAGATTGCGTAGTCTTCGACCTGCTCGACGAGTAACCGGAACTCCGACTCCGGAGCGAGACCTGGTTCCGGCACGCCCATACCGTTCTGTTCATTATCTACCTGCTTGTATTCATCGGATAAAAAGATATTATTAAAATAAAGAATGTGTCGGCAGGAGCACTCAGGCGAGCGACCGGAGGAACCCCTGCACCGTCTCGGCCGTCTCGCGCCACGTCGGATGCGACCGGTAGCGGTCCAGCGCCGCGAGACTCAGTCTGACGAGTCGCTCGCGGTTGCGACACAGCGGCGCGAGTGCGTCGGTGACGGCGCTCGGGTCGTCGGGTTCGACGAGCAGCCCGTTCACGCGGTCCGTCACCAGCTCGGCGGCCCCGCCCGCCGTCGTCGCCACCGCCGGCAGTCCGAACGCCATCCCTTCGAGGTACGCGATACCGAACCCCTCGTAGGTCGACGGCATCGCCAGTACGTGACTCCGCGCGAGCACGTCGGCGACGTCGTCGTCCGCGAGTCGTCCCGTGAAGCTGACCGACCCAGCGACGCCGAGTCGCTTGATCCGCTGCCGGAGGAACGCCGTGTACGCCGAGTCGGCCGCGTCGTCGCCGACGACGGTCAACGTCCAGTCGCCCCGCGTTCGTTCCAGCCCCTCGACGAGCGTGTGGATCCCCTTCCGGGGAGTGACGTTGCCGAGCGTGACGACGCGGAGCGTCGGTGTTCGCGCCCGCTCGCGGACCGTCTCCGGCGAGAGTGCTCCTCCGAAGCGGTCGCCGGCAGGGTAGGCGACGACTCCGGGCGACGGCTCCGCGAGCGCCGCGACCGTCGATCTGGTCGTCTCGCTGTTGTAGACGTAGCCGTCGACGCCCCGGAGGTACTGTCGTTCGACCCGACGATAGAACCCGTTCTTCCAAGGAGCGTGCCGTTCGGCCGACCGGAGGTGGTGGACGAGCGCGACGACCGGGGCGTCGAAGTCGAGTCGACGGTTAGTCCAGAGGAGCGATGGGTGACACAGTTCGTCTTCGAGGAGCACGTCGAGGTCGGCCGCACGGAGACGGCGACGGAACGACCGGTCGACGTTCTGTGCGAACGCCCGGCCGTACCGCCGTTCCGGCAGCGAGAACAGCTCGACCTCGTCGCCCAGTTCCCGGAGGTGGTCGACGAGCTGCCGATCGTAGACGTAGCCGCCGGAGCGCGTGTCGAGGTCGCCGTAGACGACGAGACCGACGCGCATCAGTCGCTCACAGGGCGGTCTCGTAGCTCGCCCACGCCTCGTCGTCCTCCCAGAGTTTGACTCGTGCGCGCTCGGGGACGTCGGCGTCGACCTCGGCGACGACCGCCTCGCAGAAGATCCGTGCGAACCGCTCGACGCTCGGGTTCTCACCCGCGAACGGTTCGTGGTCGTTGAGCGTCGTATCCCGGTAGCGGTCGACGACCGTCGTCGTCGCCGCCTTCACTGCGTCGATGTCGACGAGGTAGCCGAACTCGTCGAGCTCCGGTCCCTCGAACCCCACCTCGGCCGTGAACCGATGCGAGTGGACCTCGCCTTCGGGGCCGGGGTCGGGCACCGTCAGGAAGTGCTGTGCGACGAACGAGCGCTCGACGGTCACGCGATACATGTCCACCCCATCACTGTCCGTAAGTAAAGAGGATTTGGACGGTCCGTTCCCGGTCGGTGTCGAGGCGACGGTAGGCGTCGGCGGCGTCTCCGAGCGCGAACCGGTCGGTGACGAGGCGGTCGGCGTCGAGTCGGCAGAGCCACTGCCACGCCTGCTCGAACCGCCGCTCTGCGGTCCACCGGCCGCGGAGGTCGGGGTCGATGGTGCTCACCTGACTGCTCCGAATGTCGATCCGACTCCGGTGGAACCGCCCGCCGAGCGCGAGGTCAGATCGCTTCTCGCCGTACCACGAGCCGACGACGACGCGACCGTCGTAACCGGTGACGTCGATGGCGTCGTCGAGCGCCTCGGGGTTCCCCGAGAGTTCGTAGACGAGGTCCGCGCCCGTCGGCACGTCGGCGTCGACCGACGACTCCGAGGGTGAGAACTCCGCCCGTACCCCGTCCGGCGAGAAACTCTCGTCAGCCCCGAACGACCGCGACAGCTCCCGGCGGCGAGCGACGGTTTCGACGGTGACTAGTCGCTCCAGCGGGAACGTCGACAGTATCGCCGTCGTGAGCAACCCGACGACGCCCTGACCGAAGACGACGACGCGCTCGCCGACGACCGGACGGCCGTCCATCACGAAGTTCAGCGCCGTCTCGACGTTCGGGAGGAGCGCCGCCGTCTCGAGCGAACAGTCGTCAGGGACGACGTGGAGGTCGTCGGGGTCGGCCAGGAAGTGGCTCTCGTGGGGGTTGAACGCGAACACCGTCCGGTCGAGCCAGCGGTCGTCGACGTCGTCGCCGACGGCACTCACCGTTCCGACGGCCGCGTAGCCGTACTGCAGCGGATAGTCCAGGTCGCCCTGGAGACTCGGTATCGAGGCGTCCGCCGAGAGGTCCGTCGGCGCGTCGCCCCGGTAGACGAGCCGTTCGGTGCCCGGACTCACCGCGGAGACGACGGTCCGAACGCGCACCTCGCCCGAGGCGGGAGCAGGGACGGGCCGCTCGCGGACGCGCACCTCGCCGGGAGCGGTGAAGTAGAGCGACCGGGCGGGCATCGTCAGTCGGTGTCCGGGAGCGGGTGGTCGGCCGCACCGGCGAACTCGACGGCGGTGCCCCGGTGCCGGCAGTCTTCGAGGGCGTGCTTCGCGGCGAACCCGGCCTCGTGGGGCGTCGCCGCGGTACCGACGCCGACCTTCAGTTCGACGCCGACCGACTCCTCGACGGCGTCGATCGCGGCGGCGTACTGCTGGGCGGAGAGCTCCGGACAGACGGCGATGATGTTGTCGCCGCCGACGAAGAAGGAGAGCGCGCCGTGTTCCTCGCGCATGTACCGCATGAGTGCTGCGTACCCCTGCTCGATGCGGATGAACGTGTCGAACTCGTTGAGACGGTCGGTGTACTTGCCGGTGGCGTCGTCGACGTCGAAGTGGGCGACGTGGAGGTCGTCGGCCGCGCCGTCGGCGTGAAAGTCCCCGGCGAGCACCTCGCGTCGCGTACTGTCCTGTGCGCTCCCGGCGGCCTGTACGTACGCCGTCGCCGTCTCGAGCGCCTCGACGGGAGTCTCGTGGACGCCGACGCCCAGACTCAGGGTCACCGGATAGCGGTTGCCGACCGACTCCTGCAGCAGTTCGTGGTCCCGTCGGTCCAGCCCGTTCGTGACGGCGACCATGTTGTCGAAGCGGGTGAAGAAGACGTACCCGCCGCGTCCGCCGACGAACTGCGCGAGGTCCGCGAACAGCCGCGACTGGAGCGTCTGGAGGTCCATCTCTCTCCGTGGCTCCGGCGTCACCGTCCACGGGCCGTAGTTGTCGATCTGGATGTGCGTCAGCTGCGTGTTCGTCACTACGACGCCCTGAGGGTCGCTGGCTATTCGTTCTTTGGTTCGCCGAAGCGACCGCCGACCGACGTCGTCGGTGGCAAGGTTCAATCCGCCGCCCTCCCTACGGCCTCCAATGACCTATCGCGGTGTGGTGCTCGACGTCGACGGGACGGTCGTCCGCGGCGACACCCCGATCCCCGGCGCACGCGAGGCGCTCGACGCGCTCGACGACGCCGGCCTCCGACGACTGTTCCTCTCGAACAACCCGACGAAAGCGCCGGCGGCATACGTCGAACGGCTCGACCGCGCCGGTCTCGACGTCGACGCCGACGAGGTGATGACCTCGGGGACGGTGACGGTGTCGTACCTCCGCGAACACCACGCCGACGACGCGCTGTTTCTCGTCGCCGAGTCGGGGTTCCACGAACAGGTTGTCGACGCCGGACTGAACGTCGTCGCCGACCCGGACGCCGCCGAGGCGGTCGTCGTCTCCATCGACCGCGAGTTCAGCTACGACCGACTGACGGCCGCGCTCTACGCACTCGACGACGGCGTCCCGTTCGTCGGCACCGACCCCGACGTCACCATCCCGACCGACGAAGGGTTGGTCCCCGGCTCCGGTGCCATCATCCGGGCCGTCGCGGGCGTCGCCGAGCGCGACCCCGACCGCGTGCTCGGTAAACCCGACGCGTACGCCCGGTCGCTGGCGCTGGACTATCTGGGAATTCCCGCCGAGCACTGTCTCGTCGTCGGTGACCGACTGAACACCGACATCGCGCTCGGGGCCCGGGCGGGGATGACGACGGTGCTCGTCCGGACGGGCGTCACCGACGAGCGGACGCTGAACGACTCGGACGTGCAACCGGACTACGTACTCGACTCGGTCGCCGACATCGGAACGGTGCTCGAGAACTGAACGGCCGACGAACACGCAGGCGCGATCGCCGGAGACGACCGACTGGCCGACGTCGACCGGTCCCTACCGATTCGACGCGCCGATTCAGGAGACGCCGCTCCCGGAGGTACCGTTATGGGTTCTCGGCGAGACGATTCGAACGCCATGTCCGGACAGCAGATCCTCATGATCGTCGGTGACTTCGGCGAAGACTACGAGATTATGGTGCCGTTTCAGGCGCTGCAGGCGGTCGGCCACGAGGTCCACGCCGTCTGTCCCGAGCGGGAGGAAGGCGAGACGGTGAAGACGGCCATCCACGACTTCCGGGGCGATCAGACGTACCTCGAGGAGCGTGGGCACGACTTCGAACTCACGGCGACGTTCGACGAGATCGACCCCGCCGACTACGACGCGCTCGTCGTCCCCGGCGGCCGCGCCCCCGAGTATCTCCGCACCTACGACGAGGTGCTCGACGCAGTACGGCACTTCTTCGAGGCGGACAAACCGGTCGCCTCGCTCTGTCACGGCCCGCAGATCCTCGCCGCCGCGGGCGTCCTCGACGGCTACGAGATGACCGCCTACCCCGCCGTCCAGCCGGAAGTCGAGGCCGCCGGCTGTTCGTGGGTCGACGAGGTGACGACCGACGGCAACCTCGTGACCGCGCAGGCGTGGCCGGACCACCCCGAGTGGCTGGCGCAGTTCCTCGACCTGCTCGGCACCGAGATACAGCACGGTCAACCCGCGACCGCAGACGACTGACCGTCGTCGACCGCGCTGTCGGCTCTTTTCGTCCGACGTCGGCGGCGACCTGTGCGTTCAGGCGATCCGCGCGCTCGCTCGTCTCTCGTCAGCCGATCCTCACTCGCCGGTCGACCTCTACCTCGCCAGCCGGTTTGTCGACGATACGTAGCGACAGTCATTTGCGGCCGGCTGGAGGAGCGACTGACAGACCCACGAGTGTTGGCCATGATCGACGAGATCGACGACGTCCACGACGGAGACAGCGAACCCGACTCTGCGGACCCGTCGGCCGCTCGTCGCTTCGGCGAGACGATCCGGCGGCTCGACCCGGCGTACTTCGGCTTCGTCATGTCGACCGGGATCATCTCTATCGCCTTCCGCGACCTCGGTAGTCGGGTCGTCGCCGAGACGCTCGCGGCGTTCAACGTCGTGTGTTACGGCCTCCTGCTCGCGCTTTTCGCGGTGAAGGTCGGACTGTTCCCCGGACAGGTCGTCGCCGAGCTCCGGGACAGCAGTCGTCACTGGGGGGCGCTCACCTTCGTCGTCGGGACGAACACCGTGGGGGCACAGCTGCTCCTCTTCTCGGACCGCGTCGCCGTCGCGACCGCGCTCTGGCTGACGACCGTCGCGGTGTGCCCGCTCTTGCTCTACTATCTCTTCGCGACCGAGATCATCGGCACCTGGGAGTCGGACGTCAGCGAGCGGATCGACGGTGCGTTCCTCTTGATCATCGTCTGTATGCAGTCGCTCGCCGTCCTCGGTGGCCTCCTCTCGGACGTCCTCCCGGCCTACGCAGAGGGGATCGTCGCCGTGAGCATGGCGTACTGGGGGTCGGGGTACGTGCTCTACTTCGTCGTCGCCGCCATCGTCACCTACCGACTCCTGGAGGGGCGGATGAACCCGGACGACTGGACGGGCCCCTACTGGATCCTGATGGGGGCGGCGGCGATCACGACGTTAGCGGGAGCGACGCTCGGTCCTCGTCTGTCGTCGTTTCCCCCCTGGGAACCGTACGTCCAGATGACGATCGGCGTGACGTTCCTCGCGTGGGCGATCGCCTCCTGGTGGATTCCCCTGCTCTTGGCGCTCGACGTGTGGAAGTTCGTCACCGCCGGAGCCGAGGGTCGACCGCCGGCGTGGGTGCTCGCGCTCCCGTGGTCCCGACTCGGCTTCGGGCGGCGTCTCCACTCGTACAACCCGCTCGCGTGGGGACGGGTCTTCCCAATGGGGATGTACACGGCCTGTACCGTCAACCTGGCCGGTGTCAACGCGTTCAGACCGCTCGTGGTCGTCCCGCGGTACTGGGGGTGGTTCGCGCTCCTCGTCTGGCTGCTGACGCTGGTCGGCACCGTCCGGGCGGTCGGCCGCGCGCTGTCGCGAGTCTCGCCGTCTCTGCGAAAGCTCACAGGGCAGATCTGATAGGGATTAGCAAAAGAATTCAGACAGTCACTCAGTCGACTCTCGGGGAGTTGTCAGAATCGGTGTGCTGAATATCGAGGGTGAGTTCGGCAATCTACTCGAATACGAGATCTTGTTATCAACCCGCATTTTTTGCCGTCATTCTTTTCCGAGCACCGAGAGAACAGTAAATTGCAATTCATCATCCAAGACCTCAGGAGGGTGAATTGCGCCAAGGCATTCCGGCAACGCCCTCATATTCGGGGGCGTTTGCTCATTCAGTTAGCGGTGATACCTCGAGCTTGTGTCCCTTTCGTTTCCCGTGTTCAATGACGATATCGGACGGCAAGATTCCATCTTCAGGGCGAACGACCTGCTCAAAAGTACAATCGCAACAGACCACGCGCATTACTCTCTGTAGGTTCCCAGCCATTTTCTCCTTCGTGGGAATCGCTGGTAAGCGAGGTAATAAGCATATGTATTGGTTGACGCCTTTGCGGACAATATCCGACTTGCGCTCTCTATTCAGCACAGTCGACGTAAACTACCCATCTGCTGTCAAAAACGGCGTGCAACACACAGAGTGAATTCAGCAACCTACTGCACTCTATTTCACGTTTGAAGGGGCAAATACACCACAAGTTATGGGTGAAAAGGTGGAAAATACCGGTCTGTCTCAGAAACAGTATTATCAACTCTATCTCAACTGTCTGGTATGAACCGGCGTACAGCCCTATCCACCATTGGAATTATCCTTAGTATGGGCACTGCTGGTTGCCTATTCACTCAGACCGAACCAGAGCCGCGATTTACTCTACGGGACGTTCGCTCGTACTTAGCTGATGAAGAGACTGCCCTCGTAGTGGGGGTCGTTGAAAAACAAGGAGATACCACCGGAAACGTCACCATCAGAGCAGAACTTCTTATTGATGACGCGTACAATCACGTGACTAGGCAAACCTTCGTTATCCTCGCAGATCTTACTAAGCGTACCATCGCGCTCCCGTTCACAACAGACTCTTCGTTTTACGGCGAACAGCAATTTACAGCCCGAGCAAAGGTCATCCGAGAGGAGGAGGTGGATGGCGAGTGGGTGACAGAAAGTAAGTAACAACCGCTGAGCTCCTACCTCATGTTCGTCACTCAGAACTACTGCCAACAGATAACTGACAAGTAACCGACTTGCGCTGTGTATCTTGCAGGCTCGCACTCGGTCTACCCGAACCCTGTCAGTATCATCGCGACCGATGTAGAGAATGGCACTTCGCAATCAAACAGTGCGCAAGTAAACCCCTGAGACCGACACGGATCTGTGACCGTTGTCGGACGGCTCTCAGGAGTTATTCGACCGGTTCCATGCCATAGTCCGCGGCGAGTTCCTGGAACTCTTCCGGGGTCACCTCAGCACTCCTCTCGAAGAGCTCTTCGAGATGGGGTGGTGAGAAGATGACGAGCAGTGTGGCAGGGTCCCGCCCGTGGTTGGCCTGGGCGTGGACGGTTCCTCGTGGAATCGCACGGCACGCTCCCGCTAGTGCTTTGTGCGTCTCCTCGCCGACCCGGCTTTCGATCTCACCGTCGATGACGTAGAGGATTTCTTCCTCGTTGTGGTGGATGTGGGGTGGAATTTCTTCACCCGGTGGTAACTCGAATTCGAGGGCAAAGTACGCCCCGTTCGTATCGTCACCACTCACACGCCGTGTCATATCGAGGCCGAAGACGTGCCCGGCCATCCCTTCCCCTGGGCCGAGCAGAGATTTGCTCATGGGTTCTATCTGCGCTCTTGTAACCAGACGGCTCGGAACCGCTGGTTTCGATATCGGTCTGTCGGCATCTGTCCCTCTCCTTCGTGGCGTCTCACTTCATCTTCATTTTGTCGTTCTCCTACCCCTCCACGGAGAGAACGCCGAACAACGAGTTCGGGGCCGACTATGTTGCCATGATATCAGTTCTGGTGGGACATACGCGTTCTGAGTTCAGCACGGTCTCGACAAGCCATCTTAAATTTGTCATGAGTCCCGGAACGTCGCCTTCGGTCGTCGCCGTTCTCTCACACGGCTGTCGGCTGTCTGACGAAGATATTTATACCACCCCTCCTCATAGCTGTGGTATGGAAGAACGTAACATGCCGTACGCCTTCCGCGACGAGGTGGAGCCGTCGCCGAGCTACGACGACGAGGAGCGCGAGGTTGTCATCGTCGACGGCGAGGCGATGACGTATCGAAGCTACCGACGATAACGCTGCTTTTCGGCGTCGCTCTCGGGTCGAACGACGGTCAAAGAATCTGTGAGCTGCGTCGACGGCGTCCAGTTAGAACGCGTTGCCGTGGACGGTGATGTCGGCGTGGAGCCCCTCACGGAGTGCGCTGTGGACGTGGCAGATGTCCTCGGCGCGCTCGACGATCTCGTCGAGCTCCTCGTCGGAGAGGTCGGCCGCGACGTGGATGTCGAAGCGGATAGCCGTCAGATCGTCGTCGTCGTCGAGGTCGGCGCTGGAGTCGATCTGGATCTTGCCGAGGTCGTCCTCACCGCGCTGCTGGCCGCCGACGCGGAAGGCGGGCAGGAAACAGGAGGCGTACGTCGCGACGAGCGCGGAGTTCGGGTCCGGGCCGGTCTCACCCGTGGCGTCGATCGACATGTCGAAGTCGCCGACCTGACTGTTGCATCCGAACCCCTCTTCGCTGACGGTGGTGGTTTCGATGTCGCTCATTGCAGGCGAAACGTCGTCTGCTACCGTACTAAAGGTAACCCAAGCGGTGGTCGCTCGTGTGTACCGAAAGAACACCGTCTGCGGTTCGGACGCTACTCCAGCGTGAACGACTCGTCGCCGTCAAGCGCGTGCAGTTCGGCGCTCACACCCGCGGCGTCGAGCTCGCGCTCGAAGTCGTCCATCTCGATCTCGATCGGCGGGAACGTATCGTAGTGCATCGGGAAGACGTAGTCGACGCCGAGCCAGTCGGCGGCGACGGCGGCCTGCCACGGCCCCATGGTGAAGTGGTCGCCGACCGGGAGGGCGGCGGCGTCGGGTTCGAGATACGGACCGATCACCTCGCGCATCTCGGTCATCAGCCCGGTGTCGCCGGCGTGGTAGAACGTGTTGCTCTCCTCGTCTGCGACCTGTGTCGGCTTCGTGTCGCTGACGACGAACCCGGCGGGCATCCCGGCGCTCGTCCCGTAGCTCGTGTCGATGCCGTTCGAGTGGTCCGCGCGGTGCATCGTCACGAACGCGTCGCCGCACTCGACAGTGCCGCCGAGGTTCATCCCCATGCCGCCGACGGCGTCCTCGAAGTCCCAGTTCTCCTTGGCGTACTCGACGAGCTCCGGCGTGGCGACCAGCGTCGCGTCGCTGAACTTGTGAGCGTGAGCGACGTGGTCTTGATGGCCGTGGGTGAGGAGCACGTAATCCGGGTCGTCGATCTCCTCGGGGTCCATCGACGTCTGCGGGTTGTCGAAGAACGGGTCGATGAGAAGCGACGTCTCGCCGACGGTGACGTACCAGGTAGAGTGACCGTGCCAGGTGAGTTCCATGGTTCGTGCGACCATACACCCGGCTGTCACTAAAAGATAGCGAGCGGTACAGTGCTGCCGGAGGTCGTCGACGGTCGTCCGTCTGTCAGGGCGTCTCGTCGGTGATCTCGATGATCTCCGCGTTCTCGACGTACGTCGTCTCGCCGTCGATGCGGAGCTGGATCGTCTCACCGGGGAGCGCCGAGGGTTCCTCGACGTCCGCCGGGAGCGACACTCGCGTGACGTCCTCGTAGGTCGTCGGCTTCCGGAGGACGGTCTGCTCGCCGTAGTCGACGCGCTCCCACTCGTCGACCGCCAGGCTGTCGGTGTCGAAGTACTCGTCGGTCGAGACGTCGACGACCTCGTCACCCTCTCGGACCGTCTCCTTGGTCTCGTCCTCGCTGTACTGATGCAGGTACACGAGCATACCTCACAGTTCGGTGGCACGTCGAATGAGGGTTCTGGCCGTTCGGCGGTCCCGATGTCGAGGCTGCGCCGTCGCCCCCGCTATCGTCGTCCGCGTCGCCTTCGTCACTATCGCCGTGTCGAGGACGACGCCTTCGCCGTGGTAACAAGGACTAAGCGATGTGGGAGACACAGCCACGTTTATGCATCACGTTCGATTCCGTGACCCCGCAGGGGCGGTCCGACGGGGCGAGTGGCACGACGACGCTATCACCTTCGGCGGCGAGCGCTACGACCACGACGAGGTCGACGTCCTCCCGCCGGTCGAACCCTCGAAGATCGTCTGCATCGGCCGCAACTACGCCGACCACGCCGCCGAGATGGACAACGACGTCCCCGACCGCCCGCTGCTCTTTCTCAAACCCCCGAACACGCTCGCGGGCCACGGTGACACGGTGACGCTCCCCGCCGGGAAGGAGCGTCTCGACTACGAGGCGGAGCTCGCGGTCGTGATCGGTGAACAGTGTCGTCACGTCGCTTCCGAAGACGCGATGAACGTCGTCGCCGGCTTCACCTGTCTGAACGACATCTCGAACCGCGACGACCAGAACAGAGAGACCAACTGGGTCCGCGGGAAGGCGTTCGACGGGGCCGCACCCGTCGGCCCGGTCGTCGCCGACCCCGAACACGTCCCCGACGACGCCGCGGTCCGTCTCCGGGTCGACGGCGAACTCCGCCAGGAGGGGAGTCGCGACCAGCTGTTCTTCGACGTGCCGACACTTATCGAGGAGATCACGACCTACATGACGCTCGAACCGGGGGACGTCATCTCGACGGGGACGCCTGCAGGCGTCGGACCGCTCGAAGACGGCGCCCGCGTCGAGGTGGAGGTCGAGGGCGTCGGGACGCTCGAACACGCAGTCCGGATTCCCTGAGCGGAACGTCGAGACGGCGCGTCAGGGTGCGGAGTACTGAACTCGCGGCTTCGACGGATGGGAGCGACTCTGCTCGTCGAGCGACTCGACGTCCGCACGGAGTCGAGCCGCACAGTTGAGCCGGAGTCGCCGCGTCTCGTCTCGACCGATCTCGTCCGGTCCGGACAGTTTCGCCGACAGGGGGTCGTAGCGTTCGGTGTCGAACCCCATCGCATCGAGGTACTCGCAGACGCGCGTCGACTCGAGCCCTCGGTGGATCGCCTCGTCGCTGAGCGAACGGAGCTCCTCGAAGCGAGGGACGCGAACTTGGTCGGCCAACACGCCGGGTTCACCCCGCGTGACGGGCTTCGTCTGGGTCTGTGTCATCAGTCGGTCGACGCCCTCGGCGAGTTGGAGCAGTTGACTCGGCAACGCGGCGTCGGGTGCGCGCCACTCGACGGTCGGCAGTTCGTGTCGGAGGCGGACTGGCGCGAGTACCGTGTCCTCGGGGCAAAAGTGCTCGCGTACCGTCTGCTCGTCGACACCGCGGTCGGTGGCGATGTCGACGAACTCGTCGAAGTTCTCCTGGACCCGCTCGCACCAGGCGTCGACGTCGTCGGGGTAGGGCCACAGGTCGCAGTACTGCTGGAACCGTTCGCCACACGCTTTCCGGTATGCCTGCGCTCGCGCACAGGCGGCCGTCCGAGAGCCACAGTAGTAGGGCGAGGAACTGACCAGCGCGACGGTGGGGTCGAGCGCGGTCAACAGATCGATCTGCCGTGCGACGTCGGTCTTCTCGAAGTGGATGTGAGTCCCCGCACAGTTCTTCGGACTGGTGACGTTCTCACCGTAGATCTCCTCGTACAGTTCTCCCCTGTCGGTCGTCGCGGGGGTGTCGTGTTCGGTGAGCGGCGTCCCGAGTGGGACGAGTTGCCGCCCGGTCGCTTCGGCCGCATCCAGGACGGTCCGGAGAGTGTCCTGTAACTCTCGTCCGAGCGCGGTCACGTTCTCGTGCGGTGAAGTTTTGACTTCGAGCAGCGGCCCGACGAACTCGGGTTTCACGTGCTCGTGGCAGTCGACGAGGTCACGGCCATCACAGAGATGACCGCTCTCGTCGACGACCCAGTACTCCACCTCGAGTCCTAATGTCATTGTGAACTCCGAGTTACGGCTCTTGGTCCGTCTCCCGGATTCGTCATTTCGCTGGAACCAACTCTAAGCAGCGTGGCTGTAATTACAACGAGTTCATATGGGGGCTCGTCCCCGAACGACAGTGCTTAAGTTTAGGCCAGCCTAATCCGCGATCAGATGGAGCTGACACGCCGTGACGCGCTCGTCGCGCTCGCGGCCGCCGGGAGCGTCGGTGCCGGTGTCGCCGTCGACGAGCGATTCGACCTGTCGTTCGACGACCTTCCGTCGACGGCGCCTCCGGACCCAGAGGAGACGCCACCGCCGGTCGTGCTCGACACGCTCACGGCGGCCGCGGAGGTGCTGTACCCCTCGCAGGTTGACGGCCACCGACCGTTCGTCGAGACGTTCGTGCTCGGGCGCATCGAGGGACGCCAGTCGTACCTCGAGGGGATGGTCGAGACGACGCGGGAGCTCGACGGCCTCGCCGACAGCTGGTACGACGCACCGTTTTCGGAGCTCGACCCGGTCGTCCGCGACCGACTCCTGCGGGAACTCGGCGTCGAGACGGCCGACCCCGACCCGGAGGGACCGATCTCCGAGCGCGTTCGACAGTTCGTCGTCGACGACCTGCTGTACGCCTTCTACTCGTCGCCGACAGGGGGTCGACTCGTCGGCATCGAGAACCCCATCGGCCACCCCGGCGGCCACGAGAGCTACCAGCGGGCGTCGATGGAAGGCGAACCGGAAGACGGTGATGACGACGATGGCTGACGGCGACGGCGTCGACCGAACTCCTTCGGACCGGCCCGACGTCTGCGTCGTCGGCAGCGGCCCCGCCGGATCGATACTCGCCCACCGACTGGCGACGGCGGGCCACGAGGTGGTGGTGCTGGAGGCCGGGCGACGGTTCGAGATGGACGAACGCGTCGAGCAACTGGAGGCACACGTCCGCCCCAACGGTGGGCCCATCTGGGAGATGGGTGGCGAGCGCGACGCGTTCACCTCGTCGGGCGAGCGCCACTACCCGCTCAACGCCGCCCGCGTCAAGGGCGTCGGCGGCACGACGCTCCACTGGCAGGGGATGGTGATGCGACTCCACGAACGCGACTTCGAGATGGCGTCGCGACACGGCGTCGGCGCGGACTGGCCCGTCGGTTACGACGACCTCCGACCCTACTACGCCGCCGCCGAGCGGGAACTCGGCGTCGCGGGCGCGGCCGACAACCCCTACGCGCCACCGCGGGGGGAACCGTACCCGATGACGGCGTTCCCGCCGTCGCACTCGGACAGCATCTTCGCGGCGGCCTGCGAGCGACTCGGCATCGACATGCACTCGGTTCCGAACGCCCGAAACTCAGAAGGATACGACGGTCGGTCGGCCTGCGTCGGCTACGGCACGTGCAAACCGGTGTGTCCCTCCGGTGCGAAGTACACCGCCGAGCGCCACGTCGAGAAGGCCGAGGCGGCGGGCGCGCGAGTCGTCGACCGCGTCCCGGTGCAGCGACTCGAACACGACGACGCCGGCGAGTCGGTGACGGCCGCCATCTACAGCACACCCGACGGCGACGAGCACCGGCAGGAGGCAGACCAGTTCGTCGTCGCCTGCGGCGGAGTGGAGACGCCGCGACTGCTCCTGCTCTCGGCGTCGCCGCAGTACCCCGACGGCCTCGCGAACTCCTCGGGGCTCGTCGGCCGGTACTTCATGGACCACGTCTTCGCTGGCATGGGCGGCCGACTCGACCGACCGACGCGACAGAACCACGTCGGGTTCAACACCAGCGAATGTCACCAGTTCTACGACGACGAAGAGCCGGTGAACGGCCTCAAACTGGAGTTTCTCAACTACGCCGGCCCCTCGCCCGTGATGGAGGCGCTGCGGAGCAAGACGTGGGGTGACGAGTTGCTCGGGCAGTTACGGGAGTCGTACGGCTCTCACGTCGCGATGGGTGCGCTCGTCGAACAGCTCCCGCGCGAGGAGAACGCAATCACGCTCGACGACTCGCGGACCGACGACCACGGCAACCCCGTTCCGAACGTCACCTGGTCCGTCGACAGCGAGACGGAGGCGGCGATAGAGCGAGCGAACGAGATCCAGCGACGCGTGTTCGAGGAGCTCGGCGTCGACGTCGAGTGGTCGGTCGGCCCGGCGGAGACGGGACCGGCGTTCCACCACATGGGGACGACGCGGATGGGGACGGACCCGGCCGAGAGCGTCGTCGACGCCGACCTCCGGACGCACGACCTCTCGAACCTCTGGCTCGTCGGCAGCGGCGTCTTCCCGACGGGCGGCGCGATGAACCCGACGCTGACGATCGCGGCACTGTCGCTTCGGGCGGCTGACGCGCTCGAGACGACGCTCTGACTCGCCTCTCCCCAACTCCACGGTGCGCCACCGGTTGTCGAACCACCACAGCACTCTTGTGTCACCCGTCCAATCACTCTCCAGAGCCCGATGCTCCTCGACTGAACTGTCCTCCGGTCGCGTCGCTCGACGGACACAGCCCTCGTGCTGGACGGCGACTCGACCCCTCGTCTTCGGTCACCCCGTGTGACCACGCACCGGTCTCCGACCCTCGCCGTCGCACCTGACCGCGGCGGCCGGCCGGCGGGCAGTTCGGACGCTCCGTCACGTTCGTCTCGTCACGGCGGTCGGCACCACAGACGCGTATGCAACAGTCACGACAGCAGCCAGCACTCGTCGCCGCCCGACACGACCCGAGAGAGAAACGAACGACCGCCGAACTGACGGCCCTCGCCGAGACGGCGGGGTACACCGTCGTCGGCGAACTCACTCAGACCCGCCCCGAGGACGCCGCCTACCAGTTCGGCCGCGGGAAGGCCGAGGAGCTAGCTCGCCGCGTCGCCGAGCACGAGGTCGACACCGTCCTCGTCGACAACCCGCTCTCGCCGCAGCAGGCACACAACCTCCGCGCACTCGCGCCCGACGGGACGCCGTTCGTCGACCGTCACCGACTCGTCCTCGACATCTTCGCCCAGCGCGCGGGGACGAGAGCGGCGAAACTGCAGGTCCGACTCGCCGAACTCCGGTACGAGCTGCCCCGAGTCCGCCAGGAGATCCGCCTCGAAGCCGAGGCGGCCAACGAACGCCGAACGGTTGCGGGGATGAACGAGAAGGAGCACCGCCGTGTGCTCGACATCCAGGAACGCATCCAGCGCGTCGAACGGAGACTCGACTCGCTCGGCAGCGTCGAGAGCGACCGACGAGCGCACCACCGACACGCGGGTCGCGACCTCGTCGCACTCGCCGGCTACACCAACGCCGGGAAGTCGACGCTTCTGCGACGACTCGCCGACGACCTCGCCGTCGAGGGTGACGGAGCGACCGACCCCGATCATCCCGACGAAGCGACGACGGCCGCGACCGCCGACCGACTGTTCGAGACGCTGGAGACGACGACTCGCGGCGTCTCGACCGACGGTCGACGGCTACTCGTCACCGACACGGTCGGATTCGTCCGCGACCTGCCGCCGTGGCTCGTCGACGCCTTCGAGTCGACGCTGTCGGCGGTCTACCACGCCGACGTCGTCCTCCTCGTCGTCGACGCGAGCGACCCCCGCTCGGAGGTCCGCGAGAAGGTCGACACCTGCCGGGACGTGCTCGACGACGCCGACGGCGTGATCCTCCCCGTGTTGAACAAGGTCGACCAGTGTTCGACCGCGCACGTCGACCGACTCCACGAGCTGTGTTCGGGGTTCGACGCCGACCCGGTCGCCGTCAGTTCGACCGAGGGGACCGGTGTCGACGAGCTCCTCGCCCGCGTCCGGTCGGCGGTTCCGACCGCCGAGGCGACGCTCACCGTCCCGAACACGGGCAAGTCCCAAGCGTTGCTCTCGTGGGCACACGACCACGGGAGCGTCGCCGACGTCGACTACGACGGCGAGACCGTCACTTTCGATCTCGTCGGTCGGCCAGCAGTCATCGAGAGAGCGCGTTCGAAGGCCACGGACGTGAGCAAAACGGGGTGAACGAGTAGAGCGGACAGCGGGACGGGGGTGCTGGTCGCCCGCGAGTTCATCACGTCAGAGCGCGTATCTCTCCTCTCATGCCGACAGTGCAGACGAACGGGATCGAGACGTACTACGAGGAGCGCGGCGAGGGACGGCCTGTGGTGTTCGTCCACGCCGCGCTCGTCGACCACGCGATGTGGGACGAGCAGGTCGCAGCGCTCGAAGACGACTACCGGACCGTCGTCTACGACGTCCGCGGCCACGGACGGACCGGCGGGTCGCCGCTCGCGGAGTACTCGACGACGCTCTACGCCGCGGACCTTCGCGCGCTTGTCGAAGCGCTAGAGCTCGACCGACCGGTGCTCTGCGGCCTCTCGCTGGGCGGGCTGATCGCCCAGACGTACGCGGCGACGTACCCCGACGAGATCGCCGGTCTGGTGCTCGCCGACACGTTCACGCCGCCGATCCTCACGCGCGGCGAGTGGTTCCTGCGTCGCGTCGTGTTGAACGCGCTGATCCCGCCGGTCCGACTCCTCGGCCTCGAACGCGTCGAGAAGGCCAACGTGTGGCTGACGGAGCGGTTCTTCGGCGGCGCCGGCGGTGACTACGAGAAGGTCGAAGCGTTGCGCGCGGCGGGGCCGACGGTCACCACCGACGAGTTCGTCAAGATCGTTCGCTCGATGACGCGGTTCCACGACGTGACCGTCGACCTCACGGCCATCTCGGTCCCGACGCTCGTCGTCTACGGCGAGAAGGAACTCCCGTTCGTCACGCAGCACGCGGCGCGACTCGCCGCCCACCTCGCCCGCGTCGACGTCGTCGAGATCCCCGGAGCGGGCCACGCCTCGAACCTCGACGACCCCGAGACGTTCACCGGCGCACTCCGGGCGTTCCTCGACTGGATCGCACCGGTCGGAGACGGTGAAGACGTCAACCCCGAAACGGGGAGTCGGCGACCGTCGTCGGTCTGACCGCGTTCTCGCAGGGATCAGCGAAAGCCCTCGTCTCTCGACGTCGCAGAGACCCCACCTGGTGAGAGCTGCGTGCTGAATAGAGAGGGTGTGTTCAGCACGGTTCACTTCCGGATAGACCTGCTGAGTCAGTATCGAACGCGGCTGTGTCGAGCGATTCAGAACGCTTCCGATACGCTTCGATCAGATCGTGACCCCACGAACGCACCACCTCGTTTTCGGTTTCGACGAACGCGATGCTCTCGAGTCGACGATTCCCTATCAGTACTGTCTCGTCGAAAATAAACAGGATGCAGGGAATGGAGCCATCGTAGCAGTAGAGGTTGGCGCCTGCCCCCACGTACTTTTTCCAACGAGTGGACCTGTCTGTGTCCTGGCGGAGGACGTCGAGTTCGTCGGCAGTGATGACGTGCTTTGTTTGCAGGTCACCGTCGACTACACTCTCGACCATTGCCTGTTCCAGACCCACGGTCGGCGCGGTATTCACGAGGCACGAAAACACGTCGGAGACCCGAAACAGATCGATTAGTCGTGTATCGCCTGCACCGACGGCGTTCGGCTCTGGCCTTCGGACGGTCGCGTCGCTGAAATGGTGGAGGCCGATGGTCAGTTCTTCTTCCGGCAGCCAAGACACCGCCTCCCCGAGTGTTCGAATCGCGTCTAAGGCTCGAACGTATCGCTCAGTCTCGACCGACACGTATTTGCCCGATCGGGTGGCCACGTACTCGCCGTCGGCCGTTCGCTCGGCCCATCCACGTTCGACCATCTCGGTCAGTATTCGGCGAAGGGTCGAACGTGGGATATCGGTCGACTCGGAGAGAATCCGAGGAGTGTACGACCCTGTCGCGATCACCTTCAGGAGTTGGAGACGGTTTGCCGACCGCGAAAGGTGCGCCATGTCTTCCAGAGCGTCGTCTGGATGGTTAGTGGCGTCCTCGAGCATAGGCTACTGTTTCGTGCTATATGGTATCAATGTTCGTACACTGGAGGTGCACTCACGGCGTGGGAGAATTCTCACGGGATAATTCGATAGTTCTCCCGACCCACATCAGAGGCAGAACGGAGCGTAATCATGGCTGCGACCACCGATCTCGAAACATCGACCGTCGAATCGTTCAGGGATCAACTTCGTGGAGAGGTCCTGCAACCAGGCGACGAGGGTTACGACGAAGCTCGCACGGTCTGGAATGCGATGATTGACAAAGAGCCCACACTCGTCGCGAAATGCGAGGGAACTGCCGACGTGATCAGGGCAGTGAACTTCGCCCGAGAGCTCGGTCTCCTGACTGCAGTCAAGGGTGGAGGTCACAACATCGCTGGCAAAGCCGTCTGCGACGACGGCCTGCTAATCGATCTCTCGGCTATAAACAACGTACGGGTTGATCCGGACTCTCAAACCGCTCGTGTCGGGGGTGGAGCGACATGGGGTGAGTTCGATCACGAGGCTCAGGCGTTCGGTCTCGCTACCACTGGAGGTATCGTCTCGTCGACAGGCGTGGCGGGACTGACGCTCGGCGGCGGACTCGGCCACCTCGACCGCAAGTACGGTCTCGCTTCCGACAACCTTCGTTCCGTAGAGATCGTGACCGCCGATGGTGAGTTGGTCCATGCGAGTGAAGACGAGAATCGAGACTTGTTTTGGGGGGTTCGCGGTGGTGGCGGTAACTTCGGTATCGTGACGTCGTTCGAGTTCGACCTTCACGAGGTTGGTCCCGAAGTGCTGGCCGGACCGATCATTTACCGCTACGAGGACGCTGCCGATGTTTTCCGCTTCTACCGCGACTTCATGCGCGAGGCGCGAGACGAGATCCAATGCTACGCGTTCTTCTCGAAAGGCTCTGCCGAGCTGGGTCTCCCTGAATCGCTTCATGGTGAGACCATCTTCGTCCTGTTCCCCTCCTACGCAGGCGAAATCGACGAGGGAAGTGAGGTACTTGCCCCGCTCCAGAACTTCGGAGATCCGATCGCCGACGCAGTGCAACCCATGCCATACACGGCGTTACAGAGTTTCGTCGACGACCGGTGGGAGGAGGGCGCTCGCAACTATTGGAAGTCGCGGTTCTTCGACGAACTCACGGACGAGGCGATCGACACCATAGTCGAGTACTGTGACTCGTCGGCACCGTTCACGTCGGTGTTCACCGATGGCTGGCTCGGCGGAGCGATCAGCCGTCCCGACCACGACGCGACGGCCTTCCCCCACCGAGACAAGGCGTTCTCGTTCACGATTGGCATGCGCTGGCAGGATCCGACACGGGACGACGAGCACATCGCTTGGGCACGGGACTTCCACGAGGCGTTGGAACCGTATGCCTCCGACGGAGTGTACGTGAACCTCCTCGACCGGGACGACTCCAAACGGGTCCCGGACGCGTACGGAGAACGATACGATCGGCTCCGCGAACTCAAACGAGAGTGGGATCCGGAGAACCGGTTTAGGCTGAACCAGAACATCGAACCAGCCGAGTGAACAGTACTTCTGGTCCTCTGTACGGACGGTTCCATCTCGACTACTAAGATGCACTCTCTATTCAGCACGCCGACTCTGACAATACGAAAGTAGGGTTCTGGGGGCGTGCTGAATAGAGAGGTTGTGGTCAGCAGAGGGTCAGTCTTGCTCTTTGGTGAGGCCAAGTTGGTCGAACACTTCCTGAAGATCGTAGTAGAGCCGGTCTTCTTGCACTTTCCCGTTCTCAGTTAGTATCTTCGCCATACCGCTGATTTCCATCCGGCGGTGGGTCGGTGGAATCCCGTTGTACTCTCCTTCGTGAGTTGCCGTTACCGTCCACTCCTTCATCACCACCCCGTCGCTGGCGAGGATGTTGTCCACCGTAACGTGCCAGTCGGGGAACCCCGTCCGGAGATCACGGAGGTACGCTTCGAACGCGTCGCGTCCGTGAACCTCGCCGTCGGACATCGAGGGAACGGAAACGTCGATCGATTCGGAGACTACCTCGAGTTTCGAGAAGTCCGTTCCACAACTCTCGATACTCTTGTTCGACCTCTTGTGCGGCCGTCGCCATGGGTTGGTAACCCCCGTTCGGATATGCTGTGTGTTAACAAATATCTACGCGTTTCGCAGGTCGTCTGACTGGGAGAGGTCAGTCGATAGATGACCGACATGCGCTCGCTATTCAGCAACGCATTGCTGACGACGACCGAAGAGGACACCGACTCGACGTCCGAACTCTTCTGTTGTCCCCTTTCGACAATTGCCCCAGCGCGTAGACCTTTATCCGAAGCCGAGCGACTCGGCGTATGAGCCTACTGCACGCAGCGATCGACGTCACCGATATGGAAGCGACAAGCGCGTTCTACGGCGACGTCCTCGGCTTCGAACCGGTCGCCGAACTGGAGGCCGGCGGCGTCACCAACGTCTTCTACGGCCACGGCGACGAGATGGAACTCCAGTTCGTCCCCGCCGAGGGCGAGGTCGACCCCTCGGGACTGAACCACCTCGCCGTCGACGTCGACGACGTGGACGCGCTGGTCGAGGAACTCGGCGAGGACCGCGTCGAACGCGGCCCCTTCGCCGTCGACGAGTTCGGCCTCTACGTCGCGTTCGTCACCGACCCCGACGGCTACGTCGTCGAGGTTATTCAGCCACAGGAGTAGCGGTCGGTCGGTGTAAGCACCCTTAAGAGTCGTCGCCTGCATCCCACGACTATGCAACCACGGGACCTCTCAGACCACGCTCCGTACGTTCCCGGCCGCGGGACGGAGGAGGTCGCCCGCGAACTCGGCATCGACCCCGAGGCGCTGACGAAACTGTCGTCGAACGAGAACCCGTTCGGACCGAGTCCGAAGGCTGTCGAGGCGGCACGGAAGGCGGCCCCGGAGATCGACGTTTATCCGACTACCTCGCACGCCGACCTCACCGAGAAACTGGCCGCGAAGTGGGAACTCGCCCCCGAACAGGTGTGGGTGAGCGCCGGCGCCGACGGCGCGCTCGACTACCTCTCGCGGGCGATGCTCGAACCGGACGACCGCGTGCTCGTGCCGACGCCCGGCTTCTCCTACTACGGGATGAGCGCCCGCTACCACCACGGCGAGGTGGCGACGTACGAGCTCACCGCCGAGGACGACTTCGCACAGACGTCCGAGACGGTGCTCGACTACTACGACGGCGAGCGGATCGTCTATCTGACGACGCCGCACAACCCGACGGGCGCCGAGTTCTCTCGCGACGCCGTCCGCGAGATCGCCGAGTCGGTCGACGACGAGACGCTCGTCGTCGTCGACGAAGCGTACGGAGAGTACTCCGAGCGCCCGAGCAGCATCGGCCTGCTGAGCGAGTACGACAACCTCGCGATCACACGCACGTTCTCGAAGGCGTACGGGATCGCCGGTCTCCGCATCGGGTGGGCGGCGGTGCCCGATGCGTGGGCCGACGCCTACGCGCGCGTGAACACCCCGTTCGCCGCCAACGAGGTGGCCTGTCGGGCCGCCCTCGCCGCCCTCGACGACGAGGACCACGTCAAGCGGACGGTCGAACAGGCGCGGTGGGCACGGGAGTATCTCGCCGACAACCTCGAGGCACCCACCTACGACAGCGCGGGCAACTTCGTCCTCGCGGAGGTCGGCGACGCGACCGCCGTCGCCGAGGCCAGCCAGCGCGAGGGAGTCATCGTCCGCGACTGTTCGAGCTTCGGCCTCCCGACCTGTATCCGCATCTCCTGTGGGACCGAGGAGGGGACGAAGCAGGCCGTCGACGTGCTCAACGGAATCCTCGCCGAGGTGGCGGAGGCGTGAGGGTCGTCGTCACCGGGACGCCAGGGACGGGGAAGACGACGGCGGTGGACGCGTTGGAGACAGAGGAGCGGATCGTTCACCTCAACGACGCCATCCGCGACCACGAGCTGTGGACCGAACGCGACGCCGACCGCGACACGCTCGTCACCGACCTCGACGCCGTCCGCGAGTGGCTCGGTGACTGGGACGGGTTAGTGGAGTCCCACCTCGCCCACCACCTCGACGCCGACAAGGTGGTCGTCCTCCGCTGTCGTCCCGACGTGCTCGAAGAACGGCTTCGGGAGCGTGGCGAGTCGGAAACAAAAGCGAAAGAAAACGCCGAGAGCGAAGCGCTCGACGTGATCCTCTCCGAGGCGGTCGAGTTCCACGGCGAGGAGTCGGTGTACGAGATCGACACCACCGACCGGACGCCCGAGGCGGTCGCCGCCGAGATCCGGGCAGTCCTCGACGACGAGCGGGAACCGAGCGCCGGGACGGTGAACTTCCTCGACTATCTATGACGCTCGACCAGTACCGCTCCGTCGCCGACCGACTGCTCAGCCCGTTCGTCTCGCTGGCCGACAGCGCCGGTCTCTCGCCGGACGGAGTGAGCGTCATCGCCTTCGGCTTCGCCGTCGCCGCCGGCGCGGCCTTCTACGTCGCCACTCCGCTCTGGTACGCCCTCGGGGCGTTCTTCGTCTTCTGCAACGGGTGGCTCGACCTCGTCGACGGCGCGCTCGCCCGCGAACAGGACGTCGCCTCCGCCGGCGGTGACTTGCTCGACCACGTGCTGGACCGCTACGCCGACATCGTCATCCTCGCCGGGTTGGCGGCGGGGATCGACAACTACGCGCTCGGCCTCGCCGCCGTCACCGGCGTCCTCATGACCTCGTACCTCGGCACGCAGATCCAGGCCGTGGGGTTGGGTCGGGAGTACGGCGGTCTGCTCGGTCGCGCCGACCGCCTCGCGCTCGTCGGGGTGACGGGCGCCCTCGCCGCGATCGCTCCCGGCGAACTCGTCGCGGGGTTGACGCTCGTCGGGTTCCTGCTCGTGCTGTTCGCGGTCGTCGGCCACGTCACCGCACTCCAGCGGTTCTGGGGTGCGTGGTCGGATCTCTAGGTCGACGCCGTCGTCGACTCCGCGACATCTGAGAATCGGCCGCGTGACGGCGGCGGGGCGTGCGTTTTATACCTCGGGCTCCTCTACCACAGACCATGCCCCAGTGCGAGATGTGCGGTGCCGACAAGCCGTCACTCACCACTACGAAAGTCGAAGGTGCCGAACTGCAGCTCTGTGACAGCTGCAAGGACTTCGGGACCGAGGTCCGCACTGAATCTGCGAGTTCTACGTCGACGAAGTACTCGACGTCGTCTTCGAAGACGGATCAGTCCTCGGGGTCGTCGGGGAGTTCGTCCTCGTCGTCCGACGGTAGTACGCGCCGTCGCCGCGACATGTTCGACGACATGGACGAAATCGCGGCGGACTACGACGAGCGGATCCGAGCGGCCCGCGAGAAGCAGGGTCTGAGCCAGGAGGACCTCGCCGGTCAGCTGAACGAGAAGGCGAGTCTCATCCGCAAACTCGAACGCGGCGATACCCTCCCCAGCGACGACGTCCAGAAGAAACTGGAGAAGAAACTCGGTATCTCGCTCACCGAAGGGTCGAGCGACGAGGACGCCGACTGGTCCGGAGGATCGTCGACGACGACGACGCTCGGCGACGTCGTCAAGCGGAAAGACTGAACGCGCGGACGAAAGAGGATCGCCGACGCTTCTCGACTCGCGACTCCCCCTCTTCGTACCCGGACCCCGTTTTCATCGCTCGAGCCGTTTGTCCGTCGGTCACGACCCTCCGGCGGAACGGCCAACGCCCATTTGTGGGAGGATAGTGATATCTCAGTGATGAGACACCGCCTGCCCCTCCACCGTCGTTCGGGCGACGCCGGTGACAGCGGACCTCTCGGACCGACGGATATCGCCACGTCCCGCGCGCCCAGGACCCATGCGTGATCTCTCGGCGAGCGTAGTCTCAGGGCGCTCCGTGATCGGGGAGGTCCTCGCGAACGCCGTCGCGAGGAGCTCGACGCTCGGCGTGCTGGTGCCTGCAGTCTGGCTCGTGACCGGGAGCCACATCCGCATCGACGGCGAGAGGTTCGACAACGAGGTCCGGTCGACGGTGTTCCGAACCATCGTGGACTCGCCGGGGACGTACGTCGCGGCACTCGCTGAGGAGACCGACATCCCCCGGTCGACCATTCGCTACCACGTGCGAGTACTCGAACGGGAGGGGGCGGTGTTCGGCGAGAAGATCAGGGGGAGACATCGGTGTTTCCCGAGGTGCCACGACGACCCGGCGCTCACCGCCGCACTCGCCGACGAGGTCCTCGTCGACGTCCTCGAGGCCATCGCCCGCGTCGAACCCGCGAGTACCAGCGAGTTGGCGGCCGAACTCGACCGCGCGCCGAGCACGGTGTCGCACCACATCTCGCGGTTGGCCGAGGACGGACTGGTCGACCGTGAGCGCGACGGCGGTGCCGTCCTCACGCGACTCGCCGACGACGTCCGGCGCCGCGTCGAGAACCGACGACGCAGGTGGAGTCCGGCCGACCTCCCGGCCGACGACTGAACGACGGCACCGCCAGAGGGTTTCGACGGTTCGGTTAGAACGCCTTTTCGTTTGTAGACCGTTCTCTGCGACAGGCCAACGCGGCCTGGAGACCCCTATATGAAAGACGATACGACGTTCACACTCGACCGTCGAACGGCAGTGAAAGGGCTCGGCGCGGTCGCGACCGCGTCGCTCGTTGGCCTCGCGGGCTGTGCCGGTAACGGCGGCGAGGACACGGAGACGACTGAACCCGGAGCGGGCGGGGAAGAGACGACCGAACCGGGAATGGGCGAAGAGGAGACGACCGAAGCGCCCGAGGAGACGGAGACGGAGACGGAGACGGAAACGGCCGAGACGACGACCGAGGACGGCGAGATGCTCGGCAACGAGACGACGACTGCGAACGAGACGACCGGCAACGGGACGACGACCGAAGACGACTCCCTGCTCGGCAACGAGACGACCACCACCACCGAGGAGAGCGCGTAACGCGACCGCCGGTCGGCGACACGTCGTCTCTCGGCAGGTGTCCGTTCGCCTGTCATCCCACGCGTCCGTTTGGCGTCACTCTCGTTCTGTCCTCACCTCGCTCAGTACCGACTCCGACGGCTCCGGGTCGGGACGCCGAGTCGCGAACGCGAGGCCGCAACCACACGGAGTCTGCGGGTAAATCAAGCTATTTACCGCCGCAGTCGAATCTCTCGGTATGTTCATCTTGGTGAACCTGAAGGCGTACCCCTGTGACCCGCTCGAGGTCGCGACCGCCGCACGCGACGTTGCCGACGACGCCGGCGTCCGGATCGCCGTCTCGCCACAGGCGTCCCACCTCTCGCAGGTAGCCGACACCGGCGTCGAGACGTGGGCCCAGCACGTCTCGCCCAACGAGCACGGGAGCAACACCGGGAGCACGCTCGCCGAGGCCGTCGCCGACGCCGGCGCAGTCGGGACGCTGCTCAACCACTCCGAGAAGCGGATGAAGCTCGCCGACATCGACGCGTCGCTCGACGCGGCAGACCGGGCCAACCTCGAGACGATCGTCTGCGCCAACAACCCGACGCAGGTCGGCGCCGCGGCGGCGCTCTCGCCGGACGCCGTCGCCGTCGAACCGCCGGAGCTCATCGGCGGCGACGTCTCCGTGTCGACGGCTGATCCGGGGATCGTCGAGGACGCCGTCGACGCGGCCGCCGCCGTCGACGAGAACGTCGACGTCTTCTGCGGTGCGGGCGTCTCTAGCGGCGATGACGTCGTCGCGGCGCAGGATCTCGGTGCGACGGGCATCCTGCTGGCCAGCGGCGTCGCCAAGGCCGACGACCCGAAGGCGGCGCTCGAAGACCTCGTCTCCGGACTGTAACACGGAAAACCAGCGGTCTCTCGTTTTCGACGTGCCGTCGACGTCGGCGTGGCGTCGACTCAGCGTTCGGGCCACGGCGTCGGGTCGTCACCGTCGACGTCGGGTCCATCGCCGACGTCGTCGACGTCGCTCGACGTCGAGTCGTCTGCAGGGAGGAACGCCGCCTCGATAGCGTCGACCGTCTCGCCGAACTCGTCGGCGTCGAGTCTGTCGGCGTACTCCTCGCGGACGAGTTCCGGAAGCGCGTAGGCGTACTGCCCCCGCCCGGCGTGGTCGACGAACCCGTGTTGTCGGAGCGGTCGGTTCCGGCCGTACGCACGCTGACTGTCGCCGGTGCCGCCGGCGGCGACGTGGGCGTCGACCGGGTCGCTGACGCGTTGCTCGCGGTAGTGACGGAGCATCCTCCGCGAGACCGGGTCGAGCGACTCGATGAGGCTCGTGAGCTCTCTGACGACGTCCCGCTGGTCGCGAACCGGCCCCTCGTCGGTCGTCTCGTCGACTTCCGTCTTCCCGGATCGCTCTGCTTCCTCCTCGAACCCGGGGTAGCCACGGCCGTCGGGTTCCTCGTGGTCGTCGGACTCGCCGGCCGCTCCCCGGTCGTCGGCCGGCCAGCCGCTCCACGACGCCTCCGTCGCGTCGGTCGCTTCGGTGGCTGCAGGCGTGTCGCCCACATCGTCGGCACCGTCGACGTCCGCGGGCGTCTCGACCGCTCGCGTCTCTGTACCGTCTCGCTCGTCCGTGGTGTCCGGAGCTGCCGGAGCCTCTTGCTCGTCTGCCGCGTCCCCCTCGTAGTCGCCCAGTCCGCGCTGGTGCTCCGGCCGGTTCAGGTTTCGTCCGTCGCCGCCCCGGTACGGTGCCTCCGCACGCTGCAGCATCGCCTGCGCGAACGTGTCGGCCATGCGGCTCATGTCCTGTGCCTCCTCGAGTTCGCGTCTGAGCTGGCGGATGGTGGCCTCCTTCTCCTCTAACTCCTGTCGCAGGTCGGCGATCTCGCTCTCCCGACGCGCCTTCTCGTCGGAGATGTCCCGCAGTTCGGAGACGAGATCGCCGCTGACGGACTTCAGTTCGGGGCGCTCGAAGTCGTCGAGTCCGGGCGTCGCGCCCGCGTCGAACGTCTGCTTGCGGTGGAACTGGACGCGCCGGAGCGACTCGCTCCAGTCGGTCATCAGGAACGCCTCGCCGTTCCCCATGTCCTCGATGGCGTCGGCGTACTCGCTGCCGAGGATCCGTCCGACCACCTTCGTGTCGTTGCGCCAAGTCAGGCGGTGCCACACCAGCCAGTCGCACTGGGTGATGTAGTCCTTCTTGACGTCCGCGGGACGCTGACTGATGCCGACGACCCCGAGGCCGTGTTTCCGGCCGCGTTTGGCGATCTTGATGAGCATCTTGCCGGCCTCGCCCATCCCACCCTTCTCGGGGATGTACTCGTGGCACTCCTCGACGAGCATCAGGAACGGCTTCTTCAGTTTCTTCTCCTTGGCGAACAGCTGTCGGGAGACCTGCAGCAGCATCTCTTCGGCGTCGGCCTCGTCGAGGTAGCCGGAGACGTCGAGAATGATGGGGACGTTCTGTTCGAGCGCGAGGTTCGCGATCTTCTCTGCGTGCTCGGGGCTGACCTGGATGTCGCACTCGTCGTCCGCGCCGGCGTGGAGGATCTCGTACTGCTCTTTCAGCCCGTAGTACTCGCCGTCGGTGTCGACGATGAGCACCGGGAACTGCGAGTCAAGCAGGTTCTCGATGACGACGCTCGCCGAGTTAGACTTTCCGCCTCCCGACTTGCCGGTGATGAACCCACGTCCGGTGAGAATCTCGACGACCGGAAGCGAAACGGGCGTTCCGACCGGGTCGTCGCCGTCCCCGCCGGGGCCGTCGCTCACCTCCGCTACGGTGATAGTTTCCTCGTCTGTCATTCGGTTGGTGGCAACTCCGACCGTGGCCCCATAACTCCTGCTGTCGTCTCGCGACTGCTCACGCTTCGACGGTGCGACGCAGTCGGAACTGATAGCCCGACGGCGACGAGGAGTACTCGTCGAAGACGAACTCGTCGGTGGCCGCCTGTCCCGGTTCGACGGTCGCCGTCCGCTCGCTCCGGAGTCGCCGCCCGTTCTGTAACCGCACCGTCGCCTCGAACGTCACCGAGACGGCGACGTCGTTCTCGTTACGAACGCTGTACAGCACTCGGTAGGCGTCGTCGTCGTCGAACCCGCGGGAGTGGACGTCGAGGTTGCGCTGGAGGTCAGGGTTCGTCGTCGCGGTCGGTTCGGCCGTCGGCGTCGGCGACTCCGTCGCGGTGGGCGTGGGTTCGGGTGTCGGCGTCGACGTGGGCCGGTCGGTCGCTGTCGGGGTCGGGTCACGGGTCGTCGGCGACTGCGTGGCCGCCCCGGCCGATCGGGGGGTCGCCGTCGCGTTCCCACCACTACGACCGTCGGAGGGAGCGTCGTCGTCGCCGTCGGCGACCGTCGCACCCGTCCACCCGACTGCCGCGCCGCCGAGGAGGACGAGCAGGGACCGTCTGTTTACAGTTGCGTCCTGTACCCACCAGTAGAAGATCCCGTCGCTCATTCGAACTCACCCAACGACGCCTGTCCGTTCCGCTGTCGTCCGGGACCGGAATCGGCCGCCGCCGCGTCGTCGTGCTCGTCGGCGTCGAGCCACTGCCGGAGGTCGCCTGTCGTCTCGGTCACCTCGGCCGCGTCGTCGGACCGACTGGCGTTCCCCTCGGACGTCTGTGCCGGCTTCGACCCCTCCCAGCCGTCGAGACTGGCCTGCTCTTCGGCCGCGAAACTGAGCTTCGAGACGCGGACGCCCAGTTTCCGGACCTCGTCGTCGGCGAACTCCGCGAGGAGGTCGAGTGCGACCGACTCGACGAGGTCCGGGTCGTCGACCGGCCCGGAGAGCGACCGAGCGCGAGTGTTGACGTCGAACGGAGGGGTGACGACCTTGACGCCGATCGTCCGGTACATCGCCCCGCGCCGTCGGGCACGCTCGGCGACGTCGGCGGCCAGCGCACGGACCTTCTCGCGCTTCGCGTCGGTCTCGTCCGTCGCCTCGACGAACGCCGACTCCCGCGAGAGGCTCTTGGGGCGGCCGGTCGGCGTCACTTCTCGGTCGTCGTACCCTCGAGCCCTATCGTACAGTTCTCGGCCACGCTCGCCGAACCGGTTCCGGAGTTCCGTCGGGTCGGCGGCCGCGAGGTCGCCCGCCGTCTCGATCCCCAACTCGCCCAGTTCGCGCGCGGTCACGGGGCCGACGCCGTGGACCGACTCGACCGGGAGCGGTGCGAGAAACTGCTGGACTTCGCCGGGTTCGACGACGACGAGCCCGTCGGGCTTGTCGTGGTCGCTGGCGACCTTGGCGGTGCTCATGTTGGGGGCGACGCCGACGCTCGCCGGGACGCCGACCTCGCGGTCGATCCGTTCTCTGACGTGACGGGCGAACCCCTCTGCGAGCGTCCGACTGTCGCCGTCGACGGTCTGCCACGACGTCCGACCCGTCACGTCGAGGTACGCCTCGTCGATGCTCACCTCGCGGACGACGTCCGCACAGTCGTGCAACACCTCCCTGACCCGGTCGGCGATCTCCTCGTAAAACTCCAGATCGACGGGGCGGTAGTAGCCCGCGTCGGCGTCGCCGTCGTCGAGTCGCTCCTCGTCGCGTCGCGGGAGCAGTTCGAGCGCCGTCGAGATGGGCTGGGCGCTCTCGACGCCGAACTCCCGCGCCTCGTAGCTCGCGGTGGCGACCGCACCGTGCGTCTCGTCGGCGTCGTATCCCATCCCGACGACGAGCGGTTCGTCCGCCAGCTCGGGATCTCGGAGTCGCTCACAGGAGGCGTAGAAACAGTCCATGTCGACGTGGAGGACGATGCGCCGCTCGTCGGCGCCGGGCGTGCCGGGCAGCGTCTCTCCACTCATCGTCTGTCTCTGGGAGGGCGGGGATGCTGAAACTTCGGGGTGCGGAGTGAAAGTGAACGCCCGGAGCGGCGTCACCACACGTCACTTTACTTCAGCCGTTCCTGCAGGAACGACGGGTGGGCGGCGGTGACACCGTCGATCGAGAGGATGTCGCCGCTGATGACGTCGCCGAGGGCGTCGCCGTCGGAAGCGCGCACCTCGGCCATCAGCATGTGGTCCCCCGAGGAGGTGTAGAGCGTCTCGACGGCGTCGAGGTCCTTCAGTGCGCGCGTCGCCTCGACGTAGCGCTCGCTCTCGACGTCGATACCGACGAGGGCGATCGACTGTCCGGAGAGTTTCTTCGGGTCGACGTCGGCGGAGTAGCCGACGATGACGCCGTCGTCTTCGAGTTTGTTGATGTACTTGCGGACCGTCGGCTTGGACACCCCCGCACTCTCGGCGATGTCGGCGTAGGAGGCCTGCGCATCCGCTTCGAGGGCGGCGAGGATGCGGTCCTCTGTGGAGACGGAGCTCATACGAACCAGTTTCTGTTGCCAGAAAAAATACCTTGCGAACCGGAAACGCGTTGTCTCCCTCCGGAAAACAGGTCGGCTCTCGCTCAGCGATGGAGGACAGCGACTCTCCGTGCTCGAAAGAAAGGGTACACCGTGAACGCCGCGTGGCGTTACTTGTGCTTGTCGAGGAACATGTCGTACGAGCGTTCCCACTCGTAGTCCCCGTCGAAGTAGCGCTCCGCGAGCGGCTCGTCGGGCATCTCGCCGATGCGCTGTTTCTCCTGCTGGTAGGAGGGGCGGTCCTCGTCGACGTAGAACCGACCGGTGAGGACCTTCCCCTCGTGGAGAGCGTCCTCGGTCTCGTGCATCATCTCGGCCGCCTCGCGGCGGTCGGTCGGGTCGAAGTCGTAGTCGTCGGAGTCCTGTACGTCGATGTACGGGACGTACTGGCGGGCGTCCTTGTTCCAGGTCGGACACTGCGTCAGGAAGTCCACGTGGGCGAACCCGTCGTGGTTCATCGCCTCGGTGAGGATCTCCTTCGCCTGGTTCGGGTTGACGGCCGCCGTCCGGGCGACGTAGGACGCGCCGGAGGTCAGCGACAGCGACAGCGGGCGGAGCGGCTCCTTGGCGCTGCCGTGCGGCTGCGTCTTCGACTTGTGACCCTTCGGGCTCGTCGGCGAGGTCTGGCCCTTCGTGAGGCCGAAGATCTCGTTGTTGAACACGATGTAGGTCATGTCGTGGTTCTCACGAGCCGTGTGCATGAAGTGGTTCCCACCGATGCCGTAGCCGTCACCGTCACCGCCGGCCGCGATCACTTCGAGGCCGGGGTTGGCGAGCTTCGCGGCCCGAGCGACGGGCAGCGAGCGGCCGTGGATGGTGTGGAACCCGTAGCTGTCGAGGTAGCTGTTGAGCTTCCCCGAGCAGCCGATACCCGTGACGAGCATCGTCTCGTCGGGCGTGCGGCCGACTTCGGGGAGGGCCTGTTTCAGTGCCTTTAGGACACCGAAGTCACCACAGCCAGGACACCACGTCGGCTGCGGTTCGAGGCCCGGCGTGAACTCCTCACGGTCGATCTCGCGTTCTTCACCGATTGCGCTGAATGCACTCATGTTTAGTCACCTGCCGCGGGGACGAACTTCGTCCGGTTGTGGTCGAGTTCGTCGCCCTCGATGATGTTGACTTCGAACCCTTCGACGACCTCTGCCGGCTCGAAGGGGTTGCCGTTGTACTTCAGGAGACTGGACAGCTTCTCGCCGTACAGTCCGAGCTCTTTCTGCATCAGACCACGGAACTGGGCTGACGCGGTCATCTCGACGACGAGCGCCTCGTCGACGCTCTCGATGAACTCCGCGACCTCCTCCTCTGCGAACGGCATCATGTCGGAGACGCCGAGCGCCTTGACCGAGTGACCGTTCTCGTTGAGGACGTCGACGGCCTCTTCGACGGTACCCTGCTGGCTACCGAAGGTGATGAGCCCGTAGTCGGCGTCGTCGGGACCGTAGTAGGTCTGGTGGCTGTCGTCCTTGCTCGCCGAGTCGAGTTCGGCGCGGATAGCCTCCTTCTTCTGGGTCCGACGGTTGATCTGCGCGACGCGGTTCTCGGCGGACTCCGAGATGTGTCCCTCGGGCGTGTGCTCGTTACCCGTGGCGAGGAAGCGCCCACCCTTCTGGCCGGGGATGGAACGCGGGCTGACGCCGTCGTCGACGTCGTGCTGGAAGCGTTTGTACTTGCCCGTGTCGCTGTGGGGCGCGTCCTCGAGTTCCGCCTCCGTCAGTGTCGAACCCAGCGACGGGTTCGGCTCCTCGTCGAAGACGCTGGCGGGAACGTTGGCGAGTTCGCCGCCGAGCTTCTGGTCGTAGAGGATGATCGACGGGATCTGGTACTCGTAGGCGATCTCGAACGCCTTGCGCGTCTGTTTGTACGCCTCTGCGGCGGTTCCGGGCGCGAAGACGATGCGCTGGGAGTCACCCTGCGAGGTGTACAGGACGTGTTCGAGGTCGGACTGCTCGGGTTTCGTCGGCATACCCGTCGACGGACCCGCGCGCATGGCTTCGACGAGGACGACGGGAGTCTCCGTCATCTCGGCCAGGCCGAGCGGTTCGCCCATCAGCGCGAACCCGCCGCCGGACGACCCGGACATGGCCTTCGCGCCGGCGTGGCTCGCACCGATCGCGAGTGCGGCCGCCGCGATCTCGTCTTCGACCTGCTCAGAGATGCCGCCGACCTCGGGGAGGTTCTGCGACATGATGGTGAAGACCTCGGTCCAGGGGGTCATCGGATACCCCGCGATGAACCGGCAGCCCTCGTCGAGTGCGCCGTAGGCGATGGCGTCGGACCCCGAGAGGAGCACCTGCTCTTCGTCGTGCTCGCCGGAGGGAACCTTGACGTCGTGTGCGTCGACGTCGTACTCCTCTTGAACCATCTCGTACGCCTCGTTGAGGATCTCGATGTTGGGTTCGAGGATCTTCTCCGGCATGGAGCTGCTCATCAGATCCTCGATCCATTCGAGCTTGATGCCGGTGAGCGCACACGTCACACCGACACCGGCCGTGTTCCGCATGACCTCGCGACCGTGGTCACGAGCCATACTGCGGAGGTCGAGGTCGTAGACGTGCCAGTTGTTCTCTTCGACGCGCTCGTCGAAGTCCTCGATCTCGCTCGCGTCGAGCAGACCCGAGTCGTAGATGATGACTCCGCCCTCGCGGAGTTCGTCGAGGTTCTCCGACAACGGCTTGATCTCCTCGTTGCCGTAGTAGGCGTTCTCCTGCGGGTTCCGAGCGAACGAGTCGCCGAGCGCGAGGAGGAAGTTGTAGCCGTCGCCGCGTGACTTTACTTCGTCGGCGGAGACACGTACCTCGGTGTACGTGTGACCACCGCGGATGCGCGAGGGGTAGTGTCGATGGGTGAACACGTGGAGCCCCGCTCGCATCAGGGCCTTCGCGAAGTTCTGGCTCGTCGAGGCGATCCCGTCACCGGATCCTCCTGCGATTCGCCAGATGAGTTCGTCTTCAGTCATATTTGATGTCACGGCCCGCCGTGTCGGGCCACAGTGTCCGATTGTTACGAGGGTCAGACTAAAGACTTTGCTATGGATTAGCAAGAAATGATAATGATGAATCTAGGGGTCTCGAACCATCTGCAGCGATAGCCGATAGATTCGGATTCCCTTTTCTACCAAATAAACCTTTATGAACTATTCTCTACGAGTCGATTCCCAAACCCCACATCACCAACGTCGAAGTCACAGACGGCACGATTGACGGAGAGCCCTCCGCAGTCGCGAAAGTTTCCGTCTCCAATCCGAGCATCCAGGCGTACGGGACGAAGCTCATGGTCTTCACCGAAGGCACCGACGGGAGCTTCTACGACGCGACGCTGCCACCCGGCGAGAACCGGACTATCACCGTCGAACTGCTCGACCAGCGCGGAGCGAAGGTCGCGGGAGAGGCGCGACTCTACACGGAGAACCTCTCGCGGCCCGACGGGGCGATGGACCAAGTCGAGTTCGTCGGACAGGCGGGTGAGGACACCATCGTCTGGAACGAGTCGTACGAACCCGTGAAGGCACCGTGGCGCACGGACAACTACGAGTATCAGAACGAGTCGGTACAGACAGGTGCAGACGAGACCGGCGTCGTTCCCGGGCTGAGTTGGACCCAGGAGTTCTACGCCGGTCTCGGGGTCGCCCTCCTCGGAGTCGTCGGTCTCAAACGAAAGCTGACCTGACTTACTCTTCCACGTTGTCCGGACTGCGCGGGTGGTAGTCCGTTCGGTATTCTCCCACTTTGCCGTCCATCCGGTCGGGGTTGATGTGCCCGCCGAGGAGCATGAAGTCCAGAACAGTGAGTTGGACCATCGACTCGACGACCGGGACGCCGCGGGGCGGCAGTACCGGATCGTGGCGGCCGACGACCTGGATCTCCTTCTCCTCACCTGTTTCCCAGTCGACCGTCGTCTGTTTCTTCGGAATCGACGTCGGTGCGTGGAGCGTCAGTTCGCCGTAGATCGGCTGACCCGTCGTGATGCCGCCCTGAATCCCGCCGTGAGTGTTGCCGACGGGGACCGGGTCACCGTCGGCGTCGAACTCCCAATCCTCGTTGCGGTCTTTGCCGGTCCACTCGCGGGCTTCTTTCCCGAGACCGAACTCGAAGGCGGATGCCGCCGGAACCGACATCAGCGCCTGACCGAGGCGGGCCGAGAAGGAGTCGAAACGCGGTGCGCCGAGTCCGCGCGGAACGCCGCGGGCCTCGAAGTAGATGCTGCCGCCGATGGAGTCACCCTCTGACTGGTACTCGTCGATGCGGTCGAGCATCTCCTCGGCCGTCTCGGGGTGCGCACAGCGGACGTCGTTCTCCTCGGAGTGTTCGAGGAGTTCCTCCCACGTCACCTCGGGAGCCTCGATATCGCCGATCTGGTTGACGTGCGCTTTGATCTCGACGTCGTGTTCGGCGAGGATCTTCTTGGCGATCGCGCCGGCAGCGACCCAGTTGACCGTCTCGCGCGCCGACGAGCGCCCGCCACCGCCCCAGTTGCGCGTCCCGAACTTCGCAGAGTAGGTAAAGTCGCCGTGGCTCGGTCGCGGCGCGGTGACGTAGGGTTCGTACTTGCCGGAACGGGCGTCCTTGTTCTGGATGACCATCCCGATGGGCGTGCCGGTGGTGTAGCCGTCCTGTACACCGGAGTTGATGGTGACCTCGTCGGGTTCGCCGCGGGAGGTCGTGATCATGGACTGTCCGGGTTTCCGGCGGTCGAGGTCGCGCTGGATGTCTTCCTCGTTCAGTTCCAGACCGGCGGGACAGCCACTGACCGTGACGCCCATCGCCTCGCCGTGGCTCTCTCCGTAGGTGGTGACTTGAAACAGTCGACCGAAGCGATTTCCGTTCATTACTCGTGGGTGTGGGTTCCGGGCATTTAGCGTTTGCAGAAGACGCAAGCGGACGGCCGTCCTCGACGGAGGAGAAGGGAAAGAGAGTTGAACTGGTCTACGTACGTCGGACGTCCGCCCCGAGATCGTAGAGTACGTCGAAGAAGTCCGGGAACGACACGTCGACGTGTTCGCCGCCGGCGACGGTGGTCGTCCCGTCGGCGACGAGCGCGGCGACGGCGAGCGACATGACGATGCGATGGTCGCCGTGACCGTCGACGGCGGCCCCTTCCAGCTCTGACTCGTCGCCGTGGATCGTCAGTACGTCCGCTTCCTCCGTGACGGCTGCACCGAGCGCACCGAGTTCTTCGGCCATCGCGCTCACCCGGTCGGTCTCCTTGTACCGGACGTGCTCGCAGTTGACGATCCGGGTGTCCCCCTCGGCGACGGCCCCGAGTACGGCGATGGTCGGCAGGAGATCCGGCGTGTCGCCGACGTCGACTTCGACGCCCGAGAGATCGGACTTACGGACCGTGATGTAGCCGTCGTCCCGGTTCCACTCGACGTCCGCACCCATCCGCTCGAGCACGTCGACGATGGCGCTGTCGCCCTGTGCGCTCGGGTACGCACCCGCGACGACGACATCTTTCCCCTCTTCGGCGGCGACGGCACCGGCGGCGAGGAGATACGACATCGACGAGAAGTCGCCGGGGACGTGGTACTCGCCGTCCGTCGGTTCGTACGACTGACCGCCGGAGACCGAGAACCCGTCGTCGGTCTGTTCGGCGTCGACGCCGAACGCCTCGAGTACCTCGAGGGTGATGTCGACGTACGGGGCGGATTTGAGCTCGGTCTCGAGTTCGACGTCGATCCCCTCCTCGGTGACGGCACCGGCCATCAGGAGTGCGGAGATGTACTGCGAGGAGACGTCGCCGGGGATCGAGACCGACCCGCCCGAGATGGGACCTCTGATGGCGATCGGTGCCTGACCGTTGTCTCTCGTGCTCTCGGCGCGACCGCCGAGGTCGTCGATGGCGTCGAGCAGCGGTCCCTGCGGACGCGACCGGAGCGAGGAGTCGCCGGTGAGGACCGTGATCCCGTCGGCGAGGGCGGCGCAGGCGGTGACCAGCCGCATCGTCGTCCCGCTGTTGGCGCAGTCGACGACGTCCGCGGGCACGTCGGGACGACCGTTGAACCCGGTGACGTCCAGTCGGTCCTCCGTCGCGTCGCGGTCGACGTCGCCGCCGAACGCCTCGACCGCTCGCATCGTCGCCTTGGTGTCGGCGCTGTTCAGCGGGTCGTAGACGAGGGCACCGGCACTGTAGCCGGCGGCGAGGATCGCTCGGTGCGTGTAACTCTTCGAGGGCGGTGCGCGTGCGCGTCCGTGCACGCGAGACTGTGAGAGTTCGATATCCATACCCGTGTGTCAGTGTGTACCCGTATCAGGCTACCGAAGGCGGTGAGTCTGCCGGACGTGACGACGGTGAACCGCTCACCGCGACCGACGGACAGCAACCGATTTACGCACGCGGCGTGCCACGTCGAACCATGCAACCGGACTTCTCCGCACTCGACGACTATCTCGCGGACGTCGACGCCGACGGCTATCTCGTCGACGCCGCCAGCGACGACTCCACACAGCGCTACGTCTCCGGCTTCGACGCACCCGACCCGTTCTTCACGCTCTACACGCCCGACGGGACGTACCTCCTCGTCTCCGGCCTCGAGTACGGCCGCGCCAAGAAGGAGGCCCGCGCCGACGAGGTTCGACGTGGCTCCGACTTCGACATGCGCGAGAAGATGCAGGAGTACGGCCGCTACGAGGCAGAGGCCCGCGCGCGTGCGGAGTTCTTAGCGGAGTACGACGTCGAGTCGGTCGTCACCCCGCGGCGCTTCCCGCTCGGGTCGGCGGACGAACTCCGTGACCTCGGCGTCGACGTCGAGGCCGAGACCGAAGACGTCGTCACCACGATCCGCGCGGTCAAGCAAGACGAGGAGATCGAGCACGTCCGCCAGGCGCAGAAGGCAAACGAGAGAGCGATGCAAGCCGCCGAAGAGCTCGTCGCCGACGCCGACGTCGTCGACGGCGTCCTCCACCACGAGGACGAACCGCTGACGAGCGAGCGCGTCAAAGAGGAGATCGAGGTCACGCTGCTCCGCGAGGGCTGTGCGCTCGACGAGACCATCGTCGCCTGCGGCACCGACGCCGCCGACCCCCACAACCGTGGCAGCGGCCCGCTCGACGCGAACGAGCCCATCATCGTCGACATCTTCCCGCGGAACAAGGCGACGAAGTACCACGCCGACATGACGCGCACCTTCTGCAAGGGCGACCCCAGCGAGACGGTTCGCGAGTGGTACGACCTCACCCACGAGGCGCTCGACGCCGCGCTCGCGGCGGTCGAACCCGGCGCGACCGGCGAGGACGTCCACGACGCCGCCTGCGACGTCTACGAGGACGCCGGGCTACCGACGCTCCGGGACGACCCGACGACGGAGACGGGATACATTCACAGCACCGGCCACGGCGTCGGTCTGGACGTCCACGAACTGCCGCACGTGAGCACGAACGGCGCGGAACTGAAAGCCGGTCACGTCATCACGGTCGAACCCGGCCTGTACGACCCCGACGTCGGCGGCGTCCGCATCGAGGACCTCGTCGTCGTCACGGAGGACGGCTACGAGAACCTGACCGACTACCCAATCGAACTGGTCGTCGGGTAGTCGTCGGTAGTCGAACGGTCGCCTTCTCGGTCTCTTCTGACTACTCGGGCCGTTCGTACTCGGGGTCGAACAGCCACGCCGACGTCGGCCCGGGGTCGGTCCCCTCGACGACGGCGTACTGCGAGAAGTCCTCGACGCCGGCCTCCCGGAGCAGGTCCTCGTCGTAGAACTGGTTGCCCGTACACTCGGTCGGGTCGCGGGTGAGGATCTCCATCGTCGCGTCGCAGACCACCTCGGGTGTACGCCAGTCTTCGGGTCGACCGAGGTCGAACTGTCTCGTCGCCTCGGTCTCGATGGCGGCGACGGGCCACAGACTGTTGACGCCGATATCGTCGCCCGCGAGTTCCTCGGCCAGCGAGTTGGCGATGAACGTCATCCCGAGCTTCGAGAGCGCGTAGGCCGCCTTGCCGGGAGCGGCCTCCATCCCGAGCGGCGGCGACATCGTCAGTACGTGGGCGTGGTCGCTCTCACGGAGATGCGGTAGCGCGGCGTGTGTCGTCGTGTACGCGCCACGGGCGTTGACGTCCATCAGGAGGTCGAACCGCTTCGGCGGCGTCTCCTCGAACGGCGCGAGATGGATCGCGCCGGCGTTGTTGATCACGACGTCCAACTGCCCCCACTCGTCGACGGTCGCGTCGATGGCGCGCTGGACGCTCTCCTCGTCGCGGACGTCGAGTTGGCGGTAGATGGACTCGCCGCCGCGCTCGCGGATCTCCTCGGTCGTCTCGACGATCGTCCCCGGAAGCTTCTCGTGGGGTTCGACACTCTTGCCGGTGGAGACGACCTTCGCGCCGGCGTCGGCGAGGCGGAGTGCCAGCGCCTTGCCGATACCGCGACTCGTCCCCGTGACGAACGCGACCTGTCCATCGAGTGGTGTGTCAGCCATGTCCACGCGTTCGACAGGGGGTTACTTGACCGTTCGTGCACGCGCGACCACGCGCGGAGAGTTTACGACGTCGTAGCGAAGTCGTGACCGTCGAAGTCGCCGAATTGCGAAGTCGTGACAGTTGCAGGCGTCAGCCGTCGTGGGCGCGTCTCGTACACGCACCGAAGAAACAGACGAGGTACGACTGGAGAAGCAGCGTCGACACCGTAGACGTGAGAAACAGGACGACGAGTGCGACGGGTGCCGTCGCTCCGGGATAGCCCGCCTGCACCGCGGCGACAACCCCGTCGACGGTCGTTGCGTCGAACACGAAGTACCACATCGGACCGAAGTTCAGCACAAGCGAGACGAGCCCCGAGAACAGGGCGAAGCCGACGACGGCGAGGAAGTTGTCGGTGACGACTTCGACGCTCCGGCCGATGGCACTGCCGACGCGCCGGTCCTCGACGACGGCGGCCGGTGCGAAGAACCGAAACAGGAGCGAGACGAGCCACCCGACGACCGCGAGCACGCCGACGATCGCGACAGTCACCGGCGTGAGTGTGACGTCACCGCCGAGAACGGCAGCGAAACCGCCCAGTACGGCTACCCCCGCGGCGACGATGATTCCGCCGATGACGACCATCACGAGTCCGACGAGTAGGTTTCCACCGAGTAACGTGAGGAAGTAGTGCCGCCCGGCTGCGAAGAAGTCTGCGTCGCGTCGGCCACCGGTTCGTGCGTCGTCGACGAGTGCGATGAAACCAGCCATGACGAACGGCGTCACGAGGAGGCTCAGTAGCGAGGTGACGAGCGACCAGAGCGAGCCCTGACTGACGGTACTCGCGACCGAGATCGTGGCGAGCACTGCGGCAGGTACGGCGAGCGTCGGCCGACGACCGACCGACTGGAGGGCAGTCGAGAACGATTGGAGGACGACCATGAGGAACGCTCCATCCGGCCACCCCATATGTCTTCTCTTCGATAGTTGTGAGGGAGAAACGCACACGAGATTGGCCGTCTCACGGATGACTGGTCCGCCCGCACCGAACTCCTTTTGAAACGTGACGGGCTATCCTCGCGCAATGAACCTGCTCATCGTCGGTGCGGGTGCGATGGGCCGCTGGGTCGCCGACACCGTCGACGCCGACGTCGCCTTTCTGGACCGCGACGCCGACACGGCGGAGACGGCGGCCGAGGCAGTCGCGGGACGCGTCGTCCCAGTCGACACCGAGGAACGGTTCGACGCCGTCTGCCTCGCGGTCCCCATGTCAGCCGTCATCGACACTGTCGAGATTTACGCACCGCTGGCCGAGCGAGCGGTCTTCGACGTCACCGGCGTGATGGCCGCTCCGGTCGCCGCGATGCGGGAGCACGCGCCCGACTGCGAGCGCGTCAGTTTCCACCCGCTTTTCGCCCCGCGGAACGCCCCCGGCAACGTCGCCGTCGTCGCCGACGAACCCGGTCCGGTGACCGACACGGTCCGCGAACGGATGGCCGCCGCCGACAACCACGTCTTCGAGACGACCGTCGACGAACACGACGAGGCGATGGAGACGGTACAGGCGGGTGCACACACGGCCGTGTTGGCCTACGCGCTCGCCGCCGGCGACGTCCGCGAGGAGTTCACCACGCCCATCTCTGCGGGTCTCCGAGAGCTCGTCGAGACGGTCGCCGACGGGTCGCCGCGGGTGTACGCCGAGATCCAGTCGGTGTTCGAGGGGGCCGACGACGTCGCCGCTGCCGCCGCCGAACTCGCCGCGGCCGACGACGAGGAGTTCGAGGCGTTGTATCACGACGTCGCAGAGCGGTTCACCCCGTCTCCGGGGGCAGAGCGATGATCGATCGCGAAGCCGTCCGCGACAACGCGAAGTATCTCCGACAGGTCCGCCCCATCGACCCCGAGGAGATCGCCGAGTACGTCGAGGGCAACCCCCACCCTGCCGTCGTCAAACAGACGCTCCGTGAGGAGGCGTTCGACCTCGGCCTGCTCGAACGGGAAGACGGGACGTTCGTCCCTGTCGACGACGACGCGATCGCCGTCCAGCGGTGGGCACCGGAAGCGTTCCCCGACGACTACGGGTTCGCCTTGGAAGATCTGCTCGTCCGTGAGTACGGCGCGAACTGGCACATGGGTGAGTCGGGCGACGCGCTTCGGGAGTCGATTCGGCGACTGAAGACCGACTACTTCTATCAGAATCCCGTCGAGTACGACGAGGTGGCTGCACTCGGCTACGCCATCTACCACCTCCCCGACAACTACGCCGTCGTCGGCTACGTCCTCGAAGACCTCGCGAAGAAGGGACTGCTCCCCCGGAAACTCCGCGTGCTCGACGTCGGTGCGGGGACGGGCGGACCGGCGCTCGGCCTGCACGACTACGTCGGCGACGACGCGCTCGTCGACTACCACGCGCTCGAACCGAGCGCGAACGCCGACGTGCTCGAACATCTGCTGGAGGAGACGGGGGAGAACTTCCACACGACCGTCCACCGCGAGACGGCGGAGGCGTTCGACACGAGCCAGTTCGAGGAGTTCGACCTCGTGTTCTTCGGTAACGTGCTCTCGGAACTGGAGGACCCCGAAACAGTGGTCGAAAACTACCTCGGCGTCGTCGCCGACGACGGGTCGCTCGTCGCCGTCGAACCGGCCGACCTGAACACGTCGACCGGACTCCGCGAGGTCGAACGCGCCGTCACCGGTCCGAGGTCGGGCGTCACCGTCTACGCGCCGACGCTGCGTCTCTGGGACGGCGACGAACCGTCGGACCGCGGCTGGTCGTTCGACGTCCGCGACGACCTCGCGGTGCCGGGGTTCCAGCGTCGCCTCGACGAAGCGGAGGACCGCGACGCCGAGGACGACTCCGGCACGTTCGTCAACGTCGACGTGCAGTTCTCCCACTCGATCCTCCGCAAGGACGGGCAGCGTCGGTTCGAGATTCGCGCCGACGGGACGCGACACGCCCGGATGGCCGACATGGAGAAACACGTCACCGAACGCATCGATCTCCTCGCCGTGAAACTGAGCCGCGACCTCTCCGAGGGGGGCAACCAGGTGTTCAAGATCGGCGACGGCAGCGAACAGGTGGAACACTACGCCGTACTCACCCGGCAGTCAGTGTTGAACGAGGAGCTACAGTTCGCACCCTACGGCGCGGTGTTGGGCTTCCAGAACGTGCTCTGTCTGTGGAACGACGACGAGGAGGCGTACAACCTCGTCGTCGATGCGGAAACTGTCGTCGACGTCGTCGCCGCGTGACTCGGTTCGGGTTGCTCGCTCCGAGTGCCTGCGTCGGCCCTTCGAGCGGTCGCACCGACCGCTCCAGAGTTTCGGTGAACGGCACGAGAAACGAGAGATGTCCGAAGGGACGGCGACGTGCCCGAGGCGTCGCCGCGTCGCGATCAGTCGTCTGCGGGGGTCGCTGCGTCGGTCGCTTCGGGTGTTCGGCCTCGTTGCCAGACGTTCGTCACCGAGACGCCGGCCGGCGGTGTGTGGCTGACGTCTTTCATCGTCTCTGTGGTGTTCTCTTCCGTCATCGTGCAACTCGTTAGCACGGACGACATATTAACTCTTTCTCGAAGGAAATATAGAGGGTTATTACCACACATATTTCCTTAAGGACAGAGTTACACGCCGGCCGCACGACGTTCGGACGTGAGCAGAACCGACGTCTCCCTCCGTCGAACGCCCGACGGTCGCCGTCTCGAGGTCGCCCGTACCGTCGACGCACCTGCCGACACCGTCTGGGAGGTCCTCATCGACCCCTCCCAGTGGTCCGAGTGGGGGCCGAGCGTCGCCGCCGTCGACTGCGCGGCCGACCGCATTCGGACCGGGACGACGGGTCGCGTCCGCGTCGCGGGTGTGTGGATCCCGTTCGAGATCGACCGCTGTGACGACGAGAACTACCGCTGGACGTGGCGAGTCGCGACGGTTCCGGCGACGGGTCACCGGGTCGACCCGCTCGGCGAGCATCGGTGTCGGGCCGTGTTCGAGGTGCCGCTCCTCGCCGCCGGGTACGCCGTCGTCTGTGAGCGCGCACTGCGGCGCATCGAACGGTTGGCGACGCGACGAGAGTAGTCAGTCCGGCCGCTCCAGCGAGAACCGGTCGCGGGTCGTCGCGTAGTAACTGCCGGAGAGACGACCGACGGCGTCGAGTTTCGTCACGTCGAGTTTGCCGTCCACCGTCACCTCGTCGGCGACGTGAGCGTACACCACCTCGCCGAGCACCATCGTCGACCCGCCGACCTCGACGGCGTCGTAAAGTTCACACTCGAAGGCGACCTTCGCGTCGGCGACGCGTGCGGCGTCGACGGTCGTCGCCTCCGCCGCCTCGATGTCAGCGTGGTCGAACTCGCTTGCGCCCTCCGGGAGCGTCGCGCTCGTCGCGTTCATCGCCTCGACGAGGTCCCCGGTGACGACGTTGACGACGAACTGCTCGCTGTCGAGGACGTTCCGCGGCGTGTCCTTCAGATCATCGCCCGTGCCGACCGGCGCGAACATCACGACTGGGGGGTCGTAGGCGACGACGTTGAAGAAACTGTACGGCGCGAGGTTGTCGACGCCCTCGGCGCTCCGACTCGACACCCACGCGATGGGGCGCGGGACGACGCCGCCGGCGAGCAGTCGGTACGCACCGAACTCGTCGGGACTCCCCTCCATCTACGCGTCTCCTCCGTCGCCCGCGTTCGTCTCCTCGTCTGCGAACGGGTCGATCTCCGTCGTCCCCGGTTCGGACTCGTCGACGCCGAACCCCGGCCCCGCCGTCGCGAACTCGAAGACGAGTCCGTCGGGGTCGGTGAAGTAGATGCTCTTGAAGTAGGTGCGGTCTTTGACGGTCGAGACGCGGACGCCGTGGTCCACCAAGCGTTCGCGCCACTCCCGGAGCCCCTCCTCGTCTTCGACGCCGAACGCGAAGTGGTGGCTCGCGCCGGGACCGGGTCGGCCGCGGGAGTCGGGATACTCGAAGTAGGTGACGGTCGTCCCCGGCTCGCCCGCCGGTGTCGACGAGAAGTAGTAGTGCTTCGTCCCCGGGTCGTCGTAGTTCTGGGTCTGCTTGACGGTGTGCCAGCCGAGGACGTCCTCGTAGAACGCCTGGGTCTCGTCCATATCGGTGCAGATGTTCGTCACGTGATGCAGGCCGGTGGTCGGTGGTGCGTCGGTCATAAATGGCGTTGAAGTCGTGATCTTAGAGACGTGTCGATGGCGGCGATTCGGTGTCCGATACTGCCCGTTAGGACGCCCACGAATATATCCGTTATCGGACACGAACGTCACCAGGTGACGTCGACGTCAGTCGGTCGGAGGGGAGTCCTCTGCAGACGAACGGTCGTCGACACGGAAGGCCGTCGACGCGGAGAGTTTCAGTGGCCGAAGCGACACTCTCACCGAGTGTACTCCGGCGTTTGTTACCCGAATCGGCAATATAGCGTCTTAATATCCACTAGTCCAAAGGATTTTTAACACTATGTCCGGTACGTATCGATGGCGCGACCCGCCCTGTGAACCAGCCTGTCATGTGTGAGCCACAACCACCCCGCGGCCGCGCCCACCAGAGAACTTCTCGGCCGGCGTGAGGCGGACACCAGCGTCCGTCCGTGCCGGCTGATACGATTGTTTTGGAGCGACGGCACTTCGTCCGTCCTGCTCGTCTAGAGTGTCGACACTAGTCTCGACGGCGGCGACGCCGGTTCCGACGGTGTCGGGGACCGCGACGACGGATGCGTCTCCCCCTTCTGAGCGGTCGGAACCGGAGACTGACGCGGACGGTAGCGATGTTCGAGAGCAACATCAGTCCTGTTTGTAGAAATTTACAACACGTTATATGGGAGGAAAGACAAGGAGGCGAGTAACGGCCACAGGTGGACTCAGTGGCCACCAATCAGCCCGGGTCCGACACTCCTCGGTCGCGGGCGGAGCGAACATGAAGAAGACACAGCTACTCACCATCCTTATCGTCGGTCTCGTACTGGTCCCGACGTCGGCACTCGCCGTCGTCGAGGGGGAACCGAATCTGAGCGCCACCGCACCGAACAACCGCGTCGTCGCCGGAGAGGAGGTGGAGTTCACCGTCAACCTCCAGAACGAAGGCGACATCAGCCAGAGTTCGAACCCGTCGCTCAACAGTCAGGTGACGACGGCGAAGGCGGTCACCGCCGAACTCCGCGAGGAGGGGAGTTTCGGCAACCAGGACCCGCCCATCACGATCAAGACGAACAAGCAGGCCATCGGGAGCATCCCCGACGGCCAGTCGGTGCCGGCGACGTTCTCCATCCACGTCGACGAAGACGCCGACCCCGGCAACTACAAGATCCCGGTCCGGATCACCTACGCCTACACCGAGTCGTACGACCCGCAGAGCGGCGACTACGACCAGGAGACCGAGCGCCGGACGGTCAACGTGAACCTCAACGTCGTCGACAGCGCGCGCTTCGAGATCGAGGAGGCCAGCGGTGACCTCGCCGTCGGTGACAGCGGCCCCGTCTCGGTCAGCATCACGAACACGGGCAGCGAGACGGCCAGCGACGCCAACGTGGCGGTGACCTCCGAGAACGCCGATCTCACCTTCTCGGAGTCGAACACGGCGTCGAACTACGTCGGCTCGTGGGAGCCCGGCGAGACGCGGACGCTCACCTACGACGCGACCGTCGCCCCCGGGGCGTCACCGCGGAACTACGCGCTCTCGGCGACGGTGAACTACGAGGACGGCGACGGCGCGGCGCAGTCCTCGAAGGCACTCTCGTTCGGGGTGACCCCGCGCGACGAGCAGTCGTTCGCCGTCGAGAACACCGAGAGCACGCTCCGCGTCGGACAGGAGGGCGTGCTCAGCGGCGAAATCGTCAACGAGGGCGAGACGGCCGTCCGCAACGCCGTCCTCCGCTTCGAGACGGAGAACCCCAACGTCAACCCGATCGAGACGGAGTACGCCCTCGGCACCGTCGAAGCGGGCGAGCGGGCGAACTTCAGTTTCGACACGGAGATCTCGGAGTCCGCGACGGCCGGCCCTCGGCAGTTCACGCTGACCGTCGAGTACCGCAACACCGACGGCGAGTCCCGCACGAGCGACCCGCTCGACGTGCAGGCCGCCGTCGACGGCAAACAGAAGGAGTTCTCCGTCGAGGGCGTCAACACGACGTTCGCCGCCGGCGACGACGGCGAGATGACGATGACCGTGACGAACAACCGCGCGGAGACGCTGTCGGACATCTCCGCGAAGCTGTTCGTCGACGCACCCATCTCCGCCAGCGACGACGAGGCGTTTATCGAGCAGCTCGAACCCGGCGAGAGCGAGACGATCGTCTTCGGAACGAGCGTCGGCGGCGACGCCATCGCCAAGACGTACCCCGTCAAACTCGACTTCCGCTACGACACGCCGGACGGTGACACGTTCATCTCCGAGACGTATCAGGTGCCGGTGACGGTGACCGAAGCCGAAGACGACGGCGGCATCCCGCTGCCGATCGTCGTCGGCGTCGTCGTCTTCGGCCTGCTCGGTGTCGTCGGCTACCTCTACAGTCGGAACTCGTAGATGGACTACCAGCGACTCATCGACTGGACCGACGAACGCATCGTCGAGCGCCCCGGGCGGGTCATCGTCGCCTTCCTGCTCTTGACGAGCGTGTTCGCGGTCGGTCTCGGTAACGTCTCGACGGAGGCCGGCACGGAGCAGTTCGCCTCGGACATCCCGGCGAACGACGCGTTGGAGGCGATCAACGACGAGTTCGGCTCGTCGTTCGCCGCCGACACCGGCAGTACGCAGCTCATCCAGCGCGGCGACAACGTCCTCGCGAAGGACCAACTGCTGTACATGCTCCGCGCGCAGGAACGACTCCAGGAGAAGGAGGACCTCCGCGTGAGCAGCACCTCCAGCGCCGCGAGGATCGTCGCGCAGACGCTCGACCCCGAAGCGACGACGCTCGAAGGGCAGATCGACGCCGTCGAGCGGGCGACGCCGACACAGATCCGCTCGGCCGTCCGGCAGAACGCCGACAACCCCGGCTTCACCGGGACGCTGAGCAACGACTTCAACCGCAGATCCGCCTCGGCGTCGGCGACTATCGGCGTCGTCACCCACGAGGTTCCCGGTGCGGGTGGGGGCGGTGGTGCAGGCCAGAGCGGGTCGAGTCCGCTCACCGACATCCAGCTACAGTCGGAGCGCGTCGTCGACACGGTCGGCGGCGACATCACCGTCTTCGGCAGCGGCATCACCGCCGCCGAGTTCAGCAACGTCATCACCGACTCGCTGCTCATCGTCACGCCCGCGGCCGTGCTGTTCATCATCTTCTTCCTCGTCGTCGCCTACCGCGACCTGCTCGACCTGCTGCTCGGGTCGTTCGCGCTGCTGATGGCGATCGTCTGGACCTTCGGGTTCCTCGGACTGGCGGGCATCCCGTTCAGTCAGATGATGATCGCGGTCCCGCCGTTGCTGCTCGCAGTGGGTATCGACTTCGGTATCCACGCCGTCAACCGCTACCGCGAGGACCGACAGGACGGTCTCGGCATCGACGAGGCGATGACCGAGGCGACCGACCAGCTGCTGGTCGCGTTCTTCATCGTGACGGGGACGACGGTCATCGGCTTCCTCTCGAACCTCGCGAGCGACCTCCCCCCGATTCGGGACTTCGGTATCGTCGCGGCGGTGGGGATCGTCTTCACCTTCCTCATCTTCGGGGTGTTCCTCCCGGCGGCGAAAGTGTGGCTCGACCGCAAGGCGGAGGCCTACCCGCTGCCGGTGTTCAGCCAGTCGCCGCTCGGCGCGGAGGGGTCGCGCCTCGGCGAGGTGCTCCGCGGCGGCGTCGTCGTCGCGAAGTACACTCCCGTGCTGTTTCTCGTGCTCGCGCTCGTCGCTAGCGCCGGTGCCGGCTGGTACGCCACCGACGTCGACACGACGTTCACGCAGGAGGACTTCCTCCCGCCCGAGGAGGTGCCGGGCTACCTGCAGCAACTCCCCGAACCGTTCGCGCCGAGCGACTACTCGGTCGTCGCGACGCTGAACTTCCTCGAAGAGAAGTTCCAGACCACTCAAGGGGGGTCGGTGACGGTGTACTACGAGACACGGATGGAACGCGACACCGCCCTCGAGGAGATCCATCGAGCGGGCGAGGATCCACCAGAGTCGTTCGTCAGCGAGGATCGCCGTGCGGACTCCGAGAGCATCGTCACCGTCGTCCAGTCGCAGGCCGAACGCGACCCCGAGTTCCGTCGCCTCGTCCAGCGGAACGACCGTAACGGCAACGGCGTCCCCGACGATAACCTCGGGAAGGTGTACGACCGCCTGCTGGAGTCGCCGGCCCGCGATCAGGCGCTGAACTACCTGGCCGAGGACCGCCGGAGCACGCGCGTCGTCTACTCGGTGTCCGCGGACGCCTCGCAGTCCGAGGTGACCGAGGACGGCCGGATGGTCGCAGACCGGTTCCGCGGCGGTGCCGTCGCCACCGGTAACACCGTCGTGTTCAAGGCCGTCTCGGACCTCATCTTCGAGTCGGCGGTCACCAGCCTCGCGCTCGCGCTCGGCGCGACGGTGGTGTTCCTCATCGTCATCTACTGGATACTGGAGGGGCTGCCGTCGCTCGGCGTGGTCAACACGCTGCCCATCGCCGTCGCCGTCGCGTTCGTCGCGGGAACGATGCGCCTGCTGGGCATCTCGTTCAACGCCTTCACCGCGACCATCCTCTCGCTCACCATCGGGCTGGGGATCGACTACTCGGTCCACGTCGTCCACCGGTTCACCGACGAGCGCCGCGAACACGATCTCTTCACCGCGCTCGACCGGACCGTCCGCGGGACGGGCGGTGCGCTCGCCGGCAGCATGCTGACGACGACGTTCGGGATCGGCGTGCTCGTGCTCTCGCTTCTGAGCGTGCTCGGCCAGTTCGGCGTGTTGACGGCGCTGAGTATCGTCTACTCCTTCGTGGCGTCGCTGTTCGTCCTCCCCTCGGCGCTCGTCGTCTGGGACCGCTTCGCCAACGACGACCCGAGCGTCCCGATGGGCTACCCGAACGAGTCGCCCACCGACGACCCGACGGCCGGACGGACGGTCGCCACCGACGGAGGGAGCGAATGACCGACAGCGAACACGCCGCCGTCGAGTCGCTCGAACGGCTCGGCCTCTCGAACTACGAGGCACGGATGTTCGTCGCCCTGCAGAAGCTGGGAACGGGAACCGCCCGAGAGGTCCACCGCGTCGCCGACATCCCGCGGTCGCAGGTGTACGGGGCCGCCGACGAACTCGAGGAGCGCGGCCTCGTCGAGATCCAGCAGTCGACTCCGAAGCGCTACCGTCCCGTGAGCCTGGAGGCGGCCCGCAACCGACTCGAAGAACGACTCGAACGCGAACGCAAGCAGGCGTTCGACTACCTCGAGACGGTCCAACGCGAGAAGCGGGGCGAGGAGACGCGCGACGACGTGTGGACCGTCCGCGGGCGGGAGTCGGTCGACGACCGGACCGTCGATCTCGCCGGGGGTGCGACCGACCGGATTCTCTTCGCGGCTGTCGACCTGTCGTCGGTCCCCGACGACCTGCTCGACGTCCTCCGCGACCGGGCGGCCGCCGGCGTCGACGTCGTCGTCGTGAGCGAGAACCCCGACGTCCGGGCCCACTTCGAGGCGGCGTCCGCCGACTCGATCCTCGTCGTCGAACCGGTCAGAGAGACGCCGACCGACTTCATGGGACGGGTGTTGCTCTGTGACGACGCCACCGTCCTCTTGTCGGTGCTGGCCGACGCCGCCCTCCCCGACGTGCGAGACGAGACGGCTATCTGGAGTACGGACACGGCGATGGCGGCCGTCCTCGTGCAGATCATCCGCGGCGGCATCATGTCCGTCGTCGACCCTGACGGGCTCGACGAGTAGGGTCCCGACTGCGGTGCCCGCGAGTCGCTGACGTCGCGGTACGCCACCGGCGGCTGGCGCGTCGTCGGCCATCGGTGCGAGAAGTCCGGTGCACACATCGACACAGACGTCCACGGCAGACGGTGACTCGGGGCGACGTCGCAGACGGACTCGATGGCTGTCGTGAGCGAACGTGCGTTTGTCGTTAACGTGTCAAATAGACACGTACATATCGCTACCCCACGAACGACACCTCGATGAGCGAGCAGGGCCAGGCCGCGGGCACCAGACTCACGCTGGAGCTGTGGCATCCGAACTGCTGGGCGCTCGAGGCGACCGCTCGGGCCGACGGCAGCGTGTTGGCACACGCTATCTACTCCACCCCGACGACGGCCGACGGGTTGGTGAACGGGCTTTTCACCGCCTACGCCGACAGCGACGTCGAGGTCGAAGCACTGTTGGACGCCGTCCGCGAGTCGCCCCACGCGGGGACGGTCCGGGAGTTACAAGAGCGGTTCGGCGGACACGGACGGGGGGGTCCGCCGGGGAGCGTCGTCCGCGAGTTCTTCCTCGAGTACGACCCCCGCGACATGATCTGTCCGGTGTTGCGGGAACAGGGGTTCGTCCACGGTGCGCCGGTCCGCATCGAGGGCGGTCGGGAGTTCTGGGAAGTGTGTTTCGCCGGGGACAGGCGCGACGTCGAACCACGTTTGGACGACGTTCGCGAGGCCGCCGCCGCAGAGATCGACGTCGTCCGCATCACCGCCGCGGAGCGAGGCGATTCCGAACGCGAGCGGCGACGGCGGACGCTGACGACGACCCAGCGGAAGGTGTTCGACCTGGCGAGAGACCGCGGTTACTACCGCTGGCCCCGTGGGGTCTCGACCCGCGAACTGGCCGACGAGTGTGGGGTCGCGAAGACGACGCTGCTCGAGCATCTGCGGAAGGCGGAGGCGAAGCTGCTCGACCCCAACGGGTGACCGCCTCGACACCCGCGACTCCGGTCTCGACGATGTCGTCGGTCGACTGGACGACCGGTTCCCGATCCTCGACGAGAGGCGTGCCGCGAAGGTGCGGACGCTCTCCGACGGCAAGTGACAGGTGCTCGCCTTCTCGCGTGCGCTCGTGATAGAACAGGGACTGTTGCTCGTCGACGAGCCGTCGACCGGGTTAGCGCCGTCGATCGTCGAAGACGTGTTCCGGAACGTCCAGACGGTCAACGAACTCGGAACCTCCATCCTGATGGTCGAACAGAACGCCCGCGGAGGATCGGTGATCTCCGACCGTGACGACGTCTTCGATCGGGGAACTGTCGCCTACGAGGGCAAAGCAGGGGAACTACTCGACGACCCCGAGGTGTCACAGCTCTGTCGGGGGCGCCGACAACGAGTAAGGAAGGGAGAACTCGGACAGTCTTCGTCTTACGCGAAGACGTCTTCGTAGTCGTTGCGGACGAAGTAGCGCACCCAGTTGCCGTACGTGCGGTCGGCCGGGTGGTCGGCGATCTGTTCGTACTGGACGACGCCGTCCTCGTCGACGACGTACGTCGCGGCGATACCGGTCACTCCGTGACTGGTCTGCTCGGTGCCGCTGTACTGCTCTGCGACCTCGCCGTCGGGATCGGCGAGCAGTTGGATATCTAGATCGAACCGGTCGCGCATGTCGGTGAGCGCGCCGACGTCGTCGGTGACGACTGGGAGCACGTCGACGCCGTCGTTGAACCAGAGGTCGTAGGAGACTTCGCTGAACGTCTGGAGATGCTCGGCACAGAAGCTACACCACGCGCCGCGGTTGACTAACACGACAGTCGGACCGCTCTCCAGCGTCGCCGAGAGCGAGACCTCCTCGCCTGCCGTGCTCTGCAGTGTGAAGTCGGGTGCGTCGGATCCGTCGAGTGTCACGCCTCCCCGTTTGTGCAGGTGTCTGTAATGGGATTCGCACCGTGGCGTCGGACGCGCACCGACGCCGAACAGTCTTGTAGGGGGAGGCTGGGGGGAGTGACTCCGACGACTCGATCGGTCAGAACCCCGTGTAGACGCGTGCGAGTTTCGACCCGCCGAGTGCGAGGACGACGAGGCCGACGACGAAGCCGCCGAGTGCGACGAGCAGGAGGCGCGCACCGAGCGTCGGGCCACCGAGGAACGGGCCGCGGACGATCAGATACCCCGTCGCACTCGTCAGCAGGAGGCCGAGAGCGGTCAGCGACAGCCACGGGATGGCGACGATGTTCATGAGTTCGAGACTGTGTGGCTATCCGAATGGAAACCGTCGTAAAGAAGATTTCTGCGCGGCCGGGGGTCCACCCGAGAGTCGTTTGACGGTCGACGGAGGCGCGAGGTTCCGTACCCGGCGTCAGCGGCGGATGCGGAACCCCTCTTCCCCCTCGGGTTCAGCGTACTCGACGTCGACTCCGTCGACGTTCGCGGCCGGACTCCCCGTGTGACACCACTCGACCATCGACTCGACCGCTGCCTCGGGTCCCTCGAACACGGCTTCGACGCGGCCGTCGTCGAGGTTCCGTACCCAGCCGTCGACGCCGTGTTCCTCGGCGGTCTCCCGAGTGTTAGCACGGTAGAAGACGCCCTGTACGGTTCCGGTCACGTACACGTGCGCTCGCGTTCGGTCGGACATGGGTCAGCGTACACTGGCCGGCGTCAAAAATCCGGCCGCCGTCGACTCTGGCAGGGGGGCGAACAGACGGCAGATCGGGGTGTGGCGACGCGAGGCGATGTGCCGTACGTCCGCAGGTCGCCTCGCGGTGGCTGACTACGTCACGTGACGCGCTGGTCACGGCATCCTACTTGAACCCCGGCCCTGACTCATCAACCTCAAGACAGTTCCCGAACCGCGGTACTCTAAGTGTCGCCAGCGAAACGAGCAGATATGGAACTCTTCGGAACTGCCGGAATCCGGGGAAGCGTCACCGAGACGGTGACGCCGGAACTGGCACTCGCCGTCGGGCGGGCCGCGGCCGCAGACGGAGACGAGTTCGTCGTCGGCCGTGACGGCCGGGTCACCGGTCCGGCGCTCGCCGCCGCGATGGAGGCAGGCCTCGAGTCGGCCGGAGCGACCGTCCACCGTGCGGGGATGCTACCCACGCCCGCACTCGCGTTCGCTTCACAGGGGCGCCGCGGCGTCATGCTCACCGCCTCGCACAACCCGCCGACGGACAACGGGATCAAGGTATTCACGGATGGGGTCGAGTACGACCGCGATTCGGAGCGCGGCATCGAATCCCGCGTCGACGCCGGCACCGGCCCGGTCGCCTGGGACGAGTGGGGCGAGAGCCAGCGTGTCGAGCCGCTCGTCGAGTACCGACAGGCGGTCGCCGACTTCGCCGAGAGCCGTGGCGCCGACCTCGACGGTCTCCGTGTCGCCGTCGACTGCGGCAACGGGATGGGCGCGCTGGCGACGCCGCAGGTGCTGCGCGAACTCGGCGCGCGGGTCGTCGCGCTCAACGCCAACGTCGACGGTCACTTCCCCGGCCGCGAGTCGAAACCGACGCCGGAGACGCTCTCGGATCTCCGGGAGTTCGTCGCCAACGGCGACTTCGCGTTCGGGCTGGGTCACGACGGCGACGCCGACCGCATCGTCATCGTCGACGCCGACGGCGACGTCGTCCACGAAGACACCGTCCTCGCGATACTCGCCGAACACTACGTCCGAACGGCCGACGTCGACGACCCCGTGGTCGTGACGACGCCGAACGCCTCGGCACGGATCGACGAGCGCGTCCGGGCGGCCGACGGGCGCGTCGAGCGCGTCCGTCTCGGCGCGCTCCACGAGGGGATCGCTGCCGCTCGTGCGGACGGCGCCGACGTCGTCTTCGCGGCCGAACCGTGGAAGCACATCCACACCGCCTTCGGTGGCTGGATCGACGGCGTCGCCAGCGCGGCCGTCGTCGCCCGCCTCGTCGCCGACGGTGGACTCGACGCGCTCCGCGGACCCGTCACCGAACGCCCGTACCGAAAGGTCAGCGTCGCCTGTCCCGACGCGGCGAAGGCGTCGACGATGACGGCGCTGGAGACGACGCTCCCGGCCGCGTTCCCCAACGCCGAGGTCGACACCGAGTACGGCGTCCGACTGGAGTTCTCCGACGCCTCGTGGGCGCTCGTCCGACCCAGCGGGACCGAACCCTACGTCCGTATCTACGCCGAGAGCGACGACGTCGACGCGCTCGTCGCCGACGTCCGAGCGGTCGTCGACGAGGCGGTCGCCGACGCGTCGTAGCCGTCGCTCGTCCGGAACAGCCGTCTCGACTACCGACAGTTCGTCTCGGTCACCGTTCGGTCGACCCCAGAGCGACGGGTTTATGGCCACTACTCCGCCTTGTGACACCTAAGGTGTCCATAGATATGGATAGACGCACTTTCATCAAGGGGACAGGAGTCGCAGGAATTGCCGGACTCGCAGGCTGTACGGGTGGTCCGGAGGAGAGCGGCGACGGCGGGGACGGCAACCAGAGCGACGGCGGTGCGGGGGGCAACCAGTCGGGCAACGAGTCCGGCGGCGGGGGGTCGGCGTCGTCCGATATCAACGTCGGCATGGTGTACGCGACCGGCGGCCTCGGCGACGGGTCGTTCAACGACCAGGCGCAGACCGGCGTCCAGCAGGCGGGCGACGACTTCGGGGTCTCTCACAACGAGGTCCAGCCGAGCGAGGTCAACGAGTTCGAGACGTTCCAACAACAGTTCGCGCAGTCGGGGAACTACGACCTCATCTGCTGTATCGGCTTCCTGCAGAAGGAGGCGCTCGCGTCGAACGCACCGGAGTACCCCGACCAGAACTTCATGCTCGTCGACGAGGTCGTCGAGGAACCGAACGTCGCGAGCTACGTGTTCGGGGAGGAGCAGGGTTCGTTCCTCGTCGGCCAGATGGCCGGGCTCCTCACCCAACAGCAGTTCAGCGCCGGCGCCGGCGAGACGGTGCCCGACCAGTCGAAGGTCGGCTTCGTCGGCGGCGTCGAGGGCGATCTCATCGGTAAGTTCGAGGCGGGTTACCGCGCGGGTGTCGCCGAGGCCAGCGAGGACGTCGAGGTACAGGTCAGCTACGTCGGCAACTTCAACGACACGCAGGCGGGCAACGAGGCGGCGACAGCGATGTACAACGACGGCGTCGACATCGTCTACCACGCCGCCGGCAACGCCGGAACGGGTGTCTTCCAGGCGGCGCAGGACACCGGCAAGTTCGCCATCGGCGTCGACCAGGATCAGTCGCTGACGAAGTCGGGCTACGCCAACGTGATCCTCGCGAGCATGGTCAAGCGAGTCGACACCGCGGTGTACACCTCCATCGAGAACGTCGTCAACGACTCGTTCGGGGGCGGTAGCACCACGACGCTCGGCCTCGAACAGGAGGGTGTCGCGGCCGTCTACGGCGACCAGCTCGGCTCGGAGATCCCCGAAGAGGTGAAGTCCAGCGTCGACGAGACGCGGCAGGCGATCATCGACGGCGAGATCTCGGTGCCGACCGATCCCTCGAGCCTGAACTAGTCGTTCGGTCTCCCGATTCGAGACCGGTTCGGTAGTTGAACCGTGATAAATCCACGCTCTTAAGCATACACTCGACAAGCCCACAACCAATGGAACCAGCCGTCCATCTCGACGGAATTACCAAGCGTTTCCCCGGCGTCGTCGCCAACGACGACGTCGACTTGCTCGTCGAGCGGGGATCGGTACACGCACTCCTCGGCGAGAACGGTGCAGGGAAGACGACGCTGATGAACGTTCTCTACGGACTGTACGACCCGACCGACGGTGACGTGTACGTCGACGGCGATGGACTCGAGACGGCGAGTGACGACGCGGCACACCGATACACGCAGGCGCCGCGCCGCTTCGACTCGCCCGGCGACGCCATCGACGCCGGTGTCGGCATGATCCACCAGCACTTCATGCTGGTCGACCCGATGACCGTCACCGAGAACATCACCCTCGGAAACGAACCGCGAAAGTGGGGCGGACTGGCAGTCGACGCCGACCGCGCCCGCCGAGACGTCGTCGATCTCTGCGACCGATACGGCTTCGACGTCGACCCCGACGCGACCGTCGCCGACGTGAGCGTCGGTGTCCAACAGCGCGTCGAGATCCTGAAGTCGCTCTACCGCGGCGCGGACGTCCTGATCCTCGACGAGCCGACGGCGGTGCTCACCCCGCAGGAGGTCGAGGACCTCTTTTCGGTCTTCGATGAACTGACCGCGCAGGGGAAGACGATCATCTTCATCACCCACAAGTTGGGGGAGGCGATGCACGCTGCGGACGACGTCACCGTCCTCCGCGACGGGAAGAACGTCGGCACCGTCGACACCGGGGACGTGACGCGCGAACAGCTCGCGGAGATGATGGTCGGCCGCGAAGTGCTCGAGACGGTCGACAAACCGCACGTCGAACGGGGTGAGTCAGTTCTCACCGTCGACCGTCTCTCCGCCGAGGACGAACGCGGCGTCGAGGCCGTCTCCGACGTCTCCTTCACGGTCCACGAGGGCGAGGTGTTCGGCATCGCCGGCGTCGACGGCAACGGGCAGTCGGAGCTGATCGAGTCGATCACGGGTCTCCGCCGACCGACCACCGGCAGCGTCGCCTTCGACGGCGACGACATCACGTCGTGGCCACGGCAACGCCGTATCGACGAAGGGATGGCGTACATCCCCGAGGACCGCCACGAACGCGGCCTCGTGATGGAGTTCGATCTCACCGAGAACGGTCTCCTCGGCAGCCAGCATCGCCCCCCGTTCGCGGAACACGGTCGCATCGAATGGAACCGTGCACGGAGCCACGCACAGGACATCATCGACGAGTACGACGTTCGCCCGCCGAACCGCGACGCGACGGCCGAATCGTTCTCCGGCGGCAACCAGCAGAAGTTCATCGTCGGCCGCGAACTCGAACGCGACCCCTCGCTGGTCGTCGCGACCCACCCGACCCGCGGCGTCGACATCGGCTCGACGGAGTTCATCCACGACCGCCTGCTGGAGCTCCGATCGGCGGGGAAGGCCGTGCTGCTCGTCTCCTCGAAGTTAGAGGAGGTCCAGGGGCTCTCGGACCGCCTCGCGGTGATGCACGACGGCGAGATCATGGACGTCGTCGACCCCGAGACGGTGACCGAGGAGGAGATCGGGCTCCTGATGGCGGGCGAACCGTTGCCCGACGAGTCGACCGCGGTGAGTCTCCGTGAGGTCCCCGCGGGCGGCCACGCCTCGAACGAGGAGACGGCGAGCGACGACGCCGGCATCACCGCCGGAGGTGGTGAGCGATGAGCGCCGACGACTGGCGGGCGCGTGGGCGGAGCGCGCTCGAACGACTCGTCCGCGCGTCGGCGTTCGAACGGATACTCATCAGCACCGCGGCGCTCGTCCTCTCGATGTTCGTGGGCGTCCTCCTCATCCTCGCCGCCGGACGGATGACGACGTGTACGACGGCGGCGACGACGTTCTTCGGCGTCGGCTTCTGTTACGACCCCTTCGCCGTCTACGACAGCCTCTTCTTGGGCGCACTCGGCGACCCCATCAACCCGCTGTTCCGACCGCTCGAAGGTCAGATCCGGCCGCCGTTCCGCGAGGGCTGGTCGCCGCTGAACAGCCAGATGGCGGTGACGCTTCGCGAGACGACGGTGCTCATCTTCACCGGTCTCGGCGTCGCACTGGCGTTCCGCGCGGGAATCTTCAACATCGGGATGCAGGGGCAGTTGGTCGTCGGCGCGCTCGCGACGGCGCTCACCGTCCTCTGGGCCTCGTCGCTGGTCTCGGGGGTCCTCGGAACGCTCGTGCTCGTCCCGTTCGGTCTCGTCGTCGGCGCGCTCGCCGGTGGCCTGTTCGCGGCGATACCGGGTGCGCTGAAGGCGTACGCCGACGCCAACGAGGTCATCACGACGATCATGCTGAACTTCGTGGCGACGAGCGTCGCGCTGTATCTCGTGGCGAACCCGTTCAAGGACCCGCAGAGCGCGGCCAACGAGACGGTCGCGCTGCCCAACTACGCCTCCATCCCACCGATCCTCTTCGATCCGCGTGACAGCTTCTCGCTCGTCGCGCTCGGTATCGCACTGGCGCTCGTCGTCGCGTCGTACTACCTGCTCGAACACACGTCGTTCGGCTACGACATCCGAACCAGCGGGATCCAGCCCGAGGCAGCGGAGTACGGCGGCGTCGACGCCGCGAAGACGATCGTCTCGAGTATGACGCTGTCGGGTGCTGTCGGGGGCGTCGGCGGCGCGATGTACGTCATCATGATCCTCGGCAACTACCAGACCGGCGTCCCGGCGTACGGCTTCGACGGAATCACCGTCTCGATCCTGGCGGGCAACAATCCCCTCGGCGTCGGCTTCGCGGCACTGCTCTTCGGCATCCTGAAGAGCGGTTCCATCATCGTCGACGTGAGCACCGACGTTCCGCCGCAACTCGTCGGCGTACTCCGGGGGCTCATCATCCTCTTCGTGGCGATGCCGGAGTTCTTCCGCCTCCTCGGGCGGAAGTTCGTCGTCGACGACCGAGAGCCACAGGCAGTGGCGACCGACGGCGGCGTCGACGCCGACGAGTCGGCCGCGACGCCCGGAGGTGGCTCCGATGAGTAACGTCGCACTCGACCGCACTTCCGAGCTCTCGACGCGGCGCGTCGCGGGCATCGCCGTGCTCGGTGCCGTCGCCGTCTTCCTGCTCTGGGGGATCGTCGCACCCGCGTCGACGCCGGGGCGCATCCTCCGGGTCATGTTCACCAAGAGCGCCCTGTCGGCGACGCTCCGACTGTCGGTCCCGATCGCCTTCGCCGCACTCGGCGGGATCTTCGCCGAGAAGAGCGGCGTCATCAACATCGGTCTCGAAGGGCTGCTCATCATCTCGGCGTTCACTGCGGTGTTCGCGACCGACACCCTCGCCGGCGAACAGGCGGCGACGACGGCCGACATCTGGGGCGGCCTCGTCGTCGGCGTCGCGGTCAGCGTGCTGTTGGCAGCGGTGTTCGCCGTCGTCTGCATCGAGTTCCGCGCCGACCAGATCATCGCCGGCCTCGCGGTGTGGCTCATCGCACTCGGCCTCGCACCGTTCGCCTCGCAGGTGATCTACGGCGGCCCGAACACCGCCAGCGTCGAGACGTTCGAGACCATCACGGTTCCCGGCCTCGCGAACATCCCCTTCTTCGGCGCGCTGTTCGACACGACGCCGATGGTCTACCTGATGTTCGTCGCGACGGCCGTGTCGTGGTACACGCTGACCCGCACCTCGTTCGGCCGGTGGGTCGTCGCCAGCGGCGAGAACCCGAAGGCGCTCGACACCGCCGGCGTCGACGTCACTCGCGTCCGCTACACGGCGGTGCTCATCTCGGGGCTGCTCGCGGGCATCGGCGGCGCGGCGCTGTCGCTCGGCCTCGGCCAGTTCGTCGGCAACGGGCAGACGATGGTCAACGGCAAGGGGTTCATCGCGATCGTCGCCTACCTGTTCGGCAACTACAACCCGGTCGGCGCGTTGCTGTCGACGTTCCTCTTCGCCGGGTTGGACGCGCTGCAACTCCGCCTCCAGGCGGCGGCGATCATCGCCGTCCCGCAGTCGCTCGTGCGGACGATCCCGTACGTCGCGGTCATCGTCGTCCTCGCGCTGTTCGGGAAGACCCGACTGCCGAAAGCCGCAGGCGAACACTACGAGTCGGGCGACGACTGACGGTCGGTTCCGGGCGTGGCCGTCGCGCCGGTGGCTCGAACGACTGGACGCCCACCGCTCGAATCCGTCGACGCGCGACCGACCGATTCGGTGATAAAGAGTTTTGATTCCGGGATTAGGAGTGAGAGGCATGACTACTCACGAGTACGACGTCGTCGTCGTCGGCGCGGGCACCGCCGGTTGTTACGCGGCGGCGACGCTCGCAAACGAGGGGATCGACGTCGTCGTCGTCGAGCGGAAAGACGAGGAAGAGGCGGGGCACATCGCCTGCGGCGACGCGCTGAAGGGGGCCGACGCCTTCCCGGAGGCGATTCCGAAGTCGAAGATCCAACCGGCCTTCACCAACACGGGCGTCACCCACGGCCGCTTCGAGATCCCGAGCCACGACACCGCCCTGGAGATTCCGATACCGGGCGAGCTCGCCGTCCTCGACCGCTGGGAGTACGGCCGACTCGTCATCGAGGGGGCCGAGGAGGCCGGCGTGGAGTTCCACTACGACACCGTCGTTCAGGACGTCGAGCAGACCGCAGACGGTCGCGTGACGGGCGTCCGCGGCAAGCGGAAGGGCGACGTCGTCGAGTACGAGGCCGAGATCACCATCGACGCCGCCGGCGCGCTCTCGCTCCTGCAGGACAAGGCGGACCTCTCGAACGCGACGTTCGACACCAACGTCTCGTACTCGCAGTTCTGTTCGGCCTACCGCGAGGTTCTCCACGTCGACGAACCCGTCGACTACGACGACGCGCTCGTGTTCAAGCCGACGAAGCGCGCGGCGGGCTACATCTGGTACTTCCCTCGCACGTCGACGGAGATCAACGCCGGCCTCGGTTTCCAGATGAACGAACAGCCGATGAAGCTTGTCGAGGACCTCAAACAGGACCTCCGGAACCGCCCCGAGTTCGAGGGTGCGAAAGTGACCGACAAACTCGGCGCGGCGCTGCCGACGCGCCGCCCCTACGACTCGGCGGTCGCGCCGGGGTTCATCGCCGCGGGCGACGCCGCGGGCCACGTCAACCCGACCACCGGCGGCGGTATCGCCGGTGCGGCCTACGCCGGGAAGTACGCCGCCGAGCAGGCGATGGAGGCCATCGCCGCGGGCGACGTCAGCGAGGAGATGTTGTGGCGCTACAACGAGCGCGTGATGGACCACTTCGGCGGCCGTTACGCCGGGCTCGACGTCTACAACATCCTCGTCACCGCCGGCGAAGTCGACGATCTAGAGAGCCTGCTGGCAGTGCTCCCCGGCGAGAAACTCGCCGAGGGGCTCTACTCCGGGAAGACCAGCCTCGGTTGGAAGGTCAAACTGCAGACGGCGATCCAGAGCCGTGACTACTGGGACGTCATCTACGACTTCTACAAGACGCGGAAACTCGCCGACGAACTCATCGACCACTACAACCGTTATCCGGGTCGCCCGAGCGCGCTCGCCGGCTGGCAGACCCACCGTGACGACCTGATGGACCGGATCTACGAGACGACGGGCGCGGAAGCGAAGTACTAGGAACCCCACCTCTTTGTCGGTTCGATTCACGTACCGCTCTTCGCGGGCGACCCACGAGTGGCCCCGTCTGGAAGCGAAACGGTGCTGCCGTCTCGCCCACCTCGAAAAGATGCAGTCTTCACGGTCCTCCCATGAAGACTCGAAAGACGCTTCGCGTCTTTCTTCGATCGAAAAGGCGGCGAGACTCGTTTCGCTCGTGGTACAGTAGAGGACCGCCGTTGAGAGTTCGACGGTAGTAGCCGAAAGCAGGAAACCAGGCCGCCGACTAGCCACCAGTTCGATAGGTTCGAACGTTTGTTTTTACTATCTTTCAACGTTCTTTATACCTCTTCGAGGTGTGTTCGCCACATGACTTACGACCGGCGATCCGTTCTCGGTCTCGTCGCATCGGCGGGTGTACTGGGGTTCGTCCCCTCTCGCACGGCACAGGGACGGACCAAACAGGCATCCGAGCCCGAACACCGAAGCACGGATCCCCCAGAACAGCCCGACCGCGCATCTCCCGAGAGAGTGGGGATACACGAGACGTGTCGACGGACTCAGGGCTGCTCCTCGGCCACCCGCAGAATCACGCCCGAGAGCACGTCGATGCCGAGCGAGTCCTCGTCGACGTCGAACGTGCTCGTGTGGTGGCCACCCGGGTGGTCGGGACCCGACGCCGACGTCGGCCGCCTCGACCCCCGAGAAACCCGTCTTCGCGGTTTCACCGCCAAGCTCGGAGGGCTCGGAGCGCCTTCCGCTGGACGAAAAAGCCGCTCGTTCACTTCGCGGGTAGCCTCGAACGATGTTACCTGACCTCCGCTCGTGGGAGCCACACGATTTCAGTCGCGGGTGGCCGTCACTCAGCGAGAACCCGGAAACTGTCTGGAAGCCGCTGGTACGCCTCGGTGGCGATCGACATCCGCGACGATCGCCGTTGGAGGGTGTAGTACGCTGACGCTGTTGGGCCGAACTTCGACTTGTACTTACAGAGTCGAGGGAGGTTCGCTCCAACGAGATCGTAGCGCTTCCGTCCACGCGACTTCGCCTCCCGAACGACGTGCCAGTCGAGCAGATCGTTGACCGGCACGTCCACGTCGTGTTTCGCACCGCCCTGCCAGCGGTAGACAGTATCGCCCCACTCTAGCGCCAACACGCCTCCGACTCGCTCGTTCTCGACGGAGATCACGTACGGTCGTATTGTCTCCGCTGGTAACCGGTGGTAGAGCGACTTAGCGAACTGAGACGTGACGCGATACTCTTTGTCTTGCTCGTCGTGGCGTTCACGAATCTGCTCGATAACGAAGTCCACTGCATCGGCGTCTCCTTCCTCTATCTCGTAGGCATCCTCGTCGGTGTTACAGATGTTACTTCTAGCGTCCCGGCTAAAACTCGTCAACAGGGTTTCCTCGTCTCGAGTGATGTCGACGATGTAGGTGTAGGTCGGTGTTGCATCGAAGCCATTCCATTTGAACGGGCGTACGTCGTCGTACCGATCGACAGTGCGGATATCGACATAGTCTGGATCGAGATGGTCGTCGAGCCAGGTGAGGATACTCTCGACGAACCGGCGGTGGCGGCGCTCGGACTTCCGCCGTTTGAGCTTCTCGAAGTTGAGAAGAGCCGGTCCGAGCGAGAACACCTCCAGATGCGGCGGCGGTGAGTACACGGCTGTGAACGGTCCGAGGGTAGTCTCGAACAGTGGCAAGAGACCGACCGGCTCCTGGCCTTTGTAGCCGATCAAGGGGTGGAGAGTCGCCCCCGACTGCTCAGCGAGAATCGCCAGTGCCTCCCCGTGATGGAATACCGACGCGTGTGGCGATTGATCGACGTAAGAGTTCCACTCGTCTAGCTCTGCCGGGTCGGTTCTGGTGATCTCAATGCTCATGCTGTTCACTGTATCCACGTCTGTGAATGCGCGAGGCGACACCGTCGTTCGTCGTACTAGACGACTGTTCCGAAGTTATAGAACACAGCACTCGTTGTAGTATCGCTAGCTTTGGGTCCTCATAGAACCTCATCATACTTTGTTGTCATAGCTGACCTCTATTAGTTAGAAATACATTACTCACCCCACACATACTTGTAATATTTCTAACCATACCGTAAGCTGCTGTTACTACCACGGGCCGGGGCGACGAGAGTCTCTGTGGCACAGATGTTCGGATACTGCCGTCTCGTCGGACTGAGACCCGTACAACAGCGAACCGGACGACAGGTTCTGGAGGCCGTCCTCCGACTCAGGGACGCTCCTCGGCTAGTCGCAGAATCGTCCCCGAGAGCACGTCGATACCGATGCCGAGCGAGTCCTCGTCGACGTCGAACGTGCTCGTGTGGTGGCCGCCGGGGTGGTCGGTGCCGACGCCGACGTAGGCCGCCTTCCCGCCGTGCTCCTGTACGCGCTGCATGAGGTAGGTCGCGTCCTCGCTGCCGCCGAGGGCGTCGGTTGGGAGGATGGAGGTGACGCCCTCGGTCGTTCCGGCGACGTCGGCGACGGCGTTCCTGACGGCGTCGTCGCTGCGGGCGCTCGGAGCCATCCCCTCGGTGGTGACCTCGACCTCACAGCCGTGCATCTCGGCGGCCGAGCGCAGGGTGCGTTCGGCCTTCTCGCGCATGTACTCCATCAGTTCGGTCGTCTCGCCGCGCACCTCGCCCTCGATGAACGACTCCTCGGGGACGATGTTCGTCGCCGTCCCGCCGCCCACGAGACCGGCGTTGACCCGGGTCGCCCCGTCGGAGTGTCGCGAGATACCGTAGAGGTTCTGGATCGCCGTCGCCATCGCGAGTACGGCGTTGTCGCCTTCCTCGGGTTTGGCTCCGGCGTGCGCCGGGTGACCGGAGAAGTCCGCACGGAAGTGATGCACCGCGAGGAAGCCGTCGATGCCGGCGACGATCTCGCCGGTCGGGTGGTCGAGGCCGAGATGAACTGCGAGCAGATAGTCGACGTCGTCGAGGTGGCCGCTCTCGGCCATCGGCTTCCCACCGGAGATGAGTTCCTCGCTCGGTTGGAAGAACAGTTTCAGCGTCCCCTCGAAGTCGCTGTCGAGAACGGCGTCGACGACGCCGAGGCCGAGCGTCGCGTGGCCGTCGTGGCCGCAGGCGTGCATGTAGCCCTCGTGCTCCGAGCGGAACCCGCTGGCGACGGGCGCGTGGTCGTCCGCGTCGGACTCGCGGATCGGGAGCGCGTCGATGTCGACGCGGAGGCCGACCGTCGGCCCCTCGCCGCGTTTCAGGACGGCGACGGCACCGGTGTACCCGCCCTCGAGTTTGGTCAGGACGTCCTCGCGTGCGCCGGCAGCGCGGGCCCGTTCGAGCCACTCCGCGAGTTCCGCGTCGTCCGGGACCGACAGTCGTTCGCCGCCGAGCACCTCCGCGCCGACGTAGAGTTCGTCCAGCGGGCGTCTCTCGAGTTCGTCGACGATGCGAGCGGTGGTGTAGAACTCTCGCCAGGCCGGTTCGGGATGTCGATGCAGGTCGCGACGGAACTCGACGAGTTCCTCGGAGAGTTGACTCATGGCTGGTGGGATGGTGCCCTCGGTGATAAAGATACGAGCGTATACCCCGTCTTCGGGTTCGAGAGGCGGTCAAAAGTAGTGACGTCCCAGTGGACGAGTGACGGCGAGGTGTCGACGTTTCGTACACGTCGTCAGACGGGAGTGCATCTCCGAGCGACAAAAGTTGAATTCCGCACGGTTTTATACAGTCATCGGTATTTCCACCAATAGATGAGCGACGTCGAATCCAATCCGTCGACCGAAACGCAGCTCAGGTTCCGCGGGGGGCGACTCGTCAGCGCCCTGCCGATCACCTTCTTCATCGTTTGGGCGATCGTCCAGTCTGGGCTGCTCGGTATCGGCGACACGACAGGACTAGTCATCGGGATGCTCGTCGGCCTTATCGTCGGGCTCTTCCTCGTAAAGGGGCCGTGGAAGGACTACGCCGACGTCATCTTCGAGGGGATGACGCGACGGGTGGCCGCGACGGCTATCGTCGCCTGGCTCTGGGCCGGTATGTTCGCCCAGACTATCCAGGTCGGTGGCTTCGTCGACGGTCTGGTGTGGGCCGCGACGGCGTTGAGCGTCGGAGCCGCCCTGTTCCCGGCGTTGACGTTCCTCTTCGCCGCCCTGCTCGCGACGGGCATCGGCACCGGCTACGGGACCGCCATCGCCTTCACCGGTCTCGTCTTCCCGGCCGGCATCCTCATCGGGGCCGACCCGGTGCTCATGTTCGGCTCTATCCTCTCGGGAGCCGTCTTCGGCGACAACCTCGCACCGGTGAGCGACACGACGATCGTCTCGGCGGTGACGCAGAACGCCGACATCGGCGGCGTCGTTGCCTCGCGCGTAAAGTACGCCATCGTCGCCGCCGCGCTCGCGTTCGTCGGCTACCTCGTCGCCGGCGCGCAGATGGCCGGCCAGCCGATGAACGTCGGCGGCGACGTCGCCGCAGGCGTCGGTCCAGTCGGTCTCGTCCACCTGTTCTCCATCGCTGTCGTCATCGCGACGGCCGTCGCCGGTCGACACATCATCGAAGCCGTCTCGTGGGGACTCGTCGTCTCCGTAGTGCTCAACCTCGTGCTCGGTCTCGCCGGTCCGAGCGACATGATCGCGTTCAACGCGCCCGAGAACGCCGCGCTCGTGTCGCAGCTCGACGCCATCCCTCTCGTCGGCGCGTTCATCGTCCCCGTCGCGCCGGCCGACGCCGGCGTCGGCGGCAGCCTCTACACGGGTGCGTCGGGCTTCTTCCCACTCATCGTCCTGACCGTCCTGCTGGTCGCCAGCGCCGAGATCATGCGCGCCGGCGGCGGCTTCGACGCGATCCAGGACTTCCTCGTCCAGAGCGTCGCCACGACGGTCCGACGCGCGGAGCTGACGATGGTGCTCGGGACGGCGCTCGTCAACGCGACGGTCACCATCAACACCGCCGCCGAGATCGCCATCGCACCGTACATCCGCAACCTCGGTGAACGGTTCAACATCAACGGCTACCGCCGCGCGAACATCCTCGACGCCAACACCTCCGCGCTGGGGTACATCTTCCCGTGGGGCGGCGGCCTGCTCGCCGGTTACGGCGCGATGCAGAACCTCGTCAACTCGCAGGCGACGCCGTGGTTCACCCAGGAGATGCTGGTGAACCCGGCGTCGGTGTTTCCGTACGTGTTCCACGGCTGGTTCCTCGTCGGCGTCTTTATCATCGCCGCGTGGACCGGCTTCGGCCGCGAGTACGTTCCGGACCGCCAGAGCGAGGAGGTGAGTCGCGTATGAACTTCGACAAACTGCTGGCCGGCTGGACGTTCCGAACGAGCACGCCCGACTACGCGGTCGGCGACGAACTCACCGTGTTCGTCACCGGGACGAACGGATCGACGCCCATCGTCCGCATCGGCGACACGGTCATCAGCCTGCTGGACGTCGAGGACGGACGCCCCCTCGTCGACAGGCGTGTCCGAATCCGCGTCACCGAGTTCGACACCCAGCGACACGAGGGGAGCGGCGAGTTACTCTCCGTCTTCGACGAGGAAGAGTAGCGACGGACGCCGCTTTTCGATATCCCGTCTCGACGGTCAGTGCCGGGCGGACGGTCGTCGTGACCTGACTTCGACTTCGACTAACTACTTTAGTCGACGGGTCCAAGGAGCAGGCTATGGCTGTACGGCGCATCCGTGGCGATATACATCAGTCGAACGATAGCTCGGGGGCCCGCGTCTCCACAGTCGGGATGTCCGCAGATGAAGTGACCGCCCACGAGTGCAACAGCGTCGGCTATCGACCGTTCGTCCGCACGACCGCACCAGCACGTCGTACGCCGAAGGCGACGTGGTCGGTGGGTCGAACCACGGGCGCGGAGGAACGGTAGGGCGATGGTCGGGGTGACGTTCTGGGCGCTGTTCCTGTTAGCCACGATCACCAGCCTCGGCACGGCGTGGGCACTCGGAGCGAACAGTAACTCACCACCGTTCGCACCCGCCATCGGTGCGAACGCGATCTCGACGATGCGAGCTGCGTTCCTCATCGGCATTCTCGCCGCGCTGGGCGCGCTCACGCAGGGCGGAAGTATCTCCGAGACGATCGGTGCGGGACTCATCAGCGGCGTCGCCATCACGTCGCTGGCAGCGACCGCAGGACTGCTAACCGCGACAGCGTTCATGGCCTTCGGCATCTACACCGGATACCCCGTTCCAGCCGCGTTTGCGACGACGGGCGCGATGGTCGGCGTCGGTCTGTCGCTGGGTGGTGCGCCCGCGTTCGACACTTACCGCCGCATCGCCGTCTTCTGGCTGCTGGTCCCGCCCGTATCCGGCGGGCTAGCGTACTCCACGGCCACCCTGTTGCGGCGCGACGACGTTCCCGAGACCGTGAGTATTCCCCTGTTGGCAGCAGTAGTCGGCGGTATCGTCGCGAACATCCGACTGAGCGTCATTCCCGCTCCCGCCGGTACGGAACAGGGTTCGATAGCCGGGTTCGTCTCGCGTGTCGTGGGAGTCCCGCCCGTCGCCGAGGTCGACGTCGTCGCCGTCGTCACGACGCTCCTCGCCGCGGCGGCGAGCTTTCGGGTCATCCGCCGGCGGACGCAGGCTTCTGTCGACCGTGGCGTCAAGACGTTCCTGCTCGTCCTCGGGAGCATCGTCGCGTTCACCAGCGGTGGAAGTCAGGTAGGGCTGGCAACCGGTCCGCTGGAGAACCTTTATCAGACCGAACTCGGACTGCCGGGAATCCTCCTGTTGGCAGTCGGCTCTGTGGGCATTCTCGGTGGTGCGTGGATGGGTTCCCCGCGGCTTCTTCAGGCGACGTCTCGTGAGTACGCACAGCTCGGCATCCGGCGCTCTATCGCTGCGCTCGTCCCGGGGTTCATCGTCGCGCAGATCGCCATCGTACTCGGCATCCCCATCTCGTTCAACAACATCATCATCTCCGGGGTCATCGGTGGCGGACTCGCCGGCGGATCCGCAGGCGTCTCTCGACGGAAGATAGGGACCACGCTGGTCTTCTGGCTCCTCACGCTCGTCGCGTCGGTCGTTCTGGGGTTCGGTCTCTATCGACTGTTCGCGTCGGTCCTCGTCGTGTAGTTCCTATCGGACGACGGTCACCGTCACCGGTGCCTCGCTGACGACGGTCGTGGCGACCGTCCCGAGAAGACGGCTGGCGAGTGTCTGTGGGCCGCCGTGACTCCCCATGACGACGTGGTCGACGTCGTGGTCGTCAACGTAGGCCAGAATCGTCTCGGCTGGAGTGCCCGTCTCGACCGTCGCCTCGATACTCCGGTCTTCGTCTGCGGCCCGTCGCTTCGCCCTCGCAATCAGCTCGTCGGCCCGTTCGTGGGCAGTCTCGCGCCGAGACGTGTCTGTGTCGATTACCCCACTCTCGCTCATCGAGCTATCGAGCGGCGTGACGACGTTCAACATGGTGATCCGGCAGTCGAACAGTTCGAGTGCACGAACCAGTGCCTCGTCCGCCAGCGGTGACCCATCCAACGGAACGAGCACGTGTGAGGCAGCCATACCTCTACTCGACGGGCGAGACACAAGTATGCCCGCAGTCGGGCGAGGTCGTCCGACGACGGTCAGTGTCTCCGTGACGACCATCGGATCGGCTTCTCTCTCGTCGCGAACGATTGAATTTAGTCCCGAAAAGGCACATTCTTCCGCAGTTTAGTTATTCTACGGGCGAAAATTAAGCAAATCACCGGGTGTGATGTGATGAATCCCAACCGCGTCGATTTCATCATCGACCTCTCGTACGGGGTGGTACTCTTCCTCTCGATCGTGCTCATCCTCACCGTCGGGACCAGTGTGGGAATCGCGTTCGGGCTGGGTGCCCTCGTCTCTTACATCATCCACGTCGTCTGGAAGATGGCACGCTTCGACCCGGAGTGGATGACCAAAGAGGTGACCGAGAATATCGAGGAGACTCTCACCGAGGAGGTGACCGAGAGCGTCGGAGAGCAAGTCAGCGAGGAAGTGAGGGAGAACGTCAGAGAGCAGGTTACCGAAGAAGTAACCGAGAGTGTCGAAGAGAGAGTTGCCGAAGAGGTGACAGAGAGCGTCGGAGAGAAGGTCACACAGGAAGTGACCGAGAACGTCGAGGAGACGCTCTCCGAGGAGATCGAATCGATAGTCGAACAGCTCAGAGCGGTCAACGAACGGATCGATAGACGACCACGAAAAGACGAGATCGAAGAGCAGGTCGGCGAGGAGGGAGGTCGTCCAGCGGACGAGAGACGCGACGAAACGGAGAGCAACGCGGAGTCGGGAGATGAGACCGGATGAGAGTGAGCCGCGGACTGCGATCGACGTGTTCGACGGGCAGTGACAGTGACGAGACGTACAACGGGAGAGGGGCACGCTCCTGACCATGGTCGAGATCCTCATCGGCATCGGTGTCGTGGTAGCGCTGTTCGTCGGGTTCAACATCGGCGGGTCGACTACGGGTCCAGCGTTCGGACCGGCAGTGGGCGCGGGTGTACTCTCGAAACTGGTCGCCGGGATGCTTATGTCGGTCTTCTTCCTGGTCGGTGCGTGGACCATCGGTCGGCGAGTGGTCAACACGCTCGGACGGGACCTCATGTACGACCCGGCTGTCTTCACTGTCGAGACGAGCATCGTCGTGCTCTTCTTCATCGGTGGAGCGCTGTTCGTCGGTAACTACGCTGGCGTCCCCGCGTCGACGTCGATGACTGCAGTCGGGTCGATCGCCGGTCTGGGGGTCGCGACGGGTGAACTCAACTGGGCCGTGATGGGCGAGATCGCGGTCTGGTGGGTCGTCGCACCTCTCGTCGGATTCTGGCTGTCGGTGATGATCGGCCGATACGTCTACCCGACTCTCAACCGCTGGATCGCGGTCACGACCAGTGAGGGTGCACTGCTCGAAGCCGACCGTTCGAGAGCCGTTCCGGTACCGACACTAGGGCCGAACACGACCAAGCGGGAACTCGTCGGCACCGGAATCCTCGTCGCCATCGGTTGTCTGATGGCCTTCTCGTCGGGAACCTCGAACATCGCCAACGCGATCGCACCGCTGTACGGCGCCGGAGTCGAGATGAATCCGTTGATTCTGCTCGGCTCTGCCGCCGTCACCGTCGGCGCGCTCACGATCGCTCGCCGCACGCTCGACACCCTCGGAAACGACCTCACCGACCTCCCGTTGACGGCAGCGATCGTCGTCGCTGTCGTCGCCTCCGGGATCGTGATCGGACTCTCGGCGGTCGGTATCCCCGCCTCGTTCGTGATTATCGCGACGATGTCTATCATCGGACTGGGCTGGGGGCGAGCGACCCGGACGGTGACCGTCTCCGAGGCGATCCGGGGCGAGGAGGAACCGGACGTCTCCGTCGGGGCGCTGGCAGCCGAGCATCCCGGTGAAGCGGCCCCCCAGATCGGCGAAGAGGAACCGGAGGACATTCCGGCCGCTGCCGACCTGTTCGACCCCTCGACGACCGGACGGGTGATCCTGATGCAGAACCTCGTCCCGGTCCTCTCGACGGGTGGTGCGTACGTCACCTTCTGGGTACTCTTTACGTTCTGGTGGTGATTCGGGTGTCGTCGTGTGTGACGAGATGACGTACCAAGAGCTTATTCTCGCATCCACTGTAGATACCGTATGATTTCGCGTGTTCTCGTCCCGATAGACGACTCTGAGATGGCAGAGCGTGCACTCAGATACGCGCTCGAGGCCCACCCGGACGCCGCGATAACCGTCATACACGTGGTGGGCGAACCGTCGACGATGCTGGGCGGAGCGACCAGCATCGCTCTGGCGGACGACATCGAAGCGGCGGCCGAAGAGCACGCGCGCGACGTGCTCGACCGTGCCGAAGCGGTAGCCGCCGAATACGACATCGAGGTCGACACCGCCGTCGAGATGGGTCACCCGGCGCGCGCAATCGTCGGTCGGGCCGGAGATTTCGATACGGTCGTCATCGGGAGCCACGGGGGGAGCCTCGCGGACCGACTGTTCATCGGAAACGTCGCGAGGACGGTCTTCCGTCGGTCGCCTGTTCCAGTGACGGTCGTCCGGTAGGACGCGGACACACCGGGGTGTCTCCGGCGACCACGACTCCCAGTCCGATTCGACGTCGCTCCCGCCGACCTCCTCACCGCCCAGATCACGCGAGTGTCGTCGCAGTCTCGGTCGGCGGTCGTGAATCCGGCGATAGCGCTCGTGCTGGCCCGGGCGATAGCGCTCGAAAGAACGGGAAGTCAGTTCTGCCGGTGGCCGAGCGGTTTCTTCTGTTCGACTTCGATCTCGACGTGGACGCTCGCGGGGAACTCCATGTGGCCCACCTCGCGGGCGATGTGGTCGGCGCCGTGGATCTCGAGCTTGCGGGCGTACACTGTGTAGTCCCACGAGGAGAACTCGTCGCCGACTCCGAGATCTCGGTACTGCGGGACGCGGATCCGCTCTGGCGGTTCAGAGTGCGGTCCTTTACACTCCGCGCCTTTGCGTTCGATCATGGCTTTCAGGTCGGACACCACGTCGTCGAGGACGGCGCGGTCACCGCTCTGAAAACTGAGTTTGGTTACGAAGGTCATAGGCTGGGTAACTACCATCAACTGCGGTCACGCAGCCACAAAAACGCATCTACACCGTCCGGGGTCGTGACACCAGCACATAGGTCCATGCGAGACAGTCTCTGGAATCACCCCGTGTCGTGGGTCGAGAGTCCGATATTCTCTTAACGTCCCGCGAATTACATCCGGCAATGACGGTACAAGCGGTCAGTGCTGGAGCCATCCTCTTCCGCGATACCCGCGGCCGACGGGAGTATCTGCTCCTGAAGAGCCGTCCCGGGGACTGGGAGTTCCCGAAAGGCGGGGTCGAGGGGGACGAGGAGCTTCAGCAGACGGCGATCAGAGAGGTCAAAGAGGAGGCAGGGATCGGCGATTTCCGCCTCATCGACGGCTTCCGCGAGGAGTACGACTACGTGTTCGAGGCGAACGGCAAGACGATCCACAAGACAGTCCACCTGTTCATCGCCCGCTCGTTCGAGGCCAGCGCAGAGCTCTCGAAGGAGCACCGCGACCTCCAGTGGCGCGACTACGAACAGGCGATCAACACCATCACGCAGGACGGACCGCGCGACATCCTGAAGAAGGCACACGAGTACCTCGACGACCTGATGGAGGAGGACGAAGAGGACGGGTCGAAGACGTACCTCGGCTGACCGGGCCATGTCGCGTTCGCCACCCCTCGCGGTCGCCGCGACGAGCGACGGCGCTCTCGATATCGGGAGGACCCGCCCGTGACCTACGGCGACGCGGAGTTCGGTTTCGAACTCCTCGCGTGTCGCTGGGCCGAGTTGGCGTGGCCGCCCGAGGAGCGACGCGACTCGGCCGTCGTCGTCTCCAGACAACTGGGCACACAGAAGCGACGCTGGGACACCGTCGTCGTGGAAGCCGACCCCGAAGCGCTCGCTGCCCGCCGACAGTTCGGGACCGACGCACTGGACTCGGACCTGCTGCACGTCGTTCGTAACGCCCCGACCGAGTGGGCGTGGTACCGCGACGCGCTCCCGCACCCGGGCTACCCGTGGCGCTACGTTCTCGCGGCGGTCCACCGGGCGGCGGCCCGCGGCGTCGTCGAAAAGCGCAAGAACGGCAACAAGGTCGAGATCCGGCGGGTCGCGCCCTACCCCGACTGGGTCGAGCGGATCGTCGCCGTCGAGCACAAACCGGACCTCGACGCCAGCGCCGCCCGTGCGCTCTCCGACCAACTGGCCCACGACGTCGAGACGGCGCTCGCCGACGAGGTGTGGGTGGCGACGACGGCGACGGAGGACAGCGTCGAACCCGCACTGCTGGAGTCGATGCCCGTCGAAGTGGGGATTCTCACACTCGACTTCGCCGAGGGGGTCCACGCCGACGTGGGCGACGTCGCGTGGTATCCGAGTTCACTGGACCCGACGACGGGTGGCGAGCGATTCGAGGCCGACGAGAAGGCCGAGAAGCGACTCGCCATCGCCGAACGCGCCTACGGGAAGGGCTGGCGGTCGTTCCACGACACGATGCGGCCGGACTGCCGCCACTTCGAACTGCGACGCGAGGGCCATGCGCTAGTGCCGTGGTGCGCGGCGAAAGAGCGCGGGCAGACGGCCGCGGAGTGTTCGGGGTCCTGTCCGGAGTTCTCGCCCGAACCGCCGCAGTGGCGGACGAAGGGGTGGCCCATCGAGGGCGGTCCCGGGAAGGGTATCAAGCAGTTGTTGGAACGGCGACGTAAGTGGGTTCGGGAGCGGGACGTCGAGTGAGTGGAACGTAAAGCGGTTAGTCCCCTGTCGAGAAGCCGCCCGCATGCCCTCGAACCCGTTCCGTAACGTTCTCCTCGGCGGCCGCGAGTCGGTCGGACGTCTCGTCGCGCTCACCGCCATCGGCGTGTTTCTCACGTTCTACAGTCAGATACTCGGAGAGTTCGGCGGTCTCGACGACGTCGTCGAGCCTGGCGTTTGGAGTGCGTATCTCTCGTTCGCACCACTGTTCGTCGTCGGCTACGCCTGTGGACGGGGACTTGCGGCGCTGGGTGTGGGTGGGATCCGGACGGGGCAGGTAGAGTGACAGCTCAGACGACTTCGACCTCGACCGCGTCGCGTTCGACGGCGAGTTTGAACGTCGGGACGGTTCGGTAGACGACCTCGACGACGCCCTTGCGGCGGAGGCTCTGGAGCGCGCTGCGGACCTCCTGTGCCTCGGGGTCGACGTCGAACCGCTCGCGGAGTTTGTTCAGGACGCTGACGACGCTCTCGGAGCGCTCGTCGGGGCCGGCGACGACCTGGAACACCTGCGACTCGAGTTCGGGGACGCGGATGACGCTCGGGACGCCGCCCTCCTCTTCGTCCTCGCTCTCGACGCCGGGGTCGATACCGAGCAGTTCCGCCGCCTCCGCGGTCGCCCGGATCAGGCTGTTGTCGTCGCGGTAGTAGTACTCTTTGAGGTGGTTCTCGAGGTACTGGTGGACCTCGCTGCCGCTCTCTAACTCCCACCGCTTCTGGAGCTCCTTGTTCTTCGTCGGCTGGAGGCGGACGATGTCGCCGAGCCGTTCTTCCTCCTCCTCGGTGAGTGCCATTGTCTGCGTGTCTGCGTCGAGGACATATTTACGTTCTGGAACGGTCAACCTGACCGACGGCGCTGCAACCGATGACTTCCCACCGACGACGCCCTCCCCGACCCACCGACTCGTGCGGCGGGTCCTCGAACACGTCGGCACCGACCCGCCGACATGACTCCGCTTCGAGACGTCGGACGAGTTGCACGCCGCTACCGACGCGCTCGGGAGATTCCGGTCGACGCTCGACTACGAGTTCCGTATCTAGTGACCGCCGCCTGCCCAACGGTTATGACGGTTCCCGACGACCGCTCGCACATGTCTTGGGACACCCTGACACTCGACGTCGACGACGACGGCGTCGCCACGCTAACCGTGAACCGCCCCGACAAACTGAACGCGCTCAACGTCGAGACGCTCGAGGCGATGGAGGAGGCGCTCGACGAGGCCGAGTCGCGGGGAGCGCGCGTCCTCGTCATCACCGGCGCGGGCGACGAGGGGTTCATCGCGGGGGCGGACATCAGCTACATGCAGGACCTCACGACGCCGGAGGCGCAGGCGTACGCCGAACTCGGCCACCGCGTCTGCGACAGAATCGAGTCGTTCCCGGCCCCGGTCATCGCCGCCGTCAACGGCTACGCCTTCGGCGGCGGCTGTGAGGTGGCGCTGGCCTGTGACCTCCGGGTCGCGAGCGAGCGCGCCGTCGTCGGCCAACCGGAGATCGACCTCGGTATCGTCCCCGGGTGGGGCGGCACGCAGCGACTCTCGCGACTCGTCGGCGACGAGCGCGCACGGCGACTCGTCTTCTTCGGCGAGCGTATCGACGCCAGCGACGCCTACGAGTACGGACTCGTCGGCGAGGTCGTCGCTCACGACCAACTCGACGACCACGTCGCCGAGATGGCAAGCGAACTCGCCGCCAAGCCGAAGTACGCGATGCAGACCGCGAAGGAGGCGCTGAATCTGGTCCACGAAGAACCGCAGGCTGCTGGCCTCGCCTACGAACGCCGGGCGTGGAGCGGTCTGTTCGGCACGCACGACCAGCGGGAGGGGACCGCCGCGTTCGTCGAGAACCGCGATCCCGAGTTCGAGTAGCCACGGGTTACCTCTCGCGACGCCGAGTTCGAGTCGAGAAAGTAGACTTACCATCTGAATAACAAAGACGAAACTGTCCGATGTGGAGCCATGAATCCCATCACGTTGCTCGCACGTCGGCTCGGGAGCGAGTCGGACGCAGCCTACGAATGTGAGCGATGTGGCACACGCCACCGGGTCCAGTATCACGTCTGTCCGGTCTGTGGGAGTTTCTCCGTCGAGACCGAGACCCGCGAACGGACGTGGGTGGACGAGAGGTCCGACGAACGGCAGACCGGATGAGAGAGATCCGTCAGATCGCCGGTCTCGGATCGTCTCAGCCGGTTTGACAGTCCGAACAGGCTGATGGTACCGGCGAAGCTAAGTGTTCGGGACCCGAATAAAAAATCGTTATGAATACGGTGAAGCTCAGCCGAGTCGAATCGCTCTTTGAGACCCTCCAGTACCCCGTTTCGCGCGAGGAGGCGGCCGCCGAGTTCTCGGACACGCGGGTGCAGCTCGCCGACGGCGAGGCCAACCTCGGCGAACTCGTCTCGGACGCACGGGCGGAGTCGTTCCACAACCCGGACGAACTGTACGCCGAGTTGAACAACACGCTCCCTATCGAGGCGGTGGGCGAACCCGGACAGTCAGAGGGTGACGCCTGAGCGGTCGTCCGGTCCGACGTCCGTGACACGACCGAATCCGGGGGTTTAAGTGCGAGAGGAGAGTGATTAGCCAAATATGGAATTCTGCGACGAGTGCGGTTCAATGATGAAAACGAACGGTGACAAGTGGGTCTGTGGGAGCTGTGGGTACGAGAAGCTTCGCGACAGCGCCAAGGAGGCACAGATGGTGACGACGCAGGGGCAAGAAGAGAGCGAGGTCGTCGACGTCAGCGACGCCGAGGACAAGGGGCTGCCAACGACGACGGTCCACTGTCCGGAGTGTGGCAACGACCGCGCGTACTGGTACATGCAGCAGATCCGCTCTGCCGACGAGTCGGAGACACGCTTCTTCGTCTGTACCGAGTGCGAACACAAGTGGCGTGAGGACGACCACTAGATGTCGTCGACGCCAGCCGTCCCTACCGAACTGTTAGACGGCTGGCGACTGGTCGACGAGCGGACCGAGACGCCGTTCGACGTCACGTTCGTCACGGTGACTGCACACACGACCGTCTACGAGGACCCCGACCTCGCGGCGGCGCTCCGCGAGCAGACGGGAGTCGACGGGCCGGGACGGTTCTTCCTGACGAGTCACGTCGTTCTCCGGCCGCAGCCACCCGAGTCGGAGGCGCTCCGACGGCTGGTGACCGATCGCGTCGCCCAAGACTTCGCCGGGCGACTGCGCGACCGCGGGTTCACGAGCGTCGAGCAGACGAGCCAGCGATCCTTCTCCGTCGACGGTGCCGACGCGCGACTCGCGGCCTACGAGGGAGCGTATCCGCTCGGCGACGGAGTCGAACTCCGCGTCCAAGGGTGGCTCGCGGTCTGGCAGGTCGACGGTGACTTCCTCCTGGCGGGCGGTGCGTATCCGACACACGTTCACGACCCCGCGGGCGAGACGACCGACGCCGTCCGAGAGCAGCTCTCCCCGCAACGGTTCCGCGACGAACTGTTCGAGCTGATCCGGGCCGTCGAACGCCCGTGAGCGGATCGACCTCTCCGTCCGGTCTCAGTGCGTCGCCTCTTCGAGCACGAGCGTATCGTCTTCGAGGTAGTGTTCGATTCGGTGGGCGAACTCTTCGAGTTCGACGAGGTGGAGACGGAGCATCTCGGCGGTGGCGTGGTCGCCGAGGCTCGTCGCCAGTTCGATATGTTCGCGGACGGTCTCGATGATGTCGCCGTACATCTCCATATCGTTCGACAGCGAGGTCCGGACGTCGTAGACGTCGTTGTCCTCGGGCGAGACTGGTGCCGCCTCCTGGAGGTCTTTCATCCCCGAGATCGGGACGCCGCCGAGCGCCTGCACGCGCTCTGCGAGTTCGTCGGCCGCCTCTTCTGCCTCTTCGGCGGCCTCCCCGAGGAACTCGTGGACCTCGAGGAACTCCGCACCCTCGACGTTCCAGTGGTGCTTCTTCAGCTGGTGGTACAGCACGTACGTCGCCGCCAGGTCCGTGTTCAGCGCGTCGACGAGCTGTTCGGCCTTCTCCTGATCGAGTCGGAGCGCCGGACTCGTTTCGACTGTTCCTGCCTGTTGTCTGACCTTTGCTTGTTTGCTCATCACACACATGGTACGGCGGCAACCGTCTTAGAACTGCGTGACTATCGATGGCATTGGAACGTTCGCCGCGGCCGACACACCTATCACTCACGAACGGTGACGAACTCCCATGACCGAGCGCGACGTGACCGTCGACCTCGAAGTCGAGGTCGAAGTCGACACCGAGGAACTGGAGATCGAGACGAGCGGCAAACAAGAGGTCGAGGCAGAACTGGACGCCGAGGGCGTGTCCATCGAGGTGGAAGCGGAGATCGCGGTCGAAGAGGAAGAAGAGGAAGAAGAGGAAGAAGAGGAAGAAGAGGAAGAAGAGGAAGAAGAGGAAGAAGAGGAAGAAGAGGAAGAAGAGGAAGAAGAGGACTGAGCGCCCGCTCGGAACCGGCCGTTCGAAGCGACGCGTCGTTCGAAACGACGCGTTCCGTGATGACGACAGCTATTTTAGGCCGGCCTAACAATTTTGCCTCATGCGCGACCCTGCTCGAGTGACACTCGAGACGGAGAACGACGAGCGGACCGTCCGCGTTCACGACGACGAAGGAGAACTCGACGTCGACGATGCCACGTTCCGGTTCGCAGTGCGAGGGAACGAGACGGCTTCAGAGACGAGCGGCGAAGACGGGGACGGTGTCGACGACACCGACAGTTTCGCCAGCGAGGAGACCACCGACCCCAAGAGCGATCCCCACTATCTCGCCGCGGTCGAAGACATCCCCACGAACGGAACGCTCCGATTCGAGGTGTACGACGGACAGTACGGCGTCGAGGGCATTCTCCAGCGGACCGACGGCGACGTTCTCGCGTGGGAGAACTCCTGTCCGCACGAACCGGAGGTTCGGTTGGACAAGGGGTTCGGCGCGCTCGTCAACGACGGACAACTCGTCTGCCACAAACACGGTGCTCGTTTCGACTGCGACGACGGCTTCTGTACTCGCGGGCCGTGCCGCGGATCGATGCTCGACGCGATCGAGGTGGAAGTCCGTGACGAAACAGTGTTCCTCGCAGACGAACGGTTCGAGGCTGGTCACTGTCTGGATAACTAGCTGTCTTGGATAACTAGCCGTCGTTCGTTTCGTGGACCGCACCTTCACCGCCCGAGTGCCGCCAAGACGACGCCCCCGAGGTCCACCCGAGCAGGGTCGACGCCGAGCACGCGGGAGACGAGGCCTGGTCGGATATCCGGACCGGCGCGAGCGATGCTGCCACCGCGGACTCTGACGTCGACAGTCACGTCACTTCGGACCAACCCTCGTTCGACGAGCTGTGACGGGACGTTGTCGGTCCCACGGAGCAACTCTAGAGCCGTTCGGAGGTCCGGTGCGTCGACGACGACGAGGTCACCGTACCCCGTGATGTGGACATCAGTGCCGGCGAGGCTGATCGTCAGATCGGCGGTGACGTCGAGCGCGCGTTCGGAACGCGAGCGCTCGTCGATACTCACGACTGGCCGCGCTTGCCTTTCTGGCTCTGGTCACGCGTTCGGATTCGGAGTGTTCCGTTCAGTCGCCAATGGGCGTGGTCGGCATCGTCACCCGCGTGGCTGGGGACGTCGACTTCCATCTCTTCGAACTCGTAGCTGATCTCGGCTTCTCTGCCCGTCAGTCGCTCGTACAGTCCCTCGGCGAGTTCGGGCCACGTTCGGGTCGCTCCAGACATCGATTCAGAGTCGGATGACGTGTCGTTGACGCTCATGGTCAAAGAAGAGTAGGTGAGCAGAGAACATAACTATTTGCCAACTACAGACAAATGAAAGAAAGTCTGTTGCTGACGATAGTCTGTATTCTACTCGTAGCGAGCGAACGTGAGGTAGGCCGTGTGACCGACGCCCGCCGTCGACGGGCGCGACCCTCGCTCGCCGAAGTCCATCTGTCGTTGGATCGTCTCGAACGTCTCGATGTCCGTCAGCTCCGCCTCGCGCGCCGCCTCCACCGAGGCGCGGGAGTTCTCGACGAACGGCGAGTAGACGGCGACGAAGCCGCCGGAGACCAAGAGGTCCGGCGCGCGTTCGACGACCTCCGGCGCGTTCTCCGTGTCGAGCGTGAGCAGATCGAACCCCGAGAGCTCCTCGAGGTGGTCGGTGACGTCGCCGGTGCGGACGTCGACGCGGTCAGCCACGCCGGCCAGTTCCATGTTCTCGCGGGCGACGTCGGCGAACTCGGCGTCGCGTTCGTAGGTGGTCACCTCGGCGCCGAGACGCCCGAGGTACGCCGAGAGGACGCCCGTCCCGGTGCCGGCGTCGAGGACGCGGTCACCCATCGCCGCCCCGGTGTGACCGACGACGAGACCCACGTCGCGAGGCATCATCGGCGCGCCGGTGCGCTCGAAGTGGTTGAACAGGTCCGGTCCGCGCGGTTCCCGGACGACGAACTCGTCGCCCAGATGTGACTCCAGCACCTGTCCGGGTTCGACGTCTTCGGGGATGTCGACGATGCCGAGGTCGGTGTGGAGCTCCCCACCCGGTGCACGGAGATACTCCCGGTCGCCGTGGACGAGGAGGATCACTCCAGTCGCGAGATGGCGGCCGCGAGGTCGCCGTTCTCGGCTTCGAGCGCTTCGCGCGCCTCGTCCTTACCGACGCCCGCGCGCTGGGCGACGATCTGGACGTCCGAGTCGGGGATCTCCGAATCTGCCTCGGATGCGCTCTCGTCCTGCTCGCCGGCCTCGACGGCGCTCGCGCCGCCGGCGTCGCCGCCCGCACCCCGGGGGCGCGACTCGGGTTCGCCGACGACCTGGTAGGTCTCCTGTCCCTGCGCGTCCATCCGGGTGACCTGCGCACCGGAGAACACGAGCTCTTCGTCTTCGGTTCGGATGATGACCTCCTCGGCTTCGAGCTCCGTCACGTCGATGCCCATCTGCTTCATCATCTGCTTCATCTTCCGCGGGTTCATACCGCCGCCTCCAAACATACCTGGAGAGTCGGGTGCCGGTACAAAAAGGGTGACGAACCCGCGGCTTTCGGCGCCGCCGACGTCAGCTATTTGTCCGGTTGCTCTGTAGCCGGGGATATGGTCCTCGATTCTCCCTCCCGTCGGTCGCTCCTCGGTGTCGGGTCGGCCGTCGTCGCCGGCGGTCTCTCCAGTTCGTTGCTCGCGACGACCGGCGACGCACAGTCGGCTACGTCCGAGTCGACGTTCACAGACTGGCCGCTCGAACGCTGCGACCCCGCCGGAACGGGCTACGACCCGGATGCGACGGGACCGGGACCGACCGTACGAGAGAAGTGGCGCGTCGAACTCGACGACTTCCGCGGCGGACGTGCCTCGCCGATCCTCGTCGACGACACGCTGTACGTCGTCGGCGGCGGCGTGGCCGCGCTGGGCCCGGAACGCGGCGACGTCCGCTTTCACCACGAAGGCCCCTACCGGTCGAGTCCCGCCGTCGCACCTGCCGAGGCGTACACCTCGGAGACGCTCGTTCTCGCCGGCGCTCGGGGGTACGTCGGTCTGAACGCGCGAGGCGGCAGAGAACTGTTCGGCCGACGGGTCGGCTTCGAGCGCTGGTGGCAGGGCGGCGACGAACCCGAGTTCTCCACGTTCGGCCCACCCACCGCCTCGCCGCCCGTCGCAGTCGACGGCGTCGTCTACGTCGCGGACGCCTCGGCGGACAGACTCGCCGCCGTCGACCCGAGCAACGGCCGGGAGCACTGGTCGACAGAGGTCGGGAGAGAGAGCTACGGCGGCCACCCCGGCCGTCCCGCCGTCCTCGACGGCACGCTCTACGTCAGCTACTGGCCCAACAGCGCCGCTGCGTACGACACGGAGACGGGCGAGCGTCTGTGGCGTAGCGAAGTGAAAGAGCAGAGCGTCCTCCCCCCGACTGCGACAGCCGAGGGAGTCCTCGTCCCCGACAGAACCGGCGTGACGGCGCTCGACCGCGAAGACGGGAGCGAACGGTGGCGGTACGACCACGGCGGCAACGTCACCGACGGGGCCGTCGCCGTCGCCGAGGGGACGGTCTTCGTCACCTCCAACACCGACGAGCGGTTCGTCCACGCGGTCGACCTGGAGACCGGCGAGGAGCGGTGGCGGACGCCGAACGTCGCCGGCGAGACGGTCCCGGTCGTCGCCGACGGCGTCGTCTACGTCTCTGCACGCGGCTACGACGAACTCGTGGCGGTCGACGCCGACACCGGCGACGTCCACTGGCGCTTCGAGGCGGAGTACGGCGTCGGCACACCCGCGGTGAGCGACGGCGTGCTGTTCCTCGCCGGCGGCTATCGGTCGGTCTACGCGCTGGAGGCGGGGCGATGAGCGCAGTCGACGACGGTGCGACCGACGTCGATGCCCAGACGCCGACCACGCCGCGCGACCGGCGACTCACCGCGACGGGACTCCTCGGCGACGCGGCCCGGCGGGCGGGGCGTTCGCCTGTGCTCCTCCTTCCCTTCCTCGTCGCCGGTCTCGTGCTGGCGGGCGTCGACTACCTCCGCGTCCGCGACCCGGTCCCCGTGCAGGTCACCCCCTACTCGCTCTCGGAGGGATTCACCGTCAGAGCGTCGCTGTACCCGACGGGGACGTCGCGGACGACGACGGCGCTCGACGCGCTGGTCGATCTGAAACTGCAGTATCTCGCGTGGGTCGTCGGCCTCGAACTGCTCTCCGTGCTCGCGGTGGTCGTCGCCGGCGGCGTCGTCGTCGCCCGGGTCACCGACGTCCCGCTGTCGGTCGGCAGCGTCGTCCGGTACGGCGCGTTCGTCGTCGCGCTCGCGGCGGTGCCGTCGGTGAACTTCTCCGGCGCGAGCGCCGTCGTCGGTCTGGTGCTCCTCGTCCCGGCGTACTACGTGAGCGTCCGCCTGTTCGCCCTCCCGGCGCTCCTGATCCGGGGCGACGGGTTCCGGACCGCCGCGCGGCGGAGTTGGACGCTCGTGGCGGGTATCGGCTGGTCGGTGTTCGGCCTCCTCGTGGCGCTCGGCGTCGTCTACTCGCTCTCGGCGCTCGTTCCCGTGGTGGGTCCCGCGCTGAGTACGACCGTCGCCGGGACGCTCCACGCCGTCGCGCTCGGACTGCTCGTCGACCGTGCACGAAGCGGTCTGAACGCCGCGGGAGCATCGAACGCGACGACGAACCCGGCGAACCCGTCGGACTGACCCACCTTCTTGTAGGTTCGTTCCGAGTTTCGACCATGTATCTCGCAGACCAGACGTGGCCGGATCTCGGTGACTACGTCGCATCGGAGTCCGTCGCCGTCGTCCCGCTGGGGTCGACCGAACAGCACGGACCGCATCTACCGCTCTCGACCGACCACGTCATCGCCGAGTCGCTGGCGCGGGAGGTCGCCGACCGTACCGGGTTCCTCTGTACGCCGACGGTCAACGTCGGCGTCAGTCCGCACCACCGCCAGTTTCACGGGACGATGTGGGTAGACGCGCCGCAGTTCCGCGACTACGTCGAGTCGCTCACCCGGAACCTGACGTACCACGGCGTCGACCGGGTCGTCTACGTCAACGCTCACGGCGGCAACGTCCAACATCTGCGCGAGGTCGGCCGCCGCCTCCGCGACGACCGCGAGGCGTACTGCGTCGAGTGGATGTGGGACGAGTCGATCCCGGAACTCGTCGAGGAGCTGTTCGAGACGCCCGGCCCACACGGCGGGCCGAAGGAGACGTCGATGCTGCTGCATCTTGACCGCGAACACGTCCGAGAGGACCGCATCGAGGACGCCGCGACGGGGGGTTGTCGGCGGTTTCCCGAGGACGCCGACACCATCCGCCACGGCGCGAGCACGTTCTACGACGCCATCGACAACACCGACAACGGCGTCCTCGGCGACCAGCGGGACGCGTCGGCCGAGAAGGGCGAACGGCTGTTCGAGGCGGCGACGGCCCAACTGGTGCAGCTACTGGAGTGGGTCGACGCCCAGCCGTTCGAGGATCTGATGCCGAAGCCACACGTCGAGTGATTCAGCAGAGCGCGGACGCGCGCGTCGCTGGCGAACCGCGTGTGCGTCCTCCGAACTTCGTCCCGACGGTCGAGTGAGCGTTCACTCGCTCCGAGCGGTCGACGAGAGAAAACCTCCGTCTCGAGACTGTTTATTTCTAAAGACTGTGTATTTACCCACACAGTTAGTCACGGTATTCAGAACTGTTTCGGGCCGAATTTGGGACAACCTTCAGATTCCAAGAGCGACTATACTCGAGTCGACGACATGAACTCACAAAGACGAAACGTACTCAAGGCTGCTGGCGGTCTCGTCCTCGTCGGAGGACTCGCCGGTTGTGCGGGTGGCGACGGTGGAGACGGAGCGACAGAGACCACGGCGGGCACCGAGACGGAGACGCCGATGGGCACCGAGACGGGGACGCCCGAGGGGACGGAGACGGAGACCGGGACGCCGGACGGTGAGACCGGGATGGTGCGAGTGGCACACGCCTCACCGGACGCGCCGAACGTCGACGTCTACGTCGACGGCGACGTCGTCCTCGAGGACGTCCCGTTCCGCACGGTGAGCGACTACCTCGACGTTCCGACCGGGACGCGGACGGTCACCATCACCGCCGCGGGCGACGAGGAGACGGTCGCCTTCGAGGGCGACGTCGAGGTCGGCGCAGGGGCGTACACCGTCGCCGCGATCGGCGAGTTGACGAGCGAGGATACGGAGTTCCAGCCGCTCGTCGTCGAGGACGACCTCAGCGACCCCGCCTCGGAGTCCGCACGGGTGACGCTGGTCCACGCCTCACCCGACGCACCCGCCGTCGACGTCACCGCCGGCGACGGCGAGACGGTCGTCTTCGACGGCGTCGCGTTCGGCGAGACGGGAACGGCGGAAGTCCCCGCCGGCGACTACACCCTCGAGATCCGCGGTGACACCGACTCGAACGACGGCGAGGTCGTCACGACGGTCGACGTGACGCTCGAGGGCGGCGCGGTCTACAGCGCGTTCGCACTCGGCTACCTCTCGCCGGACGACGAACCGGCCAGCGAGTCGTTCGGAGTGGAACTGGTCCAGAACAACTAGGTCGACCCGCCGACTTCGGCCCTCTCTTTTCGACGCATTCGTTGACAGCTCTCCGACAGAAACCGGCTTCTGAAAAGACTGAAACGTCGGGGTAGAGACCACCGAGTATGGATCCCCGAATCGAACGACACGCGGAGATTCTGGTCGACTACAGCATCGAAGCTGAGCGGGGCGACGAGGTCGTCGTCACCGCGCCGCCGGAGGCCGAGGACCTCGTCGTCGCCATCTCGGCGAAACTCGGTGAACGCGGTGCCAACGTGACGCGGAGTCTCGGATCTTCCCGCGCGATGCGGGCGTACCTGAACGCCATCGACGAGGACGACATCGCGGAGAACGCCGTCGACCGGGCGATGACCGAAGCGATGGACGCGGTAATCTCCATCCGTGCGAACCGCAACAGTCACGAGTTGAGCGACGTCGCCCCCGAGAAGATGAGCGCGATTCGACGCGAGAACAAAGAGACACACGAGATTCGGATGGAGAAGCGGTGGGTGTTGACTCAGTTCCCGACAGAGGCCGACGCACAGGCCGCGGAGATGTCGACGGACGCCTACGAGGGGTTCGTCTGGAACGCCATCAACCGCGACTGGCAGGAGCAGTACGACCACCAGGAGCAGTTCACCGAACTGCTCGACGAGGCGTCGGAGGTCCACATCGTGAGCGGCGACACGACGGACGTCCGGATGAGCGTCGAGGGGATGCGTGCGGCCAACGACCACGGAAAGCACAACGTGCCCGCCGGCGAGGTGTTCACCGCGCCGAACCCCGAGAGCGTCGAGGGCGAGGTGCTGTTCGACATGCCGCTCGTCACCGACGGCCGCGAAGTCGAGAACGTCCGACTCGTCTTCGAAGGCGGTGAAGTCGTCGAACACAGCGCCGACCGCAACGAGGACCTGCTGACGTCGATGCTCGACACCGACGAGGGTGCGCGTCGCCTCGGCGAACTCGGCGTCGGGATGAACCGCGGTATCGACCGGTTCACCAAGAACATGCTGTTCGACGAGAAGATGGGCGACACCGTCCACATGGCCATCGGTCGCGCCATCGACGAGAACGTCCCGGAGGGCAAGGAGGGCAACGACAGCGCCATCCACACCGACATGATCGTCGACATGAGCGAAGACTCGTTCATCGAACTCGACGGCGACGTCGTCCAGCGTGACGGACGGTTCGTCTTCGAGGACGGGTTCGAGCAGTAACCGGCGGTCTCTTCGCTCACGGTTTGCGAGGGAACGCGACCCACGACCTCTCGGACGCCGGACCGCGCGCTACTTCGGCGGTCGAAGCCGGTAGTATCGACGGTTGAGGTCGTACATATACCCCTCACGCATCGTCTTCAGCACTGCGTAGCTGATGAGGGCGGCCGGAACCGGGAGGATGAACGTCAGGTCGAACAGGAGACTCGGGTCCATCGGGACGAGGTTCTTCGCCGAGTACACGCTGAGTGTGAAGGCGAAGACGACGCCGCCGACTCCGACCGCCGACCAGAACGGCTGTTCGACCGGCCGCCGAGCGGACCCTTTGTTGAGGAAGGGGACGACGGCGATCGCGCCGACGACGACGAGATTCGCGAGGACGCCGTACGGACGGTCTCCCAGCAGTTTCTCGCCGCCGAGTGCGGCCAGTCCGGGGTTGAGCGGCCCGAGCTTCAGCAACCCAAACGACCAGTAGAGATACCAGTCCGGGAGGATGATCTTCGGGGTCACACTGCCGTTCGCGGGCTCACCGATGTGTGGCGGCATCGTCGCCGACAGGAAGAAGATCATGCCGACGAAGAACGCGGCGATCGAGAGGTTCCGGATGATCTCGTGAGGCCACGCCGGGAAGCCGAGGACGTCCCGTTCGACGTAATCAGACTCTGTTCGAAGGTCCTGGTCCTCGCGGCGAGACCGCTCGAAGTACTCGTACGTCAACCGGGGGAGACCGGCCTTTCGCGTCTTCCGTTCGCGCCACGTCGGCGTCTCGTCGTCGGGAGCGACGATACCCGTGCCGTCCGTTCGTATCTCGTCGCCCGGTTGCGAAGCTCCGTTCGACTTGTCGTCTGTCGTCTCAGTGTTGTCACTCATGATCTTTGGCGAGCGGTGGTCAGCGGTCGCCGTACGGACGCGAGCGCGGAGCAGCGGCTGTCGCCGGTCTCGGTCGGTCACACGCTCCGGCCAGTGGGGACTGCGTCCGTCGCAGGGCGACCGGACACGTGTCAGAACCAGCGGACGTGACAGTGTAAGTGTTCTCAGAAACGATTTTATGAATCCTATCCGATAGGAAAGGCGTCGGAGAGGACAGCACTGATGAAACGAGACGAGCGCCGAGACAGCGTCGCAGACGAACAAGTCCCTATCGAGCGACTCGAAGAAGTGTTTGGATTGGTCGCAAACGAGTTGCGTATCGAGATCCTGCTGGAACTCTGGGAACAGTATCCGGATCCGATCACGTTCGCCGACCTGCATTCGGAGATCGGTATCCGAGACTCCGGCCGATTCAACTATCATCTGAACGTCCTCCATCCGTCGTTCGTCCGCAAGACCGACGACGGCTACCGGCTCACCCACGCCGGACGAGAGGCGATCGGAGTTGCCGTGTCGGGGAGTTTCACCGAGGCAGATACGCTGGATCTCGGCCCGGTTCCTGCCGGATGCTGTATGTTCTGTTCGGGAGACTTGGCGGCACGGTACGACGAGGGACAGGTCGTCGTGACCTGCACCGAGTGCGAGGAACTGATCGCGAAACTGCCGATCTCGCCGGTCTCGGTCTCGACCGTCGAACCGGATCGGATGCCGGAGGTGTTCAGCAACCACCTGTTGACGATGACGCACGAACTCAGCGTTGGATTCTGTAAGCGCTGTCACGGTCACGTCGACGCAAGGCTCACTGCGCTGACGGACGACGAGCCGGCGGCGTATCGGGACGCACTCGACGTTCGGTTCACCTGCCAGCAGTGTGGCGACCGGACGAACCTGAACGTCGGCGGCGTCGTGATGAACCACCCGGCCGTCACGTCGTTTCTGTTCGACGCCGGTATCGACCTCCGGGAGACGTACGTCTGGGAGGTGCTCCCGCTACTCGATCCCGAGGAGACCCTCGTCGACGGCGAGGAACCGCGACTCCACCTCCGCATCGAGCTCGACGGAGACGTCCTCGAGTTGACCCTCGACGACTCGGTCACGGTCGTCGACTACGAGCGCGCCTGAGCGCAGCCCGAGGGTCGACCGGCCACAAACGTTTCCCGACCTCGCCGACGAGTCAGGACGATGGGCCCTATCCGAACTTTCCTCGCCTTTCTCGGTCTCGCGTTCTATCTCGCCGCGGTAGCGACCGGCCTGTACGCCCTCACGCTCGTCTGGTCGGTGGTGCAGTCGTCCGGCGGTGCGGGCGCGCTGGAGGTCGCAGCCAGCATCGGCGTGACAGTTCTGTTTCTGTTCATCGGGAGAGCCCTCTCACAGCGCGGAAAAGGAGTACTCGGCTACGGCGGCGGTTAGGAGACCGAGTGAACCGGTGACGTCACGCTACCCCGAGAGCGCGAGATAGGGACCGACGACGACGAGGACGACCGCCAACACCCGCTTCAGTCGCGTCTCGTCGACCATGTGAGCGACACGCCACCCGACGACGACGCCGACGAGTTCTGGGACGCCTACCAACACGGCCAGTTCGACCGAGATGGCGTCCTGCACGAAGTAGCCGGCGGTGGCGAACCCAGCGATGAACACCGACTGCACCTGTGCCGCGCCGAGCGCCGCCAGCAGTGGGATGCCGGTGGCGACGAGCAGCGGGACGGTGAGGACGGGACCGCCGACGCCGAGCAGTCCGCCGGCGGTGCCGACGAACAGTCCGAGGACGCTCGCCACGGCCACGCCGCGGACGGTCGTCGGGTCGAGCGTCGCCTCGACGGTCGTCCGCGTCCGCCACCAGATGAGGACGCCGGTCGCCGAGACGAAGACGCCGAGGAGCACGCCGAACAGCTCCGTCGGCAGGATGCCGTTCAACCGGACGCCGAGCAGCGCGCCGACGATGCCGGTCACCGAGAGGACGGTCGCCAGTCGCCAGCCGCTCGACGACGAGAGTTCGCCCGAACGGATGTAGGTCAACGTCCCGAGCAGACCGGTGGCGACGAACGTCGCGCTGGCGGTGCCGACGACCGTCGCCGGCGTAACCGACGTGAGCGCGAACAGGGCCACGGTGAGGAAGATGCCGCCCGGACCGACCGCAGTGATGCCGATACCGGAGAGAAACGCCACGACGACGAGAACGGCCGCGAGACCCACACTGAATCCGAGTATCATCGTCCCAAAAGAAAACGAGTGGTCGTTAGAAGCTCCCCGAGAAGATCGCCGAGAAGACGCCTTCTGCGGACGAGTAGGCCAGATAGACGGCCAGTATCAGGAGGAGGCTGTTGGCGACGTTGATTTTCCAGCCGTTCTTGTGCTTCCCCATCGTCTCGCTGTCGTTGACGGCCCAAAGGAGCAGCGCGGCCGTGATTGGTAGACCGACCACACCGTTGTAGGCCGGGAAGAGGATGATCATGTCGACGACGCTCAGTCCGAGCGTCAGATGGACGAGCGGCGAGAGACTGCCGAGGGCGGTCAGGCCGGCGTAGATGATCTTGAACGCGCGGTCGTTGGCGGTGACCTCCATCCCGTACGCCTGCGGAATCATGTACGCGGGTGCCCACATGATGGGGATGATGCTGTTGAACGCGGCGGCGACGGCACCGACGATGAACGCGACCATCGCCCAGTCACCGAGCACCGTGGCGAGCGCCTCACCGGGCGTGAGGAACGTCGCTAGTTCCGTGATACCCGCCGGACGGAGCACCGCGGCGGCGACGACGACGATGGCGATGGTCGTCAGCCCACCGACGGCGTAGCCGATACCGAGATCGGTTCGCATCGACGAGACGTCCGACTCGTCGTCCCATCCCTTCTGTCCCACGAGGTTCGACTCGAGGAAGAAGTTGGGCCAGAGCGCGGTCGTGCCGAGGATACCGGCCGCGAGCGTCACCGCACCCACGTCGGGGACGTTCGGGACGAACCCGGTGGCGACCGACGACAGCGACGGCGACGCCGCTCCCGCGACGATGACGTAGGCGACGAGCAGTCCGAGCATCATCCCGGTCATCACTCGCTCGACCCATCCGTAGTCGAGGATGCCGACGACGATAGCCGCCCCACCGACGACGAACGCCAGCGGCTGCCAGCCTACTGCGCCGTTTGCGAGGACCGAGATCCCCTTCCCGACGGCAGCGGTCAGTTCCAGCGTCCACGCGACACACCCAACCGAGAGGAGGACCGCGACCGCAGTCGCTACCGTCCTCCCCAACTTCCGTCTGGCGAACACCATCAGCGGTTCGCCGAAGATGCCGAGCCGGGCGCTCATGTCCTGCGCCATGAACCCGAGGAGGACGGCGCCAACGACGGCCCACAGCAGGCCGTAGCCGTACCGTACCCCGGCAGAGCTGGCGATGAAGACCGACCCGGACCCGAAGTAACTGGCGACCATCACGAAGGCGAGCCCGTACTTCCGGAAGAACTCGGAAATTCCTATGTTCTGTACGACCGAAGCGTAGCTATCGCGTATGCTGTTGCTCATAATATACGTCGATGTGAACCCCCTCCTAACGGGAGTTGCGCCCATCGAACCGAGACAATGAAAATTCATCCCGGCTAGCGTAAATGCTTGATTGCTGTATATACAAGCAACCCCGAACTACTGGACGCGCGTACTCACTGCGATCCCCTCGCCGAGCGGCAGTGTCACCGTCTCGAACGCCTCGTCGTCGCGGACGGTGTCGAGGTAGTCGGCGATGCCGCAGGTGGCGTCGTCGGCGTCACCCAGCCCGTCGCCGTCGACGTGCGCGAGGAGCGACTCGAAGTCGACGGGACCCGCCATCACGTTGTCGGCGACGACGACACCGCCGACCGGCACCTTCTCACGGACCGCTTCGAACGCCTCGACGTAGCGATGCTTCTCGTTGTCGACGAGCACGAGGTCGAACGGGCCGTCGTAACCGTCGACGACGTCGATGGCGTCGCCCTCCTCGAACGACGCGCGGTCGTCGACGCCGGCGCGCTCGAAGAACTCGCGGGCCATCGCCAACTCGTCGGCGTCGACCTCGGTGAGCACGACCTCGCCGTTGTCGTCCATCCCGCGCAGGAACCAGTACGCCGAGTAGCCGAACCCCGACCCGAACTCGAAGACGCGACGCGCGTCGGTGAGACGTGCGAGGAGCTGGAGCGTGCCGCCGACCTCGGAGCCGACGGTGGGGAACCCCCGTTCGTCGGCGTGGTCGGCCATCTCTGCCTGGATCTCGTCGTGGGCGGGGCCGGTGGCGCGGACGAACCGTGCGAGGTCGTCTGGGAGTACGGTCATGTGTGAACACTCATCCGAGTCGTGCTTCAAGGCTTTCCAAGCGCCATGATGACATGGGGCCGTGATCTTGACTCTCGTGTGTGTAGTTCCCACTCTATCCCCGCGCAGGCTATTGATTTCAATGGAGGACACCGAACCGAACTTAGCGAGACTTTTCACCACGTAGGGTGACTCGGCGGACAACCTGCGACGCCGCGAACGTCGGAGCAGTCGAACGGTCGTGGCCGTCGTACGGTCCCCTACATCTATGACACGAACGGCCCTCTCGCGTCGAACGGCGCTCAAAGCGACAGGTGGTCTCGTCTCTGGACTCTCGCTCTCGGGCTGTCTCGGATCCGCACCGACAGCCGAGGAGTCCACGTCCCGGACCTTCCAGATGATCGGACAACCCCTCCGCACCCTCGACCCGGCTCAGGCGCGTGATTCGGCGTCGACGAAACTCGTCTCCCAACTGTACGACGGACTCGTCCACTATCCGAAGGCTGCGCTCGAACCGGAGCTTCTCCTCGCCGAGGACGTCGGCGTCTCGGCCGACGGGACGACGTACACCTTCGAGTTGAAACGCGACGTCGCCTTCAGCGACGGCTCGACGCTCACCGCAGCTGACGTCGTCTACACGTTCGAGCGACTCGCCGGTTCGCCACACTCCCAGTGGCGGTCGACGGTTCTCGATCTCCTCGGCATCGGCCACGAAACACGGACAGTCGAGACGGCGGACGGGACTCGCGACGAGTACGTTCCTCACAGTCTCGCCGTCGATGCACTCGACGACCACCGGGTCCGGATGCGACTCACAGAACCGTTCTACGATACGCTCGCCGTCCTCGCGCATCCCGCCTTCGGCGTCGTTCCCGAGGGTACCGTCGGCGACGTCGAGGGATACGACGGGAGAATCCCACAGGAGACGTTCGCCACTTCCGAGCCGGTCGGCGCCGGGCCGTTCACGCTCGACGTATGGGAGCAGGGAACCGAGTACCGGGTCCGTGCGCGCAGCGACTACCACAGGAGCGGTCCTGTCGTCGCAGGAATCCACTGGCAGGTCATCAGCGATCCGACGAGCGGATTCACCTACGCACTCAACGGCAACGCCGACGCCTTCTGGATCCCCGACGAGAAGTTCGACCAGACGAAGGTCACCGTCGACACGGTCGACGAAGCGGGACGTCGAGTCGGCCACTACGGTCCGCTGCGAAACGGTGCGACGGTTCAGTATCTACAGGTTCCGCAGATGACGACGTTCTACATCGGGTTCAACGCAGCGCGGGTCGAGAGACCCGTCAGACGGGCGGTCGCGTACGCGCTGAACCAGCAGACCGACCTCGACCAGGTCCACGAGAACCGTGGCATCACGGCGACTCACCTCACGCCGCCGAACCTCTTTCCGGAGGGAGTCGCTGGCTACGAGAAGCACGCCGAGGAGTACCCCTACGGTGCCGACGAGACGCGACTCGAAGAGGCCCGGACGACGCTCGCCGAGGCTGGCTACACGCCCGAGAGTCCCGCAGAGGTGACGTTCACGACCTACGAGAGCGCGGCGTGGCAGGCGACCAGTCGTCGCCTCCGCGACAAACTGGCGAGCGTCGGTGTGGAGCTCACACTCGAACAGGCGCCGTTCAACACGCTCGGAACCCGTGGCGAGCAGGGATCACTGGAGATGTTCTCGTGGGGATGGGGGATGGACTACCCGGCGGCAGAGAACTTCGTCCAACTCCTTGCACCGTCGAACGGGGCAGAGGCGTTCACCCACTGGGAGGGATCCACCGCCGCCGACAGCGCACAGGCTGCGTGGGAACGAATCGAAGCCCACCGGACGGCGAGCGAGTCGGACCAGGCCGTCCGCGCGGAGGCCTGCCGAACGATGGAGGAAGCAAACTGGAAGGACGTCGTCCTCCTCCCGAAGTACCACCCCATCGGTGAGGGCTTCTATTATCCGTGGGTCGACGTGCCGAAGACCGGCGCTGCGGGGTTCTCGAAACACAAGTATACCGACGTTCGCGTCTCGAACCGAGACTGACCGCTCACGGCGTCTCGATATAGGCGTAGTCGTCGCGGACCTGCAGTTTCGTGAGTTCGCCGACGCCCGCCGGGACGGTCTCGACGCCGTCGATGAGCTCCGACTCGTCGACGTCGAGCGCCTTCATCGAGTTCTCGCAGGCGCGGAAGGAGACGCCCTCGTCGAGCAGTTCTCGGACCCGGTCGACCTCCTCCGACCCCGACTCGGTCAGCAGCTCGATCCCTCTCCCGTTGGCGACGAGGACCACGTTCTCGACGTCGGTCGACTCGTCCGCCAGCAGGTTCGCCACGTTTGCAACCGCGTGATTCTGTTCGTCGACGTCGCTCGCGAAGTGAAAGACTGTGCTCATGGTTGGCTCGGATTCGGGGGTGTTCGTCTCCGTCTCCTCGGGTCGCTGGGTCGTCGCGTCGGTAGTCGGGGACGTCGCCGTCTCGGTCGACCCGTCGGTCGAACCGGTACAGCCGGCGACGACGAGTCCCGTTCCGACGCCAGCGAGTTCGAGGAACCGTCGGCGGGAACGACTCATCACCGAACGGAACGAACGGGAACCTCATTACTACGTCGGTCTCGAGTCGAGACGTCACGGCGGGCGAACCAGTCACGTCGCCGTCATCCAACAGTTAAGTAGCGCCCAATCCTCATCTTCGACAATGTTCGACCCCGACGACCTGGAACGGATTCGTTCCGCGAAAGAGGAGTGGGAAGAAGAGACGCTCGAACCCACCTTGGAGCGGTTCGGGGAGCGCGAAGAGGAGTTCACGACCGACACCGGCGGTCAGGAGGTCGATCGACTGTACACGCCAGACGACGTCGCCGATCAGGACTACCTCGAGGACGTCGGCTTCCCCGGCGAGGAACCGTACACGCGCGGCGTCTACCCGACGATGCACCGCGGCCGACTGTGGACGATGCGGCAGTACGCCGGGATGGGCACCGCCGCGGAGACGAACGAGCGGTACCTCTACCTGCTCGATCAGGGACAGACCGGGCTGTCGATGGCGTTCGATCTCCCGACACAGATGGGGTACGACTCCGACGCGGCGATGGCCGCCGGCGAGGTCGGGAAGTCCGGCGTCGCCATCGACACGCTGGAGGATATGGAACAGGTGTTCGAGGGCATCCCGCTGGACGAGGTGTCGACGAGCATGACGATCAACGCGCCCGCCTCGGTGCTGCTCGCGATGTACATCGCCGTCGGCGACAAGCAGGGCGTCGACCGCGACCAACTCCGCGGCACCATCCAGAACGACGTGCTGAAGGAGTACGTCGCGCGCAACACCTATATCTACCCGCCCGAGGAGTCGATGCGCATCATCACCGACATCTTCGAGTACTGCGCTCAGGAGACGCCGAAGTTCAACACCATCTCCATCTCGGGCTACCACATCCGCGAGGCGGGGTCGACGGCGGCTCAGGAGATCGCGTTCACGCTCGGGAACGGCATTCAGTACGTCGAGGCGGCCATCGAGGCGGGTCTCGACGTCGACGAGTTCGCTCCGCAACTCTCCTTCTTCTTCAACGCACACAACAACATTCTAGAGGAGGTGGCCAAGTTCCGCGCCGCCCGACGGATGTGGGCGAAGATCATGGAGGACCGCTTCGGCGCGGAGAACCCGAAGTCGAAGCAGCTGAAGTTTCACACCCAGACCGGCGGGTCGACGCTCACGGCCCAGCAGGTCGAGAACAACGTCGTCCGCGTCGGCTACCAGGCGCTGGCTGCGGTGCTCGGCGGAACGCAGAGTCTCCACACCAACGGGAAAGACGAGGCGCTGTCGCTGCCGACGGAGCAGTCCGTCCGCACGGCGCTCCGCACCCAGCAGATCCTCGCACACGAGTCCGGCGCGGCCGACACCATCGACCCGCTGGCCGGCAGCTACTACGTCGAGTCGCTGACCGACGAGGTCGAGGCGGAGGCGTTCGATATCCTCGACGAGATCGACGAGCGCGGCGGGATGCTCGAGGCCATCGAGAACCAGTGGGTCCAGAAGCAGATCCAGGACGTCGCCTTCGACCGACAGCGCGAGATCGAAGAGGAAGAGCGCATCATCGTCGGCGTCAACAAGTACCAAGTCGACGAGGAGGAGGAGATGGACATCGAGGAGGTGGCCGAAGAAGAGGAGCAGAAGCAGATCGAGAGCGTCGAAGCCGTCCGCGAGCGACGCGATTCGGAGGCGGTCGACGCGGCGCTCGCCTCGCTCCGCGACGCCGCACAGGGCGACGCGAACCTCCTCCCGCACATCGTCGACGCGGTGAAAGCCTACGCGACAGTCGGCGAGATCTGCAACGTCCTGCGCGACGAGTTCGGCGAGTACAAACAGGGGTTCTAGCGCTCTAGTTCGTCCAGAATCGGTCGGTACTTCAACTGCACCTCGTCCCACTCGCGGTCGGGGTCGCTGTCGGCGACGACACCCACGCCCGCAAACAGCGTCGCGACGTCCTCGGTGGCGACCGCAGAGCGGAGTGCGACCGCGAACGAGCCGTTGCCGGCGGCGTCGATCCAGCCGACGGGGGCGGCGTACCAGCCGCGGTCGAACGGCTCGGTGTCGCGGATCGTGTCGAGCGCCTTCTCCGGCGGGAGGCCGCCGACGGCGGGCGTCGGGTGGAGCGCCTCCACGAGGTCCAACACGTGGTAATCGCTGGCGAGCTCGGCGGTGATCGGCGTCCAGAGATGTTGGACCGTCGCCAGTCGGCGGACCGTGCGCTCCCCGGTTGACATCGAGGCGGCGAACGGGGCGAGTTGGTCGCGGATGGCGTCGGCGACGAGTTCGTGTTCGTGGACGTTCTTCTCCGACTCCATCAGCTCCTCGGCGAGCCACTCGTCCTCGGCAGGGGTCTCCCCGCGGCCGGTCGTGCCGGCGAGTGCGCCCGTCTCGACGGTTCGGCCGCGACGGGTGACGAGTCGCTCGGGCGTCGCCCCGAAGAAACTCGCCGCGCCCGAGGCGGGCTCGACGAGGAAGCGGTGGCAGTCGGGGTACTTCTCGGCGAGGCGATCGAGGATGTCCGGCACCGAGAGGTCGGCCGACAGCGAGCACTCCAGCGCCTGGGCGAGCACGACCTTCTGGAGTTCGCCCGAGCGGATACGGTCGACGGCGGCTTCGACGCTGGCGCGCCAGTCGTCGAGCTCCGTCGTTCGCGTGCGGTCGACGACGCCCGGCGGGTCCGCGACGGGACCGGGGTCCGGGAGGTTCGCGAGGCGTTCGCGTTCCTGTTCGAGACGCGCTTCGACCGCCTCGGGGGTGGCGTCGGGGCCGACGGCGTTGACGGTGAGCCACGTCCCGTTGTCGGCGTAAGTCACCTGCACCCGCGGGAGGACGAACCGTGCGCCGGGGAAGTCGGTCCACGGGGGGCGTTCAGCCCCGTCGTCGTGGAAGGCGAACCCGCCGAACAGTCGCGGACAGGCGGCCTCGGTGCCGGCGTGGACGTTGCCCGTCTCGAACAGTCGCTCCGCCCGGTCGCGGATGCGGTGGAACCGGTCGGGTCCCTCGGCGGTGAGCGTCGCTGCGGTCTCGCTGCCGACGACGGTCGCCTCATCAGGTGCGCTCCAGACCGTCCGAGGGGCGGCTGCGTCGCCGAGAACTGCTCGGAACGGCGGCGTCTGAATCTGCACGGCCCGACTGACCAACCCTTCGCCGACGGTCGCCGGGTCGCGTTGCGGCGCTCCCATTAAAAAGCTGTCAGGGCCGCGTGCCCTTTACCCTAACTATACCGCTCCTCCTCCCACGGGTTCGCCGTGTCCGAGTAGCCGCGTTTCTCCCAGTATCCCAACTCGTGATCGGTGAGGAACTCGACGCCCGAGACCCACTTCGCCCCCTTGTAGGCGTACTTGTGCGGGGTGACGACGCGGAGCGGGCCGCCGTGGTCGGACGGGAGCGGCTCGCCGTCGTACTCGTAGACGAACAGTACGTCGTCGCGCATGCACTCCTCGAGCGTCAGGTCGGTGGTGTAGCCGTCGAGCGCGTGGAACATCACGTGTTCGGCGTCCTCGGTGACGCCGGCGGCCTCCGCCAGCGTCGGAAACGAGACGCCCGTAAACTCGCAGTCGAACTTGCTCCAGCCGGTGACGCAGTGGAAGTCCTGTACCTGCGTCTCGGTCGGCAGGTCGGTGAACTCCTCGAACGTCAGCTCCAGTCGGTCGTCGACCGCGCCCCACACCTCGAAGCGCCACGTCTCGCGGTCCCACGACGGGGTCCCGCTCTTCGACAGGACGGGGAATCGGTCCGTCTTTCGCTGCCCCGGCGGCAGTCTGTCTCCGCCGAACTCCCGATAGACGTCGGTGACGTTCTCGGCCATATCGAAGCCTGGGTCCCAGTTTACCTATGGTTAACGACTTCCCACGAGTTTTTCCATCCTGTATCGTGCGTAACCGGTTCGTGAACTCAGATTTGCCAGGCGGAAACATTCTTTCTCGTGGCGACCACTCACAGGGGACGCCGCCCGTCAATTATAAATACGCCCTATCCAAAGCGTCGGACGTTCAGATGCCGAAAGTAGAGTTAAACATCCCCGAACATCTCGAGATGCAGATCGCCCAGATGGTCGAACAAGGCGAGTTCCTGAACCGCGAGGAAGCCATCGAAGACCTCCTGTCGACCGGGATGAAGGCGTACAAGACGAGCGGCCCTATGGACGACAACAACGAACCGGGGTTCGAAGACGACGGTATGATGGGTCACGAAGACGAGTACGTCTTCTGACCCGTGAGACGACTGCACACGACCTCTCTCTGCCCCGTGGCAGAGGGACGCAACAATTCTTAAAACGACAAAGTGCGTATCGCTCCCTATGCATAAAGACGACCTGCTTGAACTACACGAGCAAATGGTGACGATCATGGAGTACTTCCGGTCGCAGGAGAACGTCGACAGCTCGCTGTTCGAACCGTACGAGGAACTCAGCGTCGACCCTTCGCACGTCCACAAGTCCAAGAGCGAGCACAAACACGCCGTCTTCGTGCTCGGAAACGCGCTCGCCAGCGCGATGAGCGAAGACGAGTTCTCCAGCGCCGGCCGCGTCGGCAAGCGGATGGAAGAACTCGCCGAAGACGCCGAGTCCAAACTGTAGTTCGGAGTGCTTTGTCGGTGGCGACAGTCGCCGCCCGACGCGACGACGCCGTCGAGAGCCGTCGCTGTCGCTCTCCCACCGCGATATTCAAGAACGGGGGGCCGTAGTGTCAGCTATGGTCCCGACTCTCGAGACCCTCCCCGTCCAGCAGGCGGCGGTCGTCGTCGCACTCGCGTTGTCGGCCGGCGTCGTCTGGTGGCTCGACCGGCCGACAGGGCGCTGGGGGCGACAGCTCCGCTCGCGGTTCGTCGCCGGCGTCCCGTGGGGGACGGTCGTCAGCAGCGGTCTCGTTCTCGCGGTCTACCTCTTCGTGCAGGGCGGGCTCGACCACTGGTACGCGCCGACGGTGATCCCGTTCACCGCGTGGTCCTACACCTACCTGCTCGGGATGGTGACCGCGCCGTTCTCACACTCCGGACCGGGTCACCTCGTCGGCAACCTCGTCGGCACACTCACGTTCGCGCCGCTCGTCGAGTACGCGTGGGGCCACTTCCCGCGTGAACGCGGCGAGTCGTCGTTCTCGTCGTGGCGGACGAACCCCTACGTTCGTGCGTTCGTCCTCTTTCCCGTCGCGGTCGTTCTCGTCGGACTCGCGACCTCGTTCTTCGGACTGGGTCCGGTCGTCGGCTTCTCCGGCGTCGTCTTCGCGTTCGCCGGGTTCGCGCTCGTCTACTACCCGCTGGGCACCGTGCTGGCGCTCGTCGCCGGGGAAGTGCTCCGTCTCACCTACGGCGCGTTCCTCCGTCCCGTCTCCCGCGTGTCGAGCCAGGAGGTGTTCTCGACGCCGTGGTTCGCCGACATCGCGCTGCAGGGACACGCACTCGGCTTCCTGCTCGGCGTGGTCGTCGCGCTGTGGCTCTCGGAGCGCCGTCGCGACGACCACCCGTCGGCGCTCCGCCTGTGGACCGGCGTGCTGCTCTTCTCGGTCTCGCAGTCGCTGTGGGCCGTCTACTGGTTCCGCGGCAACGGCGAGTTCGTGCTCTATCGCGCCGGCGGACTGGCGCTCGTCGTCCTCTTGGCGACGCTCGTCACGCTCGCCGTCCGTGCGGACGACGGTCCGTTCGCCCGCTGGGACGCCGCCGGTGTCGGACGAGCGACCTCGCTTCGCGGGTCGTTCTCACGGCTCTCGCGGCGACAGGTGACGTTCGTCGCCCTCATTCTCGTCACGGCGTCGTTGGCGGGACCGGGAGCCGGCGTCAACCTCCTCACCGTCGCGGACGACGACCTCTCGGAGCAACGCGTCACGGTCCGCGACTACGACGTGACCTACGCCGAGAACGTCCAAAACCGGATGGTCGCCGTCGCCGACGTCGAGGCGTTCGGCGAGACGACGACGGTCAACACCTCGGGCGTCATCGTCCGGAGCGCCGACCGCGACATCTGGATCACTGCCGTCCCGAAGTCGCGACTCGCGTTCGACGGCACCGTCCCCGTCCGCGTCGGCGGGCTCGGCTGGCGCGAGACCGTCGTGGCCACTCGCGAGGGGTGGGAGGTGGTCGGCAACGGGTCGGTCTACCGCGTCAGCCTCGGGGTCGACGGCGAGCAGACACCCGTCTTCGCCTCGGAGTCGAGGCGGGCCGAACCGATGCTCGCCGGACGGAACGTCTCGCTCGCGGCCGACGACGACGGCTACACCCTCCTGGTCGAGAGCGCGAACGAGACGGCGCGCGGTCGGCTCCCGGCGACGAACGAGTCGGTGACGCTCGCGAACGTCGAGTTCACGAACGAGGGGGGGAAGGTGATGGCTCGGACCGAGACGGGGACGACGGTTCGCGTGGCGACCAAAGAGACGTACAACTAGGTCCAGTCGATCCGGTAGACCTCGGTGTCGATCTCCCGGCGGTCGGCCTCGTGGAAGTCGAACTGCCGGTCGAGCGCGAACGTCGCCTGAAACGCGTGAGTGACGTCACCGCCGTTGTCGGCGGCGAACGCCTCGACGAACTCCTGACTCCCGGCGTTGTGGACGGAGTACGAGACGTCGGCGACGGCGGCGGCGGTGACGAGGAACGCCCGATCGGCCCCCTCGTGACCGTCCTGGGCGCCGAACGGCGGGTTCATCACGACGGTGACGGGGTCGTCGAGACAGAGCGGTGCGCGCGTGGCGTCGGCCTGTATCCAGTGGATCGGGGCCGCCGTCCCGACCCGCTTCTCGTTCTGGCGGGCCGTCTCGAGCGCCGCGCGGTCGAGTTCGACGCCGACGACGCGGGCGGGGCCGCGGAGCGCCGCACCGAGCGCGAGCATCCCCGTTCCGGTCCCGAGGTCGACGACGGTCCGACTCTCGACGTCCCCCTGGAGGTCCGCGACGTGGACGACGTGGGCGGCGAGCTCCGGCGGCGTCGGATACTGTTCGAGCGCGGCCTGCGGGTTCTCGAAGCCGGCGACGACCGACAGCTGTGCCTCGAGCGCGGATTTCGTCGCCATCAGGGAGAGAGCGAGAGGTCGGCGTCGTCCGTCAGTGTGAGTCGGACGCCCTCCCGGTCGGCGCGTTCGGCGAGCGCGTCGAGCGCCGGACGTACCTTCTCGGGGGCAGCGACGGTGTCGACGTCGACGGCGAGGCGACTCGCACCGAGGAACGCGGCGGCGCGGACGTACTCGCGGAGGTGGTCGGCCTCCGTCTGGGTCGCGAGCGAGCAGTCCTCGTCGAAGCAGGCCGTGACGGCCAGCGTCGCCGGCTGATACCCCTCGTCGGCGAGTTCGGCCTTCAGATCGCGCAGGTACGACGGCGCCGTCGACTCCAGTGCCGTCGCGTCCAGTCGCACCGAGGTGACGTCCGCCGGCCGACACGCCGAGACCGCCCGTTCCACCTTTGGAGAATGGGTCGTGCTCATGCTACTCATACATATTTCGAGGTTATACAAAAGTGTTTGTGAATGTCTGTAAGTTATATCTCGGAAGGAAACGTATCATTACTGAGTAAAAACAACGTCAATAATGCTAGTGACTAATGTGGGCCTGTCACATACCACAACAGGGGAGTCACACGCTCCCCTCCCCCCTTACGAGCGTAGTGTACACATCTCCTAACTGTAGGTCTCGGTCGTCACGACAGTTCCGTCTCCGTCACGAACGGTCACCGTGTCGCCGTCGTTGTTCCACACCGGGGACGCTCGTCCCCAGTAGAGCTCTCCCGCGGTGTCGCTTCCCTCACCGGTGTGAATCGTCACCGACTCGTCGGGTGCGACCGTCGTTCCGTCCGGGACGGTGTAGACGTGGTCGGCCGCGTCGGCGACAGTCCACCCGCCGAGATCGAGCGTCGTCGATCCGGTGTTCGTCAGCACGACGTACTCGTCGTTCAGGTTGTCTCCGTCCGGACCGGCGGCGTCGGCGTGGACGGTGACGTCGAGCGGTGCGTCACCGAAGTCGGCCGTCTCGCCGTCGCTCGCGGTCGTGGTGGTCCCGCCGTCGGCGACGGCGGTCACGCAGCTCCAGAGCCCCCGGTTCGCCTCCTGTGCCGCTCGTTCGGCGTCGGCGTACCGGTCGCGTTCGACGAAACTGCTGTCGTACATCCGGGCGTAGCCCTCGGCGACGAGACGGTAGTTGAACTGCTCGCCGTCGAGGTAGACGTAGGCGAGCAGCCGATCGTAGTAGCCGCGACGTCCCTCGTTCTCGTCGAAGCCGAGTCGGACGGTCTCGCCGGCCAGTCGGTCGGTCGCGAACTCGCTCGCACGCTCGCCGTACCGACCGAGACACTGTCGACCGGCGTCGGTGTCGGGGACGCCCTCGAACTCGTCGGGCGTGTTCTCGGAGTACACCTCGGGCGTGTCGACGCCGAGTAGGCGGACCGTATCGCGCGTGCCGTCCTCGAACCGCACCTTGATCGTGTCGCCGTCGACGACGTCGACGACGGTGGCGGTGGCGACCGGGCGAGTCGACGGTACCGGCGACCCAGTCGTTCCGGCCGTGGTCTCGGTGACTGGTGACGCGACCGACGTCGCCGTCGACGGACTGGTAGCCGTCGACGGGTCGGAAGTCGTCGGCGAGGCACAACCGGCCGTGACGACGAGGAGTGTGAGACAGAGGAGGAGACGCGCGCGAGCCATCGTTCGGAACCGTTCGGAATCCCACTATATAAATCCCGAGTCACACACCGACAGGTTTCTATTCTTGGACCGACTTACCGGCAAAAAATTCCGAAAAATACGTGTGTCGAAGCCGAGTGGTACAAAGGTTTAAATTCGCTCTCGTCCACAAACCTTATAATGGAGCGTCCAACTCGTCAGCGTCAGCAAGCGCAAGAGGTCGAACAGGAAGCGGACGAGACCGTACGTTGTCCGGAGTGCGATTCGACTGACATCATCACGGACGCCAATCAAGGGGAGCTCGTCTGTAACGACTGCGGGTTGGTCATCGACGAGCAGTCGATCGATCGAGGCCCGGAGTGGCGTGCGTTCAATCACTCGGAACGGCAGTCGAAGTCCCGGGTCGGCGCGCCCATCACCGAGACGATGCACGACCGCGGGTTGACGACGACCATCGACTGGAAGGACAAAGACGCCTACGGGCGGTCGCTCTCCTCGGAGAAGCGCTCCCAGATGCACCGGTTGCGCAAGTGGCAGGAACGCATTCGCACGAAGGACGCCGGCGAACGCAACCTCCAGTTCGCGCTGTCGGAGATCGACCGGATGGCCTCCGCGCTCGGCGTGCCACGCTCCGTGCGAGAGGTCGCCTCGGTCATCTATCGACGCGCGCTCAACGAGGACCTCATCCGCGGACGCTCCATCGAGGGCGTCGCCACGAGTGCGCTCTACGCCGCCTGTCGCCAGGAGGGAATTCCACGCAGTCTCGACGAGGTCGCCGAAGTGTCGCGCGTCCCGCAGAAGGAGATCGGTCGCACGTATCGCTACATCTCCCAAGAACTCGGGCTCGAACTCAAACCCGTCGACCCCAAACAGTTCGTCCCGCGGTTCGCCTCCGCGCTCGACCTCTCCGAGGAGGTGCAGGCGAAGGCGACGGAGATCATCGACGTCTCCGCGGAGAAGGGACTGCTGTCGGGGAAGTCGCCGACCGGGTTCGCCGCCGCCGCCATCTACGCCGCTTCGCTGCTCTGCAACGAGAAGAAGACGCAACGCGAGGTCGCCGACGTTGCGCAGGTCACCGAGGTCACCATCCGCAATCGGTACCAAGAACAGATCGAGGCGATGGGGTTCCGGTAGACCGGGTCGACCGTCGCTTCGCTACACTCTCTTTCTCTCCTCTCTCGGCCGCGCCACGAGCGACGAGCACGCCGTTCGCGACTCCGACGGTACTCACCGACGCGTGTAGACGAGTATCTCCCGGTTCCACAGCGCGAGTTCGTACTCGGTCACCCGATAGCCGTCGAGTCGAGCGTCGAGCGCCGCTCTGAACTTGGGTTCGGCGACGACGACGGGCGGCGTCTCGTCGAGCGCGTCGAGTCGCGTCGCGTTCGAGACGCTCGACGTCTCGGCGTCCATCCGCTCGAAGTACCACGGCAGCGGCAGGCGGTTCCCCCACGACTCCGGCACCGGTGGGTAGTCCGCGGACGCGTCGTCGGTGAGGTAGAACCGCTCGCCGACGTAGACGACGTCGGTCCCGTCGTTGCCCGCGATCGCCGCGGAGGCGTTGGTCGCCATCGCTCCGAGGTCGCCCGCGGGCTGTCCGTACTGCGCCATCCGGTTGTCCCGGTCGCTCGGGCCGTAGACGCTCGACGCGGTGACCGCGCCGGCCTGTGCGACGACCGCGAGCAGTAACAGCGCGGCGACGCCCGTTCGGGAGGCGTTGCGGTGGCCGACGGCCGCCTGCGCGAACCGGACGACCTTCGCCGCGCCGACCCCCGATAGCAGCGTCAGCGGTGCGAGGCTGTGGACGACGACCCACGGCGCGGTCAGTTCGGTGATGACCGGGAAGAACAGCAGTGACGCCCCGGTCCAGTAACTCGCGAAGGCGACGACCGGCCGGTTCTGGCCCGCGTATCGTTCGACGGCGAACCCGAACAGACCGAGGACGACCATCGGCGCGGCCAGCGTGACCACCAGTTCGAAGTGGGCGACGAGGTACGAGATGAACTCGTGGCCGTCGCGGTACTCCAGACGGACGCCGACGAACTTCCGGAACGACCCGTAGAACGCCTCCTCCAGGACGGCCGGGAAGGTCGCCGGGTTCCAGAGATCCGGGCCGGTACCGTCGGCGCTCCGCGGGGCGTAGAAGAACAGCACGACGCCGACGGCGAGGAGGAACGCCCGCGCCAGCGGCGTCGCCCACGCGACGAGCGTCCGGCCGTAACGCGAGACGCGGTCGAGTGCGGTTCCACCCTCCTCGCGGTAGACGCGGACGTGGTCGAAGACGAGCCAGCCGGCGACGAGCCAGCAGGCGACGTAGCCGACGACGAATCCCGAGGTGGTGAGCGCGAGTGCACCGGCGAGCGTCGCCCCGTAGAGGTAGCGCCGACGACCGGTGTCGACGAGGCTCACCAGACAGCCGAAGGCGACCAGCGAGAAGGCCGCGAGCGGAAGGTCGCCGCGGAGGAACCGCGAGTAGTAGACGAGCGTGGGGCTGAGTGCGAGGACGCCCGCGAAGAGGACGGTCTCGTCCGCGGCGAGTCGGCGTCGGAAGAGGAGCGCGGCGAGCGGGAGCAGTCCGCCGACGAGCGCGACCACGAGGCGGGCGGAGAAGTCGGAGGGACCGAGCAGGGCGAAGACGGGTTGATCGACCAGATAGAGGAAGGGACCGCCGGCGACCGGTCGGTACTCGAACGCGCCGGTCTCCGCGAACCGGAGCGTCCAGTAACCGACCCGTCCCTCGTCCCAGTGGAACGACCGGGCTCCGAGTCCGACGAGGCGAACGGCCAGCGCGAGGAGGGTGAGGGCGACGACAGCGAGGGTGACTCGCCCGGCGCGGTCGGCCGAGTCGTCAGCGTGCGACATGTCCGGCCATCCACCGCCCCGGGGCAGAAAGCTTTCGACTTCGAGGACGAGAGCGACTCTGGCGCGGCAGTCGCGCCGATCATCCATCTGTCGTCTCGTCGTCGACGACCAGCCAGCGAGACGCAGTTCGCAAGCGTCAACACGCTCGCACCCGCCCTCTCCGATATGACACTGTTGGACTCGTTGCCACCGCGACCGCTCGACGAGGGCGAGGTGACCGCGCTGAACCGCTCGGACGCCGTCGAACTGGCTATCGCCGTCGACGAAGACGGTCCCACCGACGCGGTGTTGCTCGCGACCGACGCGTGGGTGAAGGCGCTGCTGCTCGGCGACGACGGCTGGACGGTGGTCGAGACGGTCTCGCTCGACGACGCCGACCGGTACGAGGCGCTACGGACCTGCGAGGAGACGGCTCGCGAGGCGCGCGAGCGAGGCGAGAGCGCGTAACCCGCGTCCCACGTAGTCGAACCCTCGGCCGCCTACTCGATCGCTCCGTCCCACCGGTCGTTTCTACTGTGTTGCGCCCGTACTAGCAGGAATGTACGACGAGATACTGTTCCCGAGTGACGGCAGCCCCGCAGCGGCGGAGGCGCTCGACCACGCCCTCGCCCTGGCCGAACGGTGTGGTGCTCGACTCCACGCCCTCTACGTGGTCAACCAGTCGGCCATCGCCGGACTGCGCAGCGGATCGGAGCTCGTCGCCGCCGCACTCGAACGCGAAGGAACGGAGACAGTCGAACGAATCGAACGGGCGGCGACCGACCGCGGCGTCGACGTCGCGACGGCCGTACTCACGGGCACCCCCGTCGAGACGATCCTTGACTACGTCGCGGACGAGGGGATCGAACTGGTCGTGATGGGGACCCACGGGCGGACCGGCGTCGACCGCTACCTGTTGGGGAGCGTCACCGAGCGCGTCGTCCGCGGGTCCGACGTGTCGGTGCTGGTGGTACGCGAGTCGGACGATGCGGCGGAGGCAGACGTAGAGACGGAGACGACATCCTCGGAGACGGCGGACGTCTGACTCGCGGGCGAGACGGGCGATCCGCTCGACGGGCGGTTATCGGGGAAAAAACGGACGTCGGTGTCCGGAACGCGAGTCGCGACTCCCGGGAGTCGTGTCGCTCACATCTGACGGAGTCGGATCTCGTCGTCGGTGATCGCATCGATCTCCGACTTCTGGAGCGGGTAGGCGTCCTCGTCGGTGTGCTCCCAGCCCAGTTTGGCCATCAGTTTGTCTTTCAGACCGGGCTCTGCGTCGACGTAGGCCGTCCCGTGTCGTACCTCTGTCACCATCCCGACGGCTTCCCCGTCGGCGTCGACTACTTTCTTTCCGACCTCGTCGTCTGTGATATCGAACGTTTGTACCATCGTCTTTCACCTATCTGCGAGTGACGCCTCTCGTCGCGACGTGTCGTCGCTCGGAGGGTCGTCGCCCGACACCAGAGAGACGACCGCTCGGCTATTGAACGCTGTTACGGATTCCGCGGAGTGTTCTGTCTGACCCACCGAGGCGACGGGCGGTAGAAAGGGGTCGTCGTCGATTTTTGCGGGAGCGAACTACTGACTCCCACGAGGATCCCCAATAGCGAGTAACGGAAGTCTTCGTACTCTATGACGTCACAAGAGTCTTACCTGCCGAGATCGGCGTGCTGAATAGAGAGCGTAAGTCGGTCACAGACCATCCTGTGTCGATAGTAACGAGTGCAAGCCATCACACACCTGACCGGCCGCTGTCGTGCGGTCGGGGGTGTAGATAGTTGCACGAGCTACAGTAACGAGTGTAAGTCATCACTCACCCGAGCTACTATACTATAGAAGAATCGGATTGGTAGCTACAGAGGCTGCGTTCAGCAAGCGGAACTGCAGAGAAGAGAGAGAGAGGTGGTACGGTTGCCGGAGGATGCAACTGACCTATCCGTGCTTTCATCCCTGCGGAGGTAGTTGTGATAGTAATGGTCTCGGACGTGTTAACGGATGGCTTACGAGACACTCTCACGGTCTTTGAGGAATCTGCTGATCTGGGCGAACCGCTGACCGCGACCGAAGTAGCCGAGCGCCTTGATGTCTCGCAGCGACGTGGTGCCGCCCGACTGGACGAGCTGGTCGATCAGGGATTCCTGAGGACCAAGACGGTCGGAACAGAAGAACAGGTCTGGTGGCGGCCCCCCAAGCGGGCCGCCGAGACTGAGCGGTCGTTCTCGACACTCGTTGAGAACGTGCCGGGGATGATCTATCGGTGCCGGAACGAGACAGGGTGGCCGATGGAGTTCGTCAGCGACGGCTGTCGCCAGTTGACGGGATACGACCCAGAGGCGCTGGAGACCGGCCGAATCAGCTTTGGCGACGACATCGTCCACCCAGACGATGTTGATCACGTCTGGCACACCGTTCAAGAGGACCTCGCACACGACGGGCAGTTTACGGTTCAGTACCGCATCCGGACAGCCGACGACGAAACTCATTGGGTATGGGAGCGTGGCCGCGCCGTCGGGGATGGATCTGAGGAGCCACCGATACTCGAGGGACTGATAACCGACATCACTGAACTGAAAACGCAGGCCCAACACCTCAAACACGAGATCGACGACGTATTCGAGCGGGTGGACGACGCGTTCTACGCGCTCGACACCGACTTCCGGTTTACGTACGTCAACGAGCAGGCCGAAGAATTACTCCAGCACACCGAAGAAGAACTGCTGGGTGAAAGTGTCTGGGAGGAGTTCCCGTCGGCCACCGAGACGCCCGCCTGGGAGAGCCTCCACGAAGCCCTGAAGACCAACGAACCGACCAACTATGAGATCTACTTCGAACCCCTGGCGTTCTGGGTCGAGGCCAACGTCTATCCCTCCGAGACGGGGCTGTCGGTGTACTTCCGGGACATCACCGAGCGCAAGGAACGCGAACGGGAACTCGAACGCTACGAGACATTGTTCGAGGAATCGACCGACGTCAATGCGGTGCTGGACCCTGACGGGACGATCCAGTATATTACGCCCTCGGTCGGATACGTCCTCGATTACGATCCCGAAGAGTTGGTTGGTGATAACGTCTTCGAGTACATCCACCCCGAGGATCGCAAGACGATGCGGGAGCGGGTCGCCGAGACCGTCGACGAGGGCGAGAACCGCCCGATTGCGGAGTTCCGGCTCCGCCACGCCGACGGCTCCTGGCGCTGGCTGGAGGCCCGCGGGCGCAACCTGCTCGACGACCCCCAAATCGAGGGAATCGTCGCCTACACCCACGACGTCACCGAGCGGGTCGAGCGCAAGCGGGAACTCAAGCGTCAGCGTGAACAGCTCGCCGCGCTCAACGATTTCAACAAGGTCGTTCGGAAGATCGCAGACGCGGTCATCGAGGAATCCACTCGTGAGGAAATCGAGCAGGCGGCCTGCCAGCAGCTCGTCGCGTCAGACTCCTACAAGTTCGCGTGGATCGCCGCGGTCGATCCGACCACAGAGCAGGTAACCCCGCGCGTGGAAGCCGGAGTCGAGGGCTATCTGGATGACGTCGAACTCTCGTCGGCCCTCCACGAGCCGATCGGCCAGGCGTTCCGGACCGGCGAACTCCAGGTCTCCGGTGACGTCTTCGCCGACCCGGACTTCGAGCCCTGGCGAGACGCTGCCGAGACGTACGGGTTCCGTTCGTTCGCCGCGATTCCGATCGTCCACAAGGACACCCTCTACGGAGTGCTCGGCGTCTACTCCGAGCGGGTCGGCGCCTTCGCCGAAGACGAACGCAGTATCGTCGGACAGCTCGGCGAGGTCGTCGGCCACGCCATCAACGCCTACGAGCGCAGGCAGGCGCTGATGAGCGATGAAGCCGTCGAACTGGAGTTCCTGGCACACGACGTCCTCGACGACTTCGGTGTCTCCGCCCCAGAGGAGAGCCGGATCACCTTCGACCAGGCCGTTCCTCTCGGCGACGATGAGTTCCTCATGTACGGCACGACCACCGGGGACGCCTTCGAGGCGCTGGAGGCACTCGCCGACCAACTCCCCCACTTCGCAGAACTCACCGTGGTGACCGAGACGTCCGACGAGATTCGCTACAAGCTACGGCTCGTCGAGCCTCCGGTTCTCTCGACCGTTGCGGCGCATGGCGGCCGCATCCAGACGGCGACAATCGAGGACGGTGACTTCCGGCTGATCGTCGAAGTGCCTCTAGGCATGGATGTCCGACAGATGACTGACATCGTCCGAGACACGTACCTTGCCCCCGAGCTGCTCGCTCAACGACAGGTCCCCCAGCGCGACCAGACGACTGAACGTATCCATCAAGTCTTCACTGACGACCTCACCGACCGCCAGCGGACCGCTCTCGAGGTTGCTTATTATGCGGGCTTTTTCGAATGGCCCCGCACGAGTACTGGGGAGGAGATCGCCGAGTCGATGAACATCGCACCCGCCACCTTCCACCAGCATCTTCGGGCGGGAGAGAATAAGCTCCTCAGCGCGCTAGTCGCCGAGGAACCAGCGCTGAGGTGAATCGAGTCCGCATCCTCTCTTACACACTCACCTCCCGCGTCAGGGCGAATCGATTTGCAGTGGCAACGTGATGACTACACCTTCTCTCTTCGGCACGCCCATTCTGACAACTCACCGGGTGTAAACGGAGTGACTGTCTATATACTTTTGTTAACTCCAGTACGAGTATCGAGAACGACGGCGACGCGGAACCCGGCCGGGTCCACAACCCACTTGACCTCCCCCCGAGAGATGTGACCGATGACACGCGTCACCGTCTGGAACGAGTACCGACACGAGAAACACAGCGACGAGGTCGCCGAGGTGTACCCCGACGGTATCCACACGGCCATCGCGGACGGACTGGAGGAACACGGCTTCGACACCCACACCGCGACGCTCGACGACCCCGAACACGGGCTGACGGAGGGCGTCCTCGACGACACCGACGTGCTGACGTGGTGGGGGCACCGCGCCCACGACGAGGTGGCGGATCACATCGTCGAGCGCGTCCACGAACGCGTCCTCGACGGGATGGGGCTACTCGTACTCCACTCGGGGCACTACTCGAAGATCTTCAAGAAACTGATGGGGACGACCTGTTCGCTGAAGTGGCGCGAGGCGGGCGAGAAGGAGCGGCTGTGGGTCGTCGAACCGAGCCACCCCATCGCCGACGGGCTCGACGAGTACGTCGAGATGCCGGAGGCGGAGATGTACGGCGAACGCTTCGACGTCCCCGCGCCGGAGACGCTCGTGTTCAACTCGTGGTTCGAGGGTGGCGAGGTGTTCCGCTCGGGCTGCTGCTACACCCGCGGGTCTGGACGGGTCTTCTACTTCCGACCGGGCCACGAGACGTACCCCATCTACTACCGCGACGAGATCAAACAGGTGCTCGCGAATGCCGCCGAGTGGGCCGCGCCAGGCGACGGGCCGACGCCGTCGTTCGACAACGCCGAACCGCTCGAGGAACTGTAGCTACAGCACCGACTCGGGCGTCTCGCCCTTCAGCATCGCTATCGACATCTCCGTGAACAGTTCTGTATCGATCGACTCGACGACGTGGGTGTTCGGTTCCTCGCCGAGCATCCCGTTCTCGTCGACAAGGCTGTAGCCGCGGGTCATCCCCTCGCGTTCGTCGACGTCGACGTAGTAGTGACCGACCTCGCCGCGCAGTTCCGGCGCGAGCATGAGCGCCGCCGCCAGCGAGTCCGGTTGGGTGACCGCGTCGACACCCTGTTTCTCGCGAGTGTACTCCCGGACGTGGGTCGTGATCTCGCGGTAGAACTCGGCGTAGGGGGTGTCGATGGCCTCGATACGCTCCAGGACGTCCGGACCGAACGTCCCCTCCTCCATGCAGAGTCCCCAGTCGACCAGCGTGACGTCGAGTTCGTCGACGACGACCTTCGCCGCGTCGGGGTCGACCCAGAAGTTGTACTCCGCGCTCGGGGTGTCGTTTCCGAGGGTGTTGACGGCGCCGCCCATCACCCACACCTCGTCGAGCAGGTCGTTCAACTCGGGTTCCCGCCGGCAGGCGAGCGCGACGTTGGTCAGCGGCCCGATACAGAGTAAGGTGAGTTCTCCGGAGTGCTCGCGTGCCTGTTCGACGATGACGTCCGGTCCGTAGCCGTCCGCCGAGGGGACGTCGGTGTCGGGAAAGAGGTCGCCGCCGAGTCCGCCCTCTCCGTGGACGTGGTCGGCGAACTCGTGGTCTTTCACGAGCGGCCCCCGTGCGCCCTCGTAGACGGGGACCTCGTCGGCGGCGTCGGCGAGTTCGAGCGTGTACTTCGCGTTCTCGACTTCGTACTCGAACTCGACGTTCCCCCCGACGATCGTCACCGCCTCGACCGAGACGCGGTCAGAGGTGAGAGACATCAGGAGTGCCTGGGTGTCGTCGCCGGCGGTGTCGGTGTCGACGACGACGCGGCGTGACTCGTCGCTCATAGGGGTTGAGTCTCGGCGGGGGCTGAAGTGGGTTACGCCCTACAACCCCCCTTCACCGTCCGCTGAGGACGTTCGCGGTTCCCGTCTGCCGAGAACGTTCGCCGACTCACCGTCCGCTGAGGACGTTCGTCGACCCACACTCCGGACAACGTGTCATTCGACCCAGCGGCGGAGACTCGACGTGGTCCCACTCGGTGCCGCCCGCCGGTGCTGTGAAGCCGCATTTGAGACACTTCGACAGGTTCGGAGCAGTTGCTTTGGTCGCCATGTGATAACAATTATCACAATCGTTCATAGAAGTTTCGTCGGGCGCGGTCGGCGTGCCCCGACGAACACACCGGCTACACGAACGCTGACCGCACGAACTAAGCGACTCCCGCACTTGGCACGAGTATGGCCCAACCGACCGCCGGTCAACGCCGACTGCTGTACGGTCTCTTCGCCGTCGCCATCCTCGTCGCGATTCTCGGTATCGTCGTCGTCTGGTTCCTCTCGGGCGGCGCGTAAGTTACCCACGACTGAAGTCATGGGCTTTCCCCCGCAAGGGGTTTCGTCCCACATGGTTCGGAAGACGCGGTGCGTCTTCCGTCATCACGAGACGGCGACGCCGTCTCGAACGACTTCATCCGCCGTCGAGGGCGGGTTGCACGATGGCAGGTCGGGCACACGGAGGGGTTTCCTGCGTGGTTTTCCGACTCGTGGTCTTCGTTCGACGCCGTCTCATACCACTTTAATTGTCGGTGGACTCCCCCCGCTTCATCGTCGGGGAAGCCGACGTGAGAGGCGTGGTGTCATCCGTCCCCGACGTTCGACCGCCATACGACGGTCGGAACGGTCTGTTCGGGGCCTACTTACGAAGGCCCATACTCCGAGACACGTTTGGCCTCGAAGCACTACCGAAACCGACGGACGCAAGCGCAATGATTCATTCCGAACCCCTTCCCGAACATTCTGTGTCTTTTATGAGTCGCCGTGTGAACGAGGAGGTTACGAGTCGTCGCCGAACGTCTTCCCCGCCCGCTCGTCGGCTTTCATCCGTCTGAGCGTCGCCGCCGCGTTGCTCGCGTCGTAGCCGAAGAAGACGTCCTTCGCGTAGGCGTCTGCGACCTCCGTCGCGTGGACGAGGTCGTCGATGTCGACGTCGACGGCGTACAGTTCGAGGGAGAACGGCGTCCCTTCGTCGGGACGCTCGGGCGTCCAGCCCAACAGGCTCTGGAACCCCTTGGCGATCGTCTCGAGCCAGTAGGTCGTCCCGTAGTGGGTGTCGTACAGCGGGACGACGAACTCGTCGACGTACTCCGAGAGCGCGTCGACGTCGAGGCCGGCCCGCCGGTAGAGATGGCCCGGATACGGGTCGGGGTAGAGCGTGAGGTAGGTCCGCCCGGGGATGCGGTCGGCCGCCTCGGCGACGAAGTCGGAGATCACCGACGCGCGCCACGCCAAGCGGTCCTCGTAGTCGCTCTCCGCGAACAGTCGCGCACACCGCTCGCAGTGGCAGTACTCCTCGCGCGGGAAGCCGACGTCGTCGAGTCGGACGTCGCCGTTCTCTTCGGCGCAGTCCTCGACGATCTCGAGCAGTCCCTCGCGGTACTTCTCGTGGGTCGGGCAGATGTACGCCCAGTCGAAGTAGGTCCGGTCGCGGGTGGCGAGTTCGCCCGCGTCGTCGACGGGAACGAGCTCCGGATCCTCGTTGGCGGCGGCGTTGTCCCCGAAACACGACACCATGTTGACGGCGTTCGGTAGCGGCGCGGCCGCGCGGCCGGTGACGTCCTTGACCTCGTAGAAACCGCGGTCGAACTCGGACCACTCGACCTCCGGTGCGTTCCGCGTGACGACCCCATACATATCGTGGCTTTGGAGAGCCCCGTGCCTAAGTCGTTCGTTCCCGACGAGCGTCGACCGCGTGAGAAAGGGCGTCTCGGACTACGCTTCGACTTCGACCTCGACCGGTTCTGCCCCGGCGGTTGTGAACACGTACGCCATCGCGACGACTGCCAGTACGACTACGAACTTCGCTTTGTGAGACATGGGCGAGTTGAGGGAGTACATCGTCAAAACGTTTCTGGAGCGCGTCAGACGGCCGTCAGCCGGACACCGTCGGGACGGCCGAGAGGCAGACGCGTCGGGACGGCCGACGGCGCTCGGGGCGCTCAGGCGACGTCGAGGTGGTCGGCGATGTCCTCGCGGATGATCTCGCTACAGTACGTACAGCGGACGCCGTCGTCGACGACGTCGAACTTCGAGACGACTGGCTCGTTCGCCTGTGTGATGCAGTTGCGGTTCGGACACGAGAGTACGCCCGTCACGGTCTGGGGGCGTTCGACGCGGAGTTTGTCGACGACCTCGTAATCGCGGACGATGTTGATGGTCGCCTCCGGCGCGATGAGCGAGAGCACGTCCACCTCCGACTGACTCAACTCGCGGTCTTCGACCTTGACGATGTCCTTCTTGCCGAGGCGGTCGGAGGGAACGTTCATCCCGATGCTGACGGACTCACCGGACGCGCCGTCGATGCCGAGAATGGCGAGGACGTTGAGTGCCTGCCCACCGGTGACGTGGTCGATGACGGTGCCGTTGCGGATCTTCGAGACGCGGAGTTCGTGTTCGCTCATCGGTCGTCCTCCAGCAGGGAGTCGAGCAGCGCCATTCGGACCGGGACGCCGTTGTGTGCCTGTTCGAAGTACGTCGCGTGCGTCGTCTCGTCGATCTCGGGGGCGATCTCGTCGACGCGCGGCAGCGGATGCATCACCGTGAGGTCGTCGTTGGCGGCCTCGAGCGTGTCGAGGTCGATCTGGTACTCGCCGGCGACCTGGCGGTACTCGTTCTCGTCGGGGAACCGCTCGCGCTGGATACGGGTGACGTAGAGCACGTCCAGCTCCGAGAGCACCTCGTCGAGTTCGGTGTGCTCGCGGACCTGTGCGCCCGCCTCGTGGAGGTCGAAACGGACGCTCCGGGGCAGACGAAGGCTCTCGGGGCTGATGAAGTGTTGACGAGCGTCGAAGTTAGTCAGCGCCATCGACAGCGAGTGGACCGTCCGCCCGTACTTCAGATCACCCATGATGCCGATGGTGAGGTCGTCGAGCCCGGCGTTCTCGCGGATCGTGAACAGGTCCAAGAGCGTCTGACTCGGGTGCTGACCCGCGCCGTCGCCAGCGTTGACGACGGGGACGTCGACGAACTCCGTCGCCAACTTCGCGGCTCCCTCGCTCGGATGGCGGAGGACGATGGCGTCGGCGTACCCCTCGATGACGCGGACGGTGTCGGCGAGGCTCTCGCCTTTCTTCACCGACGACGACTCGACCGACCCCATGTCGGTTGTGTCGCCGCCGAGCCGTTTCATGGCCGTGTCGAAACTCATCTTGGTTCGGGTGCTCGGTTCGAAGAAACAGAGTGCGAGCACCGACCCGGCGCGTCGCTCCCGGAACGCCGCGGGGTTCTCGGCGATGTCGGCCGCCCGGTCGAGCACCGCCTCGATGTCCTCCCGCGTGAGTTGGTTCGCGGAGATGAGGTGGTCGTGGCGCATCGTTTGGTGTGGTATCGTGCAGGGGCTTGAATCAATCGGGTCGCTCTCTGTCTGGGGTTATGCGTATCTGTGTCTATCGACACCGGACAGAACAGTTATCCGCCACCCACCGCTGTCGACGGGTAGGATGCCCTCCACAGACCGACCATCCGCCCGCCGTGCGCTTCTGGTCGTCACCCTCGCCGTGACGCTCGGTGCGCTCGCCGCGCCCGCGGTCGTCTCCGCCGAGGAGACGTACACGCTGTCGTACGTCGGTGTCGACTACGAGGCGAACGCCATCCACGACGAGGCGTACTTCTGGTCCACACTCGGCGACGAGGAGCGGGCGACGCTGACGTCGGCCCGCCGGGCGGGGACCGCCACCCTCGCCGAACGGCCGTGGTTCCTCGACGGTGACGGCGAGAGTGACGGCGACGGCGGCGACGTCCGGTTCTCCGTCGTCCGCGACGAACGCGTGTACCAGTACAGCCTCGATCACACGACCTCGCCGTGGTGGTTCGACTACCGGACGGAGACGGCGCTCGCCGGTCTCACGCTCGCCGCCGGTACGGTCGGGTGGAGTGTAGTTCGACGCGTCGACGCGCTGTGGGAGTAGCCCCCAGACTCACTCCTTCAGGTTCTCGTCGAGGAAGACGAGCGTCTCGTTCCAGGCGTCCCGGGTGGCCTCGGGGTGGAACCGCTCGCCGCTCGGGTTGGCGAAGGCGTGCGGAGCGCCCTCGTAGACGTGGATCTCCCGTTCGACGCCGAGTTCGCCGAGCGTCCGGTCGAACTCGCGGACGGTCTCGACCGGAATCGAGTCGTCCTCCGCGCCGAAGATACCGAGAACGGGCCCGTCGACGTTCCGTAACTCCGACTCGTCGGTCGTCAGCGACCCGTAGTAGATCATCGTCGCGTTCAACTCGGTGTCGCTGAGGCTCAACTGGAGGCTCTGCCCGCCGCCGAAACACCATCCGAGGCTGGCGACCCGGTCGGTGGTGTACGGCGCTGCGCGGAGCGCCGTGACGGCGCGATCCATCTTCGCGAGGGCCTCCTCGGGGTCGTTCCGGACGTCGCCCGCGAGTTCGCCGGCGCGCGCGGAGTCAGTCGCCACCTCCCCGTCGTAGAGGTCGACGGCGAACACGACGTAGCCGTGGCCCGCGAGGACGTCGGCCATGTGTTCGATGTTCTCGTTGAGTCCCCACCACTCGTGGATGAGGACGACGGTGGGGTAGGTGCCGTCGTCCGCGGGCCGGGCGAGGTAGCCCGGCGTCCCGTCGACGGTCGTCCGTTCGGCGGTGATGGGGGTGAGGTTCTCGACGGCGAAGATTGCGGCGTTTCCGCCCGAGACGACGGCCTGACAGGTCCCGTCTTTCTCGATCTCGCCGGGTTGACAGCCGACGTGTGCCGTCGTCTCTCCGGCCGTCGTTGTCGTGCCAGCGATCTCCGACTCGGTCGCCGTCGACTCCGCCGTTGCAGTCGGCGACGCCGTGTCGCCTCCTTGGAACGCCGTACACCCGCTCAGGAGGAGGAGTGCGGCGATCCCTATCGACCCAAGTTTGCGGCTGTCCATCCGTCGGTAGACGGTGGCAAACGGTAAAAGCAGTCGTGTCAGCACAGTTTGAGGTGGCTCCTCCTCGACGAGCGAACTCGATGGAGCGAGGCTCCATCGGGTAGCCCATCACCAGCAGTCGAAGAGTTCTGGTTAACAGCCAGAAACCGACGGTCGCTGGCGACGCCCTCAGAGCCGAGGCGGGTTAGCGCCGAGGGAGTGGGGCAGGGTAGTTTACGGCCAGTTACCGCCCTGCTGGTAGGCCTTGGCGACGCGTTCGATGGCGACGACGTAGGCGGCGGTGCGGAAGTTCGCGAGGTCGTTCGTCTCGTAGGCGTCGACCATGTTCTCGAAGGCGTCGACGATGATCCGTTCGAGCTCCTCGTTGACGCGCTCTTCGGTCCAGTAGAAGCGCTGGCGGTTCTGCACCCACTCGAAGTACGAGACGGTGACGCCGCCGGCGTTGGCGAGGATGTCCGGGAAGACGTGGACGTCGCGTTCGGTCAGCGCGTCGTCGGCCTCGGGCGTCAGCGGGCCGTTGGCGGCCTCGACGACGACGTCCGCCTTCACGTCCCGTGCGAGGTCGCCGTCGATGGCGTTCTCCAGCGCAGCGGGGACGAGCAGATCGACGTCGAGCGTCAGCAGCTCCTCGTTCGTCAGCTCCTCGTCGTAGTCGTCGTAGCTGGTGACGCTGCCGGACTCGTTTTTCGCGTCCTTGACGGCTTTCGGGTCGAAGCCGCCTTCCTTGTAGATTCCGCCGCTAGAGTCGGAGACGGCGACGACGTCCGCGCCGAGATTGTCGATGAGACGCGCGGCGATCCAGCCGGCGTTCCCGTACCCCTGGACGGCGACGGTCGCATCCTCGATCTCCTCGTCGAGGTAGTCGAACGCCTCGCGGGCGGTGAGCATCGTCGACCGACCGGTCGCCTCGACGCGACCTTCGCTGCCGCCGGAGTCGAGCGCCTTCCCCGTGATGACGCCCGGTGCGGTCGTGTTCTCCAGCGTCTCGTAGGTGTCTTTGATCCAGTTCATCTCCCGCTGGCCCGTGTTGACGTCGGGCGCCGGGATGTCGCGGTCCTCGCCGATGAGCGGGCGGAGCTCCTTCGCGAAGGACCGCGTGATGCGTTCGAGTTCCGACTCGCTGTAGTCGGCCGGGTCGATGACGATCCCGCCCTTGCCGCCGCCGTAGGGGATGTCGACGATGGCGCACTTGTACACCATCCACCCCGACAGCGCCTTCACCTCGTCGCGTGAGACGTTCGAGTGATAGCGGATGCCGCCTTTGTACGGTCCACGGTCGCCGTTGAACTGCGAGCGGAACGCCTCGAACACTTCGACGGTGCCGTCGTCCATCTCGACGGAGAGGTTCGTCTCCAAGACGCGTTCGGGGTGTTTCAGACGGTTGACGACGTCCGGTTCGAGGTCGAGTGACGCGGCGGCGTCGTCGATCTGCTCCTGCAGGGATTCGAACGGATTGGCCTCGTCCGACATAACCGATACACTTCTTGGGCGTTGGTTAAGTGTGCCGGAATAACATGCCACACGAACGACCGTGAAAGACCGGAGCGGCCGTCAGCGTCGCGGTTTCGCTCCCTCGGTTACCCTCCGTTTTCCCGTCACCACTCGTCGGCCGCACGCGCCCGCTCTCGAACCCGTTCGGCCTGAGCGATCAGCGGTGCGTCGATCATCTCGTCGTCGACGCGGAACACGCCGCGACCCTCGGCGTCGGCCTCCTCGCGGGCGGTCAACACCGTCCGCGCCCACTCGATGCGCTCTGCGTCCGGCGTGAACGCCTCGTTGATGACGTCGACCTGCGCGGGGTGGATCGCCATCTTCCCGTCGTAGCCGAGCGTGAGCGCGAACTCGGTCGCCTCGCGGAGTCCGTCCGTGTCTTCGAAGTCGGTGTAGACGGTGTCTATCGCGTCGACGTCGGCGGCGCTCGCCGCGAGGACGACGTGTTCCCGGGCGTAGAGTACCTCCGTCCCCTCGTCGGTACGCGTCGCACCGATGTCGGCCGCCAGATCCTCCGCCCCGAAGACGAGCGCGTCCGTCGCGCTCGTCGTCGCGATCGAGTCGGCGTTCAGGACTCCGGCCGCGCTCTCGACGAGCGCGAGGACGGGGAGGTCGAACCCCACCCGCGTCATCCGCTCTTCGATCCGGACGACGTCGTCGAGCCCGCTCACCTTCGGTACCATCACCGCGTCGAGTCGGAGGTCGTCGTCGAGGACGGCGTCGAAGTCAGCGGCGGCAGCGTCGCCCGGGTTCACGCGGACGCACACCTCGGCGTCGGGGTCGAACGCGGGGTCTGCGAGCACCTCGGCGACCGCCTCTCGAGCCTCGTTCTTGCGGGCCGGGGCGACCGCGTCCTCGAGGTCGAAGACGACGGTGTCTGCGCCCGTACTGGGGGCTTTGCGCATCAGGTCCGGGCGGTCGCCCGGCGAGAACATCACGCTACGTCGGGACATACCGTCCCCATCGTCCGCCACCGATTTGAAAGCAGGTGGCCGCAGAGAGGGTCAGCGACGCTCGCCGCGTCGGCCGCGTCGCCAGAGTACTCCTGAGAGCACTGTCAGCGCGACGAGCGCACCGACGACGCCGAACCCGGGACTCTCCGTCTCGGTCGTCGCCGCCGTCGCCGGATCCGCCGTCTCCGCGGTCGTGGCGTCGCCCGTCGGCACGGTCGTCGGCGAGACGGTGGGTTCGGGCGTGGGTGTCGGCTCCGGCGTCGGAGTCGCGGTCGGCGTCTGCGTCGGAGTCGCGGTCGGTGTCGGGGACGGCGTGAACGTCGGCGTCGGTTCCGAAGTCGCAGGGGCGTCACCGACACGCAGCTCCGCGACGGCCTGCGCTGCGACCGTTCGCGGGTTGTACGTCACGTTCACGTCGTACGTCCCGGCCACGGGCGGGTTTTCGATTCGGTACGAGAGGACGACCTCGTCGCCGACGCGGGCCGACCGCCCTCCCTGTACCTCGACCGAGAGCACCCGTCCGTCGTCTTCCGACTCGATGTCGGTGATGTCGTCGTCCAGTCTGACGTCGACAGCGTCGCCGGGTTCGTCGCCGTCGCGGTCGATACCGAACTCCTCGATGCGGTTGTCGTCGATCTCGCGGGTGTCGACGTCGGCGTCGCCGTAGTCGATTCGGAGTCCCTGGACGTCGCCGGTAGTGTTCTCGTCGATGGGGACGACGACGACGTGCGTCGTCGACACGCCGGGGTCGGTCGACTCGGCCTCGACGGTCGCGGTCGTCGCTTGCTGTGCGAGGGTCGCACCGGGAAACGCCAGCGCGACGAGTCCGACGACGACGAGTCCGACGAGAGCGATGGATAGCGTAGTGTGAGTCATGCCTCTCGCAGTCGGCACGTCCGTAGAGAGGTCTCCCGTTCGTGGGGGAGAGAGTCCGGACGTGGTCGATGCTCCTCTACAGTATCGTGCCGTATCAGCATCAACTATCCCCTCCAGACGGCAGCCGAACGTTCAAGATGGGGAACGCGACCAGACGCACCGTGGTCTGAGAGCGACCACGGAGCGGGCCGGGGGTGTGTGCCACGCCGCTCCGTGAAACGACTACGCCGTGAGACCGAGACCGGCGTCCGTGGCACCTGCTCGCTTCGTCAGAGGGAGGTGGTCCGCAGCGGAGAGGGGGTCGCGCAGTGAGACGTCCGCCGGGGCGTCAGGGCCACAGCCCGCGCGCGTCGTGTGCTTCGGCGACGCGCGAGAGCGCTACCAGGTAGGCGGCGTCTCGCCACGTCACGTCGCGCGCCTCGTACTCGCGGCGGACGGCATTCCACGCCTTCAACATCTGCGTCTCAAGCTCTTTGTTGACGCGGTCGAGCGACCACTGGCGGCGGTTGATGTCCTGCAACCACTCGAAGTACGAGACGGTGACGCCGCCGGCGTTGGCGAGGATGTCGGGGATCACCGGGACGTCGTTCCCTTCGAAGATGACGTCGGCGGCGGTCGTCGTCGGCCCGTTCGCTCCCTCGACGACCATCCGCGCCTGCACGTCGTTGGCGTTCTCCGCCGTCAGGACGTTACCGACGGCCGCCGGGATGAGGATGTCGACGTCGAGTTCGAGCAGCTCTTCGTTGCCGAGTTTCTGTGGTGCGTCGTAGCCCGAGACCATTCCGGGGCGCTCGTCGTGACCCTCGACGTCCCTCGTGTCGAGACCCGTCGGGTCGTAGATCGCGCCGTTGACGTCGGAGACGGCGACCACCTTCGCGCCCCACTCGTCGAGCGACCGGGCGGCGTTGGCACCGACGCTCCCGAACCCCTGGACCGCGACGGTGGTGTCCTCGATCTCCCAGTCGTAGTAGTCGATCGCCTCGCGGGCGACGATGGCGACCGAGTGGCCAGGGGCCTCCTCGCGCCCGTAGGAGCCGCCGATGACCGGCGGTTTGCCGGTGACGACGCCCGGGATCGTCTCGCCCTGTTGCATCGAGTAGGCGTCCATGAACCACGCCATCGTCTGGGGATCGGTCCCCATGTCGGGGGCGGGGATGTCCTTCATCGGGCCGACGAAGTCGCGGAGCTCCTGGGCGAACCGGCGGGTGAGCCGTTCCTTCTCGTCGGAGCTGAGTTCTTTCGGGTTGACGACGATGCCACCTTTCCCGCCACCGAACGGGAGGTCCATGACGGCGCACTTCCACGTCATCCACATCGAGAGGCCGATACACTCGTCGGCGCTGACCTCGGGGTGGTAGCGGAGACCACCTTTGAACGGACCGCGGACGCTGTCGTGCTGTGCGCGGTAACCGGTGTAGATCTCCGTCTCGCCGTTGTCGCGTTTCAGCGGAATCGATACCTGGTGGACCTTCGTGGGGTGTTTGAGACGCTCGACGACACCTGGGTCGACGTCGAGGTGGGCTGCGGCGCGTTCGAGCTGTCGACGGGCGGTTTCGACGGCAGTCTCCTGTGCTTCCGGTTCTGACGGACTCGTTTCCTGGGACATGGGTTGGTGTGTTGACCGTGCCTCACGGCTGTATCGCGCCGTGAGACTACCCGCCGGCAAACCGGTTGTACCGTCTCCGGTCTCCGGCGGGCAGTTGTGGGACAGTTCCTCGTCGTGGTGTATAATCGTTATTAATCGGTTTTGGTAATGCCAGGTATTGCCAACCGTCACGGTTTTCTGTGATACGAGTCCACGAGGAGTATGCCCGGACGGTACTACGAGGAGTTCGAGGTCGGCGAGACGATCGAGCACGACCGACGCCGCACCGTGAGCGAGAGCGACAACCAACGGTTCTGCGACATGACCATGAACCAACAGCCGCTCCACCTTGACGCCGAGTTCGCCGCCGACACGCAGTTCGGCGAACGGGTGGTCAACGGGATCTACACGCTCGCGCTCGCGGTCGGCGTCTCGATCCCCGAGACGACGGACGGAACCATCGTCGCCAACCTCTCGTACGACGACGTCTCACATCCGCACCCTGTGTTCCACGGCGACACTATCAGAGCGCAGTCGACGGTAACGGAGAAACGCGAGACCTCCGACGGCGAGCGCGGGGTCGTGACGATGCACGTCGAGGTGTTCAACCAGGACGACACGCTCGTCTGCGAGTTCGACCGGACGGTGCTCTCGCTGAAGCGAGAAACAGAGGCGTGAGCGCGCTCAGAGGTGGAGAGTGACGAGCAACGCCGTGTTGCTCACCCCGGCGACCGCCCAGGGGAGGCTGAGTCCCAGCGGGACGACGCCGCGGAACGCCGACGGCATCAGCCACCAGGCGGTCACGCCGACGAGGAGCGCCGACCCCTTCAGCACCGAGAACGTCCCGAACAGACCGAACGTCGGCAGGAGGGCGTTCACGAGCGGGTTCATCTCGGCGAGTCCCAGTCGCAGTCCGTACGTCGTGGTCACGACGTCGAGGGCGAGCGTGAGCAGCGCCAGCGTCCAGAGCGCGGCCTCGTAGCGAGTCGCTCGTCTTGCACCGCGTGCGATACACGTCTCGACCGTCCCGGTCGAGGTCGGGTCGACGCCGGAGCGAGAGGGTGTTGCCAAATCGGTCACCTCCGAGGGCGAGCGCGCCCACGTACCTCCCCCTTCGACGGGAACCCCCGTTAGTAGATTCCACCTAACCGACCGCACCAGTTCTGTAACGACCCCTTACACGGCGTTCTCGGATGGAGTCGAGCGAGTCACAGGATCGTCCCGTGTTTCTTGTCCGGGAGTGACTTCTCGACGGTCTCGTAGAACGCGAAGCGGTTGGTCAGTTCCTGACGGAGCGTACTCGGCGGGACGACCTCGTCGATGACGACCTCGCTCGCCATCCGGTGGACGTCGATGTCGCGGCGGTACTCCTCGCGGAGTTCCTGTTCGCGCTCCGCCCGCTCTTCGGGGTCGTCGATGGCGTCCAGTTTGTTCGCGTAGACGGCGTTGATGGCCGCCTCGGGACCCATGATGCCGATCTCCCCCGAGGGGAGCCCGATGACGCTCTCGGGGTCGTAGGCGGGGCCGCCCATCGCGTAGATACCCGCGCCGTACGCTTTCCGGACGACGACTGTCTGTTTCGGCACGGTCGCCGACGACGTGGCGTAGATGAACTTCTTGCCCTTCTCGAGGATCGCGTCTTTCTCGACCTGTGAACCGGCCATGAACCCCGGCGTGTCACACAGGTAGAGCAGCGGGATCTCGTAGGCGTCGCAGGTCCAGATGAACTCGGCGGCCTTCTCGGCCGCGTCGGGGAAGATGGCACCCGAACGCTGGGTCGGTTGGTTGGCGACGACGCCGACCGGACGACCGTCGATACGACAGAAGGCGGTGACGATCTCCGGCCCGTAGTCCGGTTTCAGCTCGAACACGGACTCGGCGTCGGCGATGCGGTCGAGCAACTCGAAGACGTCGTAGGGGCGGTTCGGCGCCTCCGGGATGAGCTCGTCGATACCGTCGGGAGAGTATTTCGGTGGCTTCGGCTCCGCCTTCGGCGGCTTCTCGCCCGCCTTGTCCGGCAGGTAGGAGACGAGTTGCGCGACCAGCTGGCGGGCGTGCGCCTCGTCGCTCGCGACGAGGTCCGCACTCCCGGAGTACTTCGCGTGGACCGACGGTCCGCCGAGCTCCTGCATGTCGATGTCCTCGCCGGTGACCATCTTCACCATCCGCGGCGACGCAATCGCCATCGCGCTCATCCCCTCGACCATGACCGTGAAGTCCGCGAAGACGGGCGTGTAGGCGGCACCCGCGATGCACGGCCCGTAGAGCACGCAGATCTGGGGGACGCGCCCCGAGAGCATCGAGTGGTTGTAGTAGTACTTCCCGATCCCCTCCCGGTTGGCGAAGAAGCCGGTCTGTTCGTCGATCCGTCCTCCAGACGAGTCCATCAGGTAGAGCACCGGTTTCCCGTTCTTCAACGCGCGCTGTTGCATCCGGAGGAACTTCTCGACGCCGCGTTCGGCCATGCTCCCCGCTTTGACGGTGAAGTCGTTGGCCATGAAGTGGAGTTCGCGACCCTCGAACTCGGCGGCGCCGGTGATGAGGCCGTCCGCCGGCAGTCGGTTCCCGGGGTCGCTCTCCTCGACGTCGGGTGAGTTCGGATGCCAGCCGTCGAAGTGGGCGAACTTCCCGTCTTCGAACAGCAGTCCGTCTCCCTCCTCGTCGCCGAACCAGAGGTCGAGTCGGTCGCGGACGAACAGTTTCCCCTGCTCCGGGAGACGCTGTTTGTACTTCTCGGGGCCGCCCGAGAGGATGTCGTCGATCTCCTCGCGGAGAGCGGTCTCGCGCTCGGTCGGTCCGAGGTCGTCGTCGAGCGGGTAGTCGATCTCTGGAGGCTCGGCGGTGGCAGCGGGTTCGGGGGCGTCGCCGACGTGGACCGCGATGTCGGCACCGAGATGTTCGGCGAGCGCACTCGCGATCGCGCTGGCTTCCTCCTCGGTCGCACCCTCTCCGACGTGAACTTTCATACCACGGTGTGCGACTGGCTATTCAAAATTGTTTTCCATGTGAGACTGTATCCGAGATATATGACAAGTCAGTAACTCGACCTAGAGATCTAAGGGGGATACCCTCAGTTTGCTGGTATGGACATCCTGATTACTGGTTCTCACGGAACGGTCGGGACGGCCCTCACAGAGCATCTCCCAGACGAACACGAGTTTACCTTGCTCGACGAGCGGACGGTCGCGGGAGACCACCCCCACGCCGACTACGACACTGTTCTCGCCGACGTCGCCGACTACGAGGCGATTCGGCCCGCGTTCGAGGGCCAGGACGCCGTCGTCCACCTCGCGGGCTACCCGCGGACGGACGGAACGTTCGACGAGGTACTCGACGCCAACGTCGTCGGCACGCACAACGTGTTGGAGGCGGCCCGCGACGCCGGCATCACGCACGTCGTCTTCGCCTCCTCGAACCACGTCGTCGGGATGACCGAGGTCGCGAACCAGCCGGACATCTACTTCGGCACCGACGTCGAACTCGACCACACCGCCCCGATTCGCCCGGACTCGGAGTACGGTTCCTCGAAGGCCGCCGGCGAGGCGTTCGGCCGCCAGTACGCCGAGAACTACGGGATGAACGTCTACGCGCTCCGTATCTGTAGCGTCCGCGACCCCGAGTACGACCACCCCTTCGGCGACGCCGAACGAGGCATCGACGACGGGCGGTGGGAACGCGGGAGCGACGAGTATCTGCGACAGGCCGCCCGGATGAAGTGCATGTGGCAGTCCCGTCGGGACTGCGCACAGTTGGTCGACTGCTGTCTGCAGAACGACGACGTCCGCTTCGGCATCTTCTACGGCGTCAGCGCCAACGAGCGCAGTTGGTTCGACATCGACCACGCTCGGGAACGCCTCGGTTACGAACCGCAGGACAGCGCCGACAACTGGGATATGCCGCCGAAGTAGGTCGGCTCAGCCACCGATCTCGTCGATCGCCGCGAACACGCCGTCGACGCCCGCCGTCCGCAGACGGATCTCCGTCGGCTCCGGACGTGTCTCGTCGCGTGACCAGAAGCGGGCGTCGGCCGCGTCGTCGTCAGCGGCCGGGTCGCCGGTGGTTCGTGACCGCAGAACGGTAACGTCGAACGAGACGATCGTGTCGACCGAGCAGTCAGCCGAGTACCGTCTCCAACTGCTCGACGAGCTCGTCGTTGCCGACGTGGACCGGGACGCGCTGGTGGAGGTCGGTCGGCTCGACCTCGAGCAGCGACTGGGAGCCGTCCGAGGAGCGCCCACCGGCAGACTCGATGATGAAGGCGATGGGGTTGCCCTCGAACTGGAGTCGGAGTTTCCCCACGGGTGCGGACTCGAGCGCCGGATACGCGAAGATCCCGCCGTAGGTGAGCACCTGGTTGATGTCGCCGATCATCGCCCCGCCGTAGCGCAGTTTCATGCTCTCGTCGGCCTCGACGAGTTCGGCGTAGGTAGCGAAGTCGGACGTCCAGTCGGGGACGCGTCCGCCGAAGCCGTACACCGAGGGGTCGTCGGGGAGTCGGACGTCCTCCTCGAGCAGTTCTCGCTGCCCGTCGTCGACGAGATACTCGGTGACCCCGTCGGCGTCTGCAGTCATCATCGTCGTGATGGGACCGAACAGCACGTACGCGGCAGCGACGAGGTCCGCTCCTTCCGCAGGCAACGGCGCGTCGTAGACGGCGACGATGGTCCCCATCGTGTTGTTGGATTTGAGGTTCGACGATCCGTCCAGCGGGTCGATCGCGACCGACAGCCCCGTCTCTCGCTTGCCGTCCGTCGGGACGACCTTCGTCCGCTCCTCGCTTGCGTACTCGACGACCGAGTCGAGCGACCCGAGTTCCTCGAGGAACAGCTCGTCGGCGTAGGCGTCGGCCGCGAGCTGCGTCTCGCCGCTCGGGTTCGTCTCGTCGTTCTGCACGCGGCGGCCGGGCAGCGCCTCGCGGATGGCGGGAGCGAGGGCGGCGACCGTGTCGAAGATCTCTCCGATCTCCTCCGGGTAGGAGTCCACCTGTATCGCCATCAGTCTGTGGTGGCGTCGACGCGGTCCTCCGCCCCGGACGCTGCGGAGAGCGCCTCGTCAGTGGTCTTTTCCTCGAAGATGACCTGTTCGAGCGCGTCGAGCAGCTCCGTCGGGTTCTCCCGCTGGAAGACGTTGCGTCCGACGGCCAGTCCCGACGCTCCGGCGTTCATCGCCGTCTCGACGGTCTCGAGGAACTCCCGGTCGCTCGTCTTCGACCCGCCGGACATGACGATCTTCGTGTCGCCGGCGACGTCACAGGCCCACTGCATCGCGTCGGCGGAACCGGGATACTTGATCTTCGTGATGTCCGCCCCGAGTTCAAGACCGAGACGGGAGGCGTAGGCGATGGTGCTCCCGCTGGTATCGTTCTTCAGCCCCTGTCCGCGCGGGTACGACCACATCACGACGCCCATGTCGTGGTCGCGGGCCGCCTCCTGTGCGTCGCGGAACTCCTCGGCCATCTCGACCTCGTTGTTCGACCCGCCGTACAACGTGAAGCCGATGGCCTCCGCGCCGAGGTCGGCGGCGTTCTCGACCGACCAGTTGACGGCGGAGTCGGGTTCGCCCATCCACATGTTGGACGTCCCGTTCAGTTTGGCGAGGAGGCTCACGTCGTCCTCGTAGGAGGGGTAGTACGCCTCCGCGAGGCCCTTCCCGACGGCGAAGGCGGTGACGGCGTCGTGCGTCGCCACGTCGAACACCGTCTCGGGATCCGCCGACGCCGGGACGTCTTCGAAGTCGACTGGGCCGTGCTCGAGACCGTGATCGTAGGCGAGGATCAATGCCTTCTCGTCGCGCGTGATAGCGTCGTCGGCAAACGGAATCATCTGGTACAAAATCCGGTAACAGAGTATAAAAATCATTTGACCGTTACCAATCTGAGTGAGAACCTTGGAGAACTCGTAAGAGAATTCGAAACCCGTTCTGAAACCGTTACTCCGCTAGCGTTCAATTACTACTCAGATAGTAAATAATCCCCACCCGTTCGCTCGGTGTCGGCTCGATCGGAGGGCGTCCGGCGAGACGTTCACGAAAGACGTCGCTAGTCTTACGGTGTCAGCGCGAGCAGAGCCAGCCATGCGTGGTATGGACGAGATTCAGCGGATCGGCGTCGTCGGCGCGGGAACGATGGGCAACGGGATCGCTCAGGTCGCGTCGACGGCCGGTTACGACGTCGTGATGCGTGACATCGAACAGGAGTTCGTCGACGACGGACTGTCGAGCATCGAAGACAGCCTCTCGCGGTTCGTCTCCAAGGAGGAGCTGAGCACGGACGAGGCCGACGCGATCCAAGAGCGGATCACCGGGACGACCCAGCTCGACGATCTCGCCGACTGCGACTTCGTCGTCGAGGCCGCCGTCGAGAACATGGAGATCAAGCAGGACATCTTCGCCGACCTCGACGAGCTCCTGCCCGAGGACGTCGTGCTCGCGACGAACACCTCGACGCTCTCGATCACGACCATCGCGAGTGCGACGGAGCGTCCCGCGCAGGTCGTGGGGCTCCACTTCATGAACCCGGTGCCCCTGATGAAGGGGGTCGAACTCGTCGTCGGCGAGAAGACCGCCCCCGAGGCGGTCCAACTCGGCCACGACCTCGCCGAAAACCTGGACAAGGAGACCTGGGAGTCCGACGACAAACCCGGCTTCGTCACCAACCGCATCCTGATGCCGTGGATCAACGAGGGGATCCGCGCCTACGACGAGGGCGTCGCCTCGAAGGAGGACATCGACCGCGGGATGACGCTCGGCACCAACGTCCCGATGGGGCCGCTCACGCTGGCCGATCATATCGGGCTCGACATCTGTCTGGACGCCTCGGAGACGCTGTTCGAGGAACTCGGCGACCGCTACAAGCCGGCGTACCTCCTAAAACGGAAGGTCGATGCCGGCGACCTCGGAAAGAAGACGGGGAGAGGGTTCTACGAGTACTGAACCGCGATCACGCGGCGATCGCACGACCGCTCCAACGGTTCGAAACAGTCGGTGCCGACCGGCAGGGAGACAGAGACGGGGACGTGCCGACGACTCGATTCAGGGAGGGTCGTCCGGAGCTCAATCGCGTTTCTGAATGTCGTGGATGGTGTGTTCTGCACCGCGCTTCTCGAGCCACTGACGGTGTTCGATCGTCTCGGCGTTCGAGCCGTACTCGTCGACGAACTCCCGGAACGATTCGCGGTGCTCGCGGAACTGTTCGCGGTGTTCGTCGTACGCCTCCTCGTGACGCTCCCACTCCTCCTCGGTGGCGTCGGTGCGCTCGAGGCGGTCGTGCTCCGATTCGAGCCGTCTGTGCTCCTCGTCGAGCGACTGGCGTTCCTCCTGGAGACGCTCGAATTCGGCGTCGCGGTCTCCGTCGCTCGAGTCGCCGGCGAAGCCGCCGGACTCGTTGCCGGAACCGCTCGACGCGTTTCCGACGGAGTCGTTCTCGACGGAGTCGGTCGCCGGCGTCGCCGTGGACGTGCCGTCTGCGTCGGCGGTGTCCGGCGCGGCGGTTCCGTCGTCGCCGCCGTCCCCGCTCTCACTGCCGTCCTCCGCGTTCGACTCGGAGGCGGTCGCGGTCGACTCCGACGCTGCCTCGGCGGTGGCCGGGTCGGAGGCCATCTCGCTGCTGGCTGCTTGATCGTCGTCCGGTTCGGCGACCGGCTGCGGCGAGATCGGGTCGACGGGGCCGACGGCGATGACGACCGCTGCCAAGAAGAACAGCGCCCCGGCGAGAGTGAGTGCGAGTTGCAGATGATCCTGTGAGCTCCCGGAGAGCAGCGACCACGGTCTCGGCCGACGTCGCCGTGTTCGCCCGGTGCTCAGTACAGACTCCATACAGATGCCAGCCAGTGAGCTACCATTATTACCCGGTCGATAATCTCAGTTCAACGAGAGGAAACGTTCCACTAGACTCGTGCGGAGGTCCGAACGACTCGGGGCGGGGAGTCCGAACGGCTACCCGCATCCAGCACGCTTAACCCACCGCCAGACAGCAACGACAGTATGAAAGCGACCGCACGTGCTCACCCCATTCAGGGGCTCGTGAAGTACCACGGGATGCGAGACGAGGAGCTCAGACTCCCGTACCACGACAGCATCAGCGTCTGTACCGCGCCGTCGAACACGACGACCACCGTCGAGTGGTTGCCGGACGGAGACGAGGACGTCTACGTCATCGACGGCGAGGCGGTCGACGGCCGCGGCGCGGAACGCATCGAGATGGTGCTCAACCACGTCCGCGAACTGGCGGGGTTCGACCACAGTGTCAGGATGGAGAGCGAGAACTCCTTCCCCTCGAACGTCGGCTTCGGGTCGTCGTCCTCGGGGTTCGCGGCGCTGGCGATGGCCGCCGTCGAAGCCGCCGGTCTGGACATGACGCGCCCGGAGATCTCGACGGTCGCCCGCCGTGGCTCCTCGTCGGCCGCACGCGCAGTTACGGGTGCTTACTCGCAGCTCTACACCGGTCTCAACGACGACGACTGTCGCTCGAAGCGGATCGATACGGGCGGCGACCTCGAGGAGGACGTCCGCATCGTCGCCGGACTCGTCCCGGCGTACAAGGAGACCGAACAGGCCCACAAGGAGGCCGCCGAGAGCCACATGTTCGAGGCGCGGATGGCGCACATCCACGGGCAGATCGCGGAGATGCGCGACGCACTGCGCTCGGGCGAGTTCCACCGCGTCTTCGAGACGGCCGAACACGACTCTCTCTCCTTGGCGGCGACGACGATGACGGGCCCCGCGGGGTGGGTCTACTGGCAACCAGAGACGATCGCCATCTTCAACGCGGTTCGCGAACTGCGCGACGAGGGCGTCCCAGTCTACTTCTCGACGGACACGGGCGCGTCGGTGTACGTGAACACGACCGCAGAGCACGTCGACGAGGTAGAGGCGGCGATCGCCGACTGCGACGTCGAGACGATGGTCTGGGAAGTCGGTGGTCCGGCGCAGGTGCTGGACGAAGACGACGCGCTGTTCTGAGGAGATTCTCGGGTTCTTTTCGCTATCGCTCGTAGTCGAGTCGGGACTCTTCGTGAGAAGCAGCTCTCGAAAGTCCCGTACTCTCGTCGCAACGCCAGAGCCTGTGGCTCTCGTTCCTCGCGGAGACACGGAGGCGACGAGGCCACGCGCCACGCGGCACGTTCGGTCACACCCTTCCCCTGCCCACACGCTCTTTGTCCTACGGTCCTACCCCCCTCCCATGCAGATAGCCGTCCTCGGCGCGGGCTACGCCGGGCTGACTCTCGCGCGCCGACTCGAAGACCGACTGCCGACGGAGGTCGACATCGTCGTCGTCGACGAGTCTCCCACCCACCTCGTTCAACACGAGGTCCACCGCGTCGTCCGCCACCCCTCCATCGTCGAGGCCATCACCGTCCCGCTGACCGACGTGCTCGACCGCGCGGAGGTCGTCACCGCCCGCGTCGACAACGTCGACGCCGACGCGCGGACGGTCGAACTCGACACCGGTCGGACCGTCGACTACGACTACGCCGCGGTCTGTCTCGGGGCCGAGACGGCCTACTACGACCTCCCCGGCGTCGAAGAGCACAGTACGCCGCTGAAGCGCGTCGCCCACGCCGAGACGATCCGCGAGAACTTCCTCGACGTCTGTGCGTCGGGCGGGACGGTCGTCGTCGGCGGTGCGGGCCTCTCGGGTGTCCAGGTCGCCGGGGAGCTCACCGCCTTCGCAGCGGAGCAGGACGTCGCCGACGTGGTCGACGTGGTGCTCCTCGAACAGATGGATAGCGTCGCGCCGAACTTCCCCGAGAACTTCCAGGAGGCGGTCCGCGACGAGCTGATCGCCCGCGACGTCGAGATCCGAACCGGCGCGGAGGTCAGTCGCGCGACCGACGACGAGATCGAACTCGAGTCGGGGACGCTCGGCTACGACCAGTTCGTCTGGACCGGCGGTATCACCGGCTCCGACGCGATGCACGGCGACCGGCCGATCGTCCGCAACGACCTCCGGCTGAACGGCTCGACGTTCGTCGTCGGCGACGCCGCCCGCGTCGTCGACGCCGACGGGGAGGCGGTGCCCGCCAGCGCCTCCGCGGCCATCCGCGAGGCCGGGACGGTCGCCGGCAACGTCGAGCGACTCGTCGAGCACGACCTCACGGGATCGGACGACTTCACTCCGCGGATGGAGCCGTACCGCTTCGACGTTCCGGGGTGGATCGTCTCCGTCGGCGACGGCGCGGTCGCGCAGGTCGGCCCGACCGTCGTCCGCGGCGCGGCGGCGAAGGCGATGAAGACCAGCGTCGGTGCGGGCTATCTCGGGTCGGTGAAGGCGATCAGACAGGCGACCGAACTCGTCTACGAGGAACTCGGCGACGGTCACTGCGACGACTGAAACCGGGCAGGAGGTAGGACCGGGCAGGGCGTGTTGCGTCGACTCCCGTCAGTCGTCCCTGCGTGCCGCCGCGACGAGGTCGGCGACCCGGTCTTCGTCCACCGGGTACGTCGTCCGCCCGCCGCGTTTGAGCGCCGTGCCGACGATGGCACCGTCCGCGACGTCGAGCAGGTCGGCGACCGTCTCCGTCGTTACCCCGCTGCCGACGAACACCGGCGTCTCGACGTCGAGGTCGGCACTGCGCCGAGCGACCGCGGCCAGTCGGTCGGTGTCGACGGCGTGACCCGTCCCCGTTCCGGAGACGACGACGCCGTCCGCGAGGCCGCGTTCGACCGTCTCGGCGACGACCTCCGGGTCGAACCCCTCGCCGCCGAGCGGCGCGGAGTGTTTGACGTCGACGTCGGCGAGGACGCGGACGTCGGCGTCGAGTCGCTCGCGCAGGCGCATCGTCTCCTGTGCCCGCCCCTCGACGACCCCCTGGTCGGTCACGCGCGCGCCGGTGTGGACGTTCACGCGGACGAACGCCGCACCCGTCGCGGCGGCGACCGAGAGGGCCGCCTCGGCGTCGTTGCGGAGGACGTTGACGCCGACCGGCAGGTCGACGGCGTCGGCGACGGCGGAGACGGCAGTGGTCATCTCCGCGACGACGTGCTTCGGGACGTCGTCGGGGTAGAACGGTGCGTCCCCGAAGTTCTCGACGACGACGCCGTCGACGCCGCCCGCTTCGAGTGCCTCCGCGTCGTGGACGGCGCGGTTGTGAATCAGATCGCGGTTGCCGGCGAACCGGGGCGACCCGGGGAGCGGTGCCAGATGGACCATCCCGACGACGGGTCGGTCGACGCCGAACACGTCGATGTTCATACCTGTCGGTTCTCCTGTGGGGATGAAAAGCGTCCGGGTCGCCGTGACGTCCGGTGATTCTGTCGGAACGGACGTTCCTGTCAGCCGGTCGTTTTGAGCTCGACCGAGTGCGAGTCATCACTTGCCCGACTGCACGACGGCATGCGGTCGGGCGAGTGACCAGTTGCACGAGCTACTGTAGCCCGTCCTTGGAGATGTGGAGGTTGTCGTGGTCGATGGCCTCCGTCTTCACAGCCACGGTTGGGACGGGAACACGAAGGAGACGACAGCTGCGGCGACCCGGGAGATCGACGGCGCTACAGCCGTTTGACCATCTTCACGTGCGGAATGTCGGCCTCGAGGAACTCGTCGCCGACCTGCTCGTAGCCGAGTCGGTCGTAGAACTCTCGGGCGCTCGTCTGTGCGTGGAGATAGAACCGGTCGAACTCGGCGTCGGCGGCTTCGGCTTCGAGCGACTCCATCAGTCGCCGGCCCCAGTCCTCGCCGCGCGAGTCTTCGAGGACGGCGACGCGTTCGACCTTGCAGACGCGGTCGCCGTCGAGTTCGTACTCGCGGAAGCGGGCCGCGCCGACCGGTCGTCCCGCGTCGTAGGCGACGAAGTGCGTCGCCGTCTCCTCGTACTCGTCCCACTCCAGCTCCTCCGGAACGCCCTGTTCGTCGACGAACACCGCCCGCCGGACCGCGAACGCGTCGTCGCGCTTCTCCTCGTCGTCGGCGAGAAAGACGCCGTCTCGTGTCATAAGTCGACGTTGGTGACCGACAGGTTTCGCGTTTTGGGTTCGTCGCGCCGAACTCTTTTGTCGGCCGGTGGTCACGTAGAGGGCATGGTCACCGTCGACGCCGGAACGCTCCTCCTCGGGACGGACCGAACGCTGTCGAGACGCCTCGTCGCCGTCGCGGGCGGGGTCTTGCTACTCGCCACTCTCACCGGACTCGTCGGGCATCTCGTCGAACCGCTCGCTCGCGCAGTCGGCGGCTACGGGTCGCTGGTACTCGTCCCCCTCCTTTCCCTCGTCGGCGTCGGCGCAGCCTACCGGAGTCAGGGACTCGCGGTCTGCTGGCTGCTCGCCTTCACGCCGCTCTACGGCGCGATCTTCAACGGGTTCGCCGGCATCACCGGCGCGTATCCCACGGTCGGCGAGTGGTTCGTGATGGGCGTGCAGTTCGGGGCCGTCGGCGGCCTCCTGCTCGGGACGACCGCGTTCCTCCTCGGGTTCGCCGCTCGTCTCGTCGCCGACCGGTACGGAGGCGGCGACCCACGACCCGCCTGAGCGAGGCAGAACCCACCTTCGGCAGGTCTATTCCGCTGGCGGCGTCACTCCGACTATGACCGACCTCGGGAAAGTCGACCGCGCGTTCTTCGACGAACACATCTACCCGAAATTGGGTGCCGACCGCGACGACGTCGCCGTCGGCCCGAAGCACGGCGTCGACTTCGGCATGCTCGATCTCGACGGAACGGCACTCGTGATGGCGACGGACCCGCTGTCGGTGCTCCCGCGACTCGGCTTCGACCGCGCCGGGCGGTTCGCCCTCCACGTCGTCCTCTCGGACGTCGCCGTCTCGGGGTTGCTCCCGACGCACCTCGCCGTCTCTTTCACCCTCCCACCGGAGATCACCGACGAGCAGTTCGCGGAACTCTGGAGCGCCATCGACGAGGAGTGTCGCGAGTTGGGAATCGGCATCGTCACGGGCCACACCGCCCGCTACGGCGGCGTCGACTACTCGTGGGTCGGCGGCGCGACGGCGATGGCCGTCGGCGACCCAGACGACGTGGTGCGCCCTGACGGTGCGCGACCTGGCGACGTGGTGCTCGTGACGAAGGGGCCGGCCGTCGAGGCGACGGGCCTCTTGACGACGCTCTTCCCCGACCAGTTCGACCTCGACGACGAGACGCTCGCGGCGGCGCAGTCGCGACTCGACGAGACCCGGACCGTCCGCGACGCGGTCACCGCCGCCGCGGCAGGTCCGGTGACGGCGATGCACGACGCTACCGAGGGTGGGCTGTTCGGCGCGCTCGACGAGGTGGCGGAGGGGGCGGGCGTCCGCCTCGACGTCGACACCGACGCGGTTCCGATCCGACCCGGCGTCCGCGAGACCTGCGAGTTCCTCGGCATCGACCCGTGGCTCTCGACCAGTTCCGGGACGCTCGTGCTCACCGTCGGTGCCGACGGCGTCGACGACGTGCTCGCGGAGTTGGACGCCCGAGAGACGCCCGTCGCCGTCGTCGGCGAGGTGAGCGAGGGCGAGGGCGTCTACGTCGACGGCGACCTGCTGGAGCATCCCGGTGTCGACCCCTCGTGGGAAGCGTACGAACGGTTGGCCGCGAACGACGCCGCCGCGAACGACACCGCAGACTGATCTAGTGGGTCACTCGGAGAGCGACGACCGCACCCGCTCTGCGAGCGCGTCGAACGCCGTGTCGGCGACGTCGACGGCGTCGCTCAGGCTCAAGAAGCCGTGAGCCATCGTCGGGTGGTGCTGGTGGGCGACGTCGACGCCGGCGTCGGCGAGGCGGTCGGCGTAGGCCGCCCCGTCGTCGCAGAGCGGGTCGAACCCGGCCGTGACGACGGTCGCCGGCGGGAGTTCCGAGAGATCGGGAGCACGGAGGACCGACGCGTAGGGGTTCGCGCCGTCGACCGGACTCCGGAGGTACTGTGCCCAGAACCACTCCATGTCGGCGCGCGTGAGCAGCGGTCCGTCGGCGTTCTGGCTGTAGGAGTCAGTGTCGAACGCGCGGTCGGTGATGGGGTAGAGCAGTGCCTGGTGGGCGACGTCGGGACCGTCGAACTCCCGCGCTCTGAGCGCGACGGCGGCGGCGAGGTTCCCGCCGGCCGAAGTGCCGGCGACGGCGAGTCGCTCTGGGTCGCCGCCGAACGTCGCCGCGTGCTCGGCCACCCACGCCAGCGCGGCAGCGGCGTCGTCGAGACCGGCGGGGAAGGGGTGTTCGGGCGCGAGTCGGTAGTCGACGGAGACGACGACTGCGCCGACGCGACGGGCGAGGTTGCGACATAGGTCGTCGGCCGAGTCGAGCGTGCCGAGCGTCCACCCGCCGCCGTGGTAGAAGACGACCGTCGGCGCGGGCGTCGTGACCTCGGGTCGGTAGACGCGCACCGGGACGTCGCCGTCCGGACCGTCGAAGGCGTAGTCGCGGACGAACCCCATCGCCTGCTGACTGTCGCTCGTGAACACCTCGTCCTCGACGCGGCGGGCACAGTCGACGCTCATCGCGTGCCACTCGGGGACGCCCTCGGCGTCGATCTCGTCGACGACGGTCGCCAGCTGCGAGTCCATCTCGGTCGTCTCGTGACCGGTCATGACTCTCCCTTCGGCGGGGAGCAGTTATAGCCCTCGTCTCCCTGTCGACAGCGCACACGGCCCATACCGGCAATCTCGGACGCCACCCGGTCGTTGAAACCGCTCGACCCCCTTCTTCGACTGTGGGTGTTCTGCAGACGCTGTTCGGCGACGACGCCCGGGTCCTCTACGAGCGGAACTTCCAACTGCTGCTGCTCGCGAGTCTCAGCTCGCCGCTCGGGGCGTCGGTCGTCTCGCCGATTCTAGAAGGGCTGACTGGACCGCTCGGCGTCTCCAGCACGCGAGTCGGCCTCCTGATGGCTGTCTTCACCGCGCCCGCCGTGGTGCTCATCCCCGTCGTCGGCGTGCTCTCCGACCGTGTGGGACGCAAACCCGTCCTCACCGCCGGACTCTTGCTGTTCGGACTCGCCGGACTCGCCGTCCCGCTGACGACCGACTTCCGGGTCGTCCTCGGGCTTCGGTTCCTGCAAGGGGTCGGCTACACCGGCATCGCGCCCGTCCTCATCACCAGCGTCGGCGACATCTTCGCCGACGACGACGAGGCCGAGGCCGCCGCACAGGGGCTGCGGTTCACGGCCGTCGGCGTCTCCCTGACCGTCTTTCCGGTGCTCTCGGGGGCGCTCGTCGTCCTCGCGTGGCAGTACCCGTTTCTCCTCTACGGGCTGGCCGTCCCGACGGCGCTCGTGGTGTTCCTCCTCTTCGAAGAACCGACGGCCGAGGCAGGGAACGACGGCGACGACTCCGTCAGGGCGCTGCTCGCGCTGGCCGCCCACCCACGGGTGGCGGCGACGCTCGTCGGACGGGCGGTCCCCTCGTTCCTCTGGTTCGTCTTCCTGACGTACAACTCGGTGGTCGTAGTCCGTCTGTTGGACGCGAACCCCGGCGTCGCGGGGCTGCTCGTCGCCGTCGCCAGCGTCGCGTCGTCGGTGAGCTCCACCCAGTCGGGTCGCATCACCGCCGCCTTCGACACCCGGGTCGTCCCGATGCTCGTCGCGACGACGGCCGTCGGCGGCGGCGTCGCAGCGCTGGCGTTCGCCCCCTCCGTGCTCGTCGCGGGCGTCGGCGTCGTCTTCACGGGCGCGGGGTTCGGCGTCGGGCTCACGCTCTATCGGAGCGCGCTCACCGGCAGCGCGCCGACGGACCTCCGCGGCGGGCTCGTCAGCCTCGGCGAGTCCGCCGGTCGACTCGGAAGCACCGTCGCACCGGTTCTGACCGGTGCGGTGATCGCCGTCGCCGAACCGTCGCTCGGCGGAACGGGGGCGATCCGGTGGGGTGTCTTCGGCGTCGTCGTCGCCGGCGTCGTCGTCGGCGCCCTGAGCGTCGCCGTCGTCCACCGGTACGACCTCCCGACGCCGTCGCCGGCGGCGACGACGGCAGACTGAGACTCCGGAGGTTCGACCGTTCGGGGAGGGATGTACGCTCCGTAACTGACAACACACCTCCCACCGAGGAGAGCACATGGACGGAGACGAGTTCGACCCGAGTCGCGAGGCCGCCGTCGCGCGGGACCGCGAGGATCCGCTGGCGGCGCTCCGCGACCGCTTCTCGCTGCCCGACGACGAGTTCTACATGGACGGCAACTCGCTGGGACCGCTCTCGACGGACGCCGAGGAGAGTCTCGCGCGCGTCGTCGACGAGTGGCGCGAGTTGGGCATCCGCGGGTGGACCGACGCCGACCCCGAGTGGTTCGACTACGGTGAACGCCTCGGCGCGCGACTCGCCCCGTTGCTCGGTGCCGACGACGACGAGGTGGTCGTCACCAACTCGACGACGGTCAACATCCACACGCTCGTCGGGACGTTCCTCGACCGACTACGGGAGGAGGGCGGGCCGACGACGGTGCTCGCGAACGATCTGGACTTCCCGACGGACCACTACGCCATCCGCGCCCAGCTGCGTCAGCGCGGCCTCGACCCCGACGACCATCTCCACCTCGTCGAGAGCCGCGACGGCCGAACGGTCGAAGAGGACGACGTCGTCGCGGCGCTGGAAGCAGAGGACGTCGGCATCGTGTTCATGCCGTCGGTGCTCTACCGTAGCGGCCAACTGCTCGACGTCGAACGCATCACGGAGGCGGCCCACGAACACGGCGCGTACGCCGGCTTCGACCTCGCACACTCGATCGGTGCGGTCGACCACGACCTCTCGGCTCACGGCGTCGACTTCGCGGTGTGGTGCACCTACAAGTATCTCAACGCCGGTCCGGGGTCGGTCGGCGGCCTCTACGTGAACGAGCGTCACTTCGGGACGACGCCCGCGCTCGCCGGCTGGTGGGGCAACGACAAGGAGACGCAGTTCGACATGGAGCTCACCTACACGCCCGCTCGGAACGCCGGCGCGTGGCAGATCGGAACGGTCCACGTGCTCTCGGCCGCGCCGCTCGACGGGTCGCTCGACGTCTTCGCGGAGACGACTATCGAGGCGGTCCGCGAGAAATCCGTCGCGCTCACCGACGCGCTGATCCGGCTCGTCGACGAGCGACTGCCCGACTGCGCGGTCGGCACGCCGCGCGACGCCGCTCGTCGTGGCGGTCACGTCGCCATCGAACATCCCGAGGCCTACCGGGTGAGCCTCGCGCTGAAGGACCGCGGCGTCGTCGTCGACTTCCGCCAGCCGAACGTCGTCCGCGTCTGTCCGGCCCCGCTCTACACCAGTCACGCCGACGTCTGGGACGCCGTGGAGATCCTCCGCGAGATCGTCGAGACGGAGGCGTACGCCGAGTACGAGCCACGTGGGGCAGGCGTCACGTAGTCGTTCATCGAATCACTCGGTTGAGATGACGGGACGGCATCGGACCACCGCACGGAGACGGACGGTCACCGAACGGCTCGATAGAGCGCCCCGACGACGACCGAGACCGCGTAACAACCGGCGACGAACGGCGCCCAGAACACCCACAGCGCGAAGTTCGGGAAGAGATAGCTGCCGAACGAACTACCGATCATCATGATGAGATAGCCCGGATACGCCAACGGCGTCATCAGCCGTCCGTCGACGCTGCCGGCGGCGAGAGGGAGCACGAGGAACGCGAACGTCGCGAGGACGGCCGGGCCGGCGAACAGTCGCCGAAGCACGCCGACGTCGATCGAGTCGGTCGAGTCGCCCACCTCGGTCACCGTGCGTCACCTCCCTCGCGGCGTTCGATGCCGTGACTCGCCAACAGTTGCTCGGCGAGACTGGCCGTCCAGTGAGCGGCGGTCCGAGGGTCGAGGAGGAACTTCGTCGACTCGATCAGGTAGCCCGGTTTGCCGAGGTCGGCCGTCACCTTGTGCATCAGGAGGGGGGCGTCGCCGTCGACGAGGTTGCCGTGTTTGTACCGGTGGTACGGCATGTACCACGGGACGACCCGGCCGTTGACGGTGTCGACCGCCTCCCGAGCGTGGCCAGGTGCGGGGTCGACGCTGCTCGGGAAGACCACCTGTCCGACGAAGCTCTCGTGGGTGCGGTAGATCCCCTTCGAGGAGTGAAGATCGAGTACGACGTCCGGGTCGGTGTCGGCGACGAGTCCCCACAGCGCCCGGGCGAGTTCCGTGTTCGGTTCCGACCCCGGCGGGAACTGACGGTTGAAGTCGCCGTTGTCGTTCTTCCGGGTGTTGCGCTGGATGGCCGGTCGGTTCGCCTTCGGGACGGCGACGATGCGGCCAGCCCGGATGTCCCACGAGGCGACGTCGGTGGCCGCCCGGTAGCCGCTCGGCTCGTCGCCGTGCATCCCGCCGACCACGAACGCCGTCGGCCCGTCTTCGGGGGCGTCGACGGTGACGGTCTCCGTCTCGTAAGGCGTCCCCGCGAGTAGCGTCGACGTCGTCCGCTCGGCTACTCGCGGTTCGTTCTGTGTTGCCGACACAGTGCCCGTCACACCGACCGCGGCGGCGACGCCGCCGAGTGTCGCTGTCGCCCGTTCGAGGAACGTCCGTCGTCTCATCGTCCTCTCTTCCCACCGAGGGGTCAATATTATCGGGCGACTAAGCCCCGCGTCCGCACTCGTCGGAGCCATCGGACTCCGCGCAACGTCCGCAGTCGTGCTATTTGTTGTCGTGGTTCGTGGCCGTGGCTCCCGTTCACAGTCCCTCGAACGAGCCGTTACAGTCTCTCGAACGGACACGTTAGCACATAGCTTGATGCGAGTTCCGTCCGACTAGTATGGGTGTACTCCGAGTCCTTCCCCCTCGCCGCCGTCGTGGTCGTTCTCCTCGTCGCCTCCGTAGGAACGCCGCTGTTCGGGCCGGTCGTCGGCGATGTCCTCGCACGGGAGACGGTCGAGAGTCAGGAGAGTCAGGCGAATCAGACGAGCCAAGAGAGCCAGGAGAACCAGGAGAGCGGACCCGACGATCCACCCGTCGAGGCCTGGATACGGACCTACGGCGGACCGAGAGACGACCGTGGAGCCCTCGTCGTTCGCCTCGACGACGGTTATCTCCTCGCGGCGTCGACCCGCTCGTTCGGGCAGGCCACCGGGAGTCGCGGAGATCTGTGGCTGGTTCGACTCGACGAGGAGGGACGAGAGCAGTGGGCGCGACCGTACGGCACCGGGAGCGACGAATCACCCCGTGCGTTGCTCGTGACCGAGCGGGGGTACTTCCTCGCTGGCGAGATCGGCACGGTCGAGGGAGTCGAACTCTACGGTCTCGACGCCGACGGAGCGATCGAGTGGTCCCGGCTCTACGGCGTCGGTACCGGTGTCGGAGATGCGGTTCTACGCGACGACGGCTATCTGCTCGTCGGTCAGCGCATCACGGGTAACGGTTCGCAGCCGGCGGCCGTCGTCGCCGTCGACGACGTTGGTCGCTTTACGGAAATTCGGAACTACACCGGCCGACCGGCGGCGAAAGAGCGTTTCACCGACGTGATCGAGACGACGAACGGGACGGTGCTCGTCGTCGGCGAAAGCGACCGCAGTGAGGGCGACGTCAGAGCGTGGGCGGTCGAACTTACGCCGGAGGGCGAGCCGCTGTGGCGCGAACTGATCGGGAGCCCGAGCGTCGAGGCCCGGACCACGAGCGTGGTCGAGCTCCCCGACGGGGATTACCTCCTCGTCGGAACGCAGACACGAAACCGGGTCGCCGCCGGATGGGCGGCACGGCTCGACGGGACGACTGGGACACTCCAGTGGCGTCGAAGCTACGACGAGGTGACGGTCGAAGACGTCGTCGTCGACGAGGGCGGCGTGTTACTCGTGGGGAGCTACCGCGAGGGGCGGAGCGCCACGACCGACGCGCTCGTCCTCGCGCTCGACGACCGCGGCCGGGAACGGTGGCGACAGACGTACGGCGGCGACGGCAACGACGTGTTCGCGGCCGTCGAATCGACCGAGACGGGTCACCTCTTGGTTGGCTGGACCAGTTCGACCGGTGCGGGCCGTGACGACGTCTACGCTGTCGCCGTCGACCCGTCCATCCACGCTCGCGACCTCGCCACGTCGGCGACGACGGTCGACTCGGGAGAGACGATACAAGTTTCGGCGACGATCGTGAACCGCGGCGACCAGCGCCGGAGTCACCAGACGACGCTCCGCGTCGACGGGGACTCTCGAGAGACGAAGCCTGTCGTCGTTCCACCCGGTGAAGAGCGTTCCGTCTCTTTCGAACTGAGCTTCGAAGAACCGGGGAGCTACGCCGTCGCCGTCGACGGACTCACGCCGATTTCGGTGACGGTCGACGCGACTCCGACGGCGACGCCCGAGTCGACGCCGACTGTGACTCCGACGGCGACACCCACGCCCGAACCGACGCCGTCACCGACATCCGCACCGACCACCGAGACGACGAGTCCCGGGTTCGGGGTCGTCGTGGGCGTGGCGGCGGTGGTCGGTGTGTTGTTGCTCGTCGTCCTCCGTCAACCGTCGCAGTCGGAGAAGTGAGAGTATCGGATTGGCAGTCTAGCTCCGTGAGACTGTCGCGCTGAACATGTCTTATGGATGTCGATCGTTCGGAAAACGGATGGGCGCTACAGGATTTGAACCCGTGACAACTTGGTCCGAAGCCAAGCACTCTGTCCAGACTGAGCTAAGCGCCCTCACTCCTTCGTACGGGGAGGTCTGATTTTAAACCCCCGGATTTCGTTCGGCGATGGGGATCGGACACACGCGACAGTCAGACAGCCGTACTGAGATGCGACACCGGAAGTTCAGACTCGTCGAGACGGAGGCGTCGCGCCAGTACGTCGACGGTTATCGTCCGCGCCATCGACGTACTCTCCCCGCGAGTCGTTCCCTGGAGATGTCGCTCGCCGGGAATCGTCCCGTCCGTCTGCTCGTCGACGAACCGCCGAAGCTCCCCTCGCGTCGTCGGTTCCGCCTCGGCCGCTAGCTCGCCGAGTCGCGTCAGTTCGAGGTGTGTCTCCACTGTCGCGGCCAGATACCGCTCGGCGGTTTCGACGGGGTCTGTTACCGAGGGGACCGTCGAGAGGTAGCGCGCGGCGGCCGAGTCGTCGACGTCGACGTGATCCGTCACCCACTCGCGGATCGTCTCGGCGTCGGCGTCGGTCGAGAGGTCGTCTCGGGCGTCCGCACAGAGCGTCGCTTCCTCGGCGGCGACGTCGTGGAAGACGTCGCCGACGACGACGGTGTCTGCACCGGCATCGAGCATCGCCTGTGCGTGCTCCCGAGAGTCGAGTCCGCCGCCGTACCAGAGTCGCGACCAGTCGAGGCTGTCTGCGACGGCCGATAGGATGTCGGCTGCTTCGTCGCCGCCGTAGGTGCCGGAGTACTCCAGGTAGACGAGTTCGCTCTCGAGGTGTCGCTCGGCGGCCATCGCGTGCTGTTTCGCCGCGTCCGCCGCGAGCAGGTCGTCTTCCTCGACGTTCGCTTCGCGAGCGGCTGCGCTGTCGGGGTTCTGGATGACGTAGGCCTCGAACACCGCCTCCGAGAGCAGCAGCGAGGTGGCGACGTTCGCGAGCGCGTCGAGCACGCGGTCCGGCGTCCACCACGGGAGTTTCTCCGCGAGCATCGACGGCGTGAGTTCCTCGCGGATGTACTCGGTTCCTTTTCCGAGCGTGCCGACGAGCGACTCGGAGTCGCCGTTGAGCACTTCGGGGATGGCGATGAACGCGGCGGCCTCGCGGGTGCGTTCGGTGACGTGTCGCGCCTCGCTGGGTTCGTGGAAGGCGGGGACCGAGAGCGGTTCGAGGAGCGCGAACGTCTCTTCGGTGTTCCGCGCGGTGACGTCGCTCGACCCGCCGACGGAGACGGCGCTCGTGTGTCGAAGGAAGAGTGGGTAGAGCAGCGGGAGTTTCTTCGCGTTCTCGGGGTCGAGTTTGGTGACGTGGGTCCACTCTCTCGGAACCGGATTGGTGTCGAACGGGCCGACCGTCCGGCCGACGATGCCGACCGTGTCGACCAGTCGACCGACGCCGCGCGCGAACTCGTCGAAGGAAACCATCAGTTCAACTGCACGGAGCAGCGAGTAAATAGCTCGCGAATCGGTCGTGAGTTCCGGGACGACGGCGGCCTATCTCGGCTCGCCCCTTCTCGGCTCACCTCGTATGGTCGCCGGCGCGTTCACAACCCCTATTAGTGGCTGGTCGTGTACCACACAACCAATGCAGGATGTAGCCGTCACGGCACGGTCACGAGTGCCGCCCATCGCTCGGGCGTTTCTCCGCTACGTCGGTCGGTCTCCCGACCCCGGAGTGGTACCCGTCCTCTTGCTTCGCTCCGAGGTCGACGCCGACATCGACGCGATGACCGAACGGATGTTCAGCGACGTCGAGGTCGAACTCGAGCGTGCGCTCGCGGCGGGCGAGATCGAGACGGTCGACGTGGGCACGGCGGTTCGGTTCGACTACGACACTCGACTCGTCCTGCCGGCGCTTCTGACGCTCGGTCGCCTCTGTCTGCTCGCCAACGACGTTCCGCTCCTCCGTCACGTCCGCGACGTCGACGAGGAGCTCGCCCGCGAGAGCAGGACGACGACCTACAACATCGTCCAGGCGCTCGTCGACGGCGACATGCGCGACGCCATCAACGACGAGGAGTACGAGGACTTCGAGACGAACGCACGGCCGAAGTCCCGCGTCGCCGCACGCGCACAGGAACGCCTGTCGGAGAACGTCAGCTGCTGGTTCGAGAGCCCCGACACGCCTGCAGCCGTCCGCGAACACTACGAACACGCCGTCGGTCTCTCGGAGGGACACCAGGACGACGACGAACGGTTCCGCGACCTGCTCGAGCGGTATCACGCCGCCGAGGGAGAAGATCGGTCGACCATCGCCGACGAGATTCGCGACTCCTACAAGTTCGCCGAGTCGGCGGACACGCTCGAGCTGTTCGACGACGACCAGTCGCTGCCGTACTTCCTCACCCAGTATCTCCGCGTCGGCATCCTCTACGAGGACATGCTGAACATGTACGAGGCCGACCTCGACGTCGACCTCGGACACGAGTTCAAGCGGGCGATCGTCCTCATGGTCATCGCGGCACAGGTCGGCCTCGACGACACGGACGACTACCCGGAGGACCGTCGGACGCAGCTGACGCCGGTGACGGCGGAGTTGAACCTCGCGGCCGACCAGGAGACGGGCGTCGCGAACCTCCGCGACGTCGTCGTCGAGTATCTCGACCGGGCCGAAGCCTGTTCGCCCGACCATCTGACCAGCATGGCGATCGAGTTCATCCGACAGCAGTCGCTCGACCGGTTGGCAGCGCTACCGACGAGCGAGTAAAGGGCCCGAGATTTGACCGTTCCGACGGCGTCGTCGACACCGAGTCGCCTCCGGGACGTCCTCCGGCGGCGAGACACTCCGGTCCGACGTCGGGAGCCAGTAGTGTGTACCGATAGCTCTATCAAAAAGAATATTACCGACTCACCGTATTTTCTTATCAGTTGATGACTCCCGCCGATGCGGAGCGGTGTGTAGTCGGTCCGCGACGAGCGGGTGGTTCGGCGGTGACTGCCGATGTATGACCTCCGTCCGACGTTCGACGCCGAGGTCGAGCCGGGAACGAACGTCCTCGTCACTGGCCCGCCGTTGACGGGAAAGCGGTCGCTCGCACTCGACGTCCTCGCGGCGGGGACGCGCGCGGACGAGGGGGCGATCGTCGTCACGACGAAAGACAGCGGCGAGCGTCTCCTCGGCGACTACGCGAAACGGACTCCCCACGAGGGGAAGCCGGTGGCCGTCGTCGACTGCGTCTCCCGCCAGCAGGGCGTCGGCGACCTCCGCGACGACGACCGGATCAAGTACGCCTCGTCGCCGGTCGACATGACCGGAATCGGGATCAAACTCTCGGAGTTCCTCCAGGCGTTCTATCAGGAACAGCGGATCGAACGCAACCGCATCCTGGTCCACTCGCTGTCGACGCTCCTGATGTACTCGAACCTCCAGACGGTGTTCCGCTTCCTCCACGTGTTCACGGGTCGGGTCCAGAGCGTGAACGGGCTCGGACTGTTCTGTATCGACGCGAGCGCTCACGACGAACAGACGATGAACACGCTCAAACAGCTGTTCGACGGCATCGTCACGACGGCCGAAGACGAACCGCCGTCGATCCGACTCGCCAGCGACTGAAGTCGAGTGGCGGCGATGACGACGTCGAATGGCAGCGATGACGACGTCGAATGGCAGCGATAGTCGACGCTGTCTCGTGAGCGCGCGAACCCTTTTTGTCTCCACTCGCCCTTTGCGACGGTATGCCGCTCACGAGTGACGAGGAACTCCGCTCGCTGTTCGATCTCGAGACGATCGCCGTCGTCGGCTGTTCGACGACGCCCGGCAAGGCCGCACACGAGATCCCGGCGTACCTCCAACGTCACGGATACGAGATCGTCCCCGTCAACCCCTTCGCCGACGAGGTCCTCGGCAAGCGGGCGTACGACTCGCTGGACGAGGTCGAACGCTCGGTCGACCTGGTGAACGTGTTTCGACCGAGCGAGGCGGTGCCCGGCGTCGTCGACGACGTCCTCGCACGTCACGAGGAACACGCCGACGTACAGGCGCTCTGGCTCCAACTCGGCATCACACACGACGAGGCGGTCGCTCGCGCCGAGGAAGCGGGGCTCCGCGTCGTGCAGGACAGATGTATGAAGGTGGAACACCAGCGGCTGCTGGAGTGAACGTCAGCGTTTTCTCACTGTGGTCGGAGAGTTTCACACGTGGCCGTCCGACTCCTCCACTACTCGGATCTCGAACGCGCGTTCGACGACCCGAAACACGCCGCACGCGTCGCCGCCGTCGTCGGCGAGCGACGCTGTCCGGGAACGCTCGTCCTCGGAACGGGCGACAACACCGCCCCGAGCGTCCTCGGCGTCGAGAGCGACGGACGGCAGGCGCTGGACTTCTTCAACGCGGTCGGCACCGACTTCGAGACGTTCGGCAACCACGAGTTCGACCACGGACTCGACGCCGCGCGCGCGTTGGTCCGCGGCGCACCCAACGAGTGGCTCACGGCAAACATCTTCGAGGACGACGGACGGCGGTTCGGCCACCCCCACACCGCCCCGTGGACCGTCGCCGACGTCGAAGGCACTCGCGTCGGCCTCGTCGGCGTGACGACCGCGGAGACGCCGCTGTCGGACCCCAGAGCGACGTCGCTCACCATCACCGACCCCGTCGACGCCGCGACCGAGGCGATCGCCGACCTCCGGGCGTCGGAGCCGGCGGTGGCGTTCGTCGTCGTCCTCGCTCACGTCGGCGACGAACGACTCGCAGACGCCGTCGACGCCGACGTCGTCCTCGACGGTCACCGTCACGACCCGGTCGTCTCTCGACACGGCGACACCTGTTACGTTCGGACCGGGGCCGGCGGGGAGCGGCTGACCGAGGTGCAACTCACGGCCGACGAAGCGCCGATCGTCGAGCCACACATCGTCGGCGAGGCGTCCGTCACGCCCGACGAGAGTCTCGAACAGGCGCTCGCGACTCGCATCGCGGTCACCGGACTCGACGAGGTGGTCACCCGCCTCGACGACCCTATCGAGCGGACCGACGTCACGGTCAACTGCGCGGAGAGCCCCCTCGGTAACGCCGTCGCCGACGCGATCCGTTGGGCGCCGACGCCGACGCCGCCGTCGTCCCCGCCGGCGGGTTCCGCACCGGACCCGCCCTGTTCGGGGAGGTGACGGCGTTCGATCTCCGACGAGTGGCGCCGTTCGACGACGAGTTCCGCGTCGTCAGCTGCACGGGCGCGGACCTCCGTGCTGCCGTCCACGACCTCTCGCTCGCCGACGTCTGTGCGGACGCCCCCGAGGCCTGTTTCGGACACGTCAGCGGGATGCACGTCGTGTGGGACGACGACCGTTCGACGCTCTGCGAACTCTCCGTCGGCGGCGACCCCGTCGCTCCGGATCAGGAGTACACGCTCGCCACCGTCGCGTACTTCCTGCGGACGAACCGCCGACTCACGGCGGTCGGACCCGGCGACGTCGTCGACAGCTACGCTGGCGAACATCCGCTCGTCGCTACGCTCGCTACGTCGGTCTCGACCCGCAGACCGACGGACGGATCGAACGGCCGACGTTGACAGAGCAGGAGCGACCCGCGTCCGGCCGGTCGCGAGAGACCCCCGACTGAGACGGTCGTCGTCGAGCGTCCGAGATGCCGACGGCGAGGGCGACGGCCGGCGACCTACCCCTCCCACTGCTCGTAGTCGTCGTAGACGCCCTTCGAGAGATATCGCTCGCTGGAGTCGGGGAAGACCGTCGCGACCGTGTCGAACGGGGCGTCGATCTCGTCGTCGCGGATCTCCCAAGCGACCTGCTGGGCGACGACGCTGTTGGCCGCGGCGCTCGACGCGACCAGCTGTCCCTCCTCGCGGGCGAGCCGCTGCATCTCCGCGTGCGTGTCCCGGTCGGCCACCTGCACGACGTCGTCGACGAGGTCGGCGTCGAACAGTTCGTTGGTCGCCGGATCGTGGGTACCGATCCCCTCCGTCTTGTACTCGCCTTCTTCGACGTCGCGGCCCTGCAGCGTCGAGTAGAGCGAGCCTTCGGGTTCGACGGCGACGACGTAGGTGTCCGCGTGGAGTTCGCGACCGTAGCGCGCCATCCCCATCAGCGTCCCCGCGGTGCCACAGCCGGCGACGAGCGCACCGACCTCGCCGTCGAGTGCGTCGTAGATCTCGGGTGCGGTCGTCTCGTAGTGCGCCTCGACGTTGAGCGGGTTCTTGAACTGCTGGGGGACGACGGCGTCGTCGAGTTCCTCGGCGAGTTCGTGTGCGCGGTCGATGGCACCACCCATCCCGTCCTCGGAGGGCGTGTTGACGACGGTCGCACCGAGCGCGCGCATCAGTTGCTGTTTCTCGACGCTGAAGCGTTCGGGGACGACGAACACCGCCTCGAGGTCGAGTCGACCGGCGGCGACGGCGATGCCGATGCCGGTGTTGCCCGCCGTCGGTTCGATCACCGTCCCACCGGGCGAGAGCGTCCCCTCGGCGAGCATCTGTTCGAGCATGTACTTCCCGATCCGGTCTTTGATGCTGGCACCGGGGTTGAACGACTCCAGTTTCGCGTAGACCGGAACGTCGTCGGGGGCGGCGTGGAGGGAGACGAGCGGCGTCTCACCGATAGTCTCTAAGACGGACGCGAGCGGTTCCCGATGGGTCGTCATTACGGTGGCAAATGTTGCCCCGTCCCCTTAACGTTGTTATCCTCGTCTCGCGTCGCTCACGGGAGAGCGTCGCGGGTCGATGGGGCGGACTACTGACCGTCCGACGTGGACGGCGTCTCCGTCGAATCGGCCGACTGGTCGGTCTCGCTGCCGTCTTCGGCAGCAGTAGCGGCGTCGGCGCTGTCGCCAGCCAGCGAGTCGTCTTCGGCCTCGGCGATGTGGGCTTCTGCCGTCACGGAGTCGAGGTCGATACCCTGCTCTTTGGCGAGCGCCTCCAGGATCGCGCGCTGCTCGGCGCTCTCGGCTTCGAGCGCCTCGACGCGGTCTCTGGTCCCACTGACCGTCTCCTGCATCTCTTTGATCTGATCGCGGAGCTCGTTGAGTCGCTTGTAGAGTTCCTCCGCCATGTCCGCGATTCGCTGGACCTTCTTCGCCGTGCTTCCGAGTCCCATAGGCGAACGTACACGTGCTCCCTTGTGTGCGTTCCGGCTTTCCGGCCGACCACGTCAGCGACGTGACTGCGACTCCTCGCCAGTCTCCTGTTCGCCGTAGTCGCCGCCGTACTTCAGGAAAAAGTAAGCGAGCGCGACCACCGAGACGAACGCCGTCGTCGTCGCGACGGCGAGCGACCTCGCGGAGTCGGGCACCGACGGGAGGTCGACGGCGGGTTCCGGCTGTGCGCCACCCGCGACGACCGAGAGTTCGGCGATCATCCCGACCGACTCGTGGGGGATACAGAAGTAGCCGTAGTCGCCCTCGACCTCGAAGGTGTGGCTGTACTCCTCGCCGCCGGCGACGTCCCCCCGCTGGGGGTAGCCGCCCCGAGCGGCCGACTCGCCGTCGAAGTCACCGCTGGCGAAGAACTCGGCGTCCTCTGGGATCTCGTCCTCGTACGCGGTGACGCTGTGACCGACCGTGCCGACGTTCACCCACCGGACCGTGTCTCCGGGGGCGATGGTCAACTCGTCGGGGTCGAACACGAGGCCGTCGGTCATATCGACGGTGTGAGTCGTTCCCCCGCCGTCCTCCTGTGCGGCGGCGGATCCTGCGCTGCCGGCCACCGTCGCCGCGGCAGCGGCCCCTCCTGTCACGCCTCGGAGGAACGCACGGCGGGTCGTTCCGGAGGCGGTGGCGGATGCACGACGACGACTCTCGTTCGTAGGGGACTCCATAGGTACGTGATACGGCCCGGAGGGGAATAAACGTCACCTCGGTGAACAGAGCCGCCGCTCACTCGTCCGTGGCCCAACTGCGCCGTCTCCGGAGATATCGACTGAGACATCTGAATCGTTGATTGTCGCTCACTTCGACACGTACAACATCTGTCAGAAGGCTGGGCGAGTTGGTGACCGCTCTCGAACGTGAGTTCAGAGCGGGCTTCCGCAGGGTGTTCTACGGCGACTTCCGGGCCCGCGAGTCTACCGGCGCCGACGCGGACGAGACGACGCTCGAACGCTGTACCGGGGCCGAACCGCTGTGTGAACACGCGGTAGCGGCGAAAGAGCGCATCACCGGTGCGCTTTTGCGCTCCCCATCGCACGTTTCGCCATGGGCAGAACCCGCATCTTGCTGACCAACGACGACGGTATCGAGAGCGTTGGCTTCCGCGCACTCTACGACGTCCTCGACGAGGTCGCCGACGTGACGGCCGTCGCGCCCGCAGACGACAAGAGCGCCGTCGGCCGGGCGATGTCCCACGAGGCCGCCGTCGAAGAACACGAACTCGGGTACGCCATCCACGGGACGCCCGCCGACTGCACCGTCGCGGGACTCGAGGCGCTCTGTCCCGACACCGATCTGGTCGTCGCCGGCTGCAACAAGGGTGCGAACCTCGGTGCGTACGTGCTCGGGCGGTCGGGGACGGTCAGCGCCGCCGTCGAGGCGGCCTTCTTCGACGTCCCCGCGATGGCGGTCTCGCTCTACGTTCCGGGCGGGACCGGCGAGTGGCACGAGAAGGCGACCGACCCCGGAGACTACCGGGAGGCGACCGACGCCGCGGTCTTCCTCGCAGAACACGCCGTCGACGCGGGCGTCTTCGAGCAGGCGGACTATCTGAACGTCAACGCGCCGATGCCGGGCGACGACCCGGCGGAGATGGCGATCACCGCACCGTCGACGCTGTACGACATGACGGCCGAACACGAGAACGCGACCGTCCGGCTGGTCGACCGCATCTGGGACCGGATGCGCGACGACGACCTTCCGGACCCCGAGGGGACTGACCGTCGCGCCATCGTCGACGGGAAGGTTAGCGTTTCGCCGCTGACCGCACCCCACACCACCGAACACCACGAGTCGCTGGACGCGCTGGCGGAGACGTACCGGACGTAGACGGAACTCGGGGAACGCACGTCGAACCGGTAAGCGGACGGTCCACTAATTACGCCAGTACCAAGGAATATATCCGGGCGAACGTGTTTCCACAACTATGCAGCAGCCATTCGTCGAGTTGCTACAGGCCAACGCACGACACGCCGACGAGTTCCAGTCGAAGTTCGACGACGTACAGGACAGCCAGCGTCCCGAGGTCGTCACCGTCTGCTGTTCGGACTCGCGGGTCCTCCAAGACCGGATGTGGGAGAACGACGAACCGGGACGGATCTTCACCTGTGGGAACATCGGTAACCGTGTCGTCCAGCAGACCGAGTCCGGCACGGTCGTCTCCGGCGACGTGCTCTACCCGATCGAACACACCGGGACGAACGTCGCCGTCGTCGTCGGCCACACGGGATGTGGCGCGGTGACGGCGACGTACGACGCACTCACCGACGGCGTCTCCGAACTGGCGGGCATCGAACACTGTCTCGACCTGCTGAAACCGCAGCTCGAACCGGGTCTCGAACTGCTCCCCGACGACGTCGACCGGGCGGGGTCGATCAACCGCCTCGTCGAGTACAACGTCGACCGGCAGGTCGAGTTCCTCCGCGAGAGCGACGACGTCCCCGACGACGTCGAGGTCGTCGGCGTCGTTTACGACTTCCAGGACGTGTACTCGGGCCGTCGCGGCGAAGTTCACGTGATCAACGTCGACGGCGAGACGGACGTCGAGACGCTGCGGGACGACAACCCCGAGGTCGACTCGCGGATCGAGCGCCTCTGGGAGTACTGAGCGTCGTCGCAGTCGCGGTCGCAGTTGCTCGTGAAGCGTCGCCTACTCCAGACGAATCCACTCGATCGCACTCTGTTCTTCCCCGGCGGGCGCCACGAGTTCGACGGTCGCCTCGCCGTCCACTCGGAGGTGGTCGTACCGTTGCCCGCCGTCGCTGTCGCTCCACTCGACGAGTCGCAACTCGTCGAACCGCACGGTGCTGTCGCCGTCCTCCGGCGGGGACAGTCGAAGGTAGAAGTCGACGTACTCGGCGTCGACCGGAGGTTCGAACTCCCGGTGGAGACGTCCCCACTCGTCGCCCGTCCCGTCGAGGTCGAAGCTCCGTTCACGCAGTGCGTCGCCGCCGTCGACTCGTACCACCGCCACAGCAGTTCCAGCCCCTCCGAGGATCCATACTGGTACTGTCCGGTCAGCGTGAGCGGGCCGTCTATGGGAATCCGGTCGATCGGCGAAAGGATCGCGCGCTGTTCGTCACCCGCCTCGCGTGTCAGTCGGACTCCCCCGGAGCCGTCTCGTCCGACTCCGCGACCACTCGCGTCGTCGCCGCGTCCGAACCGCCACAGCGGCCCCTCGTACCGGCGCTCGTCCACGTCGGGGTCGTCGAAGTCACCGGTCGGCAACAGGTCGACGCCGAGTTCGATCTCGTCGGCACCGTCGACGACCGACCGAGCCCACCCCGACTCCCGGGCGAGTATCGTCCCGTCGCCCTCGACCGTCCTCTGGTCGGTTCGCCGGTCGTGCTCGGCGTCTCGTCGATACTGGAACGTCGAGCGGCCGAGATCGAACTCATCGGAGGAGAGGGCGGCCGTCCGACGGAGCTGGGCTAGTCCGGGTTCCGCGACGACACCCTTCGGGACGTAGCCCTCGACGAGCAGCGGGTCGAGGTACGCTCTCCGGACGCCGCTCTCCGTGACGTGGACCGTCAGCAGGTACGACTGAAACGTCTCCCACAAGTTCTGATCGAACACGAGGTTGCCGAGCGACCACGCGACGAGTGTCGAGTCGTAGAACTCGAGACCGCCCGTGACGTGTGGGTGATGGTTGACGACAAGATCCGCCCCCGCCGCACTCGCCGTCTCGGTCAGATCTCGGACCGTCTCGGTCGGCGTCCGCTGGTACTCGCTCCCGCCGTGTATCTGGACGACGGTGACGTCGGCGTTCCGTGCGGTCTCCCGGACGGCCGTTTCGAGACGGTCGGCGGTCGCCTCGGCCGCGCCGACGTCACCCGAGAACTGCAGTGTCTCCGTCGCTCCGTCGTCGGTCGACCGAGAGAGCGAGTGTTCGATCGACCGATCGCTGTCGGCCGACCAGTCGACGGTGTACTGACTTCCGGTCACCGTCGTACACGAGAGCATGCCGACCGTCAACCCCTCACGTTCCAGATAGGCCGGTTTCCATGCCTGTTCGCTACTCTGACCAGCCCCGGAGTAGGCGAGGTCAGCCGAGTCCAGTGTCTGTTCCGTCTCCGTGAACCCGGGCGTCAGCGCGTCGAAGACGTGGTTGTTGCCGAGTGCGACGTAGTCGACGCCCGCGTCCACGAGCGCGGGTGCGGCGGCCGGATCCGAGACGAACGAGTACTTCTTGTTCGGATGTCGCCACTCGGTCGTCGTGAGTGCGGTCTCGAGGTTCACCGAGGTGACGTCGGCCTGTTGCAGGAGCGGCCGGACGTAGCTCAGTATCTCCTTGTGATCGGCGCGGCGCTCCAAGGAGTCGATTCTGAACCGCTGGCTGAGCGAGTCGTCGTTCTCCTCGTAGAAGCGCCGTCCGAACATCACGTCGCCGCCGAAGCTCATCGAGACGGTTCCCTCGCGAGGCGTCAGTTCGACGCGAAGCGGCGTATCGGGTGCGGCAGCGACGGTCCGACCGACGTGGGCCGACTCGCTCACCTGTACCCAGACGCGCTCCCCGCCCGTCTCGAGCGTGAACGCTCCTCGCTCGTTCGTCGTGGTCTGTGCGATCGTCTCCGAACCGCGAACGGTCGCACTCACGGTCGCTCCGTCGAGCGGGTCGCCGGTCGTCCGCAACACGCGTCCCTCCACGACCGACGGTCCCAGTCGGGACGACGTCGCCGTCTCGGTTCCCGACGGCGTGGTCGCCGAGTCGTCTGATCGCTGTTCCCCACAACCCGCCAACCCCGCTGTGACCCCGAGACTCGACAGCCGAACGAACTCCCCTCTCGAGATGTTGTATTTCATACATCAAACTGATGACCGACTCGCAAAGACGTTGTCTTATCGAGACCTCGATTGCCGGTCGGAGCGACAGCCGACCCGACCGCGCCGCTGTAGTGTCGTGAGTCACTCGTTCGTGTTCGTCGTTCTCGTCTGGTCTCCCGACCCAGTGAGCCGCGAGTGAGAGTTCCGTGTACCCCGGTTCGATGACCGAGTAGGGTACAGACGACCATGCGGAGTTTCGTTGGTTCGGACAGATGGGACTAGTTTGCGACTCGAATCTCCGATCCGTACTCTCCAGCCAGTGCGACATAGTGTTAATAGTTTTATAAATACTTGGCGAGCGTAGCCTGCTCATGGATACAATCGTCGAGCGTCGCCCATTGATATTCACCCTCGGAATCGGAGTAGGAATCATCGCGCTGGCAGTCGTCAGTCGCCTCGTGCTTGCACCGTTGCTTCCTCAGCTTACGCGTGAAGGTATCGGCCTTTTGCTGAATTGGATTTTTGTCGCGTTCAGTATCGGCCTCGTCTCGTGGCTCGGGTGGTGGGACAAGGTTCGGCTCACCGCACCCGCCAACCGCCGTGCGCTCGTCTATCTGCTTCCGTTCGCAGCGATAGTGTTCCTACCGATCGTCTTCGGGATGGCCGTTCCCGAGGTCGCGCTAATCGAGGGAGAGACGCTTCCCGCTTGGGCAACCATCGTCCTCATCGTCGTTGGTGTTGCGCTGGGGGCCGCCATCTCCGAGGAACTGCTCTACCGTGGTGTGCTACTTCGTGCCCTCGAACCCCGTGGTCGCCTGTATGCCGGCGTTGTGACGGCAACAGTGTTCGGTCTGACCCACGTTTCGCAGATTGTCCTTGGCGCACCCGTCATGGAGTGGCTCGTCACCATGTTCCTGATAATTCCGACGGGAATCGGTCTCGCGGCAGTCACGTTCCGGCTGGAGAGCCTGTGGCCGCTCGTCGTGTGGCACTTCGCTGTCGATAGTACGTCCCTACACGCCGCCAGTATGCCGACGGCGTACGTCGCTAGCCTCCTCGGACTTACGGTGCTGGTCGGCGCGATGGGCATCTGGCTCCTCCGACACGACGATAAGGCAGCTCGACCCGACGCCCGAAACGACCTCGCAAGTGCGGTCATCGACTCGGATTCGAGCTGAAGTCGTCTCTGTAAATGTATCGCCCTGCATCAGTATGGAGATCCAGATCTGTTAGACGCTACCTGCTCTCGCGCCACTCGACTTTGCTCAGGCGGCTGAAATCCGCAACGTAAACGAGAGAAACGAAGCCGTTTTTGCGCTTGAAACGCCGAAAAACGCAGGGCGAGGGTGAGAAGACGACGCCGAATACAGGCGACAGCGGGTGGCGGTCGGTGGTCCTAAGCACGGTTCCGAGCATCTCCTCGGATACGCCACGAGAATAGACGTCTGCCGCTCTTACTCATAGAGATTATCGGAGGAGTTCATCGCTTACTCATCCGGCAACCGTTTCTCGTGGATTGCTAATCCAGACGAAGAGCCACGGTTGGCGACGATAATCCCTATCAGTCCACCGCTGCGTCATCGATATCTCTTTGGTGGACTCGTACCGTCGAAATACGGGTCCCCTCGACGCTCGTTACCTCAACCACGTGATCGTCGATCTCGACGCGGTCGCCGAGTTCTGGCGCGCGGTTGAGCTGTCCGAGCACTAATCCGCCGATCGTTTCGACCTCTTCGCTTTCGAAGTCCACATCGAGGGTGTCGTTAACGTTCGACAACGAGACTCCCCCGTCGATGTCGTACATTCCGTCGTCGCGCCGGCGTATCGAGGGTTCGCGCTCGTCGAGGTCGAACCCGTCTCGAAGGTCTCCGACGAGGGCCTCGACGATGTCTTCGACCGTTGCAATCCCCTCGAACGCTCCCCACTCGTCGATGACGCCGGCTATCTGCTGGCGATCCTCTCTGAACTGTATCAGGAGATCGCTGATCGTCATCGTCTCCGGAACGATGAGGATCTCGCGGGCGATGTCACCGACTCTCTCTGCATCCCCGTCGTCTATCTCTGCTCGCAGCACGTCCTTGACGTCCACGAATCCGACCACTTGGTCGCCGTCGTTGGCATCGAGAACCGGATAGCGCGTGTGACCGGCCTCGAAGACGGTCGACTGAAGTTCGGATAGCGTGGCATCCGCCGGAACGCTCACCACGTCCGGTCGGGGGACCATGACCTCTCGCACCACGGTGTCGTCGAGATCGAAGACCCGCTCGATCATCGTCACTTCTGCCACGTCGATGTCTCCTTCCTCGCCGGATCGGGAAAGCACTCGAAGGAGCTCCCGTTCGCCGAGCGTCTCGTCCGTTTCGGAGGCGGGCGGCACGCCGATCGACCGCGTGAACGCGTTGGCCGTCCCGTTGAAGACGACGATCCCGGGATAGAGGATGTAATAGAAGATCTTCATCGGCGGGGCCAGGAACAGCGAGAGTCGCTCGGTCTTGGCGATTGCAAGCGTCTTCGGCGCGAGCTCACCGAAGACGACGTGGAGGAACGTGATGAGACTGAAGCCGACCGCGAAGGCGACGAGATGGATGAGATTCGCCGGGAGAATCGGTTCCAAAACGGGTTCGATGAGCGACGCCACGGCGGGTTCGCCGACCCATCCCAGTCCCAGAGAAGCGATGGTGATGCCGAGCTGCGTCGTCGCGAGATAGTCGTCGAGGTTTGCCATCACTTCCTGGAGCGTCCCCGCGCCAGGTCGCCCCTCCTCGACGAGCTGTTCGACCGACGTTCCCCGTATCCGAACGAAAGCGAACTCAGCAGCGACGAAAAACCCGTTCAGAACCACGAGAATCAGTGCAGCGACGAGTTGTGCCGCCGAGATAACGACGTTTACCATCGGTGCTTCCGAAAAGTACTGCCGTTCGATTGTAGTGCGTCCATATCTCTGCATCTCGTTCCATTTACTAAAAGCATCTAAAGAGTCCTCGAGTGGTCGAGTGCCGTCGGTAGCGAACCGAACCAGTAGACGTCGTGGGGGATAATGGGCACGAATTCTCGTGACGCATCGATTGGATAGCGAATCACGCAATAGACAGGTCCGCGAATGGATGCCCGCGAATAGTTCGGCAATCGCCGCAAGGTCACTCTTCGATTCAGTGCCCCAGACGACTATAGAACCGTGTTCTCGTTCCCGGTCGTAGAACGAAAGAGCAACAGCTGGAAAGATAATCAATCAACCGTCTGGCAAGAGAACCTCTGGAACGCCTGAATTCGTCTACCTGCTCTCGCGCTGTTCGACCTTGTTCAGGTGGCTGAAATCCGTAACACTTTCAGCCGAAATTAATCGGTCGCTCCGTCTCAGATCCGAAGAAAACGGTCGAAACAGCGCCTCATGGATCGCTGTATATAAACAAATGACTCGTGGAGAAGAAAGCCCCACTGTTATTGGTGCTTCAGGAGACGATTCCTTTCAACACGCGAGCCTCGATTTTCTGGAGATGTTCGCCGACGGTCCCGACCGAGAGACCCATCTGGTCGGCGATATCGCGGTGGGTCGCTTTTCGCGGAACGTCGTAGTAGCCAAGGTCGAGAGCGACGTCCAACACCTCTCGCTGACGGTCAGTCAACAACGACACGACGTTACCCCCGACCTCCGGATAGGCACCAATGCGTTCTACAGTGACGTCGAGTTCCGCCGGAACGTCGGCGAGGGCTTTCTGTAATGCGCCGTTCGTCTCACCGATCATCGTCACTCGGAGACCTCCATGTTCGGCGCCCTTGATGGGGAAATCGAAGAACACCCCGTGAGTGCGCGGCAGTTCCAAAAATCGTTTTATTTCCGGTGGCGGTCGAGCATGTACGAATACGAGTCCGCTTCGGCTTCCCTGGCCGGAGATGCTATAGCCGAGCACGTCTGCGTCCTCTTCCAACAATGTTCTCGCTCGCTCTAGGTCCCCCCGTAATTTACCGAACAGGACGACGGTTCCGTCTTCCAGCACGTTGAGGTGATAGACACGTTCTCTTTCGAACTCGGAATCCGTACCAAACATCCGATACGCGATGTGGGGTTCGTTTCGTTGCCCGAGGGTAAAGGTGAGTGCCCTCATGCGTTGTCCGTTTTCCCGTTCGTCGTTCTCCGAACGCATAGACTCACTTTCGATCGCTGCTCCGTATATTAACTCCCGATAATGCTCGGCAGCATTTGAATATTCGTATCCGCCGTATGGCCATCTATGAGTACAAAGAAGGGAACTCGAACCGAAGACAACGAGCGTTATGATGCCGGACTAGAACCACTCGGCCTCGGTGAACGACTCCTGGATACCGTCTCATCGCTACTAGGAGTAGTGATGCTACTCAGCGGTGGCTCCAAACTCGCCGGTGTGGACCGTCAAGTCCAGAGTTTCGAACACTGGGGGTATCCGCAGTGGTTCCGGCTGGTTACCGGAACCGTCGAAGCGGTCGGTGGTCTTGGACTGTTAGCTGGTCGGGGACGACCAGTATTCGGCGTCGTGGGCGGCGGACTTACCGTCGGTACGATGGTGGGTGCGGTTTATACAGAACTCGTCCGTGCACCCGACTCGTCGTCAAATCCTCTTCGGCCAGCCGCGTTGTTGATCGGAGGATTGCTAGCGACCGGACGGGCCTGGGAGCGAGTAAAGGAGGAGTGGAATCGGGAGGGACGCCGTGACTGATTCCGTCACGAGCGAGACGGAGGTACTGATCGTGGGTTCGGGTCCCACCGGATTGACCACGGCCATTGAACTTCGTCGGCACGGCGTCGACTGCCGACTCATCGAGAAGGAAGACAGCTCCGTAGAAACTTCACGGGCGCTGGCGATTCAGCCCAGAACGCTTCAAGCGTTCGAGGACATGGGTGTCTTGGACGAAGTATTGGAGGAGGGAGTTCGCGTCACCGACGCAACCGCCTACGATGACGACGAATCGTTGTTCCATCTCGACATGGACAATGTTCGGCCTCCGTCTCCGTATCCGTTCATCTGGTTCCTTCCGCAGAACCACACCGAGCAAATCCTCGGTCATCGACTCAACGAATTGGGCGGTGAAATCGAATTCGATCGCGAACTCGTCGGGTTCGGTCAATGGGACGACAGGGTCGCCGCGACTGTCCGACACCGCGAGGACGGCAAAGAGCAGACCGAGGAGATCACAGCGAACTGGCTTATAGGAAGCGACGGTGCGCACAGTCACGTTCGGGAGACGCTCGGTCTCGAACTTGAGGGTGTGACGACAGAACAGGAAGTCCTAGTCGCCGATGCGAAGGCCGATTGGAAGCTCCCTAACACCGAAGCGTCCATCTGGTTCCACGAAGAGGGTGTCGTGGCCGTCCTACCGATGCCGGGCGAGGACCTCTGGCGGTTGTTCATCGACGTGACACCCATCCCACAGGCGGAGCGACCGGATGCGACTATCGACGTTCTCCAGCGATTGCTCCGGGAGCGGACGATCCACCGGAACGTCACACTTCAGGATGCTCCGTGGACATCCAACTTCGTCGCCAATCAGCGCATGGTGTCACGCTACCGCAGTGGTCGAGTGTTCCTGGCGGGGGACTCCGCACACATCCACAACCCGCTCGGAGGATTGGGGATGAATCTGGGCATCCAAGATGCGTACAATCTTGGGTGGAAGCTCGCCCTCGTCTGCGGAGGAGACGCCTCGGACGCGCTACTCGACACCTACGAGGAGGAGCGAAAACCCATTGCGAAGACAGTACTCGATAAGACGGGTGCGTCCGGCTCGGTACTCGTCACCGCGAACCCGCTCGTGAAGACGATTCGGAACACGGCTCTCCCTCGTGTGCTCCGGTCCAGTAGGATACAGGCGCGAATCCTACGAGCGATGACCCAACTCGACGACACTTACCGAGGGAGTTCGCTTGCTGCCGTTCACGTCGACTCACCGCTCGCGGGTCTCCTGAATTCGACGGTAGAACGAGAGGTACGCGATCTTCTCGAAGATTCGTGGCGTGCGCCGAAGGCTGGCGAACGCGTTCTCGATGGATCTTGCCGCTATCTGAACGGGACCGAGACATCGTTGTACGACGAGATTCACGAACAAACAGGCTTCGTACTCCTGTTGTTTGCAGGCGACGGAACTGCCGAAGTCGACTCGATGGTTCACCTCGCCGAGGAACTGACCGATTTCGGCGGTCTCGAACTTCACCAGTACGTAGTCATCTCGGACGATGAAAGGGATGTTTCAGAGAGCCCAGTCGTCTCCGTACTGGTCGACGAAGATGGCCAGCTCCACTCGCAGTACGATGCCCACGTTCCGACCCTCTATCTGGTTCGACCCGACGACTACGTGGGATTCCGGAGCCAGCCGCCACACGCCGCTTCCCTCACGGCGTATCTTTCCAATCGTCTCCACGTGGGTGACGACGACCGCGAGGTCGATCTGAGGTAGCTATGGCGCTCGAACTCGTATCCGGGGTAATCCTCTCACTGTTCACGTTCGGGACCGCGATCTTCTACATCCTCTCCCGAATCGAGCGGTTCGTGTTGGCGTTGGCGTTCGACGAGGAGACGGACACAGTCGAGGATGACGACGTGCGGTTCGTCCATCGAGTACTGAAGCACCTCATCCCCATCCTCCCTCCGTCGTACGGTTTCGTGATGCTATTCGGAACGCTCGCTCTCCTCTATCAGGGATTCGAACGCGGATGGGATCGGACCTCGGTGGTGATTATTTCATACTACTGGGGCATTTCAGGCTACTCCCTCGTGTTCGGAGATATCGTCGGAGCAGTAAACCGAGTGAAAAACACGTCGAGCGACGCAGATATCGGATCAGTGCGACGTGGCGTACGGGAACTCGTCGTTCAGCACCACCTCGGACTCGCTGCGAACGTCGGCGTCGTCGTCCTGGAATTCATCTTCATTGTTTGGCTCTCTCCCATGTAAGAGTGAAATGGAGGGTTTTCGATTTGCACCCTTACTAATCGAGCGAGAAAAGCAAGCGCAGCTACCCGAAGAATATTTCGCTACTAGTGGTCGATAGAGTCCCTGAAACGCCCGAATTCGACTACCGCTTGCTTCTTTGTTCGACCTTGTTCAACTCGATGAGCAACCGGAAGATCGCCTTCACGAGATTCGCGTCGACCTCGAACCGTTCGGCGTTCTCGCCGGCACGTTCCATCACACGGTCCTCCTGTGACTCGTCGGTCGTCGGCAAGTCCTGCTCTTCTTTTACTTGTGCGACAGTATCGGCGACGTAGGTGCGCCGTGCGATGAGTTCGACGATCTCGCGGTCGATGTCTTCGATCTCTTCTCGCAGTTCGTCCAGGTTCATATCTTCGGGTCGTGGCTGTGTCATAGGATCCGTGCTCCGTCGTTTCGCGTCGTAGTCAGTCGGGTCGCACCGTCGCGTTCACTCCACCGGTCTTCGAGGTCCTCCAGGTTCGCTCGTTCGCCGACGGCGACGACGCTCGGGCCGGTTCCCGACAACGAGACACCGTCGACGTGGGGCATCGCCTCGACGGCGGTGTCCGTCGGGAAGTCGAGTGCGGCCGAGAACGCCAGCCCGTTGACGGTCATCGCCTCGCCGTACCGACCGTCGAGTGCGAGGTCCGCGACGAGGTGGGCCATCGGCGCGACCTGTTTACAGCGGTCGACGTCGGCGTCGGCGGAGAACGCCCGCTCCGGCGGCGTCCAGACGAGGACGTCCCAGTCGATCTGCTCGCGGGAGAGCAGATCATCGGTGGAGTTGTCCGTCACCGTGACGCCGCCGAGCATGCTCGCCGAGGCGTCGTCGAACGCGCCGGTGGCGGTGACGCCGGCGTCGCGAGCGGCCTGTACGCCGAGTCGACAGGCGTCCGCCCGGTCGAGTGCGTCCTCGGCGTCGAGCGCCGAGAGCGTCGCCAGCACCGTCGCGTTCGCGGCCGCGCTGGAACTCTTGAGTCCGGCGGCCATCGGGAGATCGCTCTCCGTGCGGACGTGGCCGCCCTCTCCGTCGCCGTACTCGGCGACGACGAGTTCGACGCAGCGCTCGATCAGTCGCGTGTCGGCGTCGGGTGCGCCGTCGATCTCGCCGGTCACCTCGCCGCTTCCGTCCAGTTCGACGGTCGCCCGCGTCTCGGCGTCGATCGCGAAAGCCGACCCGACACCGGTCGCGAGGGCGTTCAACACGGTGGCTGCCCCGAGGGCGGCCGCTCGGCCGTTCATACCCAGAGACTGCCAAGCACCGCAATAGGTGTGGCGGTCCCTGCCGTATTCGCCCCCGGTCGTCGGGTTCCCGTCCGCCAGTCCGCACCGGACGCCAGCGAGTACACACCGTCGAGACGCGACGCTTTTCCGCACTCCCCCGGTAGCGTCGGACATGAGCGCACGCAACGACGTGGCACCGAGCACGCTCGGGGTCGAACTCCGCGAGGAGGGTGTCGTCGTCGAGTATCTCGACGGTCGGACGACGCTCTACCGCGGGGTCCCACAGAAGGTCACCGACACGCTGAGAACCGGCCCCGGCAAGGAGACGCACATTCTCGTCACCGACCCGACGGAGACCGAGGGCGTGTTGATGTATGTCAACGACCTCAAGACTCACGACGACATCCTCGAACAGAGCGGCGTCGGACGAGTCATCCTGAACCCCGACGAGGAGGAGGAGCTGTTCCCCGGCGTCACCGTCCACCGGACGGGCGGGATGCGCAACGAGGTCGCCGCCGACCCCGAGGTCGCCCGCGGCCGCGTGTTCGTCTTCGTCGAGGACGACTGGGGCGAGCAGAGCTACGAGTTCGTCGCCGAGGACTGACCGTGGCGCTCCGCAAACGGTGGCGTGCGCTGGACCGCTCGACGGTCGGGAGCGCGCCCGACCGCTTCGGTTACTACGAACTCGGCGACTCGGACGGCGCCGTCGTCGACAGCGGCGTCGGCGTCCTCCGCGACGCGCTGAAGGACGCCCTCGGTTACAGCAGTGCGGAGAAGGTCCGGTGGGCGGAGGCGACGTCGCGCGAGCACGCCGAGCGACTCGCCGACGAACACCGGTAGCTCCGAGCGACCCGCCGTCACCACCAGTACGACGGTGAGCCGGAGTCGCCGTCACAGCACTCCTCGTGCTGCTCCGCGTCCATCTCGGAGTCGACGAGGAGCCCGCATTTCTCGCAGCGGTACCACGTCATCCGGTCGAGTTCTGTCGTGGCGACCATGGTGTGAGATGGGTTGGCACGAGGTATAGCTGTTATCCAGTTCGGGTGACAGAGCGAGGGGCCGGCCGGTGCGGTCGGAGGCGTGACGGACGCCGGACAGACGCGCTGGGGAAGCGTAAAGTCCCGGCCACGCCAACCGGGTGACATGAGCGACGAGACGGCGCTCGAACTCACCGTTCGAGGCGCCGAGAAACGAGACGCGGGCAGGGGGATCGCCAGACTGCCCGAGGGGGCACGTCAGCGACTCGGCGTGCTCAGTGGCGACACGGTCGTCATCGAGGGGGAACGCGAGACGGTCGCGAAGGTGTGGCCCGCCCGCGGCGGTGCGGGAGAGGGGAGCATCCAGATCGACGCCGACACCCGGACGAACGCCGGGGTGAAGATCAGCGAGACGGTTCGCGTCCGACAACAGGCCGTCGACGAGGCGGTCGCAGTCACCCTCGCGGCCCCCGACGACCTCGGTTACGACGACGCCGACCTCGTCCGCCAGAGCGTCAAGCGCGACCTGCAGGACCGGCCGCTCCACCAGGGCGAACGCGTCCGCATCGAGCGGTTGGGCGGAAGCGCGTTCGTCGTCACGAAGACCGTCCCCGACGGGACGGTCCGCGTCACCGACGACACGAACGTGACGGTGACTCGTAAGTCGAAGGCCTCCGAGACCGTCAGCAAGGCGGTCGACAGCGTCACGGGCGGCGGGTCGACCTCGGAGACCGAGGACCGCACCGGCGTCACCTACGAGGACATCGGCGGGCTCGACGAGGAGCTCGACCTCGTCCGCGAGATGATCGAACTCCCCCTCTCCGAGCCGGAGGTGTTCGCTCGCCTCGGCATCGAACCGCCGAAAGGCGTGCTGCTGCACGGCCCGCCAGGGACCGGCAAGACGCTCATCGCGAAGGCCGTCGCCAACGAGGTCGACGCCACCTTCATCACCGTCTCGGGCCCCGAGATCATGTCGAAGTACAAGGGGGAGTCCGAGGAAAAGTTGCGGGAGAAGTTCGAGGAGGCCGAGGCCAACTCGCCGGCGATCGTCTTCTTCGACGAGATCGACTCCATCGCGGGCAAGCGCGACGACGGCGGCGACGTCGAGAACCGCGTCGTCGGCCAACTGCTCACCCTCATGGACGGGTTGGACGCCCGCGGCGACCTCATCGTCATCGGCGCGACGAACCGCGTCGACTCGCTGGACCCCGCACTCCGCCGCGGCGGCCGCTTCGACCGCGAGATCGAGATCGGCGTCCCCGGCGAGACGGGTCGCCGCGAGATCCTCGACGTCCACATCCGCCGGATGCCGCTGGCCGAGGACGTCGACGTCGACCGCATCGCCTCGCGAACCCACGGGTTCGTCGGTGCCGACCTCGAGTCACTGGCGAAGGAGGCCGCGATGACCGCACTCCGGCGCGTCCGGCGGGACGGCGAGCGCGTCCCGCTCGACGAACTCGAGGTCACCCGCTCGGACTTCGAGGCCGCGATGGCTTCCGTCGAACCGAGCGCGATGCGCGAGTACGTCGCCGAGACGCCGACGACGACGTTCGAGAACGTCGGCGGCCTGCAAGACGCGAAAGACACGCTCGAACGCGCCGTCACGTGGCCGCTGACCTACGCGCCGCTGTTCGAGTCTGCCAACACCGAACCCCCCTCCGGCGTCCTGCTCTACGGCCCGCCGGGGACGGGGAAGACGCTGCTGGCCCGCGCCATCGCCGGCGAGAGCGGCGTCAACTTCATCCACGTCGCCGGCCCGGAGCTCTTGGACCGCTACGTCGGCGAGTCCGAGAAAGCGGTGAGAGAGGTGTTCGAGCGTGCGCGACAGGCCGCGCCGGCGATCGTCTTCTTCGACGAGATCGACGCCGTCGCCACCAGCCGCGACAGCATGGGGAGCGACTCCGGCGTCGGCGAACGCGTCGTCTCGCAGCTCCTCACCGAACTCGACCGCCTGACCGACAACCCCAACCTCGTCGTGCTCGCGGCCACCAACCGCCGCGACGCACTCGACCCCGCACTCCTCCGACCCGGCCGGCTGGAGTCACACGTCGAGGTTCCCGCCCCGGACCACGCCGCGCGGCGGGCTATCCTGGGCGTCCACACCCGCGACAAACCGCTCGCCGACGACGTCGACCTCGACGAGCTCGCCGGGCAGTTAGAAGGGTATTCGGGGGCTGATCTGACGGCTATCTGTCGAGAAGCGGCGATGTCCGCGATCCGGGAGGTAGCAGACGCCTACGAGACACCCGAGGAGGCGAACGAACACCGCGACGAGGTGCTGATTCGACGGGACCACTTCGACGCCGCCGTCGAGTCGGTACGGCCGTCGCTCGGCGCGGTCTGAGACCGGGCGACGCTCACGTCGAGCGTCTCACTCCTTCTCTAACACCGCTCGGTAGTGACCGCCCGTCGGTCTCTCGTGGACTTCGCCGACCGACCACGGCGTCCCGACGGTCGCATCCCGCAGTCGCTCCGGACCGAACAGCACGAACGAGAGCGTCCGCCCGACGAGTCGTTCGCCGTCGCGGTCGTACTCGAAGTGGAACGCCCGGCGCGCGACGCCGTCGCGGGGGTCCGGCCGGTAACCGATCATCTCGGCGGCGTCGACGTGCCGGGGGTCGTAGCTGTCGACGACGGCGACGGCCGCCTCGTCGGTGACGTACCCGAGCTTCGAGAGCAGCGACGAGACGCCCGCGAGCGACCCCGCGAGACCGAGTTGCGTCCCGTACATCCACGCGGATCGGAACCGGTCGCGCGGGAACGCCATCTCGAACATGTCGGCGACGACGGCGTCCTTGACGCCGCGCTCGCGGGCGGCCTCGACGGCTCCGGGACTCACGTCGAAGGCGACGACGTCGTCGACGCGCTCCTGCAGGTACAGCGCGTGGTTGCCCGCGCCACAGCCGACGTCGACGACCGGCCCCGCCAGCGAGTCGAGGAGCCGTCTCGTCGCCCCTCTCCACTGCTCCGGGTCGCCGAAGTAGTTCTCGCGAACGTGGGCGTCGACCGTCTCCGCGCCGTCGACGTAGCGACACTCACCTCGGAGACCGCCGCGCTGGTAGTCGCGCATCGCCACTCCGAGCGCGTCCGCGTCCGTATCCACGTCTGTCGACATGGTGTGAGATCTTTCCTCACACCACATAAATCTGTCACGACGCTAGTCGACACCACATCACACCCCTCACGTCCGGGATGTTGCACTCGTCGCCGGATATATGAGGATGCGTCACAGTTTGCCAGCCAATGGAGAACCAGTTGCTTCCCGAGAAGGCCAAAGATCGTCTCACGCGAACCTGCCGGACCGCCGTCGGCGACAGTCTGCGGTCGCTTACCTACATCAACCGCTTCGACTACGAACAGGTGTATCTCCGCGGCGACCTCGAACGCGACGCCGACCTCAACTCCTTCATCGGCAACGAGTGGCACGACTTCAAGATGACACAGGACGCCTACCGTGGATCCGAACTCGGGGACTACCGCTACACGATCCGCGTCTTCGAGAACGGCTATCTCGTCCGCATCACCATCGAGGACTCGGGCGTGTTCATCACGACCGACGGGATCACGATGCAGGACTTCGAGGCGCTGTCGAAGGCAGTCGAGGAAGTGCTCGACGAGTGGGCGGTCGCCGAGTAACGGAGACAGTCCGTCACGAGAGACGTCTTTTCCAAGTAGTTTGCGCGCCTAGAGAATGGTATGAGCACGAGAGAGCCGGGCGACGAATGTCGGCTCGCCGCGGCCGCGCTACAGCGGTTCCCCGCCGAGGTCGCGATCCTCGACGTCGACGGCGAGATCGTCTCGACGAACCTGGCGTGGCGAGCGTTCGCAGAGGCGAACGGCTACCGCGGCGACGTCGAGATGGTCGGCGTGAACTATCTCGACGTCTGTGACGCCGCTGCCGCTGCAGACGGCGACGCGGCGGTGGCAGCGACGGGACTTCGTGCGGTGTTCGCCGGGAGACGCGACGGGTTCGACTTCGAGTATCCCTGTCACAGCCCCGACGAGCGACGCTGGTTTCTCATGCGGGCGGTCCCGTTCACCGTCGACGGCGGACGCTACGTCCTCGTCTCCCATCTGAACGTCACGGAACGGAAACTCGCCGAACTGGACGTCAGAGAGCGGACGACACAGTTGGAGGGCATCGCGACGCTCCTCTCGGAGGACGTCCAGCGGGAGCTGTCGACGGCGCTGGGGCGGGCGGTGCTGCTCAACCGCGAACTCGGCACTGCACGGAGTATCGACCTCGAAGGCTCGTTACACCGCGTGAACGCGCTACTCACCGACGCGCTCGCCCTGCTCACGGGTGAAGACGTCGACCTCGTCTCGGTCGACCTCGAAGCCAGCGCGAAGGCCGCCTGGCGCAAGGTCGACACGCTCGATGCGACGCTCACCGTCGACGCCACCGGGGTCCTCGCCGCCGACGTCGGGTTGCTCGGCCGCCTGTTCCAACATCTGTTCGAGTGCGCGCTCGTCCTCGGCGGGACCGACGTCCACGTCTCTGTCGGCACGAACGGCGACGGGCTCCACGTCGAGTTCGATCGCGAGCAGGCGGTGTCGACCACGGTCGACGGCCGCTCGACCGCCGACTGCGTCGAGTCGAACGTCGCGGTCGCCTCGCGGATCGCCGAGGTCCACGGCTGGACCCTCACCACCGACGCCGACGGGACGGTACGGTACGAGGTGTCGGGCGTCGAGTGGCGGACCTGAGAGTCGCCGATTTCAGTACTGGACGACCGCGTTGACGATGCCCGCGGTCTGACCGACGCCGACGAGCGCGAGCGCGAGGAGCGTCGGGTCCGTGCCGGCGAGGAGCGCCGAGACCGGTCCGGCGAGTGTCGCGTCCAGAAACACCACTGCACCGAGCGCCGAGAGCACGCCGCCGCCGGTGTAGACGCCCGGCGACTCGTCGGGCGGGAGCAGCCGGCCGGTGTAGACGAGCGCGACGGCAGGGACGAGCATCCATCCGAACACCGTCGCCCGCAACAGTGTCTCGCTGCCGTTCGTGACGAGGGCGTACGTCCCGACGAGCGTGATGCCCAGCCCGGCCACGATGACGGCTAGCCACGCCCGCAAGACGGGATGTTCGCGCATATCTCCCCACGAGAGCGCGGCGAAGGCGAAGAGGAGGACGTCCATCACGAGATGTGCGACGAGCACCGTGCGCGGTTCGAGCAGTCGGAGGTGGGCCGCGGTCGCGAACGTCCACGCCAGTGGAACGAGCACGACCGGCCCGGTCTCTCGGAGCCGTCTGAGCATCGGCGGCTGTTCGGGCGGGGTGCAAAAGAGTGTGCGTGTCGAGACGGGCGAGTCAGTCCCAGAACGACTTGGTCCGCGCGAACTGCCGCTCCTGTGCGAGGATGTCCCGGTAGAAGTCGTCCTCGTCCTCCCGTAGCTTCGCGATGATGCGTGCGGCGTTGTGCGGGCCGACACCGCGAGCGGCCAGCGCGACGACCGCCTGTTTGCCGTGGCTCTGGACGAGGTTCGCCGACCGCGAGGCTCGCTGGACGAGTTCCGCCTGTTCCTCGTCGCGGGCCTGCGACTGCACCGCCTGGACGGTGTCGTCGTCCCACGGGTTCAGCGCCGCGATACGCGTCGACTCGCACTCGGGACATCTCGGCTGGTCGGGGACGCGCCGCACCTTCGTCTTCCGCGACCACTCCCCACAGTGCAGACAGACCAGGATGACGCGGTCGTTCCGGATACGCTCGCGAACCGTCTCGATGACGCTCGCGTCGGCGTTCTCGGGGACGAGGAAGTCCCGTCCGCTGGAGGAGCCGGCGGTGCCGACGGGCGTGCGCTCGCGGGCGACGACGAGGTCGATCTCGCCCGACCGCATCGCTTCGAGCACCTCGACGGTCTCCGCGACCGCGAGGTCGGTGTGAAACACCTCTCTGACCGCTTCGTCGTAGACGGGCGTGTCCTGCAGCGCCGCGAGCAGTCGGTCGCCGCCGAACCGTTTCCGCCCCTGATACCGCTTCAGCGACCCGAACTTCGCGGCGATCTGCGCGAGGGTGAACTTCAGCGAGTCGGCGTTCTTCAGGGCGAGTTCGAGCAGCCCCTCGACGTGTGCGGGGTCGGTCGTCTCGAGCACCTCGACGAACGTGTTGGGCCCGACTTTGGGCGGCACCTCGAACTCGATTCGGTAGGGGTCGGTCTCCATCCCGACCGACGACCCGGTGCGCTGGGCGACGAGCGCCGAGAGCAGTCGTCCGAGCGTCTCGTTGACTTTGTGACCGAAACAGGCGTTGACGACGACGGTCCGACCCTGCCCCTCGATCACGACGCGGTCGTGTGTCGGCATCGGCGTCCCCGTCTCCGCCTGGCGTTCGAGCAGTTCCAGTGCCTCGCTGGCGGTGTACTCGTCGGTCGGATAGCGCCGGACGAACTCGCGGGCGACCGACTGCCGCGGCGCGCCGCGGTCGAACTGCGGCCCCGCGACGGCCCGCATCTCGCCGACCTCCTGAGCGACCGCTTTCGGGACGGGTATCTCCGACCCGACCCACGAGGGGACCTCGCCCGCGGGGTCCTCGATGGGTGCGACGTTCACCTGCCCCTCCTCCTCGTCGATGTCGTTGATGCGCCACATCTCGCCACGTTGAATGAACACCTCGCCTGGTTCCGCGAAGTTGACGACGAACTTCTCGTCGAGCGTGCCGATCTGCTGGCGTGAGGAGATGTCGTAGACCTCGTAGGTCTCCTCGTCGGGGATCATCGAGAGGTTGGCGTAGAAGTACTGCCACGTGCCGCCGGACTTCTCCAGCAGGTCTTTCTCCTCGTCGAGCCACAGGAGACGATTGCCGTGGAGTTCACGGACGACCTCACGGAACTGTTCCTCCGAGAGGTCGCGGAACGGGTAGGCGTCGGTGAGCAGGTCGTACGTCTCGCGGGCGCTCACTTCGCCGTGGTCCATCACGCAGCCGACGATCTGGTTGGCGACGACGTCGAGACTGCCGTGGTGGATGTGCGCCGGTTCGACCTCGCCGGCCTCGGCGCGGCGGGCGATGGCCAGCGCCTCGAACGTGTCGTCGGCGTCGCTGGTGACGACCGTCCCCTCGCTGACGACGCCCATCCGGTGACCTGCACGGCCGACGCGCTGGAGCAGGCGGGCGACCTCCCGCGGGCTGCCGTACTGGACGACGTGGTCGACCCGCCCCACGTCGATGCCGAGCTCCATCGACGACGTACAGACGAGTCCGTCGAGCGCGCCCGACTTGAACGCGTCTTCGACCTCGATGCGGGCCTCCTTCGACAGCGACCCGTGGTGGACGCCGACGGGCGTGTCGAGCTTCTTGAACCGCGACCCCAGCGCCTCGGCGGTCTGGCGGGTGTTGACGAAGACGAGCGTCGAGGTGTGTTCCTCGACGACGTCGCGGATGGTCCGGACGTGGCTGGCTATCTCGGCGTCGGTCGCCAACTTCCCGGCGAGTCGTTCGTCCTCGTCGGTGATCTCGGGGTGCGTGACGGTGAAGTCGACGCGGTTGTCGACGTCGACCTCGACGACGTCGAACGGGCGGCCGCCGGTGAGAAATCTCCCGACCTCCTCGGGGGCTCCGACGGTCGCCGAGAGGCCGACGCGCTGGTAGTCGCCCGCGAGTTGGCCGAGTCGTTCGAAGGCGACGGTCAACTGTGCGCCGCGCTTCGAGGAGGCGAGTTCGTGGACCTCGTCGACGACGACGTGGTGGACGTCCGACAGCGCCCGTCGCAACTTCTTGCCCGTCAGCATCGCCTGCAGCGTCTCGGGGGTCGTGACGAGGACGTCCGGCGGGTCGTCCGCCTGTTTCCCGCGCTGGTACTGCGTGGTGTCGCCGTGGCGGACGTCGACGTCGAGATCGAGGTAGTCGCCCCACCAGTCGAGGCGTTCGCGCATGTCGCGGTTGAGCGCCCGCAGCGGCGTGATGTAGAGCGCGGAGATGCCGAAGCGGTCGTCGGCCTCCGCTATCGAGTCGAACACCGGCAACATCGCGGTCTCCGTCTTCCCCGTCCCGGTGGGGGCGATGACGAGCGCGTCGGTCCCGGCGGCGAGCGGCGGGATCGCCCGGCGCTGTGGCTCGGTCGGTGTAGAGAACCCCCGTTCGGAGAGCGCCGACCGGACGGACGGACCGAGATGCGTGAACGCGTCGGCGTCGTCGCCGACCTGCGAGTCCGACATTGGTCTGGTTAGTGGGCGGGCGCGATTAAGCGCACCGTTCGCGGTCGGTGTGGCCGTCGTCGCCGACCGGGAACGACGTTCAGAAGTCGAGGAACCGCGCCACCGCACCGAGGATGAAGATGATGAGACCGAGCACCGACAGTCCGGGGATCGGGAGTCCGAAGACGGTGAGCGCGGCGCCGATCAACATGACGATGGTAGATGCTTTCATCACCCGCCGATTCGCCGCCACGACAGGAATGGGTTGTGGCCGCCTGAGGGATAGTGCCGACGCGCCCACGGTTAGCCGAGACAGACCACCCGGTCGGACAGAACACGGGTTGATACTCGTCGCGGACCATGCTCTACGTATGAGTAAAGTCACCACACTCGGCGAACTGGACGTCTTCGACCACGTCCGGGTTCTGCTCACCGACGACACCGAGATCGAGGGCCGAGCGACCGCGATCGACTACGTCCCGGACGAGCGCCTCCGACTCGAACTCCGGCCGCGACACTCCGGGGTCCGCTACGAACTCTCGGCCGAACACGGTGGGTCGCGCTGGAGTCCGGTTCGGGTCCGACGGTGCGACACCGAGGCCGACGCCGTCGAGTGGGAGAGCCTCGGGAACGTGGGTGGCGTCTCGGTGCGACCGGACACGTCGGCGTCCGTGTGAGACCGCGGTCGTCCCGTCCCGAACTGTCGACCGACTACACCCGTCGGTAGTCGCCGAGTCGCGTCCCGTCGAGGAGATACGCCTCGCCGTCGACGAGCGCTTCGGGCAGGAACGGCGCGAGGAACCCCTGCCCCTCGACGTTCACCCACGTCCCGCCCGAGCGGTCGTTGAACGCCGGGAAGACGACGAGCTCCGGGTCGTTCCACTCGAGCTCCGAGACGTCGACGCCGAGCCCCTCGGCGAACGCCGCGCTGTCGAGCGACCCGCGGAGCCACGCCTGTTCGACGCGGCTACCACCGACCGAGTCGGTGAGTTTCACTGCCGGATGCTCGTGGCCGACGCAGACCGTCTCGGCCGACAGCACGGCCTCGCTCGGCCACGTGTGACCGTGGAGGACGCCGACGTCGCCGAAGCGTGCGCCGTCGCCGGGAGTCACCTCGACGCGGTCGCCGAACGCCGCGGCGACGCCGCCGTCGTGGTTCCCCTTCGCGAGCGTCAACGGGACGCGGGCGGTGACCGCATCGACGAGCGTCTCCAACTCCTCGCGTTCGTCGCCGCGCGGGTCGCCGATGCGGTGGCCCAGGTCGCCGAGGACGACGAGGCGGTCCGCGCGACTGCGGTCGAGGAGCGACAGCAGGCGCTCGCGGCGGCTGTCGGCGTTGCTCGCGAGTTCGACGCCGCGCTCGTAGCGCAGCGCCGTCTCGATGCCGCAGTGGACGTCGGCGACGACGAGCGCACGCTCGCCGCCGAAGTCGGCGACTGCGGCGGGTTCGCCGGGAAGCGGTTCGACCGCGGTCATCGGGTCATCGACTCAGATTGCCTTCAGCTGCCCCTCGTCGGGTTCGTAACACTGCCCGCCCATCAGCGCGTCTTGGATAGCGTTCTCGACGTCGCCGGGGTCGGCACCGTACTGCTCGACGACCGCCGCGACGACGGCGTCGTGGTCCGCCCCGTCGCCGTCGTCGAGTTCGTCCATCGCCTCGACGGCGGCGGCTTCGAGGTCGACGTCCGCGGCGGACGCGTCGGTCTCCGACTCCGTTGCGTCGGTCTCCTCGCTCACGCTGCCGTCCGTCGAGTCGGAGACGTCTTCGACGTCCGCCTCGGGAGCGTTCGCCGAGTCGTTGGCTGCCTCCTCGTCGATCTCCGCCTGCAGGTCGTCGGCGTCCGGGACGTCGATGTCGGCCTCGCCGGGGTCGTTAACCTCGCTTCCGGTGGAGAACTCGGTGCCGAACTCCGCTTCGACCTCCTGTCGCTCCTCTTCGGGGAGCTCGTACATCCCGTCCGAGGACTCCTCGTCGGCCGTCGCGGGGTCGTCGCCATCGGTGGCGTCGTCGCCGTCGGTGGCGTCGAAGTCGCCGAGACCGCTGTCCGCCGTCTCTTCGACTCCGTCGTCGAAGTCGCCGAGTCCGGTGTCGTCGGCTGAATCGACGCTCTCGGTCGTCTCGACGCTCTCTTCGCTCACGGCGTCGTCCGTCGTGTCTCCGACGTCGTCGGTCGGGGCGGCGGCCTCTGCCGGTTCCGCGGCGCCGCTCGTCTCGTCGACGACGCTGTCGGTCGAGGCGGTCGCGTCGCTCGGTTCGGCGACGGCCTCCGTCGGGTCCGTCGCGTCCTCGGTTCCGGTCGCGGCGTCGTCTGCGGCCTCGCCGTCGACGGTCTCCGTCCCGGCGTCGCCGACCTCGACCGCCTCGGCCGGTTCCGCGGCGACGTCGGACTCCGCCTCGGCGGCGTCGTCGACGAGCGTCTCCGTCGACGCCGTCGAGTCGCTCGTCGCGGCGACCGGTGACTCCTCGGCGTTGGCGTCGGCGTCGACGTCGATCTCTGGGGGTGTCTCCCGCTCGGGTGCGTCCGCGAGATCGACGGCCGGCAGCGGGCCGAGCGTCGCGTCGCCGCCCTCGCCGGGCGCGACGTCGAGCGAACGGACCTCGTCGCGGTCGCCCGCGACGACCTCCAGCGCGTCGACGGCAAGTCGCCGAACGGCTTCGAGGTAGGCGCGCGTGGTGCCGTAGTGGTCGATCGCCAGCGGGATGCCCGACGCCAGCGACGGGGCGACGCCGCGGGCTTCGAGTTCGGCCGCGAGCGCGTCGCCGCGGGCGTCGGAGTCGAGCGCCTCGGCGAAGACGGCGACGCGTTCGAGCGTCGCCTCCGCCGTCGTGACGACCCAGCGGTCGCGGGTGTCGGCGTCGACGTCGTTGAGGCTCTCCGGGCGGACGGAGGTGTACACGCGGTTCGAGTCCTCCGGTTCGAACGTCCGGGCCTTCCCCGTCAGCGCGAGGAACGCCGGCGGCGTCGTCCGGTCGAGATACGCCATCTCGTCCGGTTGGTACTGGCCGGCGTAGGTGACGAACGCGCCCGTCGGGTCGGCGATACGACCTCTGAGAACGTCCTCGTTGACGTCCTCCTTCTCGGTGAGCACGCCCACCGCGAACAGGCGGTTGACGCGCGCGCCGGTCGGCGTGACGACGTAGTTCGGGGCGCGTTCCTCGTCGCTCTCGGAGTACGACAGCGAGGCGTCGTCGAACTCCGCGGCGAACAGGCGGTGGGCGACCTCGCGTCGGCCCGGACCGTTGTCGTTGGAATCTGTCGAACTCATGCGCCCACCTCCTCTGTCGAGACGACCGCAAGCAGTTCGCGGGCGCGCTCTGCGGGGTCGTCGTCGGACTCGACGAACTCGTCGGCGTCGAGGTTTGCGCCGTACTCGTCGACCGAGAGGTTGCCGCGGACGCGGAACTCGCGGCCGACGATCTCTTCGCGGATGTCGTCGGCGACGACCTCCTTGTCCATCGCCTCGCGTGCGGCCTCCTTCGCGTCGGCGACGTCGCCGCCGTAGATCTCCTCGGTGAGCTCGGCGTCGAGGACGACCGTGACGGTGTCGCTGCCGTCGTCGAGAATCCCTTTCACGCGCAGGTCGTCTTCGCCCTCGACCGCGCCGTGGCTCCGACACTGACCGTTCTGGATGACGCGCGCACACTCCGGACAGCGTTCGATGAGCCCGGAGCCGTCGCGGACGGCGATCAGGTTGCCGACGACTTCCACGTCGAACATCCCGCCGGTGTCGACGGCCTCGCGGATGTCGAGTCGCGGTGCGGACTCCTTGACTTCGACCGGCGTCGGAAGTTCGGTGACCGTCGTGAACTCCGAGAGGTTGATCGAGGGGACGCCGCGGAACTCGCGGATGTAGACGTCCTCGATCCGGAGGCTCGCACCCTCCGAGAGCTCCTCGTGTGGGTTCCAGTCGGTGAAGGGGAGTCGTGCGCTCTCGTCGCTGAGGACGCCCGAGAGGATCTCCGTCTCCCCGTCGCGGCCGTCGATGGTCCGCTCTTCGACCTCCAGCACCTGCACCTCGACGTTGCGGCCGCGGTCGCCGGGTTCGAGGTCGATGAGGTCGGCGTCGCCGCCGACGGGGTAGTCGACCGCGACAGACTCGTCGGCCATCGCGACGGTCGTGCTGTCGTTGAGGTTCAGTTCGGGGTTGCCGTCCCACTCGCGGACGTTGGCGTTGCCGACGGTGACGGAGTCGCCGGCCTCGAAGCCGAAGTCCTGCCACGAGGTGTACGAGAGCTTCCCCGTCTCGTCGGCGAGTTCGCCCTCGCGGATGGTGATGTCGTCGCCCTGATACCTGATCGTGCGGGTGCCGACGGTGAGCACCGTCGCCGTCACGTTGACGCTGCCGTCCTCGGGCGTCACGTCGGCGACGTCCTTCGTCGACGGGGAGGACCCGCCGCCGCTGCCACCACCGTGTTTTCGTCGGATACTCTGCTTGGCCTCGTCCAGCGGGACGCTGTACTGTACGAGGTTCTCCAGATCGCTCTTGACCTCCTCTTTGTCAACGCCGAGAGCGGAGGCGAGCTCCTCGGCATGGTCGTCTAACTGCATCGGAAACGGCTTCGGCCTCGTGGGATAAAAAGTATCGCTCACAGCAGGCGGTACGACGCGCGGGGTCGACCACGACCGTCTCACGGCGAGAGGTCGACCACGACCGTCTCACGGCGAGAGGTCGACCTCCGGTCCCGTCGGTCGAGCGTCGCCCTCGAACGCGGGTGGTCGTCTACTGCCCCTGTCGGCGTGGAGGAAGACGAGTCCGCCACCGATGTCGCTGCCGACGGTGAACCCACGGGCCTGTACCGCCGTCCAGAACGACGACCCTTCCGCCGCGTAGTGGCCGACTCGCTCCGGGGTCGCGGGGTCGGTGACGTCGAAGACTGCGACACCGCCGTCGTACCACGACGTGTGCAGGCGGTTCTCGGTGACGTCGAAGTTGTGGGAGGTTCGGAAGACGTCGAGGTTCGGTGGTGCGATGCGCGTGAGTTCGAACGGGTCGTCGGGGTCGGAGACGTCGAACACCTTGATACCGCCGTAGTCGTGGTGGTCCGGGTCCTCGACGTACTCACCCGGGAACGTCTCCGCACCGACGTAGACGTACCGACCCTCCGGAGACGGCTGGACGTAGTGGGCGTTTCCGGGGGAAGTGAGGTACCGTTCGAGCGGGAACGACCCAGAGAATTCCTCGTCGCCCTTCGGTGCTGCGCCGAACTGCGACACTGTCTGAGGGTCGCTCGGATCGGAGACGTCGGCGACGACCGTCCCCGCGTCCCAGAAGGCCTGATAGAGGCGGTCGTCTTGGACGTAGACGTCGTGACAGGGACTCGTCCCACTCGTCGCGTAACCCGAAAAGTGGTCTCTGAGTCGATACTCGCCGACTTTGACCGGGGCCGTCGGATCGCTCACGTCGACGACCTCGGTCCGCGCCTCGCTGAAGGGGTAGTCACTCGACTCGTTGACGGTGAGATAGGCGTACTCTCCGTCGAGGAAGTTGTTGTGGATGCCGTGACCAGCGTCGTAGAACCCCAGTTCCTCGGGAGTCGTGGGGTCGCTCACGTCGACGAGCGTGACGCCGGAGCCCTCGTTGCTCGCGAGACTCGCAAGGTCTCCGTCGACCTTGACGTCGAGAATGCCGCCGACTTCTCCCTCGTCAGGGTCGCTCGCGTCGAGTCGAGCGACGACCTCTGGGCGGGCAGGGTTGCGCCAGTCGACGACTGCGAGACCACTCCCGGTCGCGACGTAGACGTAGTTTCCCTGCGTGACCGCTTCGAGCGCACCGTCGACTGCGACGTCGCTGAACAGTCGCAGTCGACCCTCGTTCGCCGCCGTACCGTCTCCACCCTCCTCGCCGTGGGCGTTGACACTCCCAGCCAGTCCCGATGCTACCAGCGAGCTACCGAACGCTTTGAGCGCAGTCCGTCTGTCTATTGATGTCATATCTCCAACTAGATTCCGAACCGCTCCAGTATTAAAATTTTCCTGTAATGTCAAATCTTGGGGACTCTCGCTGAGTCAATACTGTCGTTCCGACAGACGGGTCGTTCTCGTTGCACCGGTACGAACTGCTAAGTGCCCCGCGCGTCCACTCCCGGGCATGCCCGAGGAGTTCGACTGTTCGATGCGCGTGGCCGACGGGAAGACGGAGATAACGATCACGGGAACGCAGGAGGCGGCCGTCGTCGTCCGCTCGGAAAGCGGCGAGCGGATCTACCTGCCGCCAGAGGGGTTCGACGTCGACGCCGACCTGGACAGTCCGTACCAGTCGGCGCGGAGCGACAGTCCGTATCAGTCCGTGCCGGACGACAGCCCCTACCAGTCGGTCCCCGACGACAGTCCGTACCAGTCGATCCGACGCGGGCCTGGCGTCACGAAGACGAGCGACGGGTTCCGCATCGTCCACAGCGAGAAAGTGACCGAGTACTGCGTCTATCGGTAGACCGCCCGAGTCAGTCAGTCCGACCCGCTTAGTAGTCGCCCGCGGCGACCTTCTCGTAGACGTCGATCGTCTCGTCGACCACTTCGTTCCAGGTGCGCGGTTCGTACTCCGGCGGTCCCTTGCGGGCGCGTTCGAGCCCCTTCTCGATGCCGCCGGCGATCGACTCGGAGTCGATCTCGACCTCGACGACACAGTCCTCCGGCAGACACTCGATGACGCCGGCGGGCGTCGAGACGACGTGCGTCCCCGCCGCGAGCGCCTCGGTGACGGTGATGCCGAACGGTTCCGACAGCGATGGCGAGACGAACACGTCCGCGGAGGCGTAGTAGTCGCCGAGCTGCTCCTCGGGGATGTAGCCGACGAACTCGACTTGATCTTCGACGCCGAGCAGTTCGACGAACTTCTTCAACTGTTCGGTCAAATGACCCTTCCCGCCGACGACGAGCGTCACGTCGGGGTTCCGGAGCTTCTTCATCGCGTAGATGAGATGCGAGATCCCCTTCTGGTCGGTGTGTCGCCCGACGAAGAACAACATCTCGCCGTCGATTCCCAACTCCGCTTTCATGTCGCGGCCGCCGAACTCCGGTTCGGTGAACCCGTTGTGGACGACGTGGGAGTCGCCGCCGTACTCGCGCTTCAGTTTGTCCGCCAGCAGATGGCTGACGGAGATGAGGAAGTCCGAGCGGTTAGTCACGCGCTGTTCGGTCTCGACCTCCCGCTGGGGCGGGTCGACGTTCCGATCCGAGGAGAGCGAGTGGAACGACGTGATCCACTTGACATCCTCGTCGCTCTGCTGTGCTCGCGACCCCGGACCGTAGCCGAACCAGTCGTGGGTGTGGACGACGTCGAAGTCGTCCTCGGCGGCCTTCTCGGCGAACCGCTTGCTCAGCCGGCCGATGCGAGTGATGATGTCGCCGTCGCCCGTGGCGACCCCCTCGATGTTCTCGCGACCCTCCGGCGCGTACTCCGTGGGGAGAATCAACTGCGCGTCGACGTCGTCGCGCGCTTCCATCCGATCGAACACTTCGCCGACGTGGGTGTCCAACCCGCCCGTCACGTTCGGCGGGTATCCCCACCCGAGCATCAACACTCGAACCATGTTGCCCTACGTTGCCTGCGGGATTATTTAAAAGCCCGCCTCGGTACGGGATTCGCCGCCAGTGAGCCGACGGCGGACGGTCGCTGCGTCCCGCGACCACGGAGCCGGGACCCGAGACGTGTGAGACGTCGTCCGCAGGTCTGAACTCGTGTCGAAGCACCGAAAACCGTTTTCTCCCCCCGCGCGACCACCCATCTATGCACGTCGTCGTCAACGCCGCGACGAGCGTCGACGGGAAGCTCTCCTCGCGGCGGCGCGAGCAGATCGAGATCAGCGGTCCGGAGGACTTCGACCGGATGGACCGCCTCCGGGCGGCGGCCGACGCAGTGATGGTCGGCGTCGGCACCGTCCTCGCCGACGATCCCCACCTCACGCTGGACGTCGAGGACCGCCGCGTCCAGCGACTCCGGAACGGCCGTCCCGGCAACCCGGCCCGCGTCGTCGCCGACTCGCGCGCCCGGACGCCGACCGACGCGCGGATCCTCGACGACGAGGCGACGACCTACCTCCTCGTCGCAGACATCGCCCCCGACGACCGAGTCGAGGCGCTCGAGGCGACGGGAGGCGTCGTCCTCCGGGCGGGCGACGAACGCGTCGACCTCGCGGCCGGGTTCGAGGCGCTCGAGAGCCACGACGTCGAGCGGGTCATGGTCGAGGGCGGCGGCGAGATCGTCTTCTCGCTGTTCGAGGCGGGACTCGTCGACGAACTCTCCCTGTACGTCGGGTCGCTCGTCATTGGCGGTCGGGACGCGCCGACGCTGGCCGACGGCGAGGGGTTCGTCGACGTCGACGAGTTCCCGCGGCTGGAGTTGACCGACGTCGAGCGACTTGACGACGGCGTCGTCCTCCACTACGCGGTGTGAGTCGGTGTCTCTCGGTTTCGATACCACCCGAGTCGGTCGCCGCCGTCCACGAACCGCTCGGAGGCGGTCGTGCACACCGCCGACATACCTGCTCAATAGTTAAGCCCGTCCCATCAGTAGATGGGGGCATGAGCGAAACCGAGGCGACCGGAACGCCGATTCACGTCGAAGACGAAGCCCACCTCGAACGACTCGTCGACGAGAACGACGTCGTCCTCGTCGACTTCTACGCCGACTGGTGTGGCCCGTGTAAGATGCTCGAGCCGACGCTCGAGGAGATCGCCGCCGAGACCGACGCCGTCGTCGCCAAGGTCGACATCGAGGAGCTACAGGAGTTCGCCCAGTCGCAGGGGATCCGCTCGGTGCCGACGCTGAAGTTCTTCGCGAACGGCGAGGAGGCGAAGACGGTCGTCGGCGTCCAAGACAAAGCCGATCTCGTCGACGTCGTCGAACAGCTCGGCTAGCCGGTCGACGCTCCCCGTCGGTCACCGATTCTTCGGACGCGGAGTGTCGAGAGCGACGGCGACTGGAGAGTAGCGACGCGAATCGTCGACGGCCGTTCAGTCGACTCGGTCGAACTCGACCGTGTGATCCGACTCGGTGACGTGGCTGTCGACGAGTTGTTCGGCGGCGGTCTCGGTGTCGACGAGCGACTCGACGTTGCAGTCGCGGCAGACGACGTGGTAGACTGTGGTGGCCATGACTCGCCCGGACCAACGGCGACGGCGAGGTTAAGTAATCTCTGCCTTATCGGCGTTTAGCACCCACCAAAACACCGTCTACACCCGTATCGAGGGGTCGTCAGAACGGGACGTCGGAGAACGTCTCGTCGTCGCTACCGCCGTCGCCGCGGTCGTGTGCCCACATCCCCGTCCCGGCGTGGACCTCGCTGAGTTCGTCGAACTCGGCGAGCATCCGACGCTTCAGCGCCTGGATCGTCATCGGCGAGATGCCACAGCCCGAACAGGCGCCGGTCAGCGAGATCCACACCTCGCCCGTCTCCTCGTCGACGGCGTCGACACCGGCGTCGCCGCCGTGCAGCTGAATCTGTGGGAAGTTCCGCATCACGAACCGCTCGATCCGTGCTTCGAGACTCTCCCCGGGGGACGTCGTGCTCATCACCCGAGAGAGGCGGGAGGGCGATATAGCGTTTCGCGTCCCTCGATCGACGGACGACCGGTCTCCGTCGAAACCACGGCCAGTGCGTTGTTTCGAGTGTCAAAACAGCTATACCGAGATTGTCTGTTATTGTCTGTCATGGATTACGCACTCTCCGAGGAGCATCGCGCCATCCAAGAGGAGGTCCGGCGGTTCGCCGAGAACGAGATCGCGCCCGTCGCGAGCGAGTACGACCGAGCGGAGAAGTACCCGTACGAGATCGTCGAGAAGGCTGCCGAGATGGGGCTGACGGGGGCACACTTCCCGGTCGAGTACGGTGGTGTCGGCTACTCGTCGTTGGAGAACGCGCTCGTCACCGAGGAGCTGTTCGCGGTCGACCCAGGGATCGGACTGTGTATCACGAGCGCTGGATTCGGTGCGGAGGCCATCGTCGAGTTCGGCACCGACGAGCAGAAAGAGCGGTATCTCCCGCCGATCACCGAAGGCGAGGCGGTGATGGGCGCAGCCATCAGCGAACCGCTGGCTGGCTCCGACGTGACCGCTGTCTCGACGCGTGCCGAGAGAGACGGCGACGAGTGGGTGATAGACGGCAACAAGATGTGGATCACTAACGGGAGCGTCGGCGACTACTTCGTCGTGATGTGTCAGACCGACCCCGACGCCGACGACCGCTACTCGGGGTTCTCACAGATCGTCGTCGAAGCCGACCGCGACGGGTTCGAGGCCGACAAGATAACCGGGAAGCTCGGCATCCGCGCGAGCGACACGGCCGAGCTCCGATTCGACGGTGTGCGCGTCCCCGAGGAGAACCTCGTGGGCACCGAAGGGATGGGGTTTCTCCAACTGATGCAGTTCTTCGACGAGACCCGCACCGCCGTCGCAGCGCAGGGCGTCGGCATCGCCAAGGGGGCCTGCGAACGCGCCCTCGACTACGCACAGGAGCGAGAGCAGTTCGGGCGCTCCATCGGCGAGTTCCAGGCGATACAGCACAAGCTCGCCGACGTGCACATCCGGACGGAGGCGGCCAGACAGCTGACCTACAAGTCGGCGTGGAGCGTCGACAACGACGAGGGACAGCTGACCGCCCTCGCGTCGATGGCCAAGGAGTTCGCCTCGCGGGTCGCCACCGACGCGGCCGACGAGGCCGTCCAGATCTACGGCGGGTCCGGCTACGTCGACGACTACGACGTCGAGCGGCTCTACCGCGACGCGAAGATCACGCAGATCTACGAGGGAACCTCGGAGATCCAGAAGAACATCGTCGCCCGCGAGCTGCTCGGGAAGGGGTTCTGAGCACGAAGGGAGCGTCGACCGATTCGTGTCAGCGTCGGGGAGAGCTTTTAACGTCGGAGGTGGTATCCCGTCGTATGATTTCACTCGACGAAGCCGTGACGGCACGACTCGAATCGCACGGTGCCCGGTTCGAGGTGCTCATCGACCCCGACGCGGCGCTGGCGATGAAACGCGACGAGTTCGAGGGCGAACTGGAAGAGGTCATCGCCGCCGAGGACGTCTTCGAGGACGCCTCTCGCGGGGACCGCCCCGCCGAGAGCGACCTGGAGAAGGTGTTCGGGACGACGGACCCGATGGAGATCATCCCCGAAGTCGTCAAACGCGGGGAGATCCAGATCACCGCCGAACAGCGCCGCGAGATGCAAGAGCAGAAGCGCAAACAGCTCATCACGCGCATCACGCGCAACGCGGTGAACCCGCAGATGGACGACGCGCCCCACCCACCGGAGCGTATCGAGCGCGCACTGGAGGAGGCGGGGTTCAGGATCGACCCGATGGAGCCGGTCGAGACGCAGGTCGACGACGCGCTCGACGCGCTCCGCCCGGTGATCCCCATCCGCTTCGCCGAGGTCACCATCGCGGTCAACCTCCCCGCGGAGTACGCCGGGAGCGCGCAGGCTCGCGTCCGAAAGTTCGGCGACCTCGAACGCGAGGAGTGGCAGAACGACGGCTCGTGGGTCGGCGTGCTGACGTTCCCCGCAGGGATGCAGAACGACTTCTACGACCTCGTCAACGACCTGACCAGCGGCGAGGCGGAGACCCGCGTCGTCAAGGACAAAGACGACCTCAACGTTCGGTAGCCGCAACGTCCGGTGCCGTCACCTCGCTCGGCCGAAGATCCCACTCTCGGCAGTGCTGGAGTAGCCAGCGACTCACGATAGAAGCGTGCGGAAGACAGTTCTGTGTCGGTTCGAACGAATCAGCCAGCAGTGACGTGGAGTGTGCCGGTCGAGACGCGGTCTACTGGATGTGGCCTTCGCGGCGGAGCTGGTCTGCGTCCTGCCCCGTGTAGCGCCACTCGATGTTGGCCTTCTCGTCCTGCCAGTCCCACGGTTCGATGAGGACGACGTCGTCCTCGTTGATCCAGGTCCGGTACTTCATACGACCGGGGATCCGGCCAAGTCGCTCCTTCCCGTCCTGGCAGCGGAGGCGAACGTGGTTTCCACCGAGCATCTCGGTCACGACGGCGAACATCTCGTCACTGTTGGGCATCCGAAGGTTCCGACGCCCTGATTCTTCACTCACAGGTTATATGGGAGACGGAGACGGTTAAATCATTGGAGACGAGAGGTACCGTGTAACACGCGGGCCGGACGGTCGACTGGCGTGTCGAGACCCGAAATGCCGGCTGAGAGCAGGGACGAGGGTCGTGGCCCACTCGTGAGTGTTGATATCACGGTTCGAACAACCGTTATCAATCGGCGATATCGGAGTGTAATATCCGGGGCCGTCAGTGCACATCGACTGCACTGTCGCTTCCGACCGTGATGTACACTGCCGAGTTCACCACCGACTGTTCGATACTGAAGGATGCGTTGCGCGCCGCGCCCACAATGCGCGTCGAGCACGTCGACGACCGGATGGTCCGAGACGGGCCGATCAAGCTCCTGTTCTGGGCCAACGGCGGCGAGTTCGACGCGTTCGAGCGAGGCCTCGACGAGGACCCCACCGTCGCCGACGTCCGGACGCTCACCGTCGAGGAGACGCGCCGTCTGTACCGTGTGAACTACACGGCGCGAGGCGAGTGTGAGTCGTTCACGACGCTGATCACTGACCTCGACGGGACGTTCGTCGACGGCGTCGTCACTGCCGATCAGGTGTGGATGCGGATCCGGTTCCCCGACCACGAGGCGGTCAGAGCGTTCGCCGACTGGTTCCGAAAGCGAGATAGAACGTTCACGCTCGACGCGCTCTACGAGGAGACCACGTCGGCCGAGACGGCGGCGTCCGACCTCACCGACTCCCAACGGCAAGCGCTCGCACTCTCGCACGAGCGGGGCTACTTCGAGATCCCGCGGGGGACGACCGGAGCGGAGCTCGACGTCTCCCAACAGGCGCTCTCCGAACGGCTCCGTCGGGGAATCAGTACGAGCCTCGAGCGGGCCGGACTCCCCGCTCAGGACTGATCGGACGCCGAATCCACGACGAGCTATCCGTGAGCTATCCTTTCTTGAACCCCAGGAGGAAGCCGGCGGCGAACCCGCCGGAGATCGACAGCGTCGAGAGGATCGTCATCACCCAGTCCGGCGGCGCGCCAGTGGCGGCGCTCTCGCTCGTCTTCAGGAGCCCCGAGGTGAGCTTCTCCCAGTCGACGCTGAGGATCTCGCGCGACTCGAGGAACTTGAACAGCGCGAGTTCGAGGCCAACGAGGACGGCGATCACCTTGGCTACCTTTTTAGCGGCGAAACCGACGATGCCGCCGACGATCGCCCCCGACCCCGCCTCGACGCCGAGCTGTCGGAAGTCGATCGCGATGGGGAGGTCCGCTTGTATCATAGTCACGTATCTGTCACTCTCTGTTAAGACCTTTGTGCTGAGTCGGGCGATAGCTGTTCGAAGGAGAAACAGGTCTGTAAGAAGTAAAATAAAAGAGGAGAGACACTCAGCTGTCGAGAGCGGTCGTACTCCCGAACGGTCGCCGGGAAGCTTCAAGAGTGACGGTGACCTACGCGCGAGTATGGAACGGACAGACGAACGCGAGGTGGGGTGCCCCCACCCCTGAGGTGGTGGGCGTCGACATCAGCGGCCGCCACGAGGAGGCCGGCGAGTATCTGATGGTCGCCGCCGCCGTCCACGCCGTCGTCGACTCGACACGTATCCGCAGCATCGAAGGGATGGGGTTCGCCACCAGCCGCGCCCAGCCGACGCTGGACGCGACGCTGGCGGTCGTCGCCGACGCCGTCGCGGAACTCCCGACGGCCCCCGACGGCCCCGTCGTCGCCGAGCACGGTGAGTTCTACGAAGAGCCGACAGAACGCGTCGGTCTGGAGTTCCAACCAGCGTTCAAGTACATCGAGAGCATAGCGGAACGCGAAACCGTGCAGGCCGCACACCACGCCGCGTACGCCGCCCGAAAGTTACTACTATAACACCATGACAGGGACGAAAGCAGTCGTCGCAAAGCGCGTCGACGCCGGAACAGCCGACCTCGAAGAGATCACCGACCTCGCCAACGCCGCGGGCTACGACGTCGTCGGATCGCTCACGCAGACCCGCGAGGAGGACGCCGCCTACGGATTCGGGAAGGGGAAAGTCGACGAACTTGCCGCGCTGGTCAGAGAGACTGGTGCGACCACCGTCGTCGTCGACAACCGCCTCGGCCCATATCAGACGTACAACATCGGACAGAAGCTCCCCGAGAGGGCCGAGGTGGTCGACCGGTTCACGCTCATCCTCGACATCTTCGGTCAGCGTGCTCAGACCCGGAAGGCGCAGCTCCAGGTCGAACTCGCGGAGCTACGCTACGAACTGCCGCGAGCCGCCGCGAAGGCGAGTCTCGCCAAGCGCGACGAGCGACCCGGGTTCATGGGGCTCGGCGAGTACGACGAGAGCCGTGAGCGCGACATCAAGGCACAGATCTCCAACATCAAGCAGGAGCTGGACGCCATCGCCGACAAGGAGGAGACGCGCCGCGCCGAACGCCGCGAGTCCGGTTTCGACCTCGTCGCGCTGGCGGGTTACACCAACGCGGGGAAGTCGACGCTGATGCGTCGCCTCGCCGCGGACCTCGACGTCGACGAGAACGAGGAGCTCCATCCGGACCTCGACACGACCGCCGAGTCGGAGGATATGCTCTTCACGACGCTCGGGACGACCACCCGCCGGGCGGACACGGGGATGCGGAACGTGCTCCTGACCGACACGGTCGGGTTCATCTCCGATCTGCCCCACTGGCTGGTCGAGTCGTTCCAGTCGACGCTGGACTCGGTCTACCGTGCGGACCTCGTCTTGCTCGTCGTCGACGCCAGCGAGTCGGTCCAGGAGATCCGCGAGAAGCTCGTCACCTGCCACGACACGCTGTACGAGCGCAACGAGGCACCTATCGTGACGGTGCTGAACAAGATCGACAAGGTCGACGACGAGAAGCTGGAGGAGAAGATGCAGGCGCTGACGGCGCTCGCGCCCAGCCCCGTCGCCGTCTCGGGACTCACCGGCGAGAACGTCGACGAACTGTGTCGCCGCATCGAAGCCGAGTTGCCCGCGTGGCACGAGGAACGACTGATGCTGCCGATGACCGACGAGACGATGAGCGTCGTCTCGTGGATCCACGACCACGGCCACGTCGACGAGGAGGAGTACACCGACGAGAACGTCCTCATCGACTTCAAGGCTCGCCCGGAGATCGTCGAGAAGGCACGGTCGAAAGCCGCCGACCTGTCGGTAGCGACGAACTAAGCTGCGCTACTCCGCCTCGTCGACCGCTCGCTTCTCCTTCGAGACGACCTCGACGTCCGTGATACGCGTCCCGGGGTACTGTCCCTCCTCGTCTTTCTCTGCGGCCTTCACCATATCCCAGACGACGTTGAGACCGGTCGTCACGCCCTCCAGCGCCTCCATCTCACAGCCGGTCTTGCCGGTCGTCTCGACGGCGACGTCGAGCACGACGTGGTCCTCGCGCACGTCGAAAGTCGTGTCGACGTTCGTGATGGGGATCTGGTGACACATCGGGATCGTCTCCCACGTGTGTTTGACCGCCTGGATCGCGCCGATCCGGGCGGTGGCGAGCACGTCGCCCTTCCCGATCTCGTCGGCCTGGATAGCCTCGACCGTCGACGGCTGGAGGTGGATCATGCCGCGGGCGATCGCCCGGCGAGCGGTGTCGGGTTTCGCGCCCACGTCGACCATCTGGACGTTCCCCTCGGCGTCGGTGTGAGTCAACTCCTCCGTCCCACTCGGGTCGTCGCTCGGGTCACTCATCGTCCTCACCCTCGCCCCAGAGCGCCCGCGGCAGTTCGTCCAGGATGTCCGACGCCAGCAGTCCGCTGTGGCGGTCGTCGAGCAGTTCGGCGGCCGTCCCGTTGGCGAAGGGGGCGAGGCACGCGGCGTCGAACGGGTCGTGGGAGGCGAGAAGTGCCGCGGTGATGCCCGCGAGCACGTCACCCGTCCCGCCGACGGTCATCCCGCGCGTGCCGGCCCGACAGACGCGCGTCGTCTCGCCGTCGCTGACGACGTCGTACTTCCCCTTCGCGAGGACGACGTGTCCGAGCTCGGCGGCGAACGACTCGATCTCGTCGGCGTGCTCGCGGAGGTCGTCGACGTCCGGCCCCCCCATCTCGGCGAGTTCGTGACTGTTGGGCGTACAGACGAGCGTCGCGTCGGTCTCCACCTCGGGGACGACCGAGAGTGCGTCGGCGTCGACGACGACCGGCCCCTCGAACCGAGCGAGGAACTGACGGGCCGCCTCCATCGTCTCGTCGTGCGTCCCGAGACCCGGTCCGAGGACGACCACGTCGTCGTGGCTCTCGGCCGTGTCCACGAGGTCGTCGATCTGGTCGGGCGTCAGATGGTCGCCGTCGTACGGTTGGACGATGAGGTCCTCCGCGTAGCCCGCGAGCACGTCGAAGATGCTGTCGGGACAGGCGACGAACGAGAGGTCCGCGCCCGCTCGGAGCGCGGCCTGCGCGCTCAGCGCCGGCGCACCGGTGTAGGGACCGCCGCCGACGACGAACACCCGCCCGTTCTCGCCTTTGGTGTCGCCGCCGACGCCCGCGAGGATCCGGCGGTCGCCGGGGCCGACGAACCGCTCTGCGGCCGCGGGGATGCCGATGTCGGCGACGGTGACCTCGGCGTCGAGATCGGTCAACCCCGGCTTCGTGTCGTGGAAGGTGACGACGCGGTCGGCCTCGACGGCCCCCTCGGCGGCCTCGCCGGTGTCCGCGTCGACGCCGGAGGGGACGTCGACGGCGACGACCGTCGCGTCGACCTCGTTGACCGCACGAGCGGCCGACGCCTCCGGTTCCCGGAGCGATCCGGTGATGCCGGTGCCGAGCATCGCGTCGACGACGACGTCCGGTTCGCCGAGGTCGAGGTCCCGGGAGTCGCGGACGACGGTGATGTCGGCCTCGGCCGCTTCGAGTGCCTCCCAGTTCTCGCGGGCGACGTCGGTCGTAATCGTCTCGGGGCGGCCGAGGAGGTGGACCGTCACGTCGTACTCCTTCAGGAAGCGGGCGGCGACGAAGGCGTCGCCGCCGTTGTTGCCGCGACCGGCGACGACGGCGACCGTCGCGCCGGGGTCTGCGGTCTCGCGGACCACGCGGGCGACGGCGTTCCCGCTCGACTCCATCAGTTGCTTCTGGGGGACGCCCAGCGCCGCCGCGTTGCGGTCGACGACGGCCATGCGTTCGGCGGTTATCATGTGCCGGGGTTCGCTCGGACGAGTGTTAATCTCTCTGGGTAACCGAGTGACTGCCGTCCGTGTGTGGGTTGCTGTCACCGGGCACACGAGCAGTCGAGTCGCAACGTTTGACCACCCGCTCGACGAAGCGAAACCAGTGACTAGCCGACTGTTCGGGACGCTCTGCGGGTTCGTCTTCCTCGTCAACTTCGGCAGAGTCGCCTTCGCGCCGCTCGTCGAACCGCTCCGGACGGAGTTCGGTATCGGGTCGGCCGCCGTCGGCCTCGTCATCTCGCTCGTCTGGTGGGGGTCGGCGCTGCCGCGCATCCCCGTCGGTGTGCTCCTGACGCGCGTGCCGCGACACCGGGTCGTCCTCGGAACTGGCGTGCTTCTGACGGCGGCCGCCGCGTTCACCGCGTCGGCGACGTCGCTCCTGACGCTCCAACTGGGAGCGTTCTGCATCGGTCTCGCCTCGGGGGCGTACTTCGTCTCGGCGGTCCCGCTGCTCGGCGAACTCTACCCGGAGTCGGTCGGCCGGGTCGTCGGCATCCACGGGATGGCGAGCCAGCTCGCGGCGGTCGTCGTGCCGACGGTCGCCGTCTGGCTGCTCTCGCAGGCGACGTGGCGGGCGGTGTTCTGGCTGCTGACGGCCGCGGCGGCCGTCGTGACGCTCGCGCTCGCCGTCGTCGCCGACGGCGACACGGTGCCCGAGAACGCCGACGCCGACCGCGACTTCCTGGCGGCGCTGACACACTGGCGCACCATCCTGCTCGGCGTGGTGATGGTCGCCGCGCTCGGTTTCGTCTGGCAGGGACTGTTCAACTTCTACGTCGAGTACATGACGACGGTGAAAGGGCTGTCGCCGACGACGGCCGGGACGATGCTGACGGTCGTCTTCGCGGCCGGCGTCCCCGCGTTCTGGTTGAGCGGCCGACTCGCCGACCGCCTGCCGAACGTCCCCTACGTCCTCGCGATCCACCTCGCGTTCGTCGTCTGTCTCGTCGCGCTGACGCTCGTCTCCTCGCGGGCGGCGCTGTTCGCGGTCACGGCGGCGATCGGTTACGTCGTCCACAGCCTCTTTCCGGCGCTCGACACCTACGTCCTGGGCGTGCTGCCGGCCGACAACCGGGCGGCCGCCTACGCCGTCTTCAGCGGGACCGCGCTCCTCCTCGAGGCGGGCGGAAGCGGGACGCTCGGCTATCTCCGGGAGGTCGGTCTCGGGTTCGACGTCGTCTTCCTCGCCGCTGCGGGCGGCCTCACCGCCGTTCTCCTCGGTCTCACGGCACTGTACGTCCTCGACGCGTTCCCACGACCCGCAGCAGAACCGACCGACGCGAGCGTCTCCTAACCGATCTGTCGTCCGTACTCTCTGTTTCGACGTGTGTTAACGGATTCCGAAGGGTTTACTTCGTCGCCGTATAATGAAGGGATATGTCAGGGCTGCTACCGTCTGACACGCAGCCGTCTCAGAAGCGGGACGGTGACCTCCGCGTGCTCTGGCTCGACGACGAGGAGTCGGACCAACTCATCAGTTCGCTCTCCTCGGAGACAGCCCGCTCCATTCTCACCGCGCTTCACGAGGCTCCCGCGACGGCCTCGGAACTCTCCGAGACGGTCGACACCTCGCTCCAGAACATCCGACACCACCTGACGAACCTGCAGGACGCCGGGTTGATACAGGTCACCGACACGCGATACTCGGTGAAAGGGCGGGAGATGAACGTCTACGCGCCGACCGACGATTCGCTCGTCGTCTGCGTCGGGCGGGAAGACGACCGATCGACGTTCCTGGACTCGTTGCGACGGTTGCTCGGGACGGTGGCGGTGCTCGGAGTTGCGAGTCTCCTCGTCCAGTTCGCCTTCGGGACGAGCGTCGTCGACGTCGGCGGCCCGGGGACCGCCCCTCGCGTCGGCGACAGCGTCGGCGGCGCGACCGGACCGCTCCTCGGACTGCTGCCGCCCGGTGCGGCGTTCCTCCTCGGCGGGTTGCTCGTCCTCGCCGTGGTCGCCGTCTGGGATCATCGACGGAGGTGAGTGGATGACGGCGAGGCGAACCAGGGGTGGGCGGGTGTGAGCCAGCGCCCGCGACGAGTCGCCGTCCACGTGGTACTCGCACTCCTGTTCGCGTCGACCTTCGCAGCCCCCGCGCTCACGCAGTCGTCGATGCCGGGCGACGCCACCCTCGGCGGTCCCTCTCAGTACGACGACCTCCTTGTCATGCAACGCGGCGCGATACAGGCGTCGATCGAGGCGCGGACCACCGTCGACGACCCCCGAGAGTCGATCGCCGGGCTCCACAGCGAGGGCAGTCGCGGCACCGACGGCGTGCGTGCGATCCGTGCCGACGAACTGCACAGACGGGGGATCACCGGTGAAGACGTGAAAGTAGGCGTCGTCGGCAGCGCGTTCGACGCCGACAACGCCGCCATCGCCGACCGCGTCGCCGGCCACTACCGCGCCGACGAGGGACGTCGTACCACGCAGACCGCACACGACACAGCCGTCGCCGAGGTGGTCACCCGGACCACCCCGGACGCGGCGCTCTATCTCGCCGGCGTCGGCGACAGTCCCACCCCGCGGTCGTACGCCGACGCCGTCGACTGGCTGGTCGAGCAGGACGTCGACGTCATCGTCGACTCGGGAAGCTACTTCGCGCCGACGACCGGCGAGATGAACCGCATCTCGGCGGCCGCCGAGCGCGCGTCCGACCGGGGCGTTGTCTTCGTGACGTCGGCGGGCAACTACGCCAACCGTCACTGGGCCGGCGTCGCCGACGGCGAGGAGTGGGTCTCGTTCGCGCCCGACTCCGAGTCGAACGCCCTCGCCGGCGGCGACGTGACGAGCGGGCGCGTCTCGCTGAATCTCTACTGGAACAGTTCGGCGGACTACGACCTCTATCTCTACCGGAAGACGCCCGGCGAGGATCCGGTCGTCGCGAAGTCAACGACGCGACAGGACGGCGAGAACGCCTCGTCCGTCGAGACGGTCGACGCCGTCGTCCCGAAGGGAGTCTACTACGTCGGCGTCTACACCCACGAGGACGCGGCCGACGAGACACAGCTCCGTCTGTTCTCTTCACACCACTCGCTGACGTATACGACGGCGGCGGGCAGCATGGTCGCGCCGGCGACGAGCGAGCGCGTCATCACCGTCGGTGCGCTCGACGCGAAGAGCGGTCACGTTCGAGCGTACAGCTCACAGGACCGGACCGGCACGCTGCCCGACGTCACGGCTCCCGACGGCGTCGAGACGACGGCCGCCGGAACGTTCTACGGCACGTCTGCGGCGGCTCCGTACGTCGCGGGGTCGGCCGCACTCGTGAAGTCACGCGACGGCGAACTCTCTCCGAAACAGGTCGAACAGCTGCTCGAGGCGACCGCACGCGAGACGGAGCACGGCCGTCAGATCGACGCGCTCGCGGCGGTCGAAGCCGCCTCGTCGGAGAACGTCACTGCTCGTGTCGGCCACGGGTCGTGACCCGACCCGCCCCGACGTTCACCCGGTTCACCCCGACGTTCATCACGGTGGCGACTGTCGGAGTTAGTAGATGAGACGGCCAGAGTCGGGTGGGATCTGACGTGCGCGGACGACACCGTTGGTGGCAGCGTCACCCGTCGACCCGCCGCGAACGGCGCATCGAGGAGTACTGGAGTTGGCTGGCCGTCTCGCTGTTCTTGCTCGTGACGGTCGATCTCCTGACCTCGATCGCTGCGGCCGCGGTCGTCGGCGTCGGCGCGGAGAGCAACCCGCTGATGGCGTGGCTCCTTCGGCAGGAGCTGCCAGTGCTCGTCGGCGTCCACGTGGCGGTGGTGGTACTCGTCAGCGTGTCTTTCGCCGGGGTGGTACGGATGCTCCGGCGGACACCCGACCCGCACGCTCGCTACTTCGCGTTCGGAATCGAACTCTGGCTCGGGTCGTTGCTCGCCGTCGGCCTGTTCGTCTTCGCGAACAACCTCTCGGTCGTCGTCCACGGAGCGAGCCTCCTGTGACCGAACCAGAGTTTTTGTGTGAAGCCGCGACCACGCTCCGATACAGCTAACCATGGCTACGAGCGAGGAAACGTCGTGACCTGGAAGTCGGTGTTCGGCCACGCGGAGCCGTATCCGGAGCAGGCAGAGGGGATCGAGACCACCATCGAGACCGCATCACGCGGCGGGTTCACGGTGCTCGAAGGCGCCTGCGGCACTGGCAAGACCATGCTCGCGCTCACCGCGGGCATCGACCGCGTACGCGATCCCGACTCCGACTACGAGCGAGTGGTCGTCCTCACGAGCGTCAAACAGCAACTGCGACAGTTCGAGGACGACCTCCGGACGATAAACGAGAACCTCCCCGACGACTGGCGACCCGTCTCCGGGTTGACGCTCGTCGGCAAGGCCGACGTCTGTCCCTACAGTCGCGAGCGCGTCGCCGGTGTCGACGAGACGAACGTCTACGACCGCTGTGAGGGACTCCGCGAGCGGACGCGAAACCTCGTCGGCGACGGCGGCGACACCACCGCGGCGTCGCTCGTCTCGCAGGCGCGACAGGCCCAGACCGGCCTCGCCGACTCGGGGGCGGGCGGCCCGGACTACCTCGAGACTGCGGGCGATCCGACGCCCTACCTTCCAGAGACCCCCGAGTACGGCGACACGGAGTTCTGCCCCTTCTACGCGCAGTTCCTCGACGACCTGCCGGAGGACGGCGACCCCGTCGAGGCGGTGCCGTTCGACTTCGCCGACCGGGGGCTGCTCGAACCCGACGACCTCGTGTCGCTGTCGGCGGGGTTCGGAACCTGTCCGCATTCGATGATGGGGGCGGTTCTCCCTCACGTCGAAGTCGTCGTCGGCAACTACTACCACGCGTTCGACCCGACGACGGCGTCGACGTTCACCGGTGCGCTTCTCGACGACTCGACGTTCCTCGTCTGCGACGAGGCGCACATGCTGGAACCGCGGGTCCGCGACCTCGTCAGCGACGCTGTCGGCGACGTGAGTCTCCGTGACGCCGAGTCCGAACTGACACGCGTCATCCAGCCCCTCGAGTTCGACGACGAGAGCGCGACGTCGACGGCCGACGCCGATCTCGTTCGCGCGGAACTCGAGGAGTCGGACGTCACGCTCGCCGAACTGAAGGAGCTCCGGCAGTTCCTCGACGACCTGCGCGAGGAACTGGACCGCCGAGTGAAAGCACAGCTCGACCGCGTCCAACCCGACTGGCGGGCCGACCTGACGCGACTGGAGGACCACGAACTCCCGCTTCGAGACCCCGAGGAACCCGCGACCGACGAGATAACCGAGTGGGCACAGGATGCGGGGTACGACGGCGGCGTCTGGGCGCGTGCCGAGATACTCGGCTCCGTCGTCGCACGGGTGCTGAACTCCGCCGAGGAGGAGGACAAGAAACGCGCTACACCCGGCGTCGGCCGCGTCCTCGGCGAGTGGTACCGGCAGGACCACGAGCGATACTTCCGCGAGATCGAGTTGGAGCGGACGTGGGACGAGACACAGCCCCCCGACTCGTGGCGACGGGCCTACAACGCGCGTCTCGCACTCCACAATTGCGTGCCGAGCGACGCCATCGGCAGCCAGTTGGCCGAGTTCGGAGGTGGCGTGTTGATGAGCGCGACGCTCGAACCGCTCGACGTGTTCCGTCGCGTCTCCGGCCTCGACTATCTGGAGGAGGAGGGACGGCCGGTCGTCGAGCGGACGTTCGGACTGGGGTTCCCTCCGGAGAACCGTGCGAGTTTCGCCGTCGACGCGCCGAAGTTCACCTACGGCAACCGAGGGTCGCCGGGCGAGGAGAACGCGACGCGGCAGGTGTACGCCGACGCGGTCTGTGAGGTGGCCCGTCGTTCTGGAAACGTCCTCGTCGGGATGCCGAGCTACAGCGAGGCTGAGTGGATCGCGGGCGTCCTCCGCGACCGACTCGACAAACCCGTGCTCGTCGACGAGTCGAGCGACGACGTCGTCACCGAGTCGCTGAAGACGGAGTTCTTCGGCGGCGACGACAAGGTGCTCGTGACCAGCCTCCGAGGAACGCTCACGGAGGGTGTCGACTACCGCGGCGACCGTCTCGCGGCTGCCGTCGTCTGCGGCGTCCCCATCATCAACACGTCGAGTCCACGGACGAGAGCCGTCAAGACGGCGTACGACCGGGAGTTCGGATCGGTGCCCGCGAGCGACGCGGGTAGTGGTTCGCAGGGCGGGGCAGCGTCCCGAAGCGGGTTCGAGACGGCGCTGACAGTGCCGGCTGTCCGGAAGGCGCGGCAGGCGATCGGTCGGGTCATCCGGGGGGCCGACGAAGTGGGCGTCCGCGTGTTCGTCGACGCCCGCTACGCCCGCGACTCGTGGAACAGCGTCCGCGAGTACCTCCCCGCCCAGGAGCGCGAGGAGTTCACCGCCGTCAGTACGGACATGCTGTCGTTCGCCCTCGATCAGTTCTGGGACGACCGCTGACCCGCGCGCCGGACTTGCCGGGTACGAGGACGTCCGCAACTACGACGGGTCGTGGACCGAGTGGGGGAACCTCATCCGGTCGCCCATCGCGGTCGGCGAGGAGGACGAGGAGAACGAGGAGAACGATGACTGAACGGTCTCGGCGACAGAACCGTCAGGGAAGCAGGAAGTAGAAGAAGACGAGATAGCTCCCGACCAGGATGCCGCCGTCGACGCGGGTGACGTCCCGGTTGCGGAGCATGAGTGCGATGACCCCGAAGGTGAAACCGATGAGCACCGGGAAGTCGAACGTGATCGTGTCGACCGGAACCTTCAGTGGCACCATCAGGGCGAGGGCGCCCAGTACGGCGAGGATGTTGTAGATGTTCGATCCGACGACGTTGCCGATGCTGAACTCGGACTCGCCGCGTATCGCACTGACGACCGAGGCGGCGAGTTCCGGGAGCGACGTCCCGAAGGCGAGGACGGTCAGACCGACGAACCGGGGGCCGAAACCGAGTTCGACGAGCGCCCCCTGTCCGCCTTGGATGAGCCACCGCGACCCGAGGAGGAGGAGGAGGAGACCACCGGCGAGTCGCAGCGCGTCCGCGAGTCGGGGGTCGACCTCTTCGTCGAGGTCGACCTCGTCGGACTCGACGGGACCCTCGGACTGGCGCATCCGATGGAACAGGTAGGCGGTAAACGCCGCCAAGAGGAGGAGAAAGACGCCGCCGTCGAACCGCCCGAGTCGTCCGTCGAGACCCAGTCCGACGAGCACCACGGCAGCAGCGACCATGAAGGGGACGTGCTCTTTGAACACGGCGTCGTCGACCGAGAGCGGTCGGATGAGGGCGGCGATGCCGAGGACGAGACCGATGTTGGCGATGTTCGATCCGACGATAGCGCCGAGTCCGAGACTCGACGAGTGGTCGATACCCGAGAGGATGGCGACGAACAGTTCGGGCGTGGTCGTCGCGAAGGCGACGACGGTGATGCCGACGATGGCGGCTCTGAGCCCGAACCCGAGCGCGAGTCGAGCCGCGCCGTCGACGAGCAGTTCCGCACCGAGATAGAGCAGTACGATCCCTGCGAGCAAGTAAAGCGAGTGCGTCGAGAGCAGTACGTCGGTCGCCGACGTCGCGACGCCGGACTGGAGTAACGACGTCGCGTCGGCGGAGACGAGATCGGTTGGGAGACCACCGTAGCGGAACATTACCGTCGGTAGTCGACAGGAGGCCATAAATCCGGCGTGTCGAGTATCACAACCAACAACGCGAGTGTGTGAAACGAGAACACCCCACACGGTCCGGGCGGCGAGCGAATCCGGCGAGAGTGACCAACCGTTCAGTCGGCGTTCCAGGCGTTTCGGCAGTCGTCGCTACAGAAGTGGTGGTGTCGGATGCGGTCGTCTTCGACCTCGGTGACGACGCGATGTGTCGGCGACTGGACGATCTTCGTCCCACAGGTGGCACACTCCGGGGCCGTGCTCTCGTCGACGTCCTCACCGAGCTCTGACGTGGGGTCAACCATGCTTCGGTACTCTGGGTTCCCATCGCACTTGAATCCGACTTCGACGGCAGTTTTCGGTCGGTAGCGACAGGTAGGTCTCGCTACGTTCGGCTATAGAGTGCTCTTAGTAGCGATTATGTAGTGACGGCCGAATCTCTATACCGAGTTAGCTATGTCAGGAGCCGACACGGAGTTCACTCGGGCGGGTCGTCGGACGGAGACGCGGACCGGACGGGAGTTCGACCTCCACAGCGTCGTCGTCAGCTACGAGGACGGCCCCGACGAGTGTACCATCTATCCCCGTCGTCTCGGTTGTTACGAGCGGACCGCCACGTGGCTCACGGCGAACGTCGACTGTTTCGTCGACCTCGCGGACGCCCGGTAGGTCGGAGTCCGTCCGCCAGCGTCTGTCGCGTCGACGGTCAGTCCGTCGACTGTCCGACGTCCGACAGCGTCTGTTGGACCGCCTCCTCGCCGACGGCGGCCGCCAGCGCCTCGAACCCCCGTCGGACCGACCGGTCGCCCGCGTTGGCGACGAGACGGGAGACGATGAACTCCGGCGTCGACTTGCCGACCGTGCCGAACCGCGGCTGGTAGTCGACCCGGAGCGCGAGCTCCTGCGTCAATCCCTCGGCGAAGATGCCGTCGATGCGCGCCTCCGACGGCAGCGGGCTGAGTTCGTCGGCGAGGTGGGTGACGTACACCCCGAGCGCGCCGCGGTCGACCGTCAGTTGGACCAACCCGTTGAGCAGGTCTGCGGCCCGCCCCGGTTCCGTGATCGCCTCGAACTCGTCGACGAGCATCAGCGCCCGCCCCTCGTCGGTCAGTGGCGGGACGATGGACTTCAGCGTCGACTCCAGCACGCCGGCGTTGAAACTGGCGTGCCGGCGGTGGAAGACGACGGTGTCGAACCGCCCTACCTCCGCCGACGACGCGGGGACGGGCAGCCCCATCGCGGTCAACAGCGTCACCTGGCACAGCGTCTCCAGCAGCGTCGTCTTCCCGCCGGAGTTCGCCCCCGTGAGGACGGAGACGCGGTCACCCGACGGCGGGGCGTTCGCGACTCCCCTCACACCGTGCTCGCCGACGCCGTAGGTGACGGGTTGGACCTCGCCCTCCAGCAGCAGGTTCCGAGCGTCGACGACCGCGAGTCCGTCGTCGACGAGCGTCGGCCGTCGGAGGTCGTGGGCGACCGCAAACCGCGCAAGCGAGAGGGAGAAGGCGATGTCGTCGACGGCTGCGACGGCGGCGTCGACGTCCCCGCGGGCCGTCTCGACCGCCTCCGCGAGGTCGGCACGCACCGTCGCTTCCCGGCGTTCGACCCGCTCGTCGAGGTCCGCCGCCAACGCCCGCAGCGTCGTGCTCACGAAGTCCGCCGCGTCCACCGGGTCGTCGGCAGCGGCGCTCCGAACCTCGCCACGAGTGAGCTCCGTTTCGCGGGCGACGTACTCGGCGACGCCGTTCTCGAAGTCGTCGAGGCTTCGGACGCCCGAGTCGCGGACGGTGTCGAGGACGTCGAAGGCGCTGTTGCTGAGCGTCTCCGCCTCCTCGTGTTTCGCGCGCAGTCGGTCGAGCTCGTCGTCGGCACCGTCGACGACGCGGCCGTCCTCGACGTAGCCGAGCGCACCCGCCGCCTCCCGGAGCGCGTCGGGGTCGACGTCGTCGAGGGCGGCGAACGCGCCGCCGCTCAGCCCCGCCTCTCGGAGGGCGAGTGCGGCCTCGACGGCGGCGCGTTCGGTCCCCCCACGCTCGTCGTAGCGGGCGAACGCGTCGAGCACCGTCTCGCGGTCGTCTTCGTCCAACTCCTTCCACGCCGCCGTCGCGTCGAGCACTTCGTCGAGTCGCGACTCGACGGCCGCGCGGTCGGTCAACGGCGTCAACACGCGGATCCGGTCTGCGGCGTGGTCGGTGACGGCGTACTCGCCGGCGAGCGACAGCAGTTCGTCGTAGACGCTGCGGGCATCGGACGTACCGAGCGTCGCCATCCCCGCGTCCCCGTTCGCTCGCCGGAGGATGCGGGTCGCTCGTCCACGAGAGACCCCCGCGTCGGCCAGCGCGCGGATGTCGGCCGACTCGATTGCTTCGAGGGCCGCCTCGGTGCCGAGCGTCTGGCGGAGGCGTTCGCTCGTCTTCGGCCCGACTCCCCAGTAGTCCTCCAGTCGCATACCCGTCTCTGACGTCGCCCCGGGCTTAGTGGTTACCTGTCGCTCGTCGCAATGGGTCGGCCGACAAGAGTCGTCGCTATCGGACGGGGACGGTCTCGGTCGCCCGCTCCGAGCAGTCGGCGAGGATTCGTGCGAGGAGTCGGACGGCCTCTTCGTGACGGTCTCGAGACTCGCGCAGCGCCATCGGTGTCACTCCGAGGGCGGCGTACGGTTCGAGATCCGCCGGCGTCGCGACTCCACTCTCGGCGTACTCCTCGGCGACCTGCACGAGGAGCGTGTGGAGGTGGATCAGTTCGTTCTTCTTCACTGTGATGCACGTACGTGCTCAGATGGCCTAAGTGGCACGGTACCCCCTCTTGAGAAGGAGTTTACTCTCTCTGAGAGTGTGAGAGAATCTCCGACTGGCGGTCGGATGGGGAATAGGTCGAACGGAAGAACGGTCGAGCGGGGCGCAGATCACCGGTCTACCACCGGCCGACGAGCGACTCGAACCGCTCGCGGTCGTGGCCGTAGAGGACGGCGGCGTCGTGGCGGCGTTCCAGCTCCTTCAGCGTCTGGAGGCTCTCGAACCAGTCGCGTTCGCTCCAGAGGAGACCCGGGCCGAGCGGCACCTCCTCGGCGTAGTTGGCGTCGACGTAACACTCGTCGCCGGCGACGAGCAGCGTCTCGTCGTCCGGCAGATCGACCTTCGCGCCGAGCACGCCGGGCGTGTGTCCCGGCAGGTGGAGGAGTTCGACCCCGTCGACGAGCGTCCGGCGGTGGCGGTGGACGACCTCCCAGTTCAGGTCGTGGTCGAAGTCGCTCGCGAGGTAGGCGATCGAGCCCTCGGTCGTCTTGGCGCTGTAATAGGCGAACTTGAGTTCGTCCTCGTGAACGTAGACCGGGACGTCGGTCCCCGCGAACTGTCTGAGACCGCCGGCGTGGTCGAGGTGGAGATGGCTCGTCACGACGGCGTCGACGTCGTCGAGCGAGTAGCCGACGTCGTTCAGGTCGTCCTCGAGGCGGTGTTCGCCGGCGTCGACGTGTTCGAAGGCGTCGTAGAGCGGTTTTGGCCAGTACCCGTCGCCCGCGTCGGGGTGCGACCCGGTGTCCCAGAGGATCGTCGCCTCGGGGTGGTCGACGACGGCGTTCCAGACGACGAACTCGACGATCTCGTGGTCGGGGTTGGGGTTCTCGGCGTCGGCCATCGCGTAGCCGTCGACGACGTAGTTCCTGTCGGCGTGGACGCGGCCGCGGTCGACGAGCGTGACCGAGATGTCGGACATAACCCCGGTTCGGACGGGACGAGGTTAACTGTTCGTTCGTTGAGAGACTGGCCCAAACACAAAAACGTCACCCGCGCGTTCGGTCGCGTGTGAGCACGGACGAATCCGCGCCGAGCATGGACGAACCGCGCCCGGCCGAGGGGTGGCCGGACAGCCCTCTGACCACGGACGAAGCCCGAGACCTCCTCGACGAGGACGTCGTCGCGGTGTGGGTGATGGATCACGACGAAGATACGCGAGAGACGGTCCTCACGAAGAACGACCCCAACGACGCCGTCATCGAGCTCATCCTCGAGACGTCGACGAACTTCCGGATGTACAGCTACACCCACGGCGTCAACGGGACGGCGTGGATGGACTACGGCGAGACCGAGAAAGGAACCGACGGCGCGGAGATGATGCTCGACACGCTGGAGAGCTATCACGTGCTCGTCGGCGACCCGGGTCGCTGAACCGTCGGCAGTCGCAGCGAGGAAAAGCGACGACGTCAGGCGGTGACGGAAAAACGGTCACCGCCGCTCAGATGACGTTCTGGAGGATGCCGCCGTCGACGGCGAGCGCCTGCCCCGTGACGTTGCGGTTCTGCGCGTAGAAGACGGCGAGGCGACCCATATCCTCGGGCGTCTGGTCGCGACCGAGCGGGATGACCCGCTCGATGGTGTCGGCGTAGTCCTCCTCCAGCGTCGGCGTGAGCACCTTGTTCCACATCGGCGTGTCGACGATACCGGGGCAGATGGCGTTCACCGTCACGTCGTCGGGGGCCAGTTCCAGCGAGAGCGACTTGGTGAGCCCGAGTACGGCGTGCTTCGAGGCGCAGTAGTGGCCCAGTCCGGCCGCGCCGATGGTGCCGGCGATGGAGGCGGTGTTGACGATCGTCCCCTCGGACTCTTTGAGATGCGGGATCGCCGCCTGCGAGCAGAGGAACACGCCCTTCACGTTCACGTCCATCACCGAGTCCCACTCGGCCTCTTTCATGTCTTCGACCGGGTCGACCGTGATGATGCCCGCGTTGTTGACGAGGATGTCCAGTTTCCCGAACTCTTCGACCGTCTCGTCGACGAGCGCCTGCACCTGGTCGGCCTTCGTCACGTCGCACTCGGCGACGTGACCGCGGCGTCCCTCTGCCTCGATCCTGTCGACGACCTCCCGTGCCCGCGTCGCCCCGCTCACCTCGCGCGAGGACTGCTGGTTGTACTCCGTGTCGAGGACGTCGACGTCGGCGACGACGACGTCACTCCCCGCGGCGGCGAGTTCGACTGCGATCCCCTCGCCGATCTGTCCGCCCGCACCGGTCACGATCGAAACTGCTCCCTCGAGTGAGTGTTCGGCTACCATAGCTCCCACTGAGAGACGCCAACATACGACATAGTCGTTCGTCGTGTCGATCAGGACAGTCTTTCGGAACGGAGTTTCGACGGTCGAGAGAAGCGTCGGTGTCGTCGTCTACCGCCGTCTACTGTCGCTGGCGGTAGATGAGGTTGCGCTGGACCGCGTTGGTCCCCTCGTAGATGACTGGGATACGCACGTCGCGGTAGACGCGGGCGATGCGGCGGTCCGTCAGGTTCGAGCGGCCGCCGTGGAGTTGCATCCCGCGTTCGGCACACTGGACGGCCGTCTCGGTCGATTTGGTCTTACAGAGCGCCGCCCAGTAGCCGGCGTTGTCGTGGCCTGCGACCTTCTCGGCGGCCCGCCAGTTGAGCGCCCGGGCGGACTCGAACTCGATGAGCATGTCGGCGAGGTCGTGTTGGACCGCCTGGAACTCAGAGACGTCGCGACCGAAGGCGCTGCGGTCGTGGACGAACGCCCACGCCTCCTCGATGGCGGCGGCGGCCATGCCGAGGCCGTGGCCGCCGACGACGACGCGACCGTGGTTGAAGAAGTCCGCGAGCATGTAGAAGCCGCCGCCCTCGCTCCCGATGAGGTTCTCCTCCGGGACGGCACAGTCGTCGAAGACGATGTGAGCCTGTTTGGAGGCGCGCATCCCCATCTTCTCGGGGATGTGTTCGGCCTCGTATCCCTCGGTGTCGGTCTCGACGATGAACATCGAGTAGTTGGAGTAGCGGTCCTCCTTGTCGCCGGTCTTCGCGTAGACGGTGACCCAGTCGGCCTCGACCCCGTTGCCGATCCAGTACTTCTCGCCGTTGAGCACCCACCCTTCGTCGGTCTTCTCGGCGGTCGTGGTCATCCCGGCGAGGTCCGACCCCGTCTCGGGTTCCGACACGGCGAGACCGGAGATCTGCTCGTTCTCGGCGACGGGGCGGAGGTACTCCTCCTTCTGTTCCTCCGACCCGTACTGTTCGACGATCTCACAGCCGAAACTCGCGAGCTGGAGGGTCAGCGCGATGCCGGCGTCGGCCTTGTAGAACTCCTCGGCGATGGCGAGGATCTGTTCGAGGTCGTACCCCTTCCCGCCGTACTCCTCGCTGATGTCTTGGGCGACGAGTCCGGCGTCCATCCCGGCCTCGAGGATCTCCCACGGGTACTCGCCCGTTCGGTAGTACTCCTCTGCGTTCGGTTCGATGTGCTCGGCCGCGAACTCGCGGGCTTGCTGTTTGACGTCACGGGCGTGTTCGGGGACGACGCTGTCGTCGAGAAGGTCCATGCAACGTGGGTAGAACCCACACGATTTAATACCAAGTGAAATTCTGTGTCCAGGAAAACGAGTTTATTGTTCCAAGCTGTGAAACTGCCGGAGTCGTCGAGTGTCGTTACTTCACGCCCGGGTTCGCGTCACCGTGCGTCCCGGACTCCGCACCCTCGTTCTCGGCGGTGACGTCGAACGACGTCGTACTGACACTCACGCCGGGGTTGTCGGGTGCGATGTTGCGGAGGCGCTGGTACGTATATCCGGCGTCGCCGCTGTAGGCCGGGTACTCGTCCTGCATAAGCGAGACGCTTTCGTACCCACCGTCTGAAGTTGGCTGCTCTTTGAGCAGCACCGTCGTCAGGCGCAGGTGAACGGTCGTCGACTTCGAGTTCCCGTCCGTCGCGGCGTCGAGTGCCGTCGTGTCACCGACAACGCCGTAGTTGCCGTTGGCGTAGCCCCCAGCGTCCGAACCGAGACTCGCGCCCGTCCAGTGAGCTTCGTCGGGGTAGGCCGATGCCTCGTCGTAGTAATCGTCCATTCCTTCCTTGTAGAGCACGACTTTCGGTGGCACCTGCTTCGACCCGTCGTTCGGATCGACGAAGTCGCCGTTACCGTTGATGTCGTAGAACGCCGAGTTTTTCGTCGCGAGCGGAACACGGCCAGTGTCGGGGTAGCGGTCAGACGTTCCGTACTCGGGGATAGGACTGCCGTTCTCGTCGCGCTCCGAGAACAGCCACGGTGTCTCACGGTAGACTGGTTTGAATCCCTGGCCTTCGATACCCGCTTCGAGGATGTAGCGGACCTTTTCGGGTTTCTCGTCGAACCCTTCCCACTTCGTGTAGACGCGCGGGTTGACGAACACCTCGGTAACGTTCCCGTCGTCTGTCGTCACGGTTCCAGGGTTTCCGGCGTCGAGCGTACTGGTCATCTGTGCGGCAGCCGAGCCCGAGAGCGTCGCGAACCCGGTGCCACCAGCGACTGCGGTTCCGCCAATCAGCGAGAGTGCCTTTCGTCGAGTGAATTGCATTCGATCAGATCCCCTTGTGTTCGTGAACCTGGCATCGACACTATACCGGACCAGCGCACCACATCGCGCAGTGCGTCCGACTTGGTCTGGTTCGGCGTTCGCCGGGGTCGAACACACTCCACCACAAGAGATGGACGGCATTCAACAATTGCCGCCAGACAATCCACAGAGTGAGTAAAAACCCGAGTAACCGGCACTTATCGACCAGTCCGTCGCTTCGTGAGGAGACACGGTGTCTCCCCAGAGACCCGATCTAGTCCTGTCCCGGTGCAGCTTCGTCCGGCGTCTTCCCCTCGACCAGCGACTCGTCGTCGTACTGGTCGCGCAGCACCTTCTTGTCGAACTTTCCAGTTGCCGTCTTCGGCACCTCGTCGATGAACACGACCTCGTCGGGCGTCCACCACTTCGGGAACTTCTCGGCGACGAGTTCCTGCAGGTCGGCCCTCAACCCCTCGTCGTCGACGCCTTCCTTCGGCACCACGCAGGCGACGGGCCGCTCCTGCCAGCGTTCGTGGGGGACGCCGATGACCGTCGCCTCCGCGACGTCGTCGTGGGCCATCAGCGCGTTCTCCAGTTCGACCGAGGAGATCCACTCGCCGCCGCTCTTGATGACGTCCTTCGCGCGGTCGACCAGTTCCATGTAGCCGTCGGGGTCGATGGTGACGACGTCACCGGTCTTCAGCCACTTCCCGCCCGGGGCGTCCTCGAAGTCTTCCTCGTTGGCGTCGGGACGCTTGAAGTACTCCGTGACGACCCACGGTCCGCGGACCCACAGCTCGCCGAAGTCCTCGCCGTTCTGCGGCACCTCCTCGCCGTCGTCGCCGATCACCTTGTACTCGAGACCGGGGACGAACAGCCCCTGTTTGGCCCGCTTTTCGTACTGTTCTTCCTTGCTCAACTCCTCCATGCCGGGTTTGAGATGCGAGACGGTGCCGATCGGCGACATCTCGCTCATCCCCCACGCGTGGAGGACGTCGACGTCGTACTCCTCGTCGAACCGTCGGATGACCGACTGGGGTGCCGCGCTGCCGCCGATGACGATGCGCTCCAGCGACGAGAGGTCCGCGTCGTGCTCGTCGAGATAGTCGAGCAGCCCCAGCCAGACGGTTGGGACGCCGGCGGTGAGCGTCACGCCTTCCTCCTCGATGAGCTTCGCGAGGTCCTCGGAACTCGGGGCCGGCCCCGGGTAGACGTGTTTTGCTCCTGCTGCTGTCGCCGAGAACGGCATCCCCCACGCGTTGACGTGGAACATCGGGACGACGGGCATCACCACGTCGTCCGCGCCGATGTCGAGTCCCGACTGCGGCAGCGACGCCATCGTGTGCGCCCAGAGCATCTGCTGGGTGTACTCGACGCCCTTCGGTTTCCCCGTCGTCCCCGAGGTGTAACACATCCCCGCGGGTTGCTCCTCGTCGACCTCGGGCCAGTCGTAGTCCGCCTCCCGACCGTCGACGAACGACTCGAAGTCGGTCACCGGCGACAGCGACGTGTCGGGAACCGAACTGCCGACGACGACGAACTGGTCGACGGAGGCGAACGCCTCCTCGCCACCCTCGGCGGCGACGGCGGCCTCCAGTTTCTCGAGCAGCGACGGATCGACGAAGATCACCGAGTCGCTCGCGTTCTCGACGATGTACTGGATGTGGTGTGCCGGGAGTAGGGGGTTGATCGTGTGCAGCTGTGCGCCCATGTTCGGCACCGCGAAGTAGGTCTCGAAGTGCCAGTGGTGGTTCCACGAGAACGTCGCGACGCGGTCGCCCTCCGAGACGCCGGCGGCGGCGAGCGCGTCGGCGAGTTTACCGACGCGTCGTTCGTACTCCGCGTAGGTGTATCGCTGTACGCCTTCGTGTGTCCGCGAGACGATCTCTCGGTCGGGAAAGAGTCGACTCGCTCGCCACAGAAGCGGCCGCAGTGTCTGGTCTGTCGTGCCTGCCATACCCACACAAGCAACGCGTCTGTAATGATTTTTCCTACTGCGATCCGCTGTCGCCACCCGATTCGTCGCTCGCGTTCGACGCCGGGTCGATGTCGCGGTCGCTCGTCGCGTCGGCGTCGCCCGTCGCGTCGGTCTCGTTTGTCGCCTCCGCTTCGGCGTCTGCGACGTCGACCCGGTCGGGCGCTGCGAGCAGGTCGCGGACGACGCTTCGTTCGACTGTCCCCGAAGCGGTTCGCGGGAGTTCGTCGGCGAACCGTACCAGCCGCGGGAGTTTGTAGCCGGCGAGTCGCTCCCGGCAGTGGGCTTCGACCTCGTCGGCGGTCACCTCGGCGTCCGAGGTGACGACCAGCGCGGCCACCCGCTCGCCCCACTCCTCGTCGGGGAGCCCGACGACCGCCGCCTCCTCGACGGCGGGATGTTCGCGCAGGGCGTCGACGACCTCGCCGGGGTCGACGTTCTCGCCGCCGGTGATGATGCGGTCGTCCTTCCGGTTGAGCACGTACAGCCAGCCGTCCTCGTCGCGATACCCCACGTCGCCGGTGTGGAGGCCGCGCTCGCCGAACGCCGCGGCCGTCGCCTCGGGGTCGTCGTAGTAGCCCGGCGAGACGGTCGGCCCCGAGACGACGAACTCGCCGAGCTCACCCGTCTCGACCGGATCGCCGAGTTCGTCGACGACGGCGACGTCCGTCCCGAAGAGCGGACGGCCGACGCTGCCGAGACGGTCGACGGCCTCCTCGGGTCGGGCGGTCGCGATCTGCGAGGCGGTCTCGGTCATCCCGTAGGTCGGACAGACCGGGACGTGGTAGTCACGGCAACGAGTGACGAGTTCCTCGGAGGCGGGTGCGCCGCCCAGGAGCACGAACCGAAGCGAGTCCGAGAGCGTCCCGCGACTGTCGAGCATCCGCTTGAGCATCGTCGGCACCAGCGAGACGCCCGTCACGTCGTACGTACTGATGTCGTCGGCGGTCGCACCGGGGTCGAACTCGCCGCGGAGGACGACCGTCGTCCCGTACAGCGTCGACCGGTAGAGCGGTGCCAGCCCGCCCATGTGGTAGAGCGAGAGCGGGACGAGCCAGCGGTCGTCGGGGAGCACGCCGAGGTGGAACGCCGAGGCGACGGCGCTGGAGAAGACGTTGCCGTAGGTGAGTACGACCGCCTTCGGGTCGCCGGTCGTCCCCGAGGTGAAAAGCAGGACGAGCGTGTCGTCGTCGGCCCACTCGGCGGGCGAGACGTCGCCGGGGTTCGCCCCGTCGAGCGACGCGACGCGCTCCCACTGGGGGTCGTCGAGCGAGACGAGCGGGATCGAGTGGGTCGACTCGTCGGCGACGGTAGTGTCAGCCTCGGAGACGTCGTCGTCGTCGCCGCCGACGGCCGCCGCGACCGCCTCGACCGCCTCGACGGCGAGTCGTTCGGTCGACTCGCCGCAGACGACGGTCGTCAGGTCGGCGGTCTCCATCTGCTCGGCGAGTTCGCCGGGCGTCAGCCGGGTGTTGAGTGGGACGAGCGTCGCGCCGAGTCGCATCGCCGCGTGGACGAGGCTGACCGCCTCGACGCGGGTCGACAGCAGCATCCCGACGTGGTCGTCGGCTTCGACTCCGAGACCGGCCAGTCGCGCCGCGAGGCTCGCGACGTCGGCGTCGAGGTCGGCGTAGTCCCAGCGGTCGCCCGTCTCGGCCGAGACGAGTGCCGTCGCGTCGGGCGTGGCCCGCACGCGGTGGGAGAGCCAGTCGTTCATCGGTCGGAACTCTCGCCGGGGGAACTACTCTCTTTGCATCGCGAGAGCCCACGGTCGCCGCATCGGTAGCTTCTTTCACGCGCCTCGCCCAGCAACCGACAGATGCCACCTCGCCGGCTTCGTTCCCTCCTCGACTCCCGCCGCCCTCTCCGCATCGCGTTCGCGCTCCTGGTCGTCGTCGCCGTCGGCGTCCTCGCCGTCTCGTACGTCACGGCACCACCGACGTTCCCCGAGCGCGTCGAGAGCGGCCAACCGGTCGCCGAACCCGCGAACGGCACGACCGTGGTCGCTACACAGGGACTCGGCCGGCAGGGGTGGCACCACGCGTTCGTCGGCGACAGCCCAGGCGAACTCGTCGCCGTCGCCGCCGACGGCTCCGTCGCCTACTACGACGACACGTACCAGAGCTACTGGGACGTCGACCCCGTCGAGGGGACCGAGTCGACCGTGCTGTACGTCGCCGCGGAGTACCTCTCGGCCGAGGAGTGCGAGGCTGCGACGAGCTGTTATCGGAACCGCGTGCTGGAGACGAACGTCTCGACCGGCGAGACCACCGAGGTGTACAGCTACCTCGTCCGCAACGAGCCGTCTATCCGCTGGCACGACGTCGATCGATACGGAGAGGACAGCCTCGTCGTCGCCGACATCGCCGAGGACCGGGCGTTCGTCGTCGACACGACGACAGGCATCGTCGAGTGGCAGTGGGACGCTCAGAGCGACTTTCCCACCGGTTCCGGCGGCGAGTATCCGACCGACTGGACGCACATCAACGACGTCGAGGTGCTCGACGACGGTCGACTGATGCTCAGTCTCCGCAACCAGGACAGAGTGGTCTTCGTCGACCCCGACGAAGGCGTCCAGCGGAACTGGACGCTCGGCGAGGAAGACAACTACAGTATCCTCTACGAGCAGCACAACCCCGACTACATTCCAGAGTCCCGTGGCGGCCCCGCCGTCGTCGTCGCCGACTCGCACAACAACCGGGTCGTCGAGTACCAGCGCGTCGACGGCGAGTGGGAGCAGTCCTGGCAGTACGGCGACGCCGTCCTCCAGTGGCCGCGCGACGGCGACCGACTCCCCGACGGCCACACGCTGATCACCGACTCCAACGGCGACCGCGTCGTCGAGGTCGACGAGTCGGGCGAGGTCGTCTGGACGCTGGATGTCAACCTTCCCTACGAGGCCGAACGCCTCGGAACAGGCGACGAGTCGACCGGTGGGCCGAGCGCGACGAGCGCCGACCTCCAGTCACACGAGGCCGACCAGAACGGTGGTGGTCTCTCGCTTCGCTCGATCGCCTACGCCGTCGTCCCCGGTGAGATCATCCTCGGTCTCGGGTTCGTCCTCCCGTCGTGGATGGGGTTCACCGAGGCGCTGGTGCTGTTCGGACTGCTCGGCACTCTCGGCGTCTGGGCCCTTCTCGAACTCTACTGGCTGCCGTGGTCGGTGAGCATCCACAGGCCGCTTCGGATTCGACGGGAGGAGTGAGCGCCCTTCACGGCCCGACGCTCGAAACCGGCAGTCAGTGCTGGACGAACTCGACGAGCACGCCGCCGGTCGACTTCGGATGCAAGAAGGCGACGTCGTGGCCCCACGCGCCCGATCGGGGCTCCTCGTCGACGAGGTCGACGCCGAGGTCGCGAGCGGTGTCGAGTGCGGCCTCGATGTCGTCGGTCGCGAGGGCGACGTGGTGGAGACCGGGGCCGTTGCGGTCGAGGTACGTCGCGATGGCACCCTCGTCGTGCGGTTCGAGCAACTCGAAGTAGCCGCCGTCGAGTTCGAGGAAGACGACGGTCATCCCGTCGAACTCCTCCTCGTGGACGACGGGTGCGTCGAACAGGTCGTCGAACAGGTCGGCGAGTGCGGCGGCGTCGTCGGTGGCGACGCCGGCGTGGTCGAACTGCATGACCGGGACGAGGTGCGTGGGACGTATAAACGTGACACATACGAGCGGGGGCGGTGCGCGGAGACGACGATGGCCATCAACTAGTTGCGTGAACGGACCCTGTTTCCCGAGGATGCGTGTGCTCGTCACCGGTGCGACCGGGTTCGTGGGGAGTCGTCTCGTTCCGACGCTCGTCGACCGCGGTCACGAGGTCGTCGTGTTGACTCGCGACGCCGACTCCTACGACGGCGCGGCCGACGAGGTCTACGAGGGCGACGTCCTCGAGGCGGGGAGCTTCGAGCACGCACTCTCGGACGTCGACGCCGCCTACTACCTCATCCACTCGATGGACGCCAGCGAGGACTTCGCCGAACAGGACCGCCGCGGCGCACGCCACTTCGAGCACGCGGCGAGCGAGGCTGGCGTCGATCGCGTGCTGTATCTCAGCGGACTCGGCGAGGACCGCGTCGACCTCTCGGATCACCTCGAGTCGCGGCGGGAGGTCGAACGGATACTCTCGGAGGGGTCGTTCGACCTGACGACGCTCCGGGCGGCGGTCGTCATCGGGAGCGGCAACACCAGTTTCGACATCGTCGAGCAGTTGGCGACACGCCTCCCGGTGATGGTGACGCCGCAGTGGGTCCGCGTCGACTGTCAGCCGATCGCCGTCGCCGACGTCGTCGCGTATCTCGTCGGGACACTGGAGACGCCCGAGACGGCCGGAACGACGTACGACGTCGGCGGCGAGGCGGTGCTTACCTACGGCGACCTCCTCGGCAAGACCGCCGACGTCGCCGGGCGCAGTGCGGTTATCGTCCCCGTCCCGGTGTTGACGCCGCAACTCTCCGCCTACTGGGTCGGTCTCGTCACCGACGTCCCGAACTCGGTCGCCTACCCGCTCATCAAGGGGCTGAAGAACGAAGTCGTCGCCGACGACGACGCGGTCCGAACGGCGATCCCGATCGAGTTGACGCCGTACGACACGGCCATCGAGCGGGCGCTCGGCGACGAGACGAACCCGGAGGACGACGCCGAACGCGCAGTCGAGAAACTCGCGCGTCTCGACCGCTCCGAGAGCGGCGACTGAACCGAGCGCGTCGGCTGGCGGGTGACGGTGTCACGTCGGACGTCGATCGACCGCGTCGCACCTGACGTCGCTCGCGAGTCGAACCCGCAGGAGTATTCACCGCGCGTTCCCAACCGGCCACCAATGAGTGCGCCGAACCGCAACGTCCTGTGGGCTCGCACCTTCGTCGACGAACTGGCGACGGCGGGCGTCTCGGCCGTCTGTATCACGCCCGGGAGTCGGTCGACGCCGCTGACGACGGCGTTCGACGAACACGACGACGTCCACGTCTTCTCGCATCTCGACGAGCGAGCGTCGGCCTTCTTCGCGCTCGGCCGCGCCCGTCGGACGGGGAAAGTGACGCCGCTGGTCTGTACCTCGGGGACGGCCGCGGCGAACTTCCACCCCGCCGTCGTCGAGGCGTTCCAGTCGCGTGTCCCGCTACTGCTCCTGACGGCCGACCGACCACCGGAACTCCGCGACTCGGGTGCCAACCAGACCATCGACCAGGAGAAGCTCTACGGCGACGCCGTCCGATGGTACAAGGATATGCCCGAACCGGAGGCGACGGAGCGGAAACTGCGGATGCTCCGGACCACCGCCGACCGGGCGCTCTCGGAGGCGACGGGCACGCCCTCGGGGCCGGTGCATCTCAACTTCCCGTTCCGAAAACCGCTGGAACCGACGCCCGTCGCCGGCGACGTCCCGGCAGACCTCGACACGGAGGCCGTCCTCGGGCGGGAGGACGACCGCGAGTACGTGAAGACGACGAGCGGCGTCCCCGAACTCGACGACGACCGTCTCCGACGGCTCGCCGAGGAACTCGAAGTCGAACGCGGTCTGATCGTCGCTGGTCCCGCGGACGCACCCGGCGTCGACCACGAGGCGATCACGGCGCTCGCCCACGCGACGGGGTTCCCCGTCGTCGCCGACCCGCTCTCGGGACTCCGTTTCGGCGGTCACAACCGCGTGACGACGGTGCTCGGCGGCTACGACGCCTACCTCGACGAGCGCGTGACCGACGAGTGGCCCGACCCGGAGGTCGTGTTCCGGTTCGGGGCGTCGCCGACCTCCAAGCCGCTCCGAAAGTATCTCGCCCGCAGCGACGCCCGCCAGTTGGTCGTCGACCCCGCCGGCGAGTGGCGGGAAGCCGAGTACGCCGCCACCGACCTCGTCGTCGCCGACCCCTCGCGACTCGCCGGGACGCTCTCGCGGATCGTCCGCGCCCCGAAGGACGCTTCGTGGACCGAACGCTGGCAGGCCGCCGAGGAAGCTCATTGGAACGCCGTCGACGACGCGGTCGAGAACGGCGAGTCGTTCGAGGGTCGTGTGCTCGCAGACGTCGCCGCCGTCGCCCCCGAACCCTCCACCGTCTTCGTCTCGAACAGTATGCCCGTCCGCGACGTGGACCGCTTCGCCCGCCCCGCCGCGCGGAATCTGACTGTTCTCGGTAATCGCGGGGCCAGCGGCATCGACGGCATCACCTCGACGGCGCTCGGCGCCGGGAGCGCGACGACGGACGACCTGACGCTCGTCACGGGCGACATCGCGTACTACCACGACCTCTCTGGACTCCTGGCGGTCGGTCGATGCGACGTGGACGCCACCATCGTCGTCGTCAACAACGACGGCGGCGGCATCTTCCACATGCTCCCCATCGAGGACTACGACCCGCCGTTCACGGGGCAGTTCAAGACGCCACACGGGCTGGAGTTCGAACCGACGGGCGACCTCTTCGGGATGGCGTTCGCCCGCGTCGACGTCGAAGGGTTCCGCGACACCTACGCCGAGGCCGTCGCCAGCGAAGGGACGCACGTCGTCGAGGTGACGAGCGACGCCGAGGCGAGCCACCGCGTGCGGGAGTCGCTGCAGGAGCAGGTCGTCGACGCGCTGACCGAGTAACGAGTCGAACGGTCGGGTTGCGAACAGTTTTGGCGGGCCACGCCGACGCTCCCGACGATGCCCTCCACTGCCTGGAAAGTCGCCACCGGCACGGTGATAACGCTCGTCCTCGCGTACGCCGTCGTCGTCGCCGGACAGATACTGCTCGGGGTCGTTGCCGCGACGCTCGTCTTTCTGGTGTCGTGGCTCGTCGCGTACGCCCGTGAGTCCGACGCCATCCCACCGCTGGGAAATCGACGACTCGCACTGACGTCTGGACTGTCGGTCGTCGTACTCGCGTACTCGTTTCTCGTCGCCGGGCAGATACTGCTCGGTCTGTTGGCCGTCGTCGCAATCTTCGCAGTTGCCTACGGTCACTCGATACTCACACGCTACGGCTATCCTGCCTCGCTCGGCCGAACACGAACCATCGTCGTCGTCGTACTCTCCGTGCTCATTCTAGTGTATGCGCTCGTCGTCGCCGGACAGATTCTCCTCGGGTTCATCGCTGTGTTCCTGCTCTACGTGACGGCGTGGCTGACGAGTCCGACCGGGCCGCTGCTGAACGAGTGACACGGCGAACGACGAGCGTTTATGTGCCAGAGGAGACAACGAGAGACCATGCCGCCGAACCGCGGGACGGACCTCTCGACCGAACAGCGACAGCTCCGGCCGCGCAAGGAAGAAAGCAGCTTCAGCAAGTGGCTCCAAGACGTGTTCGACGCGACCGCCGAGGTGCTCGTATTCACGATTCCGATACTCGGCGTGGTGTTTCTCACCGGCGACGTCGAGGTGACGTTCATCCTGCTCGCTGCACTCTGCTCGCTGGTCTTGGGCGTCGCTATCCAGCGTCACCGCCCGCTCGGTCTTCCGTGGCCGGGGATGACGCCACTTCTCGTCCTCGTCCGACTCGTCGTCTACAACGTCGCACTCGCGGCCGGACTGGCGCTCGGCGGACTGCTGTTCGCCGACCCGATCGTCGGCTTCTCGTGGGTCGAACAGCCCATCCTCGGCCCGAGTCTCATCGCCGCCCTCGTCGGCGTCGTCGCCGTCGTCGGCTTCCCCTACCTCGCGCGTGCGCTGGGGCACGTCCGACACGGGTGAGTGTCCGTCTCCGAGGCCTCTCGCACCGTCGCCGCCGACGGCGGGGTTGCGGAACCGGCCGACGGGAATCTTTTTGCGCGCTCCGACCCCGCCTTCGAGCATGGTTTCGGACCTCTTCGACCCCGACCGCTGGGAGGCGGTCGAGGCGTTCGACTTCGACGACGTCACCTACCACCGAGCGGTCGACACCGCGGCCGTTCGCATCGCCTTCGATCGCCCGGAGGTGCGCAACGCCTTCCGCCCGGGGACGGTCGACGAACTCTACACGGCGCTGGACCACGCCCGCAAGCAGGCGAACGTCGGCTGCGTGCTCCTCACCGGCAACGGCCCGTCCCCGAAAGACGACGGCTGGGCGTTCTGTTCCGGCGGCGACCAGTCCGTCCGTGGCGGGTCGGGCTACGAGTACCGCGACGACGACGAGGCGAGCGAAGACGACGACCCCGCGGTCCGCGAGGCCAAAGCGGGGCGTCTCCACATCCTCGAAGTCCAGCGCCTGATTCGGTTCATGCCGAAACCCGTCGTCGCCGTCGTCCCCGGGTGGGCCGTCGGCGGCGGCCACTCGCTGCACGTCGTCTGCGACCTGACGCTCGCCTCCGAGGAGCACGCGAAGTTCCTCCAGACCGACCCGGACGTCGCCTCCTTCGACGGCGGGTTCGGCTCTGCCTACCTCGCCCGGCAGGTCGGCCAGAAGAAGGCCCGGGAGATCTTCTTCCGGGGGAAGACCTACTCTGCAGAGGAAGCAGTCGACATGGGGATGGCCAACGAGGCGATTCCGCACGAGGAGTTGGAGGAGGTCGCCCTGGAGTGGGCCGACGAGATGACCTCGAAGTCGCCGATGGCGATGCGGATGCTCAAGTACTCCTTCAACGCTATCGACGACGGGATGGTCGGCCAGCAGGTGTTCGCCGGCGAGGCGACGAGATTAGGATACATGACCGAGGAGGCTCAGGAGGGTCGAGACGCCTTCATGGAGAAGCGAGAGCCAGAGTTCGACAAGTTCCCCTGGCACTACTAAACGACCTTTTTCTACGTCGGGTGTCCTCGCGCACCTTCGGTGCGCTGCGGGCACCACTCCTTGAAAAAGCTCGAGCAAAAAGACCGCCCCGCACCTCGTTGCACTCGGCGCGGTACAGCGTGCTGGAGGGCTACCGCAACCCACTCACTCCTTCGGCCGCTTGAACACGAGCGCGCTCGTCCGACTCTTGGGTCGGCCGCCGAGTCCCGTCTCCGATCCCGTGAGCGACGCCGCCAACTCCCAGTCGTCCTCGCCGAGTCGATTCAGTAGTTCCTCGGACACGCCTTCGCTGGCACCGAACAGTCCGCCACGCTCCAGACTGACGATCTTGTACTCCCACTGTGGCATACGCGAGTGGTCGAACCGGCGACGCGAGTATCTTCCGGGGAACGGGACGAATCGGAATGGAACGGGTTCAGGGTAGACGCGACGAACGAGCGACAGTCGGCCCCGGCAGATAACCGAACCTTCACAGCGACGCCGCCCTGACTGTCGTGTAATGAGTACGCAGGAGATCTCCCGGACGAAGGCGTGGGTGATGGCCGCCCGGCCGCAGACGTTGCCGGCGGCCGCCGCACCCGTCGTCGTCGGCGTCGGTCTCGCGCTGCACGACGACGTGTTCGCCTTCCTGCCGGCACTGGCGGCGTTCGTCGGCGCGGCGCTGATCCAGGTCGGCACGAACTTCGCGAACGACTACTACGACGCCGTACAGGGAGCCGACACCGAGGATCGACAGGGGTTCACCCGCGTCACCTCCTCGGGGCTCATCGAGGCGAGCGAGGTGAAGCAGGCGATGTATCTCACCTTCCTCGCGGCCATCGTCGTGGGGAGTTACTTGGTCTACGTCGGCGGCGTCCCCATCCTCGTGATCGGGCTACTGTCCGTCGCCAGCGGCATCGCCTACACCGGTGGCCCGTACCCGCTGGGCTACCACGGTCTCGGCGACCTGTTCGTCTTCGTCTTCTTCGGCGTCGTCGCCGTCGCCGGAACCTACTACGTGCAGGCCGCCTCGGTGCTCGCCGACCCGTTCCCGGTCGGCGTCCCGCCGGAGACGCTCCCGCTCGTCGCGGTCGTCGCCAGTCTCCCCGTCGCCGCGCTCTCCACGAACATCCTCGTCGTCAACAACGTCCGCGACAAGGAGGAGGACACCAAGACCGGCAAGCGCACGCTCGCGGTGCGCTTCGGATACACGTTCAGTCGCGTCCAATACGTGGGTCTGCTCGCGCTCGCCTACGCCGTCCCGCTGTACTTCTGGGTGAGCGACCAGTTCGACTGGACGGTGCTCCTCCCGTTCATGTCGCTGCCGCTCGCGGCGAAGGTCGCGAAGACGGTCGCCACCCGGACCGACGGCGAGGCGCTCAACCCCGCACTCGAACAGACCGGCCAACTGCTCGCGCTCCACGCGCTGCTGTTCGCCGTCGGGATGGGGGTCTGAATGGACGCACTCGACCTCCGGGAGTTCGCACTCGACCTCCGGACACCGCTCGGAACCGCGAAGGGCGAGATCACCGAGCGTCGCGGCCTGCTCGTCGGCGTCGAACGCGAGCGCGCCGACGGCAGCCGTGTCCGTGGCGTCGGCGAGGCTGCGCCGCTCACACCGTGGACCGAGTCCTACGACGACTGTGCCGCATCGCTCCGAGCGCTGTCCGAGGAGGAGGATAGAGACGAAGGCGGTGACGGGGACGAAGACCACACGGGCGACAGCGGCGGCCTGCTCGACGGTCTCGGCCCGGCCGCCCGCCACGGCGTCACGCTCGCGGCGACCGACGCGGCGGCACGGGCGGCCGACGTCCCGCTGGCCGAGTACCTCGCGACTCCGGCCGCAACGGACGACCCGGCCGAGATCGTCCCCGTCAACGGGACCGTCGGTGACGGGTCGGTCGAGGAGACCGTCACGGCCGCCGAAGCCGCGGTCACCGACGGCTTCGACTGTCTCAAACTGAAGGTCGGCGCGCGCGACGTCGACGCCGACCTCGACCGACTCCGCGCCGTCCGCGAGGCCGTCGGCGACGAGGTGACGCTCCGGGCCGACGCGAACGGGGCGTGGACGCGCGAGGAGGCCGACCGAGTCGTCGACGTGCTGGCGACGCTCGACTTCGCGTACGTCGAACAGCCGCTCGCGGCCGACGATCTCGCGGGCCACGCCGACCTCCGCGGCCGCGGCGTCGACGTCGCCCTCGACGAGTCGATCAACGGGGCGAGCGAGAGCGAGTGGCCCCGTCCCATCGCCGACTACGCCGACGTAATCGTCCTCAAACCGATGGCCCAGGGCGGGCCGCGGGCGACGGTCGAGCTCGCCCGACACCTCCGGTCGCAGGGCGTCACCCCCGTCGTCACTACGACCGTCGACGCCGTCGTCGCCCGTACCGCCGCGGTTCACGTCGCCGCCGCAGTGCCGGACGTCCCTGCGTGTGGGCTAGCGACGGCCGACCTGCTCGCCGACGACCTCGCGGACGACCCCTGCCCCGTCGTCGACGGCTCCGTCTCGGTTCCGCAGGGGCCCGGACTCGCGGGCGACGCGTTCGACTCGCTGCTCCGACGGGAGTGAGTCGCCACAAATTGCGCTCCCCGTCGGGTTTATCCCGACGCACCGTCCTTCTCGGCTATGGAGCGGTACGACCTTCTCTACCGACTGTACGACGAGTTCGACACCCAGACACTCCGGGAGTATCAGGACTTCGTCGACGTGTTCCCGCCGGTCGACTCGCGGGTCGCACTCGAACACTGGCAGGACGCGAGCGACGAGCTGGAAGAACGGAAAGACGAGATCCGAGAGGGGTTCGCGACGGGCGGCACCTTCGCCGAGGTAGCCGCGCGAGCCAACCGCGAACAGGCGTTCAGGGCACAGGACCTCTACTCGAAGTACGGCTGCGCGGTCAACGCGCTCGTCCTCGACGTTGACGAGACTCTCCGGTCAGCCGGGAGCACCGACAACGAGATCCCCCGAGAGACGCTGCACGTGCTCACCGAGTTCCACGAACGCGGCGTCCCCATCGTCATCTGTACCGGGCAGACGCTGGAGAACGTCAAGGGGTTCGCCATCCAGGGGCTCGGCAACGAACTGGTTCATTCCGGCGACGTGAGCATCGTCTACGAGGCCGGGACGGGCGTGTTTACGCCCGGACACGGCTCGCAGACCAAGCAGTTGCTCTACGAGGGGCTGGACGTCGAGATCCGCGACGTGTTCGACGAGATCCGCTCGCGAGTGTTATCCGACGCTTCAGACGACCTGCGACGAGGGGTTCACCTCCAGGGCAACGAGTTCAACATCACGCTCAAGCCCAACTTCGACATCGGCTCCTCGAAGGCCGAGACGGTCATCGACGAGGGACTCGTCTACCTCATCGACCTCCTCGCGGAGGCGATCGCCGACGTCGAAACCGCCAACGGCGACGTCGCCGTCGACGACGCTCGGGAGTGGGTGCGGGCGTACTACGCCGACGCCGACCCGGAGATCCGCGAGGTGCTCGAGTCGGAGGGTGAGGTCGCCGAAGCCGACGTCGCGGACGTCCCACACGAGGTCCGCGCACTGTTCGACCGCATCGACGTCGCCTACTACCACGCCGACGCGGCCGAGATCGGGTCGCTCGAACTCAACAAGGTCGCCGGCGTCGAGGCCGCACTTGACGTTCTCGACGTCGAGGACCCGTTCGTCGTGGTTATGGGCGACAGCAAGTCCGACCTGCGGGTGATGGAGTGGGCCGCCGAACACGACTACGGCATCGCCGCCGCTCCGGACCACGCCTCACGGGACGTGCTCGACCACGTGATGGACACCGACGAACTCGTCTTCGACCGCGGGAAGTCCGCCGAGATGCTCCGGACGATCTACGTGCTCAACCTGCTCGCGAAACTCGGCTGAGCGTCGAGACAACGGACGGATCTCCGCGACGCCCAAGGAGAGGGATACAACGGAGTCGTTGGACGTCTTACTCAGTCGTCGTCGCTGCTGGTCTCTATTCGGACTCGATGCCGAGGGAACAGCCCGTGCTCGGGACCACGTCTCGGGTGACGGTCGCCTCGAACCCGCCGGAGACACTCGATCGTCCGCGTGCGGAGGCCGAGTCGCTCTCCGATCTCGTCGACTTCGCGATCGACGCCAACACCGGAGTCGTCGAGTCGCCGGCCGGAGACTCCTTTTTCGTCGTCACCGACGAGTGCCTGGTCACCTACGAACCGCCGAGCGTTCCAGGCGGCGTCCGAGCGGACGAGCGTCCGGCGTCGACGGGAGACGTGACGAGCGGGTCGACGAACGGCGGATCGACGGCGGAGCAGGCCGACCCAGGCGACGACTGATCGGACCGACCCGAGCGTGAGCGTCCGACGGTCGTGATCCGAGGTAGCATACGACACGATTATCGTGTTCACGCGCGTATCCTCTACGAACGGAGAGGGAGGACAGAAGGAAGATGTTCAGTGCGAAGGTCGCAGAGTTCCCCGAGTACATCGTTCGCCGAGTCGATGACTGGCCGGATGTCCAGACGATCAACTCCGAGGACAGTGTCGAACTGCGAGTCGCGGGTTCGACGCTCGGTGTCGTCCACGAGGTCGGCGTCGTCGACCTCGCGTTCAGCCCTGCGATCCGCGATCAACTGTTGACCGAGGGACGCGCCGACCGCCACCGCACCGACCCCCGTTCGTCGTGGGTCTCCGTACGGGTCCGTACCGGCGAGGACGTCGCCGACGCCCTCTGGCTGCTTCGGTTCGCGTATCTGTGTCGGCTGAGCGAGTGTTCCGACTCCGACGAGCACGCCGCGACGTCCGCAGTCGACGTCGACGACGAGTTCGCGCGACTCGGACTGTCGACGAGTCTGTGGGCGTTGACACGGGAGCGAACGCCAGCGGCAGAGCATCCGACGCGGAGCGTCGATGTCGTCGAAAGCGAAACCGTCTGACTTCCGTCGCTACCGTTGAACGAGAGAGAACTCGAACTCCAACCGGACGCTGTCGCTCTGTATCTCGTTGCCTGCCCCGGCGGGGAGACACCACTCGACGAGCAGCTCGCGGTGCTCGCGACTCGACAGCGAGACGGTCGTCTCCGAGCCGTCGCCGACGTCCGCCGGGGCGACGTAGTCGTCCGCACTCCCGAGGAGGTACGTCCGACCCTCGTCGTCGTCGGGAACCGACACGCGGAGTTCGAGCCACTCGCCGAGTTCACCCCGGTCGGGACTGGCGTCGACGCGTCGCTCGGGGTCCGTCAAGCCGTTCTCCGCTTGGTCGACCACGCTGACCGACGCGGCCAGTCGACCGTCCAGTGATCCGGCGTTGCGAACGGAGACGACACTCTCGCCTGTCTGACCGGGGACGGCGTTCTCGACGCCGAGGATCGTCTGCCCGCTCTGCAGGCCGAGCCGAAGATCTAGCGTCCGACCGTCGCTCCCACGGTTGCCGCGGTTACCGCCGCTGTTGGCGGCCGATTGGTCGTCGGCATCGTTCGCTCCACCGTCGGTTCGAGAGTCGGTCGGCGTCGGAGTCGAGACCGGAGTCGACTCCCCGGCGGGCGTCCCCTCCGACTCGTCGTCTCCGACACTGTCGGTCCGGGGGTTGTCTGCCGTTCCCGTACCATCGGTCGACGGCGGCGACGCTACTCTCTCTGTCGACGGTCCGTCGTCCGTCGGAGCGAGAAATCCGAATCCGGCCCCGAGGAGGACGGTCGACGCGACGAGCAGCGCGAGCAGCCCCTGTTTCGTCTGTGCCAACGCGAGGAGTCTCTCTCACTCTGGCGGAGACGCCGTTCGAAGAACGCGAGTTCACCCGACTGTGGTTCGCCGCAACCGCGACCTACGGCGTCGGCGACGTCGTCACCACTATCGCCATCATCCAGTTCGGTACGCGCGTCGCGGAGGGCAACGCGTTGTTGGCGTCCGTCGTCGACGTCTACGGACAGGCGGGACTCGTCGGACTGAAGCTCGTCGCCTTCTTCGTCTGCATCGGCGTCAGCCTCCTCGGTGCGGACGACGCCGACCGACTGCTGTACTATCTCCCGCCGGTACTGTTAACGTTCGTCGGGGCGTTCTTCACCGTGTACAACCTCCGACTCTTGCTGGGGTGAGCTTCGGGCGGCAACGCCCGACTCGCCCGTCTCCAAAGTTTTACTTTGCGTCGAGTAAATTAGCGCATATGAGCCGCAACTACGCAGAGCTCCACGATCCGAACGCGGAGTATACGATGCGAGAACTCTCGTCGGAGACGATGGGCGTCGCCGCGAAGCGCAGCGGCGGTCGCGACGTCGAGATCACAGACGTTCAGACGACGATGGTCGACGGGAACTTCCCGTGGACGCTCGTCCGGATCTACACCGACGCCGGTGTCGTCGGCACCGGCGAGGCCTACTGGGGAGCCGGCGTCCCGGAGCTCATCGAGCGGATGAAGCCGTTCCTGATCGGCGAGAACCCGCTGGACATCGACCGCCTGTTCGAGCATCTCGTCCAGAAGATGTCCGGCGAGGGCTCGCTGCAGGGCGTCACCGTCACCGCCATCTCGGGTATCGAGGTCGCGCTGCACGACACCGCGGGGAAGATCCTCGACGTCCCCGCCTACCAGCTGCTCGGTGGGAAGTACCGCGACAAGGTGCGCGTCTACTGTGACTGTCACACTGCAGACGAGGCCGACCCGCAGGCCTGCGCCGACGAGGCCGAGCGCGTCGTCGACGAACTCGGTTACGACGCCCTGAAGTTCGACCTCGACGTCCCCTCGGGCCACGAGAAGGACCGCGCGAACCGCCACCTCCGAGACTCCGAGATCCGCCACAAGGCCGAGATCGTCGAGGCCGTCACCGAGCGCGTGAAGGACAAGGCCGACGTCGCCTTCGACTGCCACTGGACGTTCTCCGGCGGCAGCGCGAAGCGACTCTCCGCCGCCATCGCCGACTACGACGTCTGGTGGCTCGAGGACCCCGTCCCGCCGGAGAACCACGACGTCCAGCGCGAGGTCACCCAGTCGGTACCCACCACACCGATCGCCGCCGGTGAGAACGTCTACCGCAAACACGGTCACCGTCGTCTCCTCGAAGAGCAGGCGGTCGACATTATCGCGCCCGACATGCCGAAGGTCGGCGGGATGCGCGAGACGCGGAAGATCGCCGACATGGCCGACACTTACTACGTTCCTGTCGCCATGCACAACGTCGCCTCGCCGGTCGCGACGATGGCGAGCGCCCACGTCGGGACGGCCATCCCGAACTCGCTGGCCGTCGAGTACCACAGCTACCAGCTCGGCTGGTGGGAGGACCTGGTCGAGGAGGACGTCATCGAGGACGGTTACATCGAGGTGCCGGAGAAGCCCGGCCTCGGTGTGACCGTCGATATGGACGTCCTCGAAGAGAACATGGTCGACGGCGAGACGTTGTTTGACGAGGCGTAAGCCGACGTCAAACTTGCTGAGCTTTGCTCAGCATTGTTCGACGAACGTAACTTCCTCACGCCCGCAGCACGGAGTGCTGCGCCGTTCGACGAGGCGTAAGCCGACGTCGAACCGGCGAGTTTCTCTTCGATCCCCTCGTATCGGAGCGCAGACTTCCGCCACCTTCGATTTTTTATTTTGGCACGTCGTGGGTTGCTATCGCATGTCACAGGAGTACACCGTCGACTACGAACTCGGCGACGACGACGAGAACGTCCACCACGTCTGGGACAACAGCCTCGACCCGCTCGTGACGGTCGAACCCGGCGAGGTCGTCCGCTTCGAGTGTCGCGACGCGCTCGACGGACAGGTCGGTCCCGACTCGACGGCCGAGGACCTCGCGAACGCGAGTTTCGACCCGGTTCACCCGTTGACCGGCCCCGTCGCCGTCGAGGGTGCCGAACCGGGCGACGTCCTCGCCGTCGAGCTGCTCGACTTCGAGCACAAGGGCTGGGGCTTTACGGGATATATGCCCGGAGACATGGGTCTCGGTCTCCTCCCGGAGGACTTCGAGGAGGCCGGCCTCCACATCTGGGATCTCGACGACGACGTCGGCCACTTCGTCGACGGTATCGAGGTGCCGCTGGATATGTTCCCCGGCATCATCGGCGTCGCACCCGGCGAAGACGGCGAACACGACACCCTCCCGCCGAGAGACACCGGCGGCAACATGGACGTCAAACACATGACGAAGGAGTCGACGGTCTACCTCCCGGTCGAGACCGAGGGCGCGCTGTTCTCGACGGCCGACTGCCACGCCGCGCAGGGCGACGGCGAGGTCTGCGTCACCGGGGTCGAGGCCCCCATGTTCGTCACCGCCCGCTTCGACGTGCGGAAAGACATGGAGATCGAGCAGCCACAACTGGAGACGACGGGACCGTTCACCCCCACTGGACGGGACGAACCGATGTATGCGACGACCGGCATCGCCGACGACCTGATGGAGGCGACGAAGAAGGCCGTCCGCCACATGATCGACCACCTCGAATCCGAACGCGACCTGACCCGCGGCGAGGCGTACATCCTCTGTTCGGCGGCGGTCGACCTGAAGATCAGCGAGGTCGTCGACGCGCCCAACTGGACGGTCACCGCCTACCTGCCGGAGAGCATCTTCCCGTAGTCGGGGGCCACGTCACGCCGTCTGCTCTCCTCGTTCTCTCTCGCGTGCGACCCACTGTGCGCCTCTGTGGTCGAACCACCAGAGACCGACGGCGACGGCGACGACCCACGAGACGACCGAGACGCCGACGTGTTCCCACGGGAAGCCGACGTACCAGCCTACTGCTCGTCCGAGGAGGAGGCCACAGAAGACGAACACGCCGAGACGAAAGACCGTGCTGGAGTTGAGGTCGGGTTCGACGGCGAGCAGCGCGTACGTCACCAGAAGCGACAGCACCGCGTTCGCGAGAACCGCGTCACTGCTGTCGAGGAGTCGGGAGAGAGCGGAGATTCCCCCCCGGGGCGAGAACCATCGTGAGCACGAACCACAGGTCGAACACACGGAACGGCGTGGCGTCGCGGGAGGGAATCGTCGAATTGACTCGGTCCGACGCGAAAACGCTTCCTCACTCCTCGCGCAACCGCTCGGCGATAGACCGGCCGACGTCCCGTGGCGCTTCCTCGACGACCTCGATCTCGTCACCGACGCGTACCGCTCCCCCAGTCACGACGTCCGCACAGATGCCGCCGCGTCGGTCTTTCAGCGCCCGCATCACCCTTTCCTCGTCGGCCACCTCCTCGACGTGTGCACAGGGCGGTCGTGGACGCGTCCCTCTGAACGTCGCGTCGCCGACGCGGAACGTCGTCTCCAGCAGGTCGTAGAGGTCGACGCCGCGAGTGACGACGTTGCGGCGGTGCCGCCCGTCGGTCAGGTCGATGTCGAACTCCTCGCGGATCTCCTCGATCGCCTCGGCCGCCACGAGCGTCACCTCGCAGACGTCGAACGGCGAGTAGTAGCCCTCTCCGGTCTGGTAGCGGTCGCCAGCGAGTCCGCCCTCGACGGCCTCCACCGACTCCAACTCCTCCATCGGGGCCGACCCCTCGGGTGCGACGAAGACGGTCTCGACGCGTCCTGTCCGTGGCATAGCCTCCAATAGCAGTGGAAGCGGGAAAGGAGTTGGTACAGACGGCGTCGTGCGGTTGCTGGCCCGTCCACGGTGGGTCGGGGTATTCGCCTCGCTGTCCAATATAAAGGGGGTGGGCTAGCAGACCGGCTTCGGATCGAGTCCCATCCCACGCAGCGAGTCGGCGTAGTCGTCGTAGGCGAGTTGGATCACGTACTCGGCGACCATCTGTGCGCGGTCCCAGTCGTCGTCGGTCTCACACAGTTCGTCCAACAGCGCCAGTCCGAGGTCGATCTCCTCCTGCGTCTCCCGTTTGAGGTCGCGAAACAGGTTGGCGCGCGTCTCGTCGGCTTCGTTGACGAAGAAGCTGACAATCTGGGTGTGCGAGCGGACGCTGACCAGTCCGCGGCCGACGAGACCGGCGGCGAGGCGTTCGACCGTGTCCCCGCGGCCGCGGAGGTAGGTGTGCATCGCGCCGCCGTCGGCGGGATCGAACTCGGGGTCGTCGAGTTCGGCGACGACACGGTCGTAGTGGTCGTCCTCCTGTGCGGCGACGCGCTCGAACGCCTCGCGAGCGTCGACGTCGCGCTCGCTGTCGGCCCACTCGTGGAACGTGTTGCGCGCGGCGTTCTCGCTGTCGGCGGCGACCCTGAGCACCACCGGCGTCTCCAGTTCGGCGTCGGTCAGCGCGACGAGGAGGTTGTTCGACCCAAGTCGGGAGAGCTGTGTCGCCTTCGACTGCTCCAGCGAGTCGAGGAAACTGTCTGCGTCCATACGGGAAGAACGGTCGCGACGGATTTCAACGTTCCCGCGGGAGCGTCGGAGCGCGGGATCGCCTGCGGGACGCCGCGACCGGCCGCGACTCGGGTTTTTACTCGTCGAACGCGTAGACGTTCCATGACCGACGCTCCCGACTCCGACAGGCAGGTTCCGTCGCTGTCGCCGACGGTCCTCCGTCGACGGCTCCGAGAGGGCGACCCCCTCGCCGTGCTCGACGTCCGCGACCGCGAGGAGTTCGAGGCGTGGCACGTCGACGGCGAGCACGTCGAGGCGACGCAGATTCCCTACGCGAAGTTCATGGCCGCGAAAGTGAAGGGGACCGCCGCCGACCTCGTCGCCGACCTCGCCGAGCCGATCCTCGTCGTCTGCGGCGAGGGGAAGGCGAGCGCCTTCGTCGCCGAGACGCTGCTCGACGCGGGCGTCGAGGCGATGAACCTCGAAGAGGGGATGGATGGGTGGGCGCGCGTCTACGAGACCGTCGAACTGCCGCACGACGAGGCGACGGTCCTCCAGTACCAGCGTCCCTCCAGCGGCTGTCTCGCCTACCTCGTCGTCGGCGACGGCGAGGCGGTCGTCGTCGATCCACTTCGCGCCTTCGCCGACCGGTTCGTCGCGGACGCACGCGAGCGGGGCGCCGAACTCGTCGCCGCCGTCGACACACACGTCCACGCCGACCACGTCTCCGGCGTCCGCGACGTCGCCCGCGAGACCGGGTGTGACGTCGTGTTGCCATCGGGCTCCCGAGACCGAGGACTCGCCTTCGACGCTCGCCTCCTCGACGACGGCGAGTCCGTCGCCGTCGGCGACGTCGAACTGACCGCGTTGGCGACGCCCGGCCACACGACGGAGGCGACGTCGCTCCGCCTCGGCGACCTGCTCTTCTGCGGCGACACGGTGTTCCTCGACGGGGTCGCCCGACCGGACCTCGAAGTCGGAGAGGCGGGGGCCGAGGAGATGGCGCGGACGCTCTACCGAACGGTTCACGACCGATTCTTCGCGCTCCCCCCGACGACGCGCGTCGCTCCGGGACATTTCGGCGACGCGACGACGCCCGACGAGCACGGCGCGTACGTCGCGACGCTGGCGGACCTCCGCGAGCGACTCGCCGCGCTGTCGATGGACGAAGACGAGTTCGTCGAGTTCTCCGTCTCCCACATGCCCCCGCAACCCGCGAACTACGAGACCATCGTCGAGACGAACCTCGGTCGACATGAAGCCGACGAGGAGGAGGCGTTCGAACTCGAACTCGGTCCGAACAACTGCGCCGTCGCGGGGGCAGCGAACTGAGACGGGAGCCGTAGGCGACTGCCGCTCGTCTGAATCACGTGGGTCACACACATACTCCCGGGACACTGAAACCACCGCCCGCTGAAGCGCAGGTATGACCGACGACCCGAACGACGGCGACGAGCGCGAGGGGCACCGTCGACTCATGGAGATGGTCGACGAACCGGTGACGACAGACTCTCTCGTCGCCGATCTCCGCGGACTCGGCGTCGAGCGCGGCGAGACTCTCCTCGTTCACTCCTCGCTCTCCTCGTTGGGGTGGGTCAGCGGCGGTGCTCCCGCTGCCACCGACGCGTTGCTCGAGGCCGTCGGTGAGGAGGGGACGCTCGTGACTCCGACGCACACTCCGCAGTGTTCGGACCCGGACGAGTGGGAGAACCCACCGGTTCCCGACGGATGGGTCGAGACCCTGAGAGAGACGATGACTCCGTACCGGTCCGAGATCACGCCGACGTGGGCGATGGGTGCGATTCCGGAGTGCTTCCGTGACTACCCGGAGACGAGGCGCTCCAATCATCCGACTTACTCCTTCGCAGCGCAGGGACCGACAGCCGCCGACGTGATCGAGGACCATCCCATCGACGATTCCCTGGGTGAGAACTCCCCGCTCGGGCGGCTGTACGACCTCGACGCGCAGGTCCTCATGCTCGGCACCGGCCACGAGACGAACACCTCGCTCCACCTCGCCGAGTACCGCGCGGAGTACGCGAAAGAGTACCGGACGAAGGGCGCTCCGGCCCTCGTCGATGGCGAGCGACGCTGGCTGACGTACGAAGACCTCGAAATCGACTCGGAGGACTTCCCCGAGATCGGCGAGGCGTTCGAGGCAGCGGTAGGGCTGGTCGAAGGCGAGGTCGGCACCGCGACCGCAAAGCTGGTCGACCAGCGGTCGCTCGTCGACTTCGGTGTCGAGTGGATGGCGGAGAACCGGCAGTGAACCGCCTCGGGGGACCGTCGCTCTCGGAAACTGCAACGTAGACAGCGCGTCGAGAGCCGACGAGGCGGCCCTCTCGCGTCGCACTCAGTCGTCGGCGGCGGCGGAGTCGGCAGTGGCTTCGACGTCGTTCTCGATGCTCGGGGGGTACTTCCCGCGGTCGAGTTTCAGATCGGACTGCGGCCGGGCCATGCAGGTGAGCGCGTAGTGCTCGCGCTCCTCGTCGGTGAACCCGCGGGCGGCGGGTTGGACGACCTCGCCCTCGACGATCTCCGCGGAGCAGGCGAGACACATCCCGACGCGGCAGGAGTACTCCTGTGCGATGCCTTCCTCGATGCAGGCTTTCAGGATCGTCTGTTTGTCCGACACCTGGATGGTCTCGCCCGTGCCGACGAACTCGACGGTGTACTCGGTCATACCCCGGGCTACGGAGGACCTCGGCAAAACTCTTTATCCCTCCCGGTCACCGCCGACTGGCCTGATAATACAGCCAGGCCGCTCATACGATGTCCGGGCAAACGAACAGGTGGACACGAACCATGACCACCGACTCGACACAACAGCTCTTGATTGAAGGACTGCAGGAGATGTACTACGCCGAGAAACAGCTCGTCGACGCACTGGAGACGCTCGCCGACCAGACGAGCGACGAGACGCTGAGCGAGGGGTTCTCGGAGCACCGCGAGGAGACTCGGACGCACGTCGACCGCCTAGAGCAAGTGTTCGACGAGATCGGTGAGGAAGCCCAGACGCGCGAGGACCGCGTGGTGAAGGCGCTCATCGAGGAACACGAGGCGTTCGCCGAGGACAACGACGGCGACATCCTCGACCGATACAACGGCGCGGTCGGACAGAAGACCGAACACTACGAGATCGCCGCCTACGGCAACCTCACCTCGCTGGCCGGCAAACTCGGCCACGACGAGGCCGCCGACCTGCTGGAGGAGACGCTCCGCGAAGAGGAGGCAGCGCTCGACGAGGTCACCGAGGCCAGCGAGCAGTTCGACCAGCAAGCAGTCGGTCAGTAGACACTCAGTCCAGTTCAGTTCGACCGCACGCGTCACGGAGTCGACCCGCCGACGGTCGACTCGGGGGCTGTCCGTCGAACGACTGTTTCTCTCCGACGCCGTGCCGTCGTAGTCACGGGGCAACAAAACCCTGATACACCTACTCACCGAAGGTGTGCGCATGGCTGACTGGACCGACAGCATCGTCGGCGACCGGATGACGGTCGACCGAGAGTTCAACGACCGCGTACAGGCCTCGCAGTTCTCCGGACAGGAGTGGGGGCTCATCATGACGGCGACGGAGTTCGAGATAGAGAACGCCGAAGACGAAGAACGGGCACGGATCGTCGCCGACACCGAGAAGCTTCCGCAGATCATGCCCGAGCTCGAGAACATCCGCTCGCAGATGGGAGCGATGGGCGGTGCACCGAAGGAGCCGAGCGGCGGTGGCGGTAGCGGAGCCACCGGCAGTGGTGGACTGTTCGGGTCGATAAAGCGTGCGTTCGGACTCGGCGGCGGTGGTGGCAGCGGCGGCGACGCCGAACGACTGGAGGCAGCCGAGCGACTCACACAGGAGTACGCCGACGCGCTCCAACAGCATCTGGAGTCGAACGGGAAGTGGAACCAGGTCCGAATTGCCTACCAGGAGTGACTCGGCCGTCGAGATCCGACTGTCAGATCTCGTCGCCCGAGTGGAACAGCGTCATCTCGTTGGCCTCGTAGATGTTGATGAGTTCGTTGACGATCTCGTCGTAGTCCTCGTCGTCCTGTCGGAGGCTGTCGAGTCGTGCGACCGTCTCCTCGTCGAGGTGGATCTGGGGCATACTCCTCCTTTCGCCTGCCGTCGCCTTAACCTCACGCCAAAAAGATGAAACCCGTCCGTCCATTCGAGACCGGGGCCGTCGGACTGCGGGACAGTCCCCGCGGCCGCTCGCTCACGCCTCTTCGAGTTCCGCCTCCGGCGTCGTCAGCACCTCCTCGAGTGCGTCGAGTGCGGCCTCGGCGTCGTCTCCCTCCGCGATGAGTCGGACCTGTTCGCCGTCGCGGACGCCGAGACTGGTGATCCCGATCATGCTCCCCGCGGCGACGATGTCATCCGAGTTCGCCCGGGAAATGCGTATCTCCGAGTCGAACCGCTCGACGGTCTCGACGAAGACGTCCGCGGGGCGGGCGTGGAGACCGGCCTCCGTCGAGACCGTGACGACACGCTCCCTCATCGACTCGCCTCCGCGGTTGTGATCTGCCGTCGGCGGTGGAGACGACCGTGTGCTCGACCGATGTCGCGAATCATGTGTGTCATATACTCTCGCAACCAGGCTACGTAAGTTGTCTGGTCGACCGAGTCCCGTCTCAGACCGGGTCGACCGACGCCGCGTCGATGGCGTACTCGTCGGAGATGCACCGTGACCGACCAGGCGACACCGCCAGTCAGTTCAGTCGCGAGACGACGGCCTCGGTCACGTCCTCGGTCGACGCGTCGCCGCCGAGGTCCGCCGTCCGCGGCCCCTCTTCGAGGACGCCTTCGACCGCCGACCGGACGGCCTCGGCCTCCTCGTCGTAGCCGAGATGGTCGAGCAGCATCGCCGCCGAGAGGATCGTCGCCGACGGGTTGGCGACGCCCTCGCCCGCGATGTCGGGTGCGGTGCCGTGGACCGGTTCGAACAGACCACGTTCCGGACCGAGGTTGGCCGAGGGGAGCAGTCCGAGCCCGCCGACGAGTCCGGCGGCGAGGTCCGAGAGTACATCGCCCGCGAGGTTCGGGCAGACGACGACGTCGAACTGCGTCGGGTTCAGACAGACCTTGGTCGCGAAGGCGTCCATCAGCACCTCCTCGGTCTCGACGCCGTTCTCCTCTGCCACCGAGACGACCGCGTCGCGGAACCGACCGTCGGTCTCGCGCATCACGTTCGCCTTGTGTGCGATCTGGAACGAACTGTCGTCCACGTAGTCGCAGGCGAACTCCGCGAGTCGCTCGGAGGCGGAGGTGGTTACCACGCGCGTCAGCGTCGAGAGGTCCTCCGAGAGGCGGTCCTCGTGACCCGAGTAGACGCCCTCAGTGTTCTCCCGGAGGAAGACGAGATCCGTCTCCGGGCGGAGCGCGTCGACGCCGGGGTACGCCTTCGCAGGACGGACGTTGACGAACGAGTCGACGGCCTCTCGGAGCGGGAGGATGACGTCCGCCGCCGTCTCGCCTGCAGCCCCGAAGAGGGTCGCGTCCGCGTTCGCGACGAGGTCGTAGGTCTCCTGCGGGAGCGCCTCGCCCGTCTCCTCCTTCACGGCGTCGCCCGCGTCGGCCTCGACGTACTCGAAGTCGCCGACGGCGTCGAGTACTTTCTGGGCCGCCGGGACGACCTCCTGCCCGATGCCGTCGCCGGGGATGACGACGATCTCCTCAGTCATCGAGACTCACGTAGGGTAGTGACTCGGCTTTCTCGCGGACGGCACCCGCGTTCGACTTCATCAGTGCGGTGGTGTCCCAGACGCCGTCGACGAGCGCCCGCCGTTGGGCGTCGTCGACCGTGACGTCGACCGTCCGGTCGCCGTAGGCGACCGTCTCGGCTTCGACGTCGACGTCGATCTCGCCGTCGGGGTTCTCCTCGACCCACGCCTGCAGTTCGGTGATCGTCTCTTGGTCTGCCGTGACCGTCGGAATCCCGAGTGCGAGGCAGTTACCGGCGAAGATCTCGGCGAACGACTCGCCGACGAGCGCGTCGATCCCCCAGCGCATCAGCGCCTGCGGGGCGTGCTCCCGGGAGGAACCACAGCCGAAGTTGCCGTTGACGACCATCACGGAAGCGTCCTGGAAGTGCTCCTCGTTCATCGGGTGGTCCTTCTGCTCGTCGTCGTCGTCGAACCGCTGGTCGAAGAACGCGAACTGACCGAGCCCGTCGAAGGTGACGACCTTCATGAACCGCGCCGGGATGATCTGGTCGGTGTCGATGTCGTTGCCCCGGATGGGCACACCAGTACCGGAGACGTGAGTGACTTCGGGGATCTCGTCGGTTCCACTCACGCTAAGTTCACCTCCTTCAGGTCGCGCACGTCTGTGACGTGGCCTTCGATGGCCGCCGCGGCGACCATCCGCGGGTTCATCAAGACGGTGCGGCCGTCCTTCGATCCCTGTCGACCGACGAAGTTCCGGTTCGACGAGGACGCACAGGCCTCGTCGCCCTCCAGTTGGTCCTCGTTCATGCCGAGACACATCGAACAGCCGGCGTTGCGCCACGTGAAGCCGGCTTCCTCGAAGATGTCCTTCAGTCCTTCTTCTTCGGCCTGCTTCTGGACGCGCTGGCTGCCGGGAACGACCATCGCGCGGACGTCCTCGTCGACCTGTCGGCCCTTCACGAGACGGGCCGCACGCCGCAGGTCGGCGAGTCGGGCGTTGGTACAGGAGCCGAGGAAGGCGACGTCGACGTCGTAGCCTTCCATCGTCTCGCCGGGCGTGACGCGCATATGTTTCTGTGCACGCCGGGCGGTGTCCTGCTTGTCCTCGGGCAGGTCCTCGGGGGCCGGGATGGGCTGGGTGATGCCGACGCCCTGTCCGGGCGTGGTCCCCCAGGTGACGACCGGCTCCAACTCGTCGCCGTCGATGGTGACGACGTCGTCGTACTCGGCGTCCTCGTCCGAGCGGATGGACTCCCAGTACGGCTTGAGCTTCTCGAACTTCTCGGGGTCGTCTTCGAATTCGTCGGTCTCTGCGAGCCACTCGTAGGTGGTCTCGTCGGGGTTGATGTAGCCCGCGCGAGCGCCGCCCTCGATGGACATGTTGCAGATGCTCATGCGACCTTCCATATCGAGGTTCTCGATGGCTTCGCCGGCGTACTCGTAGACGTAGCCGACGCCGCCATCAGTTCCTAAGCGGCGGATGATCTCGAGGATGACGTCTTTCGCCTCCACGCCGTCACCGAGTTCACCGGTGACCTCGATCTTTCTGACTTTCTGCTTCTCGAAGGCGATACAGCCGGTGGCGAGCACGTCGCGGATCTGGCTCGTCCCGATACCGAACGCGAGGGCACCGAACGCCCCGTGCGTCGAGGTGTGGCTGTCGCCGCAGACGATGGTCTTGCCGGGTTGGGTGATCCCCTGCTCTGGCCCGATGACGTGGACGATTCCCTGATCTCCGGTCGTCGGGTCCGAGAAGTTGATCCCCGCCTCGCGGACGTTCTCCTCCAACTCGGCCATCATCTCTTCGGCGGCGTCGTCGCCGTAGGGGCGGGACTGGTCCGCCGTGGGAACGATGTGGTCGACCGTCGCGTGCGTGAGCTCGGGGTAGGCGACCTCCATGTCGCGCTCCCGGAGCATCCCGAACGCCTGCGGACTCGTCACCTCGTGGATGAGGTGGAGACCGACGAACAGCTGGGTCTGCCCCGTCGGCAGCTCCGTCACGGTGTGTTCGTCCCACACCTTGTCGTAGAGCGTTCCCTCACTCATCTACGTCGTCCTCCCCGGCCGATACGCCGCGGGTCCACACCTCGTTCGCACTCTCGCCGTGCGGCGGGGTGTGGTCGATGTCCTTCATCTTCGTGCTCTTTGCGGCCGTGTCGTCCGAACGTCCGCCGTCGGCGACGGCGGGGCCGCGTCGGTAGACGTAGCCGAACGTTTCGCCCGTCTCCGGGTTGGTGTGGCTCACCGCCTTCATCGGCTGTCGGTCGTTGTCGTCAGTCATCTGCTGTCACCTCGGCTTTCTCGTCCGTCTCTTCTTCCTCTTCGTCGGCCCACGCGAACAGGTTACGGAGGCGCGCGCCGACCTCCTCGATCTCGTGGTTGCGCTCGGCCTCGTGGAGCTGGTTGTACTGCGGGCGACCCGCCTGGTTCTCGACAATCCACTGGCGAGCGAAGGTGCCGTTCTGAACCTCTTCGAGCACTTCTTCCATGTTCTCGCGGGCGTGCTCGTCGACGATGCGCGGACCGCGCGTCAGCCCACCGTACTCCGCGGTGTCGGAGACGGAGTGCCACATCGCGCCGATGCCGCCCTCGTACATCAGGTCGACGATGAGCTTCATCTCGTTGAGACACTCGAAGTACGCCATCTCCTCGCTGTAGCCGGCGTCGACGAGCGTCTCGTACCCCTGTTTGATGAGTTCGGCGATGCCGCCACAGAGGACGGCCTGTTCGCCGAACAGGTCGGTCTCGGTCTCCTCGCGGAACGACGTCTCGACGACGCCCGCGCGGGTGCAACCGAGCGCCTTCGCGTATGCGAGTGCTTCGTCTTTCGCCTCGCCGGTCGTGTCCTGGTAGACGGCGAGCAGCGCGGGCGTCCCCGAGTTCTCGACGTAGTTGCGGCGGAGGATGTGCCCCGGCGTCTTCGGAGCGATCATCGTCACGTCGACGTCCTCCGGCGGCTCGATCTGGTTGTAGTGGATGTTGAACCCGTGGGCGAACTGGAGCGTGTTACCCGCTTCCAGTTCGTCCTCGATGGCCTCGAAGACGGCCGGCTGGACCGTGTCGGGGACGAGGACGCTCACGACGTCGGCCTCGGCGGCCGCGTCGTCCGGCGTCGCCACGCGGAGGCCGTCGTCTTCGGCCTGCTCCCACGAGGAGGAGTCCTCGCGGAGGCCGACGACGACGTCGACGCCGCTCTCGTGGAGGTTCTGGGCGTGGGCGTGGCCCTGACTTCCGTAGCCGAGTACGGCAACCGTCTTGTCCGTGATGTGCGCTGCGTCTGCGTCGTCGTCGTAGTAGACTTCGGTAGTGAATTCGTCAGTCATCGTAGTTGAGTGTCTGATTGTCGTCTGTCGCTGTTGCGGACTCCGCGGGCGACTCGCCCGGCGTCGTCGGTGTGTCGCCGCGGGCGAGCGCGGTCTGACCGGTTCGGGCGATCTCGATGATGCCGAACTGCCGGAACGCGTCGACCGCGTCGTCGATCTTCTGCTGGTCGCCGGTGATCTGGACCGTGATCGTTCTGGGTCCGGCGTCGAGGGTCTGTCCCTCGTACATCTGGGTGATGGCGTGGACCTTGTCCGGTTCCTCGCCTCTGACTTTCAGGAGGACGAGTTCCGCCCGGACGGCGTCGGTCCCCAGCTCGCCCACCGCGATGGCGGGTTTGAGCTTCTTCAACTGCTTCTTCGCCTGGTCGATGCCGGCGTCGGTCTCCTCGACCACAAGTGTGATACGCGCGTGGCCGTCGACCGTCGTCGGGCCGACCGTCAGGCTCTCGATGTTGAACTGCCGGCGGCTGAACAGCCCCGACACGCGCGAGAGCACGCCCGGTTCGTGTTCCACGAGCGCGGAGATGACCGCGGTTCGCGGCTGCTGTTCGGCCTCGACTTCGGGGTCGATGCGTTCCCCGTGGGCGTTCCGTCGTCCCGTAGGGTGCGGTCGGTCGTCGGGAGCGGGACCCTGCAGCCCCTGCTGTGTGTCCTGCGTCATAGCTGGTCCTCCGAGAGAGCGAACTTGCCGTTTGCACCGCCCGAGGGCACCATCGGGTAGACGTTCGCCGCCGGATCGATGTGGAAGTCGATGACCGATGGGCCGTCGTAGGCGAGCGCTTCCTCGATCGCGGGTGCGACGTCGTCGTACTCCTCGACCGCCCAGCCGCGGGCGCCGAACGCCTCGGCCAGTTTGTCGAACTCGGGACACCAGTCGTAGCCGGCGGCCATCCGCCGACCCTCGAAGAAGGCGTCCTGCCACTGCCGGACCATCCCGATGTACTCGTTGTTCAGGACGGCGACGGTGATGTCGAGGTTCTCGCGGACGGCCACGGAGAGCTCCTGGATCGTCATCAGGAACGAACCATCGCCGTCGACGCAGACGATCTCCTGATCGTCGTCGGCGGCGAGGCGAGCGCCGATGGCCGCCGGCAGTCCGTACCCCATCGTCCCGAGACCGTGCGAGGAGACCCACGTCCGTGGCTGCTCGAACCGCCAGTACTGGGCGGCCCACATCTGGTGTTGCCCGACGCCGGTGGTGACGATGGCGCGGTCGGAGGTCGCCTCGTCCAGTGCCTCGACGACGAACTGCGGTTTGAGCGGTTCGTCGTCGGGGGCGGCGTAGTCCATCGGGTACTCGTCTTTCCAGGTCTGGCACTGCGCGCGCCACTCGCGTGCGTCGGGCGCGCGGTCCAGTTCCTCGGTCAGCTGGTCGAGGACGGTGCCGGCGTCGCCGACGAGCGGGTAGTCCGCGTAGACGTTCTTGGAGATCTCCGCGGGGTCGATGTCCACGTGGACGACCTCCGCCTCGGGGGCGAAGCTGTCGACGCCGCCGGTCAGGCGGTCGTCGAATCGACAGCCGACAGCGATCAAGAGATCCGTGTGGGTGACCGCCATGTTGGCGTAGCCGGTGCCGTGCATGCCGGCCCACTCCAGACAGAGCTCGTGGTCGTCCGGCATCGTCCCGATGGCGGGCATCGTCTCGGCGACGGGGATGCCGTTGTCGATGGCGAACGCGCGGGCCGTCTCCGTCGCGTTAGCCTTGATGACGCCGCCACCGAAGAGAAGCAGCGGCTTCTCTGCCCGTTCGATGGCGCGGGCCGCCTCCTCGACGGCCTCGGAGTCGGCTTCGGTCTGGTGGGCGTGCGTCTCGGGCGTCTTCGCCGGACCGGGTTCGCGGTCCGTCTCGCCCAGCGTGGTGTCCTTCGGGAGGTCGACCAGCGTCGGCCCCGGTCGACCCGTGCCGGCGAGCGCGAACGCCTCGCCGACGGTGTCGCCGACCGTGTCGGAGTCGCTCGCGAAGTAGTTGTGTTTCGTGATCGGCATCGTGACGCCCGTCGTGTCCGTCTCCTGGAAGGCGTCCGAGCCGACCATCGCCGAGGGAACCTGTCCCGTCAGCGCGACCATCGCGTCCGAGTCCATGTTGGCGTCGGCGATGCCGGTGACGAGGTTGGTCGCGCCCGGACCGGACGTCGCGAAGCAGACGCCAGGGTCGCCCTTGACGACGCCGTAGGCGTCGGCTGCGTGGGCGGCGCCCTGTTCGTGAGCCATCGTCACGTGCTGGATCGACGAGTCGTAGAGCGCGTCGTAGACGGGCATGATGGCCCCACCCTGGACGCCGAACACCGTCTCGACGCCCACGTTCTCGAGGGCGCGGACGGCGGACTGGGCGCCGTTGGTGACTTGTCTCTCGGTCGATTCCTCTGCTGTCTCCGCGTCAGTGTCGGTCTGTGTCGCAGGTTCGGGTTCGCTCATTGGGTACCACCGTGTCGATGGCTCTGTGTTTGGTTCATTGTGCGCGTGGCTTGGTGTCTAGAGACGATGCAAACGCCGGGTCAGAAGAGGTGGTGTGAGGGGCTAGGCGGCCCCTACAATAATGAGCGACCGAACGACAGCAGCGCTGGCGGTGGCGGCGGACCCACGTGCCGTGGCTGACTGCGTCATCGTATTCGGTCGATTCGGCCGGACTGTGATAACCTTTTCGCGAGGCGCAACGGTTGCGCGAACTGTCCGGCGCGTTCGCTATCCGCTCGTCGACCGGTGAAGCGGACGGCGACCGGGACATCCTACGCCCGGACCTCCTCCGTCTGCGTGACGCCCTCTTCGCGGGCGAACCGTTTGAGCTCGGACATGGTGACGCGCTGCTTCTCGGCGCCGTAGTCCTTCACGCGGCGGGTGACCGCGCGGACCTCGTCGTCGGTCGGCTCGAAGCCGGCGTCCTCGAGTCGCTTGCGGACCGAGTGGGTGCCGGTGTGCTTGCCCAGCACGAACTCGCGGGTCGCTCCGACCATCTCCGGCGTCATGACGCCCGGCTCGAAGGTGTCGGTGTTCTCCAGCACGCCCGCGGCGTGGATGCCGCTCTCGTGGGAGAAGGCGTTGCGACCGACGACCGGTTTGTTGGCGGGGATGGGGATGTCCGAAGCCGACTCGACGAGGCGAGCCAGTTCGGTGATGCGCGTGGTGTCGACGCCAGTCTCGACGCCGTAGAGCGATTCTGCGGCCATGACGACCTCCTCGTAGGCGGCGTTGCCGGCGCGTTCGCCGATGCCGTTGACCGAGACCTGTGCCTGGTGCGCACCGGCCTCGAAGCCTGCCATCGCGTTGGCGCTGGCGAGGCCGAAGTCGTCGTGGGCGTGAACGTCGATCTGGGCGTCCGTGTGCTCGCGAACCTTCCGGACCAGCGTGGCCATCCGAGTCGGCGTGCAGACGCCGCAGGTGTCCGGGATGTTGATCCAGTCGACGCCGGCGTCGTCGACGGCTTCGACGATGTCGACGAGGAACGACTCCTCGGTCCGGGTGGCGTCCATCGGCGAGAACATCGCGTCGACGCCGGCCTCTTTGACGCGTTCGACGGAGGCGACGGCGCGTTCGACCGCCTCTTCGCGGCTCGCGTGCATCGAATCCTGCAGCTGGACGTCGCTCGTCGAGACGAAGACGTGGACGAGGTCCACACCCGAGTCGAGTGCGGCCTCCACGTCCTTGTCGACGACGCGGGCCAGCCCGCAGGTAGTCACGTCAGTCGACGCTGCGATGTCACTGACGGCTTCGAACTCCGCGTCGGAGTTGACGGGGAACCCGGCCTCGATGACGTGGGTACCCATCTCGTCCAGTACGGCGGCGATGTCACGCTTCTCCTCGTAGCTGAACGAGGTGCGTGGCGACTGCTCGCCGTCGCGGAGCGTCGTGTCGAAAATACGTACTTCCTCTATCTCAGAAGTGTGTTCCAGTGTGCCCTGGAAGAACTCGACCCGCCGGACTGGTGTCCGACGTGTCCATGTTGTCGTTGGACATTGTACTCGATGTCACGGCAGTAGCGGTATATAAGCTTGTCCCTCAGACAGTCCGCACCCCGGTGGGTATGCCAGTTGACACCACGGGTGACTCGAAGAACCGCACGACTTAATCGACTACTGTCTCTTGTGAACACCTTATATCTAATAATATCACTTGGATGCTGAGTCACCGAGAAACAATCGTTGAATAGTATATTTTCAACTCAAAATATTTGAATTAACTTCCGGTAGTCTCGCGCGCGCCGTCGACTGGACGAGCGTGGACTTCCGGGACGGTCGCGGGCGGTGACCGAACGCTTTTGCCACCCCCATACAAGGGAGACGGTATGAGCGACTTCGACCTCGACCTGCGGGGCGCAGAGGGAGAGCTCGACGAGGACGAGATACAGGGCGACGTCGTCTTGGGCGTCCTCGACGGGAGCACCGAACCCAGCGTATGGATTCAGAGCGTCGAGCAGGGGAACGTGCTCGTGCTCGCCATCGAGGGCGACCTGAACACGCTCGCCGCGGGCTTCGCGCGTGAGGTGAAAGACATGGGTGGAGAACTGATGCACTTCCGGAAGTTCCTGGTCGTCGCACCCGAGAACGTCGACATCGACACCGACCGTCTCGCGGGCGGGTCGAACTAGTCGAACCGGTCTGTCTCCGCACCGCACCGAGCACACCGCAGCACGTACGTCGTGTCGCCGTCCGTCTCGGTCTCGTACGTCCGATCAGTCACGCCGCCACAGACGGGACACTCCTCCGCGATAGTCGCCTCGTCGCTGTCTTTCGGCGCTCCGACGGCGATCACTTCGATCGACTCGTCGCCGACGGCACGAGCGCAGTTCGGGTGGTCCGGTGGGACGAAGAACGCCTCGCCCGCCTCGACGTGGTACTCTCTCTCCGGTGTCTCGACCGCGAGTTCACCGGCGACGACGTAGAACAACTCCTCTTGTTCCGGGTGGCTGTGGTATCCCCACGGGAGTCGCTCCCCAGGGTCGGCACGGAAGACGTTGAAGCCGAACGCCGCCGCGCCGACGGCTTCGTCGACCTCCCGCTTCTCGCGGGTCGGGTTGGGTGTGTTCGGCAGGTCGTCGACGGTGACCTTTCGGTAGCCGGTCATGGGGGGACCGTTCACGCGCGAGCGGGAAAACGGCTCACCTCCCGGTGAACGTGAGGAGGTGACAGTCCGGGTCTCGGACGCGGAGGCGACGGACGCCGTCGTCGCTGTCGACGACGACGGGGTCCGAAACCCACTCGTCGACCGCCTCGACGGCCACATCCGGGTCGGCGACGGCGAGTTCGAGGTCGAGGTGGACGCCCCCGCGTGCGTCCGCGAGTCCCAACTGCGGCTCCCACAGTTCGAGGTCGAACGGGCCGCGGAGTCGAACCCGCCGCCGTTCGTCGCCACGGTCGACGACGTCGAAGCCGAGTGCGAGATAGAACGCCTCCGCGCGTGCGAGTTCTTCGACCTCGAGGACGACCTCGAAGATACCGGTGAGACCGGACCCGTCGACTCCGTTCGCACCCTCGGTCCCGTTCGCGTCCGCGTTGCCGCCGTCGGCGTCGTCGATACCGCCGATCTCGACGCAGTGGTCGTCGGGATCGTCGACGTACAGCGATCGGTAGGTGCCGAACGTGTACTCCTCCGGGTCGAGATCCGCGAAGTCGGCCAGCCAGTCGTCGTACTCGTCGGCGGGCGTGGTGAACGCGAAGTGCGTGTGGAGACCGCCACGCGGGACGCCCGACGGTCGACGGAGCACGAGGCTCGTCTCTCCGACGGTGTACGTGACGGCCGTTTCCGAGACGTCGACGGGGTCGAGTCCGAGTCGGTCCTCGTAGAACGCGCGCGCTCGGTCGAGATACTTGACCTCGAGCCCGAGCCGGTCGAGCGCAGTGAGCATAGTGGGGGTACGGGGCGGCCGACGTAAAGCCCGTGTGTGGCGTCGACGTAACCGTCGGTGAGCGCCCTAGACCCGGAGGGATACACCGGGAGACCGCCTTTTAAGCGAACTCCGCCCCTACGAACGGTCATGCCGATGAAAGGCTCGGGTCAGAGCGAACTGCGCGAGATCGACCGCTGGGAGGACGGCGTCGGCTGGATCGCCTACCCCGACGAGGAGATGCAGCGGGCGAGTCACGCGTTCGTCGCTGACGACGGTAGTGTGTGGGTGGTCGACCCGGTCGACGCCGACGGGGTCGACGACCTGCTCGCGGAGTTCGGCGACGTCGCCGGCGTCGTCGTGATGCTCGACCGGCACAAGCGCGACGCGGCCGACGTCGCGAACCGTCACGACGTCTCGGTGTACGTCCCCGACTGGATGGCGGACGTCGCCTCCGAGATTGAGGCACCGGTCGAGCGGTTCGGCCGTGAACTCGCCGACACCGGCTATCAAGCCCTTACCGTCCGTGACTCGGTGGTCCCGCCGTGGCAGGAGGTCGGGCTCTACCACGAGGAGAGTGGGACGCTCGTCGTCCCCGAGTCGGTCGGGACGGCGGACTACTTCCTCGCGCCAGGCGAGCGTCTCGGCGTCCACCCCATGCTCCGACTGTTTCCGCCGGAGCGCCAGCTGGGACGACTCTCACCGGAGCGCATCCTCGTCGGACACGGCGAGGGTGTGACCGAAGACGCGACGTCGGCGCTCCGGGACGCACTCGACGGTGCACGCCGGCGAACGCCCGCGCTGTACGGTAAGACGCTCCGAACGTTCATTTCGGGATAGTTTCATTCGTCGGAACATTTTTGTGAAGCGAGTGGAAACAGTTGGTCATATGAACACTGTGTCGGTCGACGCCGGACGCGACGGAGGTGCGGAACGGTGACAGTCTCCATCGCGACACGAGAGACCGACACGGGACTCGCGGTGTCCGACGCCGTCGAACGCCGCCAGTTCGTGCTCGAGACGGAGACGGAACTGAACCCGGTCGCGGTCGACACCGACCGGTTCTGGTTCCCCGTCGACGAGGCGGTCGGCGTCGAGACGACGTCGCTCACACTCCCGAGCGTCGTCGCCACCTACGTCCGCACGGGCGACGGCGAGATGCTCGCGGAGGTCGATCACTTCGACAGCCACGACTTCCCGGTCGGCGAGTACAGCGTCGAACTCTGCGCGCCGATCAAGCTCTACGTCTACACGGATGGACCGTTGACCGTCGAGTCGATGGCCGACCGGATGGAACTGCGCTTCGACGACGACGCGGAGGTGCTCGTCGGCGCGCGATCCCACCACAAGCGCCCCGAGGCGACGATCACGACGACGGCGGACCCCCGTGATCAGATGGCCGCCGTCTCGGCGCTGTCGTCGGCGCTGAAGACGACGACCTGCGAGCGCTCCTATCCGACGCTCCGGGGACATCCGCCGACGATCGAACTCGGCGACGAACTCGACGTCCCCGACGAACTGTCGTCGCCCGACACCGGCGTCCGTATCGAGATTCCGCCGACGCGCCGCTACCTCTATCCGGTGGCACCGCTGGCGTACTATCTCGGTGCGACTGTCGAGGTCGGTCCGACCCCACGGATCGTCACGGACAGCGGGTTCGAACATCCGCTGGACTCGCCGCGCGGTTACGAGCAGGAGGTCGAGCGTGTCCTGAAACAGACGTTCTTCTTCGACTGTGTGACGCGGACGGAGGGCTACTACAAGGTCGATCTCCACGAGCGGGCCGCAGTCGAGGAGTTCGTCGCGCTCGATTTCGCCGACCTCTACGACCGCTCGCTGGCGGAGCAGCTGGAGGCGTACCTCGACGTCCCCTACGCCGTCGTCGAGGACCACGTCCCCGAGTGGAAGCTGACGACGCACGTCGACCCGACGCCCGAGAACGCCGAACTGCTCCCGTTCCTCGTCAACGACCTGGCGGTCGTCCGCCTGCCGCAGGGGCAGTCGGTGTCGCCCTCGGAGGCGCAGATGGCTGCCATCGACGACTTCACGCGCGACGACTTCACCCGAAGTGCGACGGACGGCGGCACCGGCGCACCGGCGCTCGTCCAACCCGAGCAGACCGACTCGCTCGAACAGGCGTGGGCCGGCGAGGACGCGCCGGTCGGCGCGAGCAAGGCGTCGGTGCAGGCGTTCCGCAACCGCCTCGACCGCACCGCCTCCGACGGCGACATCGACATCACCGTCGTCTGCAACGACGACGCGATGGGCGAGGAGGGGAACCTCGCCGAGGAGGTGTACGGTTCGCGCGAGGATCTCCCGTTCGACGTCACCATCTACCGGAACCTCTCGACGGTCGCCCTCCAGGCAGTGCTGGAGACGGAGATGGACTTCCTGCACTACATCGGTCACATCGACGACGAGGGGTTCGACTGCACCGACGGGAAACTCGACGTCGACGACCTCGACACCGTCGGCGTCGACGCGTTCCTCCTGAACGCCTGCCGCTCCTACGACCAGGGGATGGCGCTCATCGAACGCGGTGCCATCGGCGGCGTCGTCACGCTCACCGACGTCATCAACAGCGGCGCGGTGCGCGTCGGCAAGACGATGGTCCGGCTATTGAACCAGGGGTTCCCGCTGCGAGGTGCACTCAATCTCGCTAAGCAACAGTCGATCGTCGGCGGGCAGTACATCGTCGTCGGCGACGGGAACGTCGATGTGGTTCAAGCAGATGGAGGGACGCCAGCCCATTTTGATATTGAACGGCTCGACTGTGGATTTGAAGTCGCTGTTCATAGCTATCCCGCAGGTAACTGGCAGATGGGAAGTATCACTAACCTCGGTATCAGCGACGTCGATACGAGTTACATTGCATCTGGCGAGCTCGACACATTCGAGATGTCTACCGCAGAATTAAGCGAATTTCTCGAGATGGGCAGTGCGCCAGTTCTCGTTGATGGTCAGTTCGTTTGGTCAGATGATCTAGACCTTTTGGAAGTCTAAGTTCACGGGCCGCTGCAAGACGCAAGATGGCCTGCTGCTGCGTTCCCTGCCTGCGACAGCAGCAGCATCATCGTGAACAGCGCGCCGATCATTCGTGGGTTCTCCGCCAGGTACGCTTTGAGCATTGCGTCGGACATTACAACTGGTACGATGCACCCCGATACTATAAAATTTCCTACACTTTTCTGACAGTATAAAGTAGAATTATACTCGACCAGGTCGGGAGACACAGGGGTTCCACCTAAGTAAGAAGCGCTTACGGGGGGTTCAGGCGAGGTAAGATCCGCAGAATCGCCGACGGGGTTATGCGGGAGAGTCCCGTAGCTGTGGTGTGGTTTACGTGACACGCGGTCTGCTCGACGTGCTCCTCGACCTCGCTGAGGACGCAGAGCCGAAGGAGTTGGACGTCACGCTCTCGTCGACGCCGGCCGAGAAGTTCGACACCGACCTCGGACTCGACCCCGAGACGCCAGTGCTGACGCACTTCGTCCTCCCCGAGGCGGGGTGGCCCGTCTCCGCGGTGTTCGGGATGGACATCGGCACGCCGGCGGGTCGCGGCCGGGCGCGATTCGTCACTCACCCGCAGGGTCGACTCGAAGTCACCCAGCGAGACCATCTCGCGGCCGTGGTGCTCGTGGCGGTGCCGCCGTGGGACGAGCGGTCCTACGCCGCCTTCGACCGTTCGGGACGACAGCTGGAGCTCGTCGTCCTCGACGTCGAACCGCCACAAGAGTCGTTGGCGTAGGAGTCGTCTCGGCGACGCTCCTGCTCGGTTACTCCAGGTAGCCGAGGTCGGTCAGCTGGTCTGCGATCTCCTCGAACTCCGCTTCGGTGAGCCGACCGGACCGCTGATGCTGGATGACGATGCTCCGGAGGAGAAAGCGGACGAGATCGCTCGTGCTGGAGAAGCTCGTCCCCTCGATCGTGTCTTCGACGCGTTCGGCGAGCTCCTTCGGGATCGAGACCGTGGTGTACTCGGTCATAGTCGGCCGGAAGGTGTCGTGCGGGATAAGTCCTGCTTCCGGCGGTCACAGGGGGTTTTTGTCGGTCGAGTTCATACCCGGGAGCGATGGGAGTCAGGCCGCCACAAGGAGGGGACGACTCAGCCCCCGACACGATCGAGTTCGGTATCGCCGCCGTGAACGCACGCCTCGACGAGACGCAGCTCACGTTCCCTGCGACACGTGAGGAGATAGTTCGGGCCGTCGACGACACTGCCGTCCCGTGTGACGCTTCCGGCAACACCCTCGATCTCGCGAAGGCGCTTGACGAACTCCCGAACGACCGGTTCGACACGGAGACGGAGCTCCTCAATCAGCTCCATCCGGTGTTCGAGGAGCACCGCACGACGACTTCGACGAGCGTGGTCGGTCGACTCCGCGGGATGCTCCCGTTCTAACGCTCGTCGTCGGAGAACGTCCCACTTCTCTCGGCCGGCTGTCGCGCTTCGATTTTCTCGAGTCGGTCGACCTGTTCGCGGTGAAGACTGAGTATCATATCCGAGAGCACGCCGAACATCAACAGCTGGACGCCGAACAGCACCGCGGCGGCCGAGACGACGGCGAGCACCTCGTGTGAGACGCGCGGCACGCGGACGAACCACTCGTAGCCGACGTAGCCCGCCAGTACGAGTCCGACGAGCGTCGACGCGAGGCCGACGCTCCCGAAGTAGAAGAGCGGGTTGTTCGTCTTCGCTCGGCGGTAGAGTTCCAGAAAGATGATGCCGCCGTCCCGGATGGGGTGGAGGTTCGTGTCCGACCCGTCGGGTCGGGGACGGTAGGTGATGGGGACGACCGCCGTCCGGACGTCGTGTTTCGCGCACTCGACGGCCATCTGCGTCTCGATGCCGAACCCGTCTGCGGTGAGGTTCAGTCGCTCGAACGACTCACGGGTGAACGCCCGGTAGCCGCTCAGGATGTCGCCGTAGTCGTCGCCGTGGATGAGCGAGAACGCCCGATTGGTGAAGCCGTTGCCGACCTTGTTCAGCCGCGTCATCGCGCCCGTCTCCATGTCCGCGAAGCGGTCGCCGATGACGTGTTCGTACCCCTCCGCCAGCGGTTCGAGCATCCGGGTGGCGTCCTCCGGTCGGTACGTCCCGTCGCCGTCGACCATCAACACGTACTCGAGATCGACGTGGGCCATCGCCTCGCGGACCGCCTGTCCTTTCCCCTCCCCCGACTGGACGACGACGTGTGCGCCGTGGTCACGGGCGATGTCGCGCGTCCCGTCCGTCGATCCGCCGTCGACGACGAGAACGTTCGAGAACCCCTCGCGGCGGAAGCCGGCGACGACGCCGCCGATCGTCTCGGCCTCGTCGTAGGTGGGGACGAGGACGCACACCTCGTTGGGAGAGATGCTCGTCGCTTCGGCCGCGACCACTGTCTCGACGGGGTCCATTGGCGGCAACTGGACGCGGCGACGGTAAAAGGGCTTCTGAACCGCGTGAAACATTCCACGGCCTTTATCGCCCGGTGTAATACACTCACCCGCATGAACGCACTCGTCGCCGTCGCGGTACTGTCCGTCGGCGTGACGGCGCTGCCGTATCTGGGGTACGTCGCCCTCTACGCTCTGGTTCGTCCCTCCGGTTCGCCGGCGACGAAACGCGCCTGCGAACCGACCGTCAGCATCGTCCTCCCGACGTACAACGAGGCGGCCATCGTCGAACGGAAACTCGACGACCTCCTCGCGCTCGACTACCCCGCCTCGAAGCTCGAACTCGTCCTCGCGGACGCGAGCGACGACGGCACCGCCGGCGTCGTCCGGTCGTACCTCGCCGACCGCGACGGTCCCTCGCTCACAGTTCTCCACGACGACGAACGCCGCGGCGTCGCGCCGGCGTTGAACGACGCCTTCCAGCAGGCGACCGGCGACGTCGTCTTCCGCACCGACGCCGACTCCGCGCTCGCGCCCGACGTGCTCCGGGAGGCCGTCGCTAACCTCGCTGACGCCGACGTCGGTGCCGTCACGGGCCAACAGACCGAGGTGCTCGGCGACAGCGAGGTCGAAGCTGACTACCGGGGGATACTCGCGAAACTCCAGAGTCTCGAGTCACATCTCGACTCGACGTTCATCTTCCACGGCCCCTGTTTCGCCTTCCGCCGCGAGGCGTTCGTCCCCATCGACCCGGAGTCGCTGGCCGACGACACCGAGGTCGCACTCCGTATCCGCCGCGGCGGGTGTCGCGTCGTCATGGACCCGGCGCTGCAGTTCACCGAGTCCGGCGTCTCGGAGTTCCGGAAACGTCGCCAGCGGAAAGACCGCCGGGCGATGGGGCTGCTGAAACTGCTCGTCCAGCACCGCGACATGCTCGGGCGGTACGGCCCGTACGGTCGCGTCGTCCTCCCGTTCAACTGGTGGTTTATGATCGTCTCGCCGTGGCTGTTCGTCCTCGACGTGCTCCTCGTCACGGCGGCGGCCGTCTCGCTCGTCGGCCCGTTCGGACTGCTCGTCCCGCTGGCCGTCCTCGGCTTCGGCTACCTCGGCCAGCGCGACGGGCTCGGCCCGCTCCAACCGCTCTACGCCGTCGTCGACTCGCAGGTGTCGCTGCTCGTCGCGAGCGTGAAACTGCTCCGCGGCGAGGGCAGCGGCGTCTGGGAGATCGACCGCGAGTCGCGGGAAGCCTTCGAATGAGGGTCCTCCAGGTCACGACGCGGTATCCGCCCCACACCGGTGGCGTCGAGACGCACGTCGCCGAACTCGCCGAGCGCCTCGTCGCCCGCGGCCACGAGGTGACCGTCCTCACCGCCGACGCCCGGTCCGCGGACGCCCCGCGTCGCCAACGACGGAACGGCGTCCGCGTCGTGCGCCACCGCGGCGTCGCCCCCGGCGGCGCGTTCCACGTCGCGCCCGGCGTCGTCCGGTCGGTCCGGGACAGTGACGCCGACGTCGTCCACGCGCACAACTACCACTCGCTGCCGCTGCTGTTCGCCGCCGTCGGCGACGAACTCGGGACGAACCGACGACGCGGCGACGGCGACCGCCCGCTCGTCGCGACGCCCCACTACCACGGGGCGAGCGCCTCGGACCGCCGCGACCGACTGCTCTCGCTCTACCGACCGCTCGGCGGGTGGGCACTGCGTCGGGCCGACGCCGTCGTCGCGGTCAGCGACTGGGAGCGACGGGCGTTACGACGCGATTTCGGCGTCGACGCCCGGGTGATCCCGAACGGTCTCGACGTCGAGCGGTTCGCCGACGCGACCCCGGCCGACAGTGAACGACCGTACCTCCTCTCGGTCGGTCGACTGGAGACGTACAAGGGCGTCCAGCACGCGATTCGCACACTCACGGAACTCCCCGACTACGACCTCGTCGTCGCCGGAAGCGGTCCCGACGCGGACGAGCTACGGCGTGTCGCCCGCGAGGCCGGCGTCGCCGACCGGGTCGAGTTCCTCGGCTACGTCGCCGACGCCGACCTGCCGGGACTGTACGCCGGTGCGTCCGCGTTCGTCACGCTGTCGGGGTTCGAGGCGTACGGGATGACCGTCGCCGAGGCGCTGGCCGCGGGCACGCCCTGCGTCGTCCGCGAGGCCGGTGCGCTCGTCGACTGGGTCGAGCGAGCGGACGTCGTCAGCATCGCCGACGGAGACCAGACGAACCCCCGGACCGTCGCCGACGCCGTCGAAGCGGCCGTCCTGCTCGACGCACCGAGCGAGCCGCTGCCGACGTGGGAGGACGTGGTCGCGGAGACGGAAGGGGTGTACGAGTCGGTGGTCGCATCGCAGTAGAGCTCCGAGACCGTCAGGACTCGACCGGTTCCAGCATCGGCAACGTGTGTCGGAGCGTCTCGCGGAAGTGCGGACTGACGGCGAGCAGCGTGAGGAAGTAGACCGCCGCCCCGAGGCCGACGTCGACGAGGAGCAGCGGCCACCCCGTGACCGGGAGCAGCGTGCGTTCGACGCCGAAGACGACCAGACACATCAGTACCCCCGCCGCGAGCTGGTCGGCGATGGGACGGGTGACGACGACGCCGCCGTAGTCGGTGCGGGCGACGTACTGGTAGGCGACGAGACGGAGCGCCTCGGCGACGACGGTCGAGGCGATGACGCCGACCAGTTGGTACTCGAGACCGAGGACGATCGCCAGCGGGAGGTGGACGAGCACCGTCCCGACGTTGACGCGGAAGACGACCGCCGGTCGATCGGTCCCCTCGAGCGTCGCCTCGAACGGGAGCCGATAGACGTTGAACAGCTGGTAGAGCGTCAGGCCGACGAGCGCCGGCGCGGCCCCTCTGAACGACCCCGAGAGCAGCGTGACGACGATCTCGGTCGGCATCGCGAGCGAGCCGAAGAAGAGTGGGACGGCGATCAGCCCCGCGTAGGAGACGGAGTTCGCGAGGTCCGCACGGACGCCTTCGCCGACGGAACTCAGCCCGCTCGATTTGACCGTCAGGGCGTCGCGGATGCTCCCGGCGAACATCGCCGCGGGCATCGCCAACTGCGCGCCGGCGCTGTAGAAGCCGACGGCGGTGCTGCCGGCGACCCACTGGACGATGAGCACGTCGGCGCTATCGTAGAGGTTCTTCAAGAGGGAGTTGGGGACGCTGAACCGAGCGAAGCCGTAGACGCGCTTCGCCGAGCGGACGGTCGGCATCGACGGCGTCACCTTCGCGAGAACGGCGGAGAAGACGCCCGTCAGCAGCGTCGCCGACGCGAGGCCGATCGTGAGCCCGAACGCGCTCAGGTTCAGGAGGACGAACCCGAGTTGGAACAGAAAGGTGAGGACGCTCCGCGCGCCGTCGACCCACGAGGCTCTGGCGGGGTAGCCGATACCGGCGTAGAAGCGGTTGGTGATGTCGAACAGGCCGAGAGTGACGCCGATGGCGACGACGCCGGCGGCGAGTTCGAGCGTTCCGAAGTAGTCGGCGGCGAACGGCCGCAGGAGGACGAACCCGGCGACGACGAGCGCAGTGAACCCGAGGTGGACGAGTAGCCCGACGCCGAGATACCCCGAGGGGTCTGAGTCGACCTCGCTGACGCGCTTGCGGAGCGCGAGGCCGACGCCCGCAGGGATCTGGACGAGGACGAACGCCGCGGCGACGACGGTCTTGTAGTCGCCCCACACCTCCGGCCCGAGCCAGTTGGCGAAGAGGAGGAAGCCGCCGAAGCCGACAGCCGCCATGATCGCCTTCGACCCGACCGACAGCAGCGTCTCTCGACCGATGCTCAGCGACTGGGTCTCCTTCATCGCTCAGAGGTAGCCGAGGTCCTGCAGTCGGTCCTGCGTAGCCTCGTCGATGTCCGGACCTTTCCCTTCGGCTTCCTCACCCCGCTCCGCCCGGCGCTTGTACGCGGCGATCTCCTCGTCGAAGAACGTCGCGTCGAGGTCGGCGTAGGGGACGCCCTCCTCGACACGCTGTTGCCAGCACGGCCGGTCGTGGTCGAGTTCGTAGCGGTCGCTGTCGCCCAGCGAATCCCACTCGATCTTCTCTTCGGGGTCGTCGACGCCGTAGACGCAGCGGAGCATCCGGTTCCAGTACTCGGGGTTCTCCGGCGGGCTAGCGATGCTGCTACCGATCAACTCGGCTGGTATCTGCTCGTCGAACACGTCCGGCGTCTCCCCGTCGGCGAGGCCGACGATCAGTTCGCCGAGGCGGAGCTGCGAGAAGTAGCCGTGTTCCTCGGCGTCGTAGTCGCAGTCTTCGGGCGGGTTGACGAGATACATCGGGACGTGTTGGAGCCCCTCCGAGAGACTGGAGTCGTGGCCGAACAGGTAGTCTTCGGCCTCGTAACCGAGGTTCTCGCCGTGGTCGGCGGTGATCACGAACGTCGTCTCCTCGTCGGTGGCGGCCTGCACGTCGTCGACGAACTGGACGACCTTCCTGTCGAGATAGTCGATGGCTGCGGCGTAGAGCCCACGGTGGGTCTGGACGTCGGCCATGTTTCGCTCCAGCCCCTCCTTGCCGTTGAGGTTCAGGTCCCACTTGTCGTAGTCGCCGGAGGACCACGTGTTCGAGGCGTTGTGCAGCGAGCGGTCGTAGCCTCGGACGTGTCGCAGCGGCGCGTGGGCGTCCATGAAGTTCGTGAACAGGAAGAGCGGTTCGGGACTCGTGGAGACGGTCTTGACTCCCTCGCGGGCGATGATGCTCGCGCCCTCGTCGAGCAGCTTGGGGACCGGGAGTTTCGCGAGCGCCTTGTCGAGTTCGACGGCCGCGCCGTTGGCGAGGCTCTTCAGCGGGTGGTCGTGTTCGAGACAGGCCTTCGCGAACGAGACGAACTTCCTTGCGCCCTCACCTTTGTGTTCGTAGCCAAACCGCCCGACGTGAATCCCCTCGGGGAACCGCCGATCCGGCGAGACGTCGCAGAAGTCGTCGAACATGCGGTCGAAACCAAAGCCAGACGAGGCGTAGACGTTCGCGGAGACGCCGGTGGCGAAGTGGTCCGGCAACCGCGCGAGGAACGTGTCTTCCTTGGCGATGCCGGAGAAGTCGCGGTTGTGGTCGTGGACGCCGTGCTGGTGGGGGAGTTCCCCGGTCATCATGCTGGCGTGACTCGGGATGGACCACGAACTCGCGGCGCGGCACTGCTCGAAGGAGACGTCGGCACGCGCCTGGAGGCGGGGGGCGTACTCGTCGAAGAAGTCCTTGCGGACCGTATCGAGACAGATGAGGACGACGTTACGCATTACGCGGAGGGTCGGCAGTCGGGCGTATAAATCGCTTGGACCGCGGGTCGGCGTCGACGTTCGGCGGACAGCGTCGCCCGCCACACGCCTCAAGGGGGAGACGGCCGTAGACGTCGGCCGACAAGAGAACTCCAGAAATGTCAGGACGCGAACTATCCGGGTCTGACGATCCGATACAACAGCATTGGAAAGCGGTCACGGGACTCGCGACCACCGCGTTCGTCCTCCTCGTCGCGCTGGTGATGCTGTTCGACGTCGCGGTCCCGCAGCGTGGCCTCGGTCTGTTCCGGGCGGTCTCGGTACAACTCGGGAGCGTGCTGACGGTCGCCGGGGGGGTCACACAGTTCGGAGATCCGTGGTTCCTCCTGTTGGCCGCCACGCTCGTCTACCTCGCCGGTGTCGACCGCTCGCTCGTGGAGGGGCTTCGCGGCGGCGCGTTCGTCCTCGGCGTGACGTTCAGTGCGTTCTCGCTGACGGACCTGCTCAAGAACTTCTTCGTCGCTCCACGTCCCCCCGGTGCGAGCACTGCCACCGTCCCGGAGTGGCTCCCCGGTGGCTTCGGTGGCGTGTTCAGGAGTATCACGACCGGCACCGGGTACGCGTTCCCGAGCGGGCACGCAATCGGGACGACGGCCGTCGTCGCGGCGTTGGCGTACACACTGAACGTCGGGTCGCGAGCCAGCCGGTGGGCCGTGGGAGCCGTCGTCGTCGCGTCCGTCACGGCGTCCCGCGTCGTCCTCGGCGTCCACTTCCTCGTCGACGTCGTCGCCGGTGTCCTCGCGGGGTTGAGTCTCTTCGCCGTCGCCGCTGCCGTCGGCACCAGAGAGCCGTCCCGTGTGTTCGCCCTCGGGATCGGAGTCGGCCTCCTGGCGGTGGTCGCGAGTGCGACCTCGCCGGCCGGTGAACTCTGGAAAGCGGGTCAGTGGCTCGGTGCCTCGCTCGGGGCGGGGGCTGCGTGGTACGTCGCGCGCCCGTCTCTCACGCTCGACTTCCGCGGCACGGTGGTCGCCGGCGTCCCCATCGCCGCGCTCTGGATCGGGATCTACGTGACGGAACCGCCGCTCGTCGTGACGGTCGTCGGGACCGCACTCGCGGCCGCGACGACGATCGCAGCGCCGACGCTCGTCGGTCGACTTCGGGGTTCGACGACCGCTTGAACGTCAGGCGCGAGCTCCGGCGATCCGAAGTCGTCGGTGTCCGCTTCTCACCGGTGTTTAACATCTGCCCCGTGAGACGGGCAGACGATGCAACAGGTCGTCCTCGTCACCGGCTGTGACTCCGGTATCGGCTACGCGACGGCCGAGCGGTTCGCACGCGCCGGCTGGACCGTCTACGCGACCGGACTCGACAGCGACGCGATGGCCCCGCTGACCGACCTCGGCTGTCGGACGTACGAACTCGACGTCACCGCCCCCGGACGGGCGGAGCGCGTCGTCGCCGACGTCGTCGCGGAGGCGGGACAGATCGACTGCCTCGTCAACAACGCCGGCGTCGGCGTGACGGGGGCGCTCGAACACGTGCCACCGAAAGACGTCGAGGCGGGACTGAACGTCAACGTCGCCGGCGTCCACCGACTCGTCCGAGCGGTGCTCCCGGTGATGCGCGAACAGGAGACAGGGAGAGTGATCACCGTCGGCAGCGTCGTCGCCTACTGGCCGCTGCCGGGGATGGGCGCGTACACCGCCAGCAAGTACGCCGCCGCGGGGCTGATGGACGCGCTCCGTATCGAGCTTCGCCCTCACAACATCGACGCCGTCCTCGTCGAACCCGGCGTCACCCGGACCGGGTTCATGGAGACGGCGATGACGACGGTCGACGCGTGTCGCGAGATCGGTCGCGAGTACGACGACCTCTACCGGATGCTCGGCTTCTGGCTGCCGTTACTGACGCGAACCGGCAGCACGCCCGAGGCGGTCGCAGACTGCGTCCACGAGGCCGCGACGGACGACGCGCCGAACTGGCGATATCCGGTCGGCTGGCAGGGACGACTGTTCGCGGCGTTCGGGCGACTCCCGGCGTCGGTTCGAGACCGGCTCTGGTCGGTCGCGGGCGGCGTGGCACGAGTGGCCGAACGTCTGCCCGGCGGCCGGTGAGAGGGGCGGTTACTCCATGTAGCCGAGGTCTCTCAGGTGCTGGACCGGTGTGTCGGAGGAGGCGGCGGTGTCGTCGGCGTCGGTCGCGCCCGTGTCGTCGAACTGCGCCTCGAGCCACTCGCGGACGTCGTACACCGACTCCGGGAGGGGACCGTCGACGCCCTCGGCGGCGACGAGCGCCTCGAAACTGTGGGTTCCTGGGTTCTCGTCGTCGAGCCAGCCGACCTGCATCCCGTGGTCCGAGAGGACGACCAGTCGGTCGACGCGCTCGCGGAGGAACCCGACTTCCCTGTCGATCCACTCGTACGTCTCGCGCAGACGCTTCTCGCGCTCGGCGTAGGTGTGGCCCATGATGTCGACGACGTGGGAGTGGACGCCGGCGACGGGGACGTCCCACTCGCTGGCGACGGCCAGCCAGCCGAGTTCCTCGCCCGCGAAGCCGACCAGTTCGCGTCGGAGTCGCTCCTCGGTGATATCGCCGCCGCTGGCCATCGCCATCAGTCGCCACGCCTCGCGGACGTGGTCGGCAGGGGTGATCCCCGGCCAGTAGCGGACGACACCCGACTCGAAGAGGTGACTCGCGTCGGTCTGCGCCATCGAGCGTTCCTGCCCGGCGCGTTGGAACGGTCGGCCCAGCGTCGAACGTACCTCGCGCGGGAGATACTGCGTCAGCTTGCTCGCGGCGCGGAGCGCCGGATGCTCCCACTCGTTGGCGTCGCCGACGACGCCGTGGTCGTCGGGACCGAGGCCGGTGGCGACGGTGGGCCAGACCTCCATCGTCCGCGGGAACTCGAGCGTGTGAGCGTAGCTCTCCAACTTCGCGTGGTCGTCGAGCAGGAGGTTCGCACAGTCCCACTCGCGGGCGAGACGCACGTCGGCCGCGTCGAGCGCGAGGACCGCGATGGTGTCGGTCATTGCTCGGGATTCGCCCGCCTGCGGTGTTATATCGTTCGCTCGTCCTCGCCGACCCGAGTCCGTCGCTGCGACCAGCCCTCTGGAGGGGAACGCTCGTTCCGACAGACAGAATATCAATCACAACCTACAATTGTCGGTAGCAGAACTTGCAGGACGATGCCCTCCAGACGCACGTACCGACTCGTCTTCTTGGCTCTCCTCGTCGTCTCCTCAGGGTTCCTGCTCAACGGTTATCTCACCTCGACCGCACGGGGCGGCGAGGCCGAACTCGCCCGGCAGGCGACGTTACCGGCCGACGAGCGGACACAGGTCGCCGCCGAACGCGAGGGGATGACCGTCGTCACAACCTCCTCGCGCCCCGGGAGCCAGGCGGAACTGGTCGCGTTCAACCCGAACGGCACCGTCGCCTACTACAACAGTTCCTTCCGGAAGTTCTTCGACGTCGACCCGGTCCCCGGAACCGACCGAACCGTCGAGTACGTCGCCTCGCGGAACCTGCCGAACGACCAGTGTCCCATCGAGGCCAACCGCGAGGAGTGCATTCTCAACGCCGTCGTCCGCGTGAACGTCTCGACAGGTGAGACGAGTCACGTCTACGAGCGAGTGACGCACAAAGACTGGCACGACGTCGACCGTCTCGGCCCTCATCGACTGCTCGTCGCCGACATCGCCGAGGACCGCGTCTTCGTCGTCAACACCACCACTGGGATGCAGGACCTCGCGTGGGACGCACAGGCCGACTACCCGATTCAGGGCGGCGGCTTCTACCCCGACGACTGGACCCACATGAACGACGTCGAACGGTTGGACGACGGCCGAATCATGGTCGGTCTCCGCAACCAGGATCAGGTCGCCTTCGTCCACCCCGAACGGGGACTGCAGGAGAACTGGACGCTCGGCAGCGAGGACGACCACTCGGTGCTCTACGAACAACACAACCCCGACTACATCCCCGAGACGCAGGGTGGTCCCGCCGTCCTCGTCGCCGACTCGGAGAACGGCCGGGTCCTCGAGTACCAGCGCTCGGACGGAGAGTGGAACACGTCGTGGGCGTGGGCCGACAGCGAACTCCAGTGGCCCCGTGACGCCGACCGCCTGCCGAACGGCCACACGCTCGTCACGGACTCCAACGGGAACCGCGTCGTCGAGGTCGACCGCGCGGGCGACGTCGTCTGGAGCGTCGCCGTCGACACCCCCTACGAGGCCGAGCGGTTGAGCACGCCCGACGAGAGCGGAGGCGGCGAGAGCGCCCAGCGGCTCGGTCTCGACTCTCGCGGCGACACGGGCGCGGTCGAGTCCACAGACGAGGACGAGCAGCGCCACGCCAACCTCTCGCGACAGCTGTGGAACCTCATCCAGGGACTCGTTCCGAGTCTCCTCGTCAACGGCGTCGTCTTCGTCATGCCCGCGTGGGTCGGCTTCCGCGACGTGCTGACCGTCGTCGGGATGGGAGCCATCGCGTTCGTCTGGGCGGTCGCCGAGTTCCGGTGGTCGGCGTGGGAGCTTCGATCGCCGCTCCGGCGTCGGAAGCGCTGAGATAGAAGGCTTTTATCCTCCCGTCGTGGCCTGTAGAACAATGAGAGGGTCTCGATGGGTCTGACAGACACCGCCTCCTACGTCCTCGACGGCCTGCGCGAGAGCTACGACGACCCGTTCTGGTGGCGAGAGCGCGTCTTCGAGTTCCTCGTCGGCCCGTTCCACACGAACGTCTACCCGACCCGGAAGGGGTCGGTCAGCGTCATGGACGAAGACTGGGACACGCTCGTCCTCCTCGACGCCTGCCGGGCGGACTTGTTCGCCGAGCGAGCGCGACTAGCCGACTACGACGACTACCGGACCGTCACCAGTCGCGGCAGCACCACCCGCGAGTGGGTGCGACAGAACTTCGCCGGCGGCGACTTCGGCGACACGGTGTACGTCACCTCGAACCCCTACGTCTCGCGGGAAGCGGGCGACGCCTTCCACAGACTCGTCGAGTGCTGGATCGACGAGTTCGACGACGAACGCAAAACTGTCCCGCCGGAGGCCGTCGTCGAGGCGGCCAAGCGCGCCCACGAGGAGTACCCCGACAAGCGCGTGATCGTCCACTTCATGCAGCCACACCACCCCTTCGTCGGCGAGCACGAACTTTCGTTCGCCGGGTGGCAGATCGAGGGCGAGACGCACGGCGACGAGAGCGACGGCATCGAACCGGACCACCCGACCGACCGGAAGCGTCCCTACACGCCGTGGGACGCCCTCTGGATGGGTCACGTGTCGAGAGACGATCTCTGGCGGGCCTACGGCGACAACCTGTCGCTCGCGCTCGACGCCGTCGACGACCTGCTGGCTGACGTCGAGGGTCGCGTCGTCGTCACCAGCGACCACGGCAACATGCTCGGCGAGCGGACGTTCCCGCTCCCGCTTCGGGTGTACGGCCACCCGAAGGGGGTCAGAAACCGCGAACTCGTCGAGGTGCCGTGGGCCGTGAGAGACGTCGGCGAGCGCCGGACGGTCCGGGCCGGCGAGACGCGTTCCGTCACCGACTCGGACGCCGACGACCTCGAAGACCGACTCGCCGACCTCGGCTACGTCTGAGATGAGCCGGAACGACTCACGTCGCCAGACGCGACCGAACGTCCTGCTCGTCGTCCTCGACAGCGTCCGCGCCGGCAACACCTCGCTGCACGGCCACGCCAACGAGACGACGCCGTTCCTCGACGAGTTCGCGACCTCGGCGACGCGGTACGACCAGGCGCGGTCGCCGGGGTCGTGGAGCCTCCCGAGTCACACGAGCGTCTTCACCGGGCTCCACGTCGCCGAACACGGGGTGACGGAGCCGACGCACCGGCTGGCGGCCGGCAACACGATCTTCGAGGAGCTGCGGAGCGACGGCTACGAGACGGCCGTCTTCTCGGAGAATCCGTGGCTCACCGTCATGGACGTCGGGCTGGACGCCGGGTTCGAGACGGTCTCCGGCGCACAGAACGTCCTCTTCCCGGAGGCGGCGAACCCGACGGAGTTCACGGCCGCCGAGGGACAGGGTCAGTACGTGGCGTATCTCAAGCGCTGTCTCGACGACGACCACCCGATCAAGTCGCTGCTCAACGGGGTGGGGACGAAACTCGCGTGGGACCACCCGGAGCTCGTCCCCGACTGGCTGGTGGCGTCGGCTCCGGCGAGCGCCTACGTCGACCGGTTCGTCGACTGGCACGGCGACCGTGAGGGATCGTGGGCGGCCTGCATCAACCTCATGGACGGCCACGCCCCCTACGAACCCGCACCGGAGCACGACCTGTGGGGCGGCGAACGGTTGAGAAAGCTCCAGGCCGACCTCGGGAAGCACGTCTGGTCGTTCCACGGCGGCGACGCGCCATGGTGGCAGTGCCGGGCGTTCGAGGCGCTCTACGACGGCGCGATCCACCAGATGGACGCGCAACTGCGACGCATCGTCGAGACGTTGAAGCAGCGCGACGAGTTGGACGACACGCTGCTCGTGGTCACGTCGGACCACGGCGAGGCGTTCGGTGAACTGTCTCGACTGAAGGGGACGAAGCTGGTGGGACACGTCGAGGGGGTCCACGAGTCGCAGCTACACGTCCCGCTCGTGGTGAAGCGTCCGGGGCAGGAGACGGGCGAGCGGGTGTCGGCTCCGGCTTCGTTGACCAACTTCCCAGCCGTCGTCCGTGCGGTGCTGGACGGCGACGACGAGCGGGCGGAAAGCGGGTTCGCCGAGGGGCCGGTGGTGGCGTCGTCTGCGGGGTTGACCGAACCGAACACGAAGCTCGCACGGGAGTACTGCGACGCCGACGACCTCTGGCAGTTCCGCGGCGAGATGCGGGCGGTGTTCGAGGACGACGCGAACGACGACGTCGACGGCGCGGTGCTGAAGTACGCCGACTGGGCGGACGAGGCCGTCGACGTTCGCGTGGTCGAAGCGCACGCCTCGTACGTGCGCGGACGGGACGACAGCGGTCGGGTCGAAAGGGTGTTCGACGGGTTCTCGGACGCCGGGGTTCGCGAGACCGGAACCGACGTCGACGACGTCGACGACGCGACGCGCCAACGGTTGCGGGATCTCGGGTACGCCGAGTGAACGGGCGACGACAGCGTCGACCGCCGTTGTTTGTCTCGGGCGACGGGACTAAACGAACGACGTGCGAACGGAGAGACATGTCGGAGAGTACGTCCGGCGAGCCCGACATCGAGGCCCTGCGAGCTGCGCGAGAGGAGGCACGAGAGACGCTCGACGGCCAGCTGTCGACGCTCGACGACATCGACGCGAAGGCGCTGTCGGTGTTCCGGTTGAACGTCGCGCTCGTCGGCGTCCTGCTCTCGGCGCTGTCGGTGGCGGCGACGGACGACCTCACGACGACGGCGGCGTTCGTCAACCCGGCTGTCGGGACGAGCGTCGCGCTGTTCGTCCTCTCCGCAGCGACGGCCGGGTTGACGTACACGACCGCCGGTCGACAGGTCGGTGCCGGACCGGCGGGGCTGGAGGACGCCCCCAACCGCTCGGAGCGAGCGTTCCTCGTCTGGCTCGTCGACGGCTACGCCGACTGGATCCGATACAACGAGCGGGCGAACGTCCGGAAGGCGCTGCTGGCCACGCTCGCGGTACTGGGGACCGTCGCGGGCGTGCTCGCGTTCGGCGTCGGCGTCCTGGCCGCGGTCACGGGCGAACTCCTCCTTCCGGGGCTGGCCGCCGTCGTCGTCCTCGCCGTCCTGGGGGCGTTCGCGAACGTCCCGGGACAGCTGCGACGGCTGGCCAGCGAGCGGGTGACGCGGCAGTCACACGACCTGACGACGACGGGCCAGCGGACGTTCAAGGGCGGCGACCACGAGCGGTAGACACGTTCGAGGGCGGCGACTCGACCCGGACCGACTCGGTCCGTCTCGCACCGTCCGTTTCGCCCCGGTTCCGTCCCGTTTATCAGGCCGCCACGACTCACGACGAGTAATGCCGCGGTACAGCGTCGCCGTCTGTAGTTACAACATGGCCGAGACGGTCCGGCCTTCCCTCCGGAGTATGCTCGAGCAGGTGGGCGACGACTTCGAGTTCGTCGTCGTCGACGGCGGGTCGACCGACGGCACCGTCGAGCGACTCCGCGAACTCGAGGCCGAGGACGACCGCGTTCGCGTCGTCGCGCTCGACCCCGACCCCGATCGTCGCCTCGGTGCCGACCGTCAGCGCTCCATCGAGGAGTGCGACGGCGAGTACGTCCTCACGCAGTTGGACGTCGACGACGTCTACGAACCCGTCGTCGAGGACTTCGTCTCTATCTACCACGACCTCGAGGCGGGCGTCGACCGCGAGTTTCTCCTCTCGGGGACTGGTATCAACATGGCCCCGAAGTCGCTGTATCTGGAGCTCCCCTACCGCAACCTCGCCAGCTCCGAGGACCGGGACCTGTGGCGACGGCTGTTCGCCGCCGACGCCATGCTGTGGCTCGAGCACGCACAGATCCGCGAACAGATCGGCTACGAGAAGTCGCTCTCGGACCGCCTCCGCCGCGACTGGAGCGGGAAGGTCGCCGACGCACAGGTCGGCATCGACTTTCTGTCGTGTCTGCGCTGGAGCGTGAGCCACCCGCGCTACTACATCCTCGAGGAGCGGCGCGGCCCGCTCGGGCGAGTCGCCAAGAGCCTCTACGACCTCGTGACCTACCCGCTGGCCTACTACGCCGCGCGGGAGCTCCCGCGGTTCGAGACGCCGCCCGGACTGGAACGACGCGGGACGCTCGAACGCCTCGTCGCCGAGGCGCGAAAGTCGCTCTCGGAGTTGGAAGCCGAGTACGAGGTGTCGGTCGACCGCGAGGCCCTCTCGGCACGCGGTCGGCAGTTGTTCTGTCTCGACGAGCCCCCTCGGGCCGACGGGTAGTTCTTCCCGCGAGAACGCCGTCCGCAACGAGGCCAGAGATGGGCCAGAGAACGTCAGACGCCCGAAATCGGCCCCAGCACGGTTTCACAAGGCTTATGGAGTTTTTTCGAGTCTGTCCGCCCAATGAGTGAGCGTAGCGAGAGTGCCGACGAACGCTCCGTCCTGAGCACGGACGGGTCGTTCGTCGACGTTCTTCGAGAGAAGTATCACGTCCCCGCCCTCCTCGCCGTGGTGGCGGTCATGTTGTACGTGCGTCTGATCCCCTATGGGAAGTTCATCGTCGACGGCGAGGTGCTCTTCTCGGGGAACGACGCCTGGTATCACCTCCGCGAAGTGCAGTACACCGTCCGGAACTGGCCGAGCACCATCCCGTTCGACCCGTGGACCTACTTCCCGTTCGGGACGAGCACCGGCCAGTTCGGGACGCTGTACGACCAGATCGTCGCGACGGTCGCGCTGATTCTCGGACTCGGCAGCCCCAGTGAGCAACTAGTCGCACAGACCCTGCTCGTCGCACCGGCCGTCTTCGGCGCGCTGACCGCGATTCCGGTCTACCTCGTCGGCAAGCGACTCGGCGGGCGGTTCGCCGGTGTCGTCGGAGCGGTCGTCCTGATGCTCCTCCCCGGAACGTTCCTCCAGCGGACGCTCGTCGGCGTCGCCGACCACAACGGGGTCGAACCGCTGTTCCAGGCGTTCGCCGTCTTCGCCCTCCTCGTCGCCTTCGGCGTCGCAGAGCGCGAGAAGCCCGTCTGGGAACTCGTCGCCGACCGCGATCTCGACGGGCTTCGAACGCCGCTGCTCTGGGGCGTCCTCGCCGGCGTCGCCACGGCTCTCTACATGTGGGTGTGGCCGCCGGGTGTGCTTCTCGTCGGCGTCGTCGGCGGGTTCGTCGTCCTCAAGCAGGTGAGCGACACCGTCAACGGCGGCAGTCCCGAGCCCGTCGCCTTCGCGGGCGCGGTCTCGATGACCGTCACCGGACTGCTGATGCTCCTGCAGGTCGACACGATCGGCTTCACGGCGACGCGCTTCTCGCTCATCCAGCCGGGGCTCGCCTTCGCCGTCGCCGCCGGCAGCGTCTTCGTCGCGTTCCTCGCCCGCCAGTGGGAACGGCGTGACGTCGACCTCCGGACCTTCCCCGTCGCGGTCTTCGGTCTCATCCTCGTCGGCCTCGGCGCCCTCGCCGTCGTCGCGCCCGACGCGTTCGGTACGATCCGGACGAACCTCCTGCGGACCGTCGGATTCAACGCCGGCGCGCAGACGCGGACCATCGCGGAGGCCCGCCCGTTCCTCGACCCGCAACTGCTCGGGAACTCGTCGCCGGCCCAGCAGATCATCGGCGAGTACGGACTGACGCTGTTCGTCGCCGTCGTCGCCGCCGGCTCTATCCTCGTCCGACCGCTGCTCCGGAAGGGAGAGACGCGCGAGTACGCCTACGTCGGCGTCAGTCTCGCCGTCGTCTCGCTCGTCTTCCTCGCGCCGGGCATCCTCCGCGCCCTCGCCGAACCGCTCGACGGCACGTTCGCCAACATCCCGGTGACGTCGCAACTGCTTGGGCTGGTCGTCGTCGTCGGGCTCATCGTCGGAGCGACGCTGTTGACGCGCTACGACGCCGAACAGCTGTTCGTCGTCGTCTGGGCGGCGTTCATCACCGCCGCGGCGTTCACGCAGATCCGCTTCAACTACTATCTCGCCATCGTCGTCGCTGTCCTGACCGGCTACCTCGTCGCGGAGGCCGTCGGCCTGCTCGACCTGCGGTCCGTGACGACCGACCGGTCGGCCATCGGCGGCTGGCAAGTGATGATCCTCGCCGTCATCGCCCTCCTCATCTTCGCGCCGCTGGCCGGTCTCGGTGCCGCGAGCGGTGCCGCGTGGGAACGTTCCGAGCGCCACAACCCCGGTTCCATCACGCAGTGGGACGACAGCCTCGCGTGGATGCAAAACGAGACGCCCGCCGAGGGCAACTACGGCGGCGCAGGAAACGAAGCGGAGATGGACTACTACGGGAGCTACGAGGAGGGCCAAGGCAACCACGACTACCCGGAAGGTGCCTACGGCGTCATGTCTTGGTGGGACTACGGTCACTGGATCACGGTCCAAGGTGAACGCGTCCCGACCGCCAACCCGTTCCAGCAGGGGGCGACGACCGCCGCCAACTTCCTGCTCGCACCGAGCGAGAGCGACGCACAGAGCGTCCTCGGCGGGCTGGACGACCAGCACGTCGACGAGGGGAACCAGACCCGCTACGTGATGGTCGACTACCAGATGGCGACGCCGGGACAGAAGTTCGGCGCACCCATCGTCTTCTACGACGCCGACAACGTGAGCCAGCAGGACTTCTACTACTCGCTGTACCAAGGCGACCGACAGCAGGGGTTCCGGCCGGCCGCGACCGTCAACCAACAGCGCTACTACGAGAGCATGATGGTCCGGCTGTACCAGTACCACGGGAGTTCCGTGACCCCCCAGCCGGTCGTCCTCGACTACGAGATGCAGACGGTGACGAACCCGAACACCGGCGAGTCGTTCAACATCCGGACGTTCCCCTCGGGCAACGAGAGCGCCCTCAAGCAGTTCGACAACATGAGCGCCGCCCGTGACTTCGTCGCAGAGGAGGGGACCGCACAGATCGGTGGGGTCGGTAACATCCCCTCCGAGCGCGTGCCGGCGCTCGAACACTACCGCCTGGTGAAGGCCAGCGACTCCAGCGCTCGCACCCAGCAGGGGTCCAGCCCCGCGTGGGTGAAGACGTTCGAGCGCGTCGACGGAGCCACCGTCGAGGGAAGCGGCGCACCCGCCAACGCGACGGTGACCGCCAGCGTCGAGATGCAGGTCCCGTCACAGGACTCCACGTTCGTCTACACCCAGCGAGCGCAGACCGACGAGAACGGCGAGTTCGAGATGACGCTGCCGTACTCCACGACGGGGTACGACGAGTACGGCCCCGAGAACGGCCACACCAACGTCAGCGTCCGCGCGAACGGCTCCTACACCTTCAGCACCGGGCTGACCGCCGAAGACGACGGCTCCGTCGTCGCCTACCGCGGGTCGGCCGACGTCTCGGAGGGACAGGTGATCGGCGAGGACGACTCGCCGACGCAGGTCGAACTCGACTCTCAGGAGTTCGGTAACCAGAGCGCCGGCGAGACAACGGCCGACAACGAAACTGCAACCGACAACGAAACCGCAACCGACAACGCCACCACCACCACCGGCGAAGAGAACACTACCGTGACCGACGACACGACGAACGAGTCGACCGAATCGCTGTCAGCACCGGCGGCCGTCGGTGCCGACACCACAGCCATCGCCGAACCTGCGGCCACCATCCACCAGTGATGACAACCGACCTCCGCTCGTGGCTGTCCGTCTACCTCAAGGGGCTCTGTATGGGCTCTGCCGACGCCGTCCCCGGTGTCTCCGGTGGCACCATCGCCCTCATCACGGGTATCTACGAGCGACTCATCGGTGCGGTCACCGGCATCGACGTCGACCGCATCCTGACCATCCTCGGCGGCCTCCGGCCGGGCCACCAGCGCGAGGCCTACGACGCGTTCATGGAGATGGACGGCGTGTTCCTGCTCGTCCTCGGAGCGGGTATCGCGTCGGCCGTCGTCGCGGTGACGCGTCTCCTCGAGTGGGCCATCGAAGAGATCCCCGTCCTCACCTTCGGGTTCTTCTTCGGCCTCATCCTCGCGTCGGCGATCGTCCTCTACACCGAGGTCGAACTCGACACGCCGGGACGCGTCGCCGCGGCCGTCGCCGGGTTCGTCGCCGCCTTCGTCGTCTCGGGGTCGGCCTCGGCGGCGTTGGACGACAGCCTCGTCTTCGTCGTTCTCGCTGGCGCGGTCGCCGTGAGCGCGATGATCCTCCCGGGCATCTCGGGGTCGCTACTGCTCCTCATCCTCGGGAAGTACGAGTTCATGGTGACGACGCTCAAGGAGTTCACCGACGGCCTGCTCGACGTCGCGCTCGGTCAGGCGTCGGCGTCGTCGCTCGTCGCCGACGGCACCGTCGTCGTCGCGTTCGTCGGCGGCGCGCTCGTCGGCCTGTTCACCATCGCCCACGCCGTCAACTGGGCGCTCGAACACTATCGCGAGGCGACGCTCGCGTTCCTCGTCAGCCTCATCCTCGGCGCGCTCCGCGCGCCGGTCGGCGAGGCGACGCGACAGCTCGGGACCGGCGAGACGGTCGACTACGGCGTGTGGACGACCGAACTCGTCGGCGCCTTCCTCGTCACGGCCGTCGTCGGCGCCGTGTTCGTCCTCGCCGTCGACCGCTACACTGCCGCCGACATCAACTACTGACGACGACGCGACGGACGACTTCTTCTCTCTCGACGTCACTCGCGGGCGACGCCGATGTTGTGGACTTCCCCGTCGCACTCCGGACAGGTCGCCACGTGAGTCGGACTCGTGGTTCGGTGACCGCACGACCGACACTCGTAGTACCGCCGCTCCGGAGTGTACGGGTCGAGCGCCGTGTTGTGTAGTACCATGGTGAAATTTGACGAGTCGGGTCTGATAAGCGTTCGGCTGGAACACCTTACAGAGATACTAGCACATAAGACCCGATAGTGGCGTGACTGCCTACAGTTTTGAACGTGCGTCTAAATCTTAGAGTCGGTCGGCCGTCGAGTCGACCGTTCTGTCACTCGCTCCGCCGAGCGACGCAGACGAACGTCTCGCGACGCGTCTCGGCGTGCGTGACCGTGAACCCGGCGTCGCCGAGCGTCGAGACGGCGTCGCCGAGCGAGAACCGCTCCGCGCGGGGCGGGCCGTCTTCGCCCTCGCCGTCGGCGCTCCAGTCGACCGTCACGAGTCGGCCGCCGGGGCGGAGCACGCGGTGGAGTTCGGCGAGTGACTCGTCGCTGGCGTACTCGTGGTAGGTCATCGTCGAGAAGGCGGCGTCGAGCGCTCCGTCGTCGAGCGGAAGGTCGTCGACGTTCGCCGTCACCGTCTCGACGTTCTCCGGAAGCCCCTTCTCGCGGTACAGGTCGTGCATCTCCGACTGGACGTCGACCGCGTAGCAGGTGTCGACGTAGGGAGCCACGTCGTCGGTATAGAACCCCGTCCCGCTCCCCAGGTCGGCGACGACCGTCGAGGAGTCGAGAGCCAAGAGGGAGAGCAGTTCCTCGCGGGAACAGAAACGGTAGCGACTCGGGTCTTCGAGGTCGGCGGCGCGGTCGACGTCGAACGTGTGAAACCCCATAGGGTCGCTTGGGTCCCACGAGACAAAAGCGTCCACCTCTCGGTACGTTCGACCGGAGGTTCCGGCACGTTCCGACACACTTCGATGCTGGACCGACACGCTCCGACGCGACGACACCATCGTTTTGTCCGTCGCGGGCGACGGTCGGCTATGCATCTCCGTCCCGCCCGCCCGGCCGACGCCGAGGCCGTCGCCGCCGTCGCCCGCGAGTCGTGGCACGCCGCCTACGGCGAGTTCCTCTCGACAGTCGCCGTCGACGAGACGGTCGACGCCTGGTACGACCCGGCCGACCTCCGCGAACAGATCAACGAGGGGGCGTTCGTCGTCGCCGTCGACGACGACGAACTCGTCGCCTTCGCGCACGCCGTCGTGGCCGGCGACGGTACTCGGCCGACGCTCACCCGCATCTACGCCCGGGAGGCGTACTGGGGGACCGGCGTCGGGACGGCGTTGCTGAACCGCGCGGTCGCCGAACTCGAGACGGATCCCGACCACGAGTACCTCTCGGTGCTCGTCTTCGCGAACAACGCAGTCGGGCGGGCGTTCTACGAGTCACACGGCTTCGAGGTGGTCGGTCGCCGGACCGAGGAGTTCGAAGGGAACGACCACGAGGAGCTGATCCTCCGCGCTCCGCTCGAGCGGTTCCCGGTCGACTGAAATCGGCCGGTGGAGTCACCGTTAAATCCCTCGGGTGCACCCACACGAGTATGACCGACGTACGAATCCGCAAACCGACCGAGCGAACCTGCGAACGGTGCGGTCGACAGGAGGTTTGGACGGACGACAGTTGGCGCGTCGCCGAAGTCGACGGCGAGCGTGCCACCGGTAGCACCCACTGTATCCACGAGTGGGACATCGACGGCGCGTTCCTCCCGTTCGAACTGACCGGCGAGAACGGAGAGGCCGACGCCTGAACGCGGGGTCCCGCTCCGGTCGGGTGCGCCGACGACCCTCCTCTTCTCGCTGACCGTCCAGCCGAGCGACGAACACAGACCGGTACGTCGTGCGTGCTATCTCTAGACAGATATCCAAATAGCTATCCATATATTCAGGGACGAACGCTCCAGACCGCCGAAACGGCCAACCGCGCTCGGCGCGAGCGACGGACATGGTCACCGCGTACGTCACCGCACCGCCGGACGAGGCAGAGCGCATCGCACGGACGCTGGTCGAGGAACGACTCGCCGCGTGCGTCAACCGGGTCGCCTGCGAGTCGGTCTATCGCTGGGAGGGAGAGATCCACGACGACGAGGAGACGCTGTTGCTCGCGAAGACGACCGACGAGCGGTACGACGACCTGAAGCGGCGCGTCGTCGAACTCCACCCCTACGACGTCCCCTGCGTCGAGCGGTTCGAAGAGCGCGACGTCCACGAACCGTTCGCGACGTGGCGCGACGAGGCGGTCGGCGAGTAGCCGGTCGAAGCTACTTGCCGGTGTAGCGCGTAGGACCGCTATGCGTCCGACCGCAGTGTTCGTCACGCTGTTGTTTCTGTCCGGCTGTCTGACCGGCGTCCCGAGCGGTGGAGAGCCGGAAACGGGCGAGGCAAGCGTGGCGCACGCCGTCGAGTCGCCGACGACGAGTGCGGGCGGAGCGGACGACGTGCGTCTGCTGTCTCGTTCGGACGTCCAGAATAGGCTCGCCGAGCGCGGCGAAGACCCCGAGACGTACGAGTTCGGTCTGTTCTACGTCGACGCCGACGGGACGTGGTATCGCGCCGACCCGAACGGCACCGTCAGCGCAGTCGCCCCCGACGGCGACGTCGTCCCCGGTATCGTCGTCGACGACCCGTCGAGAACCCCGGCCAACGAGCGGATCGACGTCGCCGCGGCCGATCGGCCGGCGTACGTCTGGAAAGTGACGAAGCGGGCCGATCCGCCGACGACCGTCGTCGTCGACGCCGACAGCGGGGAGACGCTGGGCGTGTGGACCGTCCCCGGTGGCGGGCGAGCGCCGCCGTCGACGGCGACGGCGATGGCGACGACCGAGCGGCGCTGAGCGGCAGCGGGAGTTATCTGTCGGCGATCTCGTGCAGCACCGACAGCGTTCCGTCCATATACCCCTCCTCGAGGACGACGTCGGCGGCGGCCCGTGCCCTGTCGTCGGCGTTGGCGACGGCGTAGGACTCGTCGACGACGTGGAAGGTAGAGACGTCGTTCTCGCTGTCGCCGACGGCGACGAAGTCGGCGGCGTCGAGACCGAGGATGTCCGCGACCTCCTGCAGTCCCGCGCCTTTCTCGACGCCGGGCGACTTGACGTGGTAGGCGTAGCCGGTGTCGACGACCTCCATGTCGTACTCGAGGGCGACTTCGCGGAGCAGTTCCTCGTCGCTGTCGACGTGGATGGCGATCTCGGTCTCCCGCCAGCGGTTGATCGTGTCGGCCGCTCCCCACCCGAGGTCGCCGCCGCGGGCCTCGAATTCCTCGGCGACGGCGGCCGCCCGCTCGCGGTCGCCGGTGAACGAGACCTGCTGGTCGGCGAGGACGACGCCGCCGTTCTCGGCGACGACGGTCTCCGGGACTCCCAGGAAGTGACAGAGCGTCACCGGGTACGGAAACGACTTCCCGGTGGCGAGGACGACGGGGGCGTCCCACGCCGGTAACACGTCGAACGCGCGGGGGTCGATCGTTCCCTGCGGCGTGGTGAGCGTCCCGTCGATGTCCAGCGCGAGCGGCGGTGTCATGGTCGACCGTTCGCGGCGGAGCACGTAAATCGGCCGGCCACGGTCGCGTGGTCGATCCGCGAGGTGGGGGTCGGCGTCTACCGGTGATCTGATACGTTTCGCTACAAACGTTTTTGCGGTATCACACCGAGTGTCACAGTGAACCATGAAGAAACTCATCAACGACCCGGCGGACGTGGTCGACGAGATGCTCGACGGGATGGTCGCGGCGTATCCGGAGCGTCTACGTCGACTCGACGGGAACGAGGTACTCGTCCGGGCGGACGCACCGGTCGACGGGAAAGTGGGCGTCGTCTCCGGCGGCGGTAGCGGCCACGAACCGACACACGCCGGCTACATTGGCGACGGGATGCTCGACGGTGCGGCGGCGGGGGAGGTGTTCACCTCGCCGACGGCAGACCAGTTGAACGAGATGGTGCAGGCCTGCGACGCCGGCGAGGGCGTCCTCTGTGTCGTCAAGAACTACGAGGGCGACGTGATGAACTTCGAGACGGCCGGCGAGATGGCCGCGATGGAGGACGTAGAAGTCGAACAGGTCGTCGTCAACGACGACGTCGCCGTCGAGGACTCGCTGTACACGTCGGGTCGTCGCGGCGTCTGCGGGACCATCCTCGTCCACAAGGTGGCTGGCGCCAAGGCGGCCGAAGGTGCGGAGCTGTCGGAGGTCGCGCGCGTCGCCGAGAAGGTCGTCGACAACGTCGGTACGATGGGGATGGCGCTCACCTCCTGTGTCACTCCGGAGAAGGGCGAACCGACGTTCGACCTCGGCGAGGACGAACTCGAACTCGGTATCGGCATCCACGGCGAACCCGGCACCGAGCGGGCCGACATGATGAGCGCCGACGAGATCACCGACCACCTAACCGGGAAAGTGCTCGACGATCTCGATCTCGACGCCGGCCAGGAGGTCGTCACCATCGTCAACGGGATGGGCGGGACGCCGATGATGGAGCTGTTCGTCGTCAACAGACGCCTGCAGGAGCTGATGGACGACCACGACCTGCAGGTCCACGACGCGTGGGTCGGCGACTACATGACCTCGCTGGACATGATGGGCTGTTCGGTCACCGTCTGTGCCGTCGACGACGAGCTGAAGGAATTGCTCGACGCCTCGGCGAACACGCCAGCACTGAAGCGCTGACGCGTCGAGCGTCGACCGCGGCACAAACGCTTTCAGTTGTCGCGTCACCTGTACTCTATGGTAGACGAGGACACACAGCGAGAGGCAGTGCTGGCCGCCGTCGACGCCGTCGCCGGGCGTCTGTCCGACGAGAAGAAGTACCTCACCGACCTCGACTCGGCCATCGGCGACGCCGACCACGGATCGAACATGAGCCGCGGGTTCGGGAAGGTCGCCGAGAAGGCCGGGGAGATGGACGGCGAGATCGACGAGATTGTCAAGACCGTCGGGACGACGCTCATCGCGGAGGTCGGCGGAGCCTCGGGACCGCTCTACGGCGGCTCGATCATGTTCGCGAGCCAGGAGCTCGAGGGAGGTATCACCGCCGAGTCCAGCGTCGCCTTCGCCGAGGCGTACTTGGAGAAGGTTCAGGACCGCGGCAACGCCGAGGTCGGCGCGAAGACGATGGTCGACGCGCTCACGCCCGCCGTCCACACCTACAAGAAGTCGATCGAGCAGGACGACCTCCCGCCGCTGACCGCGCTGGCGAAGGCCGTCGACGCCGCCGAACGCGGCGTCCGCTTCACCGTCCCGCTGAAGGCGCGGAAGGGCCGCGCCTCCTACCTCGACTGGCGTTCCGTCGGCCATCAGGACCCCGGCGCGACGAGCACGCTGTTCATCATGGAGGAGCTCTTGGACGTCGCGGGCGAGTATCTGGAGGGCGACACCGACGTCGACGCCACGGCCCCCGAGTCGGTCGAGCGAGGGGACGACTGATGGTCGGACTCGTGGTCGTCTCCCACAGCGCGAAGGCGGCCGAGGGGATCTGCGAGGTGGCCGCCGAGATGGGCAGCGCGGAGGCCGAGATCGTCCCCGCCGGTGGCGACGACGACGGCGGGATCGGCACGAGCACCCAGCGGATCAACGAGGCGATCGAACGGGCCAGAGACGACGACGGAGCGGTCGTGCTCGTCGATCTCGGCAGCGCCGTGATGAACGCCGAACTGGCCATCGAGATGCTCGACACTGACGACGTCCGCATCGCCGACGCGCCGATCCTGGAGGGGACGCTGAACGCCGCCGTCACCGCCGCCGGGTCGAAGGCGACGCTGGACTCCGTCGTCGAGGCGGCCGAGGACGCACGGGACTACCGAAAGCTGAACTGAGTGTGGGAGTCGAGCGAGGTGAGCGTCGAGAGGAGTCGGTGGTCAGGGTCGACGAGCGGTCAGCGAGGGCGGTCCGCCGTCTCCGCCAGTGCCTCGTCGACCCACTCGGGCCGCGGGACGGTCGTCTCGCCGACGCCGTCGACGCGCATCGTCCGCGGCGGTTGGCTGAGCTGGGCCGGGACCGTTCGAGCCGCCGCAGCCGGCGAGGACGACGAGCGCGACGACCGCAAGGTGGAGGGCGAGTCGCATGCGACGGGGTTCAGACGGCGAGACGAAAAGTATTCCGTGGGTGACTACTCGCCGTCTTCGGGCGTCGAGAGCACTTCTTCGAGCGCGCCGAGCGCGGCCTCGGCGTCGTCGCCCTCGGCGATCAACCGTACTTCGGTCCCCGAGGGGACGCCGAGCGCCGTGACGGCGAGCATGCTGCCGGCGTTGACGGGGTCCCGGCTCCCGTCCGCGGGAGCGATGGTGACGTCGGCGTCGAACTCGCCTGCGGTCTCGACGAACTTCGCGGCCGGACGGGCGTGGAGGCCCGCCTCCGGGACGACGGTGACGATCCGTTCCATGCGAGAGGAAGGAGAGACGCCGACTTCACTCGTCCGGTCGCGGCGAGAGAGCACGCCTCACTCGCGGCCGCCGTTCAGTGAGAACAGGCGCTCGAACACGGCCGTCGGGAACCGGGGTTCGAGCCGACTCGGCGGACGACCTTTCCCTTCGGCCTCCTCGACGGTGACCCGTCGGGTGATGCCGCTCTCGGCGAGTTCGTAGAGGATGCGCTTGACCGTCGCCGCCGAGAGATCGACCGTCCGCGAGATCTGTTCACTCGCGGCCTGCACCGAACTGCGTTCGTCGACGTTCAGCTCGAGCAGTCGGCGGAGCACTCGCTGGCGGTTCGTCGGCAGCGCGAGGACGCGACCGAGCGAGACACACGGCCGGGGGACCGCGTCCATCCCGGCGTCGAGATCCGCGGTCAGAACGCTGTTGTGACCGGCGACCATCGCCTGGTCGGCAGCACCGAACAGTGCGGCGAGGGCGTCGTGGGCGTCGCCGTCGGCCCACTCGGCGACCTCGCGGACCTGCTCGTGGGTCAGCGCGTGCCGAGCGAGCCCGTTCGAGACCCGACTGGTCAGGATGTCGACGAGCGCGTGGTGACGGTACGGCGGGAACCGGACGGCGGCGACGTCGGTGTCGATCTCGGCGGGGCGTCTCCGGCCGACGCCGACGATCGAGAGCGCGTCGTCGACGGGCGAGAACAGCTCCGCGATCGCCCCGAACGAGTGTGTCTCGGGTTCGTCGAGGTGGTCGACCGCGACCAGCACCCGACGGTCGGCGTTCCCCAGTTCGCGCTGGAGTCGCGTCCGGATCTCTGCGGTGCCGACGCCGTGTTTCGGAACCGACTCCTCGACAAGTGCGTCGAGGACGGCGTGCGAGAGCGCAAAGTCGCTCGACGCGTCGCGCGCGTCGAGGTAGACGAACTCCGTCGGGCGCGGCGGTTCCGCCCGCGTCGTGGTGAGGATGACCGACTTCGGACGGCCGGACAGTTCGTCGAGGTGAGAGAACAGGGCGGTGACGACGGCGGACTTCCCGGTCCCCTTCGGTCCCCAGACGTAGAAGTTCGGCGGGAGCACGCCCTCGAAGACGGGTTCGATGTGGTCGAGCAACTGCTCGAGCACCGGCCCGCGGCCGGTCGGTTCGTCCGGGTGGACGACGGGGTTCACGGCGTCGTAGTCGTGGACCAGCCGCGGCTCGTGCTCCGTCCGTTGTCGACGCGCAATGCGCTCACGTAGGTTCATCGGTCGTCGTTGGGTCACTCTCTCGACAGTCGGTCTATAACGGTGACTGTCGTCAGTCGTCTGTCGGCTCTCTCCACACCCGACGCGGTCCGAACGTCCCCGAAAGGGGAGGCGACTCAGAACGGCATCGGGATCCACACCGCCGTCGAGAACACGCCCGCGAACGTCAGGAGCGCGATGATGAACGTCGCGATGACGATGGCGAACGCCGGCGGGTCGAGGTGGGTGTCCGCGTGCGCGTAGAAGATGCGCTGGACGACCTCACCCGCGAGTGCACCGACGATACCGAACACACCGCCGACGAGCAGGGGTGCGACACCTGCGGCCGCGAGCGACTCGGGAGCGCTCCCGCCGACGACGGCCAGTGCGGCCGTACTCGCCGGCAGCGACATGTGATGGGTGACCGGGATGTTCGCGACGCCGAGGTTCAGGAACAGCAGCGTCGCCGCGCTGATACCGAACGCGAGGAACGGGCTGCCGGTGGTAAGCGCGATGAACCCACCGAGGATGCCGACGACGAAGCCGATCATCGTCACGTTGGGCCACTTGTACTGGTGAGGCAGCCACGGTTCGACGAGGAACCGGGCAGTCTCACCGCCGTCGGTGGCGGTCTCACCACCGTTGGTGGCAGCCTCACCCATGACGCGTCGCTCCTCTGCTTCGAAGGGTTTCATGTTCATGAGTCCCTTTCTGGCGTCACCGATGATGTCGTAGCCGAAGGCCAGACGGTGGGCGAACGCCGAGAGGACGACACCCATCGCGATGGGGTCCCACGGTGCAGCCAGCAGCGTTCCCGAGGTGAGCGTGATGAAGTAACCGAGGATACCGAACGCACCACCGACGGCGAGGACGTCCGGTCTGGTCCCCAGTGCGTGCGTGATGTTCTTCGCTTCGTGGTAGTCGAAGCCGGTGTCCATGTAGCCCTTCTTCGCGGCGTAGGCGGCCGCCGCCGCACCGCCGGCGAAGCTGATGTGTGGGCCGAAGACGGCACCGAAGCCGATGGAGCCGGTGATCGAGCCGAGGATCGCGACGTCGGCTGCGCCGGCGTCTCCGATCGCTCGACTGACTAAGTTCGCCGACTCACCGGCGATCACCATGAACCCGGTGAAGATGAACGCCGGGAGCGCGCCGAGCGCCGCACCGAACGCTCCACCTGCGAACGCTGCGATGACGTTGATGACGATGACTTCGGTTGCTGGAAGCGCCATCGTTACTCACCACTGTCACGCGCCCAGTCTTTCGACCGCTCGACTGCCTCGGTCCAGCGGCCGTACCGTTCGTCGACGCCGGTCGCGTCGTCGTCGGGGGTGAACTCGCGGTCGACCTGCCAGTTGTCGCGGAGTTCGTCCAGCGTCTCCCAGTAGCCGACGGCGAGGCCGGCGGCGTAGGCCGACCCGAGTGCGGTCGTCTCGTCGACCTGCGGTCGGACGATATCCGAGTCGATGATGTTCGACTGCAGCTGACAGAGGAAGTTGTTCTTGACCGCACCACCGTCGACGCGGAGACTCTGCATCTCGATGCCGGAGTCGGCCTCCATCGCCTCGGCGACGTCCCGCGTCTGGAACGCGATGGACTCGAGGGTCGCCCGGACGATGTGTTCTTTCCGCGTGCCGCGGGTCATCCCGACGATGGTGCCGCGCGCGCGCTGGTCCCAGTGCGGCGCACCGAGTCCGGTGAACGCCGGCACGAGGTAGACGTCGTCCGTCGAGTCGACGCTCCGGGCGAGCTCCTCGGTCTGGCCGGGGTTGTCGATGAGGTCGACGTCCTCGAGCCACTGGATGGCCGCGCCCGTGACGAAGATCGACCCCTCCAGCGCGTACTGGACGGGTTCGCCCGAGCGCTGGAAGCCGATCGTCGTGAGCAGTCCGTGCTCGGAGTCGACGGCCTCCTCACCCGTGTTCATCAGGAAGAACGACCCCGTCCCGTAGGTGTTCTTCGCGTCGCCCTCGTCGAAGCAGGTCTGACCGAACAGCGCGGCCTGCTGGTCGCCGAGTGCGCCCGCGACGGGGACCTCCGCGTTGAGGAACCCGCTCGCGCTCGTCGATCCGTAGGTGTCGTCGTCGCTCGAGGGACGTACCTCGGGGAGCATCTCGCGGTGAACGTCGAACTCGTCGAGGAGTTCGTCGTCCCAGTCGTTCTCGTGGATGTTGTACAGCATCGTCCGCGAGGCGTTGGTGACGTCCGTGATGTGGTTGCCCGTCAGTTTGTAGATGAGCCACGTGTCCATCGTACCGAAGAGGATCTCACCTTCGGCGGCGCGGTCACGGATGTCTTCGGGCCGCGAGCGCTGGAGTTTGATCGGATCGGAGTTGTCGAGGAGCCACTCGGCCTTCGTCGCCGAGAAGTACGCGTCGGCCTCGAGACCGGTCTTCCCGCGGATCATCTCGACTTTGTCCTCGTCGCGAAGCGTCTCGACACGGTCGGTCGTCCGGCGGTCCTGCCAGACGATGGCGTTGTGGATCGGTTTGCCCGTCTCGGCGTCCCACAGCACCGTCGTCTCGCGTTGGTTGGTGATACCGATTGCGGCCAGTTGGTCGGGGCCGAGGTCGGCGTTCGAGAGCGCCTCCTCGATGACCAACTTCGTCTTGCGCCAGATCTCGAGCGCGTCGTGTTCGACCCACCCCGGTTCCGGATAGATCTGTTCGTGCTTCTCGTACGCGTTCGCGACCACCTGACCGCTGTGGTCGAACACCATGAATCGCGTACCGGTTGTACCCTGATCAATCGCGCCGACGTATTGTTCTGCCATAGAGTCTAACCACTCCCAGAGATGGTGCAGCCACGGACGGTCGACATTCTTTATCCGTGATTGCGAACCACACGTAAACAAAATGGAGTATCATTATAAAACTTACCCCAGTATAAAAATACAGCGGGTGAGATTAACACGGTCGACGGAGAGAACACCGCCGGATTCGGGGGCAAACCGGACGGATAGCAAGAAATATAAGAGTATTTACTATTTTGCATACCCGTCGAAGCGGATTGTTTACTTGTGAACCCCGGAAGGGGGTAAAGTAAAGTGTCCGCGGACCGAGTTCCACACGACCGATGACAGAGACACCGTCAGTGCTCGTCGTCGGCGGCGGTTCCACGGGCTGCGGTATCGCCCGTGACCTCGCGATGCGCGGGGTCGACGTCACGCTCGTCGAGAAGGGGAACCTGACGCACGGAACGACCGGGCGCATGCACGGACTCCTTCACAGCGGTGGACGTTACGCCGTCTCCGACCAAGCCAGCGCGAAGGAGTGTATCGAAGAGAACCGAGTGCTGCGGGAGATCGCCAGCCACTGCGTCGAGATGACCGGGGGGCTGTTCGTCCAGCGGCCGGAGGACTCCGACGACTACTTCCAGCAGAAACTGGAGGGCTGTCGCGAGTGCGGCATCCCCGCGGAGGTGCTCTCGGCCGAGGAGGCCCGCGAGATGGAACCCTACCTCGCGAAAGACGTCAAGCGGGCGATCCGTGTGCCGGACGGCGCGGTCGACCCGTTCCGGCTCTGCGTCGCCAACGCCGCCAGCGCCGAACAACACGGCGCACGCATCGAGACGCACGCCGAGGTGATCGACGTACTCGTCGAGGACGGCGAGGTCGTCGGCGTCGAAGTGAAACACGACTCCGGACCGGGCAAACGCACGCACAGGACGCCGGGGTCGACCGAGAAGCTGTACGCCGACTACGTCGTCAACGCGACGGGCGCGTGGGCCGGGCAACTCGGCGACATGGCGGGCGTCGACGTCGAGGTCCGCCCCTCGAAGGGCGTGATGACCATCATGAACACCCGACAGGTCGACACCGTCGTCAACCGCTGTCGGCCGAAGGGCGACGCCGACATCATCGTCCCCCACGAGACGACCTGTATTCTCGGGACGACCGACGAGGAGGTCGAAGACCCCGAGGACTACCCCGAGGAGGGGTGGGAGGTCGATCTGATGATCGACACGCTCTCCGAACTCGTCCCGATGCTCGCGGACGCACGGACGATCCGCTCCTTTTGGGGTGTCCGCCCGCTCTACGAACCACCGGGCACCGGGACGGAAGACCCCACTGACATCACCCGCGAGTTCTTCCTGCTCGACCACGCCGAGCGCGACGACCTGCCGGGGATGACCAGCATCGTCGGCGGGAAGCTCACCACTTACCGGATGATGGGCGAACAGATCTCCGACCACGTCTGCGAGAAACTCGGCGTCGACGCCGAATGTCGCACCGCCGACGTCCCGCTGCCGGGCAGCGAGGACTTCACCGTCCTCCGCGACTACATGGAGGAGTTCGGTCTGCGGTCGCCCATCGGTCGTCGGAGCGCCCAGCGACTCGGGTCGCGGACGGACGAGGTGCTGAAGACCGACGGTCCGAACCCCGTCGTCTGCGAGTGCGAGGCCGTCACGCGCGCAGAGATTCAAGACGGCATCGAGGGGTCGGGGTCGGACCTCAACGCGGTCCGCATCCGCACCCGCGCCTCCATGGGCAACTGTCAGGGGGCGTTCTGCTGTCAGCGGATGGCGAACGAACTCGCCCCCGAGTACGACGAGGCCGTCGCCCGCGAAGCGTACCACGAACTCTACCAGGAACGCTGGAAAGGCGAACGCCACGCGCTGTGGGGGACGCAGTTGTCGCAGGCGATGCTGAAGTACGCGCTGCACGCGACGACGATGAACCAAGACGGCGACCCCGCCGAACTGGAGGGCGACGTCGACTTCGGTGCGTTCGACTCGGGCGTCGACGACACGGGCGCCGAAACCGTCGGCGACCGGGCGGCGGCCGACGGCGGGTCGGTCCCGACCGACCGCGACGAGGGGGGAAGCCGTGCCGATCAGTGAGGACGTGCTCGTCGTCGGCGGCGGACTCGCCGGCGCGACGACCGCTCTCGCCGCGGCCGAGACGGGGGCGTCGGTCCGCCTCGTCACCTACAAGAAGTCCACGATGCGCTTCGCCAGTGGGCTGATCGACATCCTCGGCTACACGCCGGACGGAGAGGGCCCCATCTCGAACCCCTACGACGCGCTAGCTTCACTCCCCGAGGCTCACCCTTACAGCGTCGTCGGCGAAGAGGCGATCCGCGAGGCGTTCGGCCTGTTCGACGAGGTCGCCGGCGACAGCTATCTTGGCGGCCACACCGACGCAAACGCGCTCCTCCCGACCCACGGCGGGACGGTGAAACCGACGGCACGCTACCCGAAGTCGGCCGCGAACGGGCTCGCCAGCGACGGTCGGGACGCGCTGTTGGTCGGCTTCGAGTCGCTGACGGACCTCGACGCGCCGCTGGCGGCCGACCACATGGCCGCGGCTGGCGTTCCCTTCTCGGTTCGCGGCGTCACCCTCGAGTTCCCGGTCGAACTCCGGGCGGACGCGAAGGTGACGCGGTTCGCGAAGGCGCTCGACGCCGACGAGAACCGGGCGCGACGGCGACTCGCCGACGCGGTCGAACCCCACCTCGACGGAGCCGAACGCGTCGGGTTCCCCGCGCTGCTCGGTGACGAACACGGCGAGGAAGTCCGCGCCGACCTCTCGGCCACACTCGGCGTCGACGTGTTCGAGGTGCCGATGGGGCCGCCGAGTCTCGCGGGACTCCGACTGGAAGACCGGTTCTTCGCGGCGCTCGACGAGGCGGGCGTCCGCATCTCGTCGGGCAACCCGGTCGTGGACTTCGAGACCGACGAGACGGGCGACCGAATCGAGGCCGTCTTCGTCGACCGGAAGGGCCAGCGGGTGCCGTACCACGCCGGGCAGTTCGTCCTCGCGACGGGCGGTCTCGTGGGGAAAGGGATCGACTCCTCGCGAGAGCGCGTCGAGGAGCCGATCTTCGACTGTCACGTCCCTCACCCCGGAGACCGTTACGAGTGGTCCGACGCCGACGCGTTCGGCGACCACGCGTTCGCGAGGTTCGGTGTCGTACCGGACGAGGAACTCCGGCCGACGGGGTCGGACGACGACGTCGAGTTCGAGAACCTCCGGGCCGCGGGCGGCGTCGTCGGCGGCGCGGACTTCGCGGCGGAGAAGAGCGGTAGCGGCATCTCGCTCGCCACGGGGCTCGTGGCCGGGCGGAACGCCGGAACGGAGGCCAGTCAATGAGTGACGCAGAGAACCCAAGCGAGTTCGAGCCGGTACAGGTGTTCCCGGAGACGGAGGAGATGGACCTCCGGCCGGGTGCAGACAACTGCTACAAGTGTACGACCTGCGATACGGCGTGTCCGGTCGCGGAGGTCGACGACGGCTTCCCGGGGCCGAAGTTCCAGGGGCCGGAGCAGTGGCGACTGAAGCGCAAGGAGGACGAGGCGGTCGACGACTCCATCATGTCGTGTTCGAACTGCATGCGGTGTGACGACGCCTGCCCGTCGTCGGTGCCGCTGTCGCAGATGCACAACACGGCCCGCGGCGAGTACGTCGACGAACAGATGGACAAACTGTCGCGGGAGTATCTTCGAAATCGGATCCTCGCGAACTACAACACGCTCGCGATGCTCGGCAGCAAGGTGCCCCGACTCACGAACGCGGTGATGGGCAACTCGCTCGTCCAGACGGTCAACGAGAAGCTACTCGGCATCACCGGCGAACGCGAGTTCCCGGAGTTCGCCGAGCAGACGTTCCGCGAGTGGTGGGAGGAACGCGGCGGCCCGCAGGTGCGCTCTGAGGAGAAACGCGTCGCCTACTTCCACGGCTGTTACTCCAACTACAACACTCCCGAGGTGGGGAAGGCGATGGTCCGCGTCTTCGAGTCGTTCGGCTACGAGGTCGTCGTCCCCAAACAACGCTGTTCGGGGACGCCGATGTTCGCAAACGGGATGCTCGACGACGCGAAGCGCGCGGCGGGCATCAACGCCGAGAACTTCAAGGGGCTCATCCCCGAGGGGTACGACATCGTCGCCTCCTGTACGTCGTGTTCGATGTCGCTTCGACAGGAGTACCCCGAACTGTTCGACATCGACGGCATCGAGGACGTCTCGAATCACACCTACGAGGCCGTCGAGTATCTCCGCATCCACGAGGATCTCCGTGGAGCCGTCGCCGACGCGACGGTGTCCGATCAGTCGTTTGCCTACCACGCGCCGTGTCACGCTCGGAACCAGGGGCTCGACCGACAGGCGGTCGAACTCTTTCGGGAGCTCGACGGCGTCACCATCGAGGACGTCGGCGACTCCTGCTCCGGGATTTCAGGAACCTACGGCTGGAAAGAGGAGAAGTACGAGACGTCGATGGCCATCGGCGAGGAGATGTTCGACCACATGCACCACGCCGAGGGCGACGTCGGCATGACCGAGTGTCCGACCTGCTCGATGCAGATGAACCACGGGACGGGCTACGAGATCAAACACCCGTTACAGCTGCTCGAAGAAGCGATCGTCTGAGAGACTGCGCTACGTTTTCGCGTCGAACGTCACTGCGCCGGCGTCGTCAGGAGGTCGCCGTACTTCTCTCCTTTGGGCAACTGCGAGACGACGTTCTGGAACTCCTCCGTCCCGACCGTCTCCACGAGCACGCTCACGACGGCGTGCGTCGCGTTCTCGGAGTCGTCGGAGACAGCGCCGAACTCGCCCGCGTCGGCGACTCGCTCGCGGAACTCCTCGGCGTCGAACTGCTGGGCGTGGGTCGCCTCCGTGAGATGCCGGTCGATCTCGGGGGGCAGCTGGGAGGCGAAGTTCTCCGCCTCGTCTTCGGTGATCCGCTCACCGAACGTCGTCAACACGGCTCGTGTCGCACTCACGGCCTCGCCTCGGGACGCGTAGTCTCCACGATCCTGGACGTTACCGATGAAGGTATCGTGCTTCATGGGTGCCGCGAGGCTACTCGCGTCTCGCTTGTGTGCGTTCTGGCCAGTTGGAACGACACCGCGGTTACGCCGCGTCGACGACGTCCTCGTCTGCGGGCGACCGGGCGTCGTACCGCTCGACCAACTGGTTCAGAACCGACGGGTCGTCCGCACCGGGGAGCGTCGAGTCGGCCGTGCGGCACTCGGCGTCGACGCCGAGGACGTCACAGACGTGGTCGGCCGTCGCCGCCGCCATCATTCGATAGGTGGTGAGTTTGCCGCCGACGACGCTGGCGAAGTTGTCGACGCCGTCCTCGGCGTGGTCGAGCAGGAAGAACCCCCGAGAGATACCACGGGACCCGTCTCTGGAATCCTCGTCCGGCCCGTAGAGCGGCCGGACGCCCCAGTAGGTACGCGACACGTCGAGATCCGCGACCGGCGGGAGCATCCGTCCACACTCCTCGAACATCTTCTCGACTTCCCAGGCCTCCTCGTCGTACTCGTCGGGGTCGTCGACGTCGACGCTCGTCGTCCCCAACACGACCTGCCGGTCGTGCGGGATGACGATGTCGCCGTCGGCCGGGTCGCGGCAGCGGTTGAGCACCGGTCCTAACCCTTCGTAGTCGACGGCGACCATCACGCCCTTGTTCGGACGCATCTCGACGTCGACGCCGGCGAGCGCGGCACACCCGCCGGCCCACGCGCCCGTCGCGTTGACGACGTAGTCGGCTTCGACGGTGTCGTCGACGCTCCCGCCGACGTCGGCGGCGACGATCTCGCCGTCCTCGACGTGGAGGTCCTCGAGCGGCGCGTGGGTGAACACGTCCGCGCCGTGCTCCTCGGCGCTCGCGGCGTTCGCAGCGACGAGTCGCGACGGGTAGATGACGCCGTCGGGGACGGACATCACGCGGTCGACGTCGGCGGCGAGGTCCGGAACCCGCTCGCGGGCCGCCGCGACCGAGATCTCCTCGGCGGGGATGCCGTGTTCGTGGCACGCCGACAGTTTCTCCTCGAAGTACGCCGGGTCGTCGTCCTCGAGCGAGACGAACAGGCCGCCGGTGTCGCGGACGGCGTCGCCAGCGATGTCGCGGATGATCTCGTTCTCGCGGATACACTCCTGTGCGCCGAGCGCGTCGGCCTCGGCGTAGCGGGCGCCGCTGTGCAACAGTCCATGAGAACGTCCGGACGTCCCCGACGAGAGGCCGCCGCGTTCGACGAGCGTGACGTCCACCCCGCGCATCGCGAGGTCGCGGGCGACGCCGACGCCGGTCGCGCCGCCGCCGACGACCAGCACTGTGGTCTCCATAGGTACGACAGTGAACCACACGGACCTAACTTTCGTGGTCACGGTGGAGGCTTCCGACAGCGCGTGTGTCAAGTGCGTAGAGGCCTATCGAGATATCGTCCGTCCAGAGCCTTTTGACGGAAGCGGCGGCCACCACTGCTCGTGCTGTGAGCGTCGCCACGGAGCGTCCGCGAGAGTCCGACACGCCGCTCCGTGAAGTCGCTGCTCGCGCTACCGAGACCAGTGTCGGCTGTCCGCAAAAAATAGCGTCGTCAGCGACGGCTACTCGTCGGTCCGGGCGACGCCGATGGTCACCTCGACGCCCTCGACGTCCCACTCCTCGACGAGGTCGAACACCGCTTCGTCGCCGGCGACGAACTCGTCGGTCCGCGTCTCCTCGGCGATGAACTCCCGGTGCCGGTCGACGAAGCCGGCGACGCGCTCGTCGGCGACGTCGAGCCGCGTTCGGATGGTCTCCTCGACGTCGAGGTCGAGTTGCTTGCGCATCTCCTGGACGCGCCGGACGATGTCGCGGGCGTACCCCTCGGCTTCGATCTCCTCGGTCAGCGTCGTGTCGACGTAGACGCTCCCACCTTCGAAGTCGGCACCGGAGATGCCCTCCGGCGGTTCGGCGTGGTACTCGACCATCTCGTCGGTGAGTTCGACCGTCTCACCGTCGACGTCGATTCCGGCCTCGACCTCGGCGCGGGTCTTCCCCTCGACGGCCTGCATGATCTGCTGCGCTTGGCCGCCGAACTCCGGCCCGATGACGCTCATCTTCGGCTCGGCGTGCTCGACGAGTTCGTCGAACTGCTCGACCACGTCGAGCGACCGCGAGTTGACGCGGTCGAGGAAGAGCTCCTCCAGCGACCGCATCGCGTCGGCCACCGCCTCGTCGTCGCTCTCGACGACGACGCGCGTGACGGGCCAGCGAAGCTTGCGACCGCCCTGTTGGCGGGCGTTGGCGGCCGCCTCCTCGACCTTCCGGAGGACGGCCATGTTCGTCTCCAGCTCCGGGTCGTGGAAGTCGGCGTCGACCTCGGGGTAGTCGAGCATGTGGACCGTCGTCTCCCCCCCGTCGAGATGCTGGTACATCTCCTCGGCGAGATACGGCGTGAACGGCGCGATGAGTTTGACGGACTCGAGGAGCACCGTCGACAGCGTGGCGTACGCGCCGCGCTTCGAGGCGGAGTCCTCCTCCTCCCACATCCGCTCGCGGATCGCCTTCACGTAGAAACGCGAGACGTCCTGGGTCACGAAGTCGAGCAGCGTGTTGAGCGCCTCGTGGATCTCGTAGTCGTCCCACGCGTCTGCCATCTCGCTTTTGACGCTCTGGAGTCGCGAGAGCACCCACTCGTCGACGACGGTGAGCTCTCCGTCGTCGAGGTCTGCCTCCGCCGGCTCGTAGCCGTCGAGTCGCATGTACGGCAGCGGGAAGCGGAAGACGTTCCAGAAGATGTTGAGCCCCGACTGCATGTCGGCGAGCCCCTCCCACTCGAACGAGAGGTCGACGCCCTGCTGGTCGTGGCTCAGGAGGTACGCCCGAAGCGGGTCGCGACCCGCACGCTCGATGGCCTCCTCGGGCGTGACGATGTTACCGACGGACTTGGACATCTTCCGGCCGTCCTTGTCGTTGGCGAACCCGTGCATGATGACCTCCTTGTACGGGACTTCCCCGACCGCGGCAGTTCCCATCCCGAGCTGCGACCAGAACCACCCGCGGGTCTGGTCGTGGGCCTCGATGATGAGGTCGGCGGGCCACAGTTCGTCGAACTGCTCGGTCTGGCTCGGGTAGTCGAGCGTCCCCCACGAGGCGACCGAGGAGTCGATCCACACGTCGAAGACGTCCGGAACGCGCTCGTAAGTGACGCCGTCCTCGGTGATGGTCAGCGGGTCGACCGCGGGTCGGTGGAGGTCCATCTCCTCGGGGTCGACGTCCTGATCGACGCGCTCGGCGAGTTCCTCGCGCGTACCGACGACGACGAGGTCCTCGGGGTCCGGTGTGGACTCGCCCTGCGGCTTCCAGATCGGAAGGGGAATCCCCCAGTAGCGCTGTCGAGAGACGTTCCAGTCGGGTGCATCCTCGACGAAGTTGCGGAAGCGGTTGTCGCGGGCCCACTGCGGGTGCCACTCGCTGTCCTCGATGTTGTCCAGCAGGTCGTCTTTGACGTCCGTGATCGTGATGAACCACTGATCGGTCGCGAGGAAGATGATGTCCGTATCACAGCGCCAACACTGCCCGTAGCGGTGGTGATGCGTGCCGCTGTGGAGGAGCAGTCCCTTCGTCTCGAGGTCGGCGACGATGTCGTCGTTGGCGTCACGGACGAACGTCCCCTCGTACTTCCCGGCTTCGGCGGTGAAGTCGCCGTTGCCGGCGACGGGCGAGAAGACGTCGAGTCCGAGCTCCCGTCCGCGCTCGAAGTCCTCCTGCCCGTGACCGGGAGCGGAGTGAACGAGCCCAGTCCGGTCGGCTTCGACGTAGTCGCCGATGTAGACCTGTCCGGCCCCCTCGAAGGCGGCGTGCTCCGGTACTTCTTCGGCCAGCGGGTGGTCGTACTCCCAGCCGACCATCTCGCTGCCGGCGAACTCGTCGAGCACCTCGTAGTCCTCGTAGCGGCCCTTCTTCAGGACGTCCTCGACGCACGGTTCGGCGACGTAGAGCACCTCGCTGTCGCCGCCTTTCGTCGCCCGGACCTTCTGGTAGGTCATCTCCTCGGCGACGGCGACGAACGTGTTGGCCGGGATGGTCCACGGCGTCGTCGTCCAGATGACGAGGTTCCCCTCCTGGTCCTCCAGGGGGAACTTCACGTAGATACTGGGGGACTCGATCTCGTGGTACTCGACCTCGTTGTCGGCGATGGCCGTCTCACACCGCGGGCACTGGTTGATGGCGCGTTTTCCCTGCTTGACGAGGCCGTTCTCGTGGACGTTCTTGAACGCCCACCACGTCGCCTCCATGTACTCCGGCGACATCGTCTTGTAGGGGTTGTCCCAGTCCATCCAGGCGCCGATGGACTGGAAGTCCTCGTCCATGTTCTCGCGGTTGCGCTCGGCGAACGTCTTACACTCCTCGATGAACTTCTCGACGCCGAACTCCTCGATGTCCTTCTTCGAGTCGAAGCCGAGTTCCTCCTCGACTTTCACCTCGATGGGGAGGCCGTGCATGTCGTAGCCGGGGCGGTCGGTCACCCGATGGCCGGTCATCCGCTTGTACCGGACGACCGCGTCCTTCAGCGTCTTGTTCCACGCCGTCCCCAGATGCATCTGCCCCGAGGTGTACGGCGGCCCGTCGACGAAGAAGAAGGCGGGGTCCTCGGCGTGTGCCTCCTTCGTCGCCTCGTAGGCGTCGTGTTCGTCCCAGTACGACTCCGCCGAGGCCTCGACGTCCTCGGGAGTGTACTGGTCGCTGATATCCTCCATAGAGGGGGAAACTGCCCGTGCGTATATCAAAACGGTGGTGTTGCACGCACGGGTGTCGAGTCGCCTCCCGTCAGTCGAAATCCGGGAGGTCGTCGGGCGCTTCGTACTCCGCCTCCCAGTCGATGTACTCCTCCTTCAGCGTCTCCGAGACGACCTGTCCCAGTTCGGTCAGCCCGGCGTTGATCGAGGAGACCTGCCCCCAACTCGTGAGCTTGGGATGCAGTTGGCGCTCCTTCCAATCCTGGGGAAGTCCCGGTGCGTGGTAGCCGACTCTGTCGGCGAAGTCGTCCCAGAAGAAGTCGAACTGCGGGAGCAGATCGAGATCGAGGACGATCTGCCACTCCTCGGCCGTCACGTCGGTGTGGGCGGCCCACTCGTCGAACGCCTCGTCCCACGCACCCTCCCGGAGGAAGGCGTCCAGCTCGTCGCGACGGTAGTCGGTGTCGCCGAGGATCTCGGCGTCCTCGTACTGGTTGGGGTCGATCTCTTCTAACTCCGGCGGGGCGGGCGTCTCGACGTCGAGGGACATATCCCGATCAGACGACAGCCAGGAGTAAAGTCCCGTCGGGAAGCGGCCGACAGCGAGCACAGGGGCCCCGACCCCACCACTATTACGCTTCGACCGGAAACTACGGTTGATGATAACGAATCGCGACATCAGCTCCGTCGAACTCTTCGAGCAGGCGCTCGACGAGGTCGTCGAGAGCGCACGAGAGAGCGGCGTCTCCGACGCGGCGCTCGCCGAGGCACTTCGAGCCCACGCGGTGAAACTAGATCCCGCCGAGCCGAAGTGACAGACTCGACGACGCACGATGTTTACGTGTGTGACGCCTACACACGACGCATGAAGGCGAGTCGACGTCGGTTCCTCGCGGGACTCGGGAGCGTCGCTCTCGGCGCCTCCGCCGGCTGTTCTTCACCGCGGAGTCGAGCGCCGACAGCGTCGCCGACGGGAGACGACGCGACCTCGCAGGCGACCGTCGGCGACGAACCGTACACCCGTGCCTACCGGTCGGTCGTCGCCTCCGTCGTCCTCGTCCGCGTCTACGGGACCGACGGTCGCGCCGGACAAGGGTCGGGGTTCGTCTACGACGATCGGCATCTCGTCACGAACGAGCACGTCGTCCGCGGGAGTTCGGAGGTACGGGTACGGTTCCGCGAAGGGGAGTGGGCCGTCGCCGACGTCGTCGGGACCGACGTCTACAGCGATCTCGCGGTACTGCGCGTCCCCAACCGTCCGGACTACGCGACGCCGCTGTCGTTGGTCGAGTCGGAACCGCCCGTCGGCACCCGGGTGGTCGCGGTCGGCGCCCCGTTCGACCTCGGCGGCTCCGTCTCCGCCGGCATCGTCAGCGGGCAGGACCGCGCACTTCCGAGCGCCGCCGGGTTCACCATCCCCGATGCGGTCCAGACGGACGCCGCCGTCAACCCGGGCAACAGCGGTGGCCCGCTCGTCACGCTCGACGGCGAGGTGGCGGGGATCATCAACTCCGGCGGCGGCGACAACATCGGCTTCGCCATCTCGGCGGCGCTCGCACGTCGCGTGGTGCCGGCACTCGTCGAGGACGGGAGGTACGACCACCCGTTCGTCGGCGTCCAGTTGCAGGAGGTGTCGCCGCTCGTCGCGGAGGCCAACGACCTCGGCCGTGCCCGCGGCGTCGTCGTCGTCAGGGTGATTCCGGACGGACCGGCGGCGGGCGTGCTCCGTGGAAGCGACGGACGGACGGTCGTTGAGGGGACAGAGGTGCCCGTCGGTGGCGACGTCGTCGTCGGCGTCGACGGGACGACGATCCGGACGCAGGCGGACTTGGGCACGTATCTCGCCTTAGAGACCAGTCCGGGCGACACCGTGATGCTGACGGTCCTCCGGAGTGGGAAACGTCGGCAGGTGGAGGTGACGCTCGGGTCGCGGCCGACGACGGAGCGGGAGTCGTGACAAGAACTAACACCCCCCCAGTCGTTGGTTGTCACACCACGGCGCTGATTAAACACCGAAAGCATAGTTATGAGTTTGATTGCGATCGCGGATATCCAGCACGCCGACCTCGCGTTGGTACCGACTATCAGAGAGTGTTCGTACGTCACTATCAGAGTGGTTCCGCACTCCGGGACGGACCCCGAGACGGACCTCTTCTTCTTCCACGTCGAGTGTGACGACCGCGGGTTCGACGACTTCGACCGGACGATCGAGGCCGACCCGACCGTCGCCGAGGCGATGCGCGTCGCAGACTCGAAGGACACGCGCATCTACCGCCTCCGGCACACGGACGACACGATACTCCTGTCCCCCATCGTGGCGAAACTCGGCGGATTGATGCTCGAGGCCGAGAGCACGCACGGCGCGTGGCGGGTCCGACTCCGTCTCCCCGACCGCGAGGCCGTCGCCTCGCTCTGGGAGTTCTGCGAGGAGGAAGGGATGTCGTTCGAGTTGGTCCAACTGTTCCGTCAGGACGACCACGATCTCGGCATTCAACCCAACCTGACCGAGGCCCAGCGCATCGCACTGGTGACCGCCCACCGAGAGGGGTACTTCGAGGAACCACGCGAAACGTCGCTGGAGGAGTTGGCCGACGAACTCGACATCTCGCCGACGGCCGTCGGCGGCCGCCTCCGGCGAGGGATCAGCCGACTCATCGAGGTGAGCGTCCTCGACGAGTGAGAGAGGAACTCGGTTCGGCGACTCGGTCGGGCGCAGACGATCGTCTCGACGCTCGGCCGGATGCAGTGGTCGTCCCGGCGCTACACCGGGCGCAGGTGGTCGTCCCGTGGTTCGTACAGCCCGCCAGACATCCGCAACTCCTCGACCTCGTCGAACGTTTCGTACATCGAGACGCCCTGTTTACTTCGGACGGCAGTGACGATACCGGTCGGGATGCCGTCGTCGTACTGTTCGTCCAACTGCCACATCACTTCCTTGAGGTCGCCGTCGGTCGGGACGTCGCCCACGTCGTCGGGGTCGAGGTCGGCGCGCTCCCACTCGACTTCGTGTCCCGTGAGACTGTGGTGGCGGCGGGCGAACTCGATCGCTCCGTTCGGTCGGTCGACCGACTTCGACACTTCGCAGTCGGGGCAGGTGACGACGAACGGCGTCTCGCTCTGCTCGTTCTCGTCGTGTGCTTGGCTCATCGGTCTCAGGCGTTGTACGCTTCCTGCGCCAGTCGGTGGAGCTTGTGAACGGTGTGTTCGTTCGGGCCGAGCTGCGCCTGCGAGAGCGCGCCCATCTTCAGCCCGGCGAACTGTCGCTCGACGAGCTCGAAGTCCTCCTCCTGGAGCTGTCGACTCGTCCGGATGAACTCCTCTTCTTCCTCGCTCAGGTCGGGGTCGGCGAAGAAGTAGTCGGCGATGAGGTTGAACCGGTTCTCGTCGATTGGGTCGATGATGTACGTGCCGTAGCCGTCGGCCGTGCCGTACATGTTGACCGTGAAGTTCGGCCAGAAGTAGTAGAAGCGCGCCTCGTGCTCGTCGTGCAGCGACATGTCCGACTCGATGTCCGCCTCGTGGGTGTAGTGGAGCACCCAGTGGTAGTCCTGGACTTCGAGTTCGGACTTGTCGAGCGAGATGCCCTTGATCCAGTCCTGGTGGTTAGCCTGACAGTGGTCACACTCCGAGTAGTTGCCGCCGAACACCTTCCAGTTGCACTCGACCTCCGAGACGATGCGGCGGGCGTGCTCGTACTCGCCGAGTGGCAACTGGTCGAGCTCCTCCTTCATCTTCCCGGCCTGTTCGGCCAGCGGCTTCGGATCGTCTTTGAAGTTGACGAACAGCAGCGGGCCGATGCTGTCGAGGTTAACCTCCATCAGGGCGTTCTCCTCCGAGTCGACGCCGGGCACGTCCTCGTCTTCGAGATCCGGGTTTAGACTCGCCTCCTCGAAACTCTTGGGGGTGCTCCGGAGGTCGCCGTCGAGGTCGTACGTCCAGAGGTGGTACGGACACTGGATGCGCGAGGCGTTGCCGGGGTCGGTCATCGGCGTGTCCTCGACCATCTTCGACCCGCGGTGGGCACAGACGTTGAAGAACGCCCGCACCTCGTCGTCGTGGTCGCGGACGAGAATGATCTGCTTGTCGCCGACGGTCCGGGTGAAGAACTCGCCGGGCTCTTTGATACAGTTCGCGTGTCCCGCGTACACCCAGTACTTCGAGAATACCTTCTCTTTCTCCATCTCCCAGACCTCCGGGTCGGTGAAGTAGTTCGCCGGGAGTGCGTTCGTCTCCTCGGTGATGTCTGGACTGACTGCGCTGACCTGATCCGTTCCGTTGTTCCACCGCGTCATACGATAATGCTACACAGACTCATGGGTAAACGTTCATCGCAGATAGTTAGACCGTTGAAGTGGGGGGTCGAGTTTCGGAGAGCGGACGAGTTCGACTGCACGAGGTTCCGAACGACGTCTCGAACCGGGAGCGACGCCGCCACAATCGGGCCGCAGAAGCGACCCCCACTTGAATCTCCGTGATAATGCGTCCCAACTGTAATGTGGGGGGGTTCCCAACCCCTCGGCGACTATGAGTGTGAGCGACGAGCGCCACGACGTCATCGTCGTCGGCGTCGGCGGCATGGGGAGTGCGACGACGTACCACCTCGCGCGGCGCGGACTGGACGTGCTCGGCCTCGAACGGTTCGACATCCCGCACACGCAGGGGTCGTCGCACGGGATCACGCGTATCATCCGACGCGCGTACTACGAGCATCCATCGTACATCCCGCTCATCGAACGCGCGTACGAGCTCTGGGACGACCTCGCCGAGGAGACGGGACGGGACGTCATCCACCGAACCGGCTCTATCGACGCCGGCCCGGAGGACAACATCGTCTTCCAGGGGTCGAAGGAGTCCTGCGAACAGTACGACATCCCGCACGAGGTACTCACGGGCGCGGAGTTGAACGAGCGGTTCCCCGGTTACAATCTGCCGGACGACTACAAAGGCGTCTACCAGCCGGACGGCGGCTTCGTCGTCCCCGAGCAGGCCATCGTCGGCCACGCGGAGGCGGCGATGGCCGAGGGGGCGGAGATCCGTGCCCGCCAGCGCGTGCAGGGCTGGGAGGAGACGGCCGACGGTGGCGTCCGCGTGGAGACCGCCGAGGGAAGCCACGAGGCCGACCGACTCGTGCTCGCCGCGGGTGCGTGGAACTACAAGTTCGCCGACGCGCTGGAGGGGCTGGCGACGCCGGAGCGACAGGTGCTCGCGTGGTTCCAACCCGAGACGCCACGGCTCTACCAGCCCGACGAGTTCCCCGTCTGGAACCTCAGCGTCCCGGAGGGGCGGTTCTACGGGCTCCCCGTCTACGACGTCCCGGGGATGAAACTCGGCAAGTATCACCACCGCGACGAGGACGTCGACCCCGACGACTGGGACCGCGAACCCAACGCCGAGGACGAACGACTGCTCCGGGAGTTCTCCGAGAAGTACTTCCCCGAGGGGACGGGGTCGACGATGCGACTCGCCACCTGTATGTTCACCAACTCGCCGGACGAACACTTCATCCTCGACACGTTGCCGGAACATCCGCAGGTGACAGTCGGCGCGGGGTTCTCGGGACACGGGTTCAAGTTCGCCAGCGTCGTCGGCGAGATCCTCGCCGACCTCGCCGCCGACGGCGACACCGACCACCCCATCGAGATGTTCCGGCTGAGCCGGTTCGACTGAGGGTATAAAAACACCACAGCTAACGCACCCGGAGGCTTTTGCTCGATTCTCCGGGATTGTTGTACTACCATGAGTGGTAGTGACACACTCCCGTCGTCGGCAGAGACGGTCATCGTCGGCGCCGGTTGTGTCGGTTGCAGTGCGGCGTACCATCTGAGCCAACTCGGTCGAGAGGACGTCGTCGTCGTCGAACAGGGACCGCTGTTCGAGACGGGCGGATCGACGTCGCACGCCCCCGGCCTGGTGTTCCAGACCGCCGGCGACAAACTGATGTCGAAGATGGCGTCGTACACGCGTGACCTCTACACAGAGCTGGACAGCTTCCGCAGCTGCGGCGGCATCGAGATCGCCTACACCGAGGAACGCTGGGACTTCCTCAAGCGAAAACGCGAGTGGGGGCGGTCGTTCGGCGTCGAAGACGGCGAACTCCTCTCACCGGAGGAGGTCGAAGCGGAGATCCCACAGGTGAACGCCGACGTCGTCCACGGCGGGTACTACGTCCCCTCGGACGGGAAGGCCGACGCCGTCGGCGCGTCCGCGGCGATGGCAGAGCGCGCCCGCGAGAAGGGTGTGGAGTTCTACGGCAACACGAAGGTGACCGACCTCGACGTCGAGGACGGCCGAATCCGCGCCGTCGACACCGAGAAGGGTCGCATCGACGCCGATGAGGTGCTCGTAGCGACCAACATCTGGGGGCCGCTGTTCGGTGACATGGTCGACGTCGACATCCCGCTGATGCCGTGCGCCCACCAGTATCTCGTCTCCGACGAGCTCGACGAACTCGCCGGCGCAGACCAGGAGATCGAGCAACCGCTCCTCCGTCATCAGGACGCGTCGCTGTACTTCCGACAACACGGCGAGTCCTACGGCGTCGGCTCGTACAACCACGAACCGCTGCTCGTCGAACCCGAGGACATCTACGGTCCCGACAAACTGGACGATCTCGGTCTCGAATATCCGTCGCTCCGGGAGTTCACGGAGGAACACTTCTACGAGAACACCCACCCGGACCACGACCGGTCGGCGTACGACTGTGCGAAAGAGCTCGTCCCCGCGCTCGGTGACTGCGACTGGGAGACGGAGATGAACGGGATGTTCTGTTTCACCACCGACGGGATGCCGGTCCTCGGCGAGACCGAGGACATCGACGGCCTGTGGTGGGCGCTCGCCGTCTGGGTGACCCAGTCCGGCGGCGTCGGCAACGTCGTCGCCGAGTGGATGGAGAACGGCGTCCCCCGCCTCGACGGCGACCTCGTCGACGTCACCGACGCACACATCTCGCGGTTCCAGGACCACGCCGGCTCCCACGAGTACGTCCGTGACCGCGCGGCACAGCAGTACCAGGAGGTCTATCAGTTGATCCACCCGCGCGAACAGCCGGAGGGAAAGCGCGGACTGCGGCGGAGTCCGTACCACCCGCGACAGGAAGAGCTGGGCGCGGAGTTCTACGACAGCGACGGCTGGGAGTCCGCCCAGTGGTACGCAGCCAACGAGTCACTCGTCGAGGAGTACGACGTCCCCGACCGGCCCGAGTGGCTCTCGCAGAACTGGTCGAAGGCACACGGCGCGGAACACCAGGCCGTCCGCGACCGAGTCGGGATGTACGACCTGACCTCCTTCACTCCCATCGAGGTGACCGGCGACGGCGCCGCCGAGTTCCTGCAAGGGTTGCTCGCGAACGACGTCGACGTCTCACCGGGTCGCGTGCGCTACACACCGATGCTCAACGAGGCGGGTGGCCTGCTCGCGGACCTGACCGTCTCTCGGTTGGCGGAAGACCGGTTCCTCATCCTGACCGGCGGCGGTCGGTCCGGCAGCGAGCAGGGGCGCTGGATCAGCGAACACGCACCCGACGACGTCGACGTCACCGACCGGACCTCGGGGCTGTGCGGCCTCGGCGTCTGGGGGCCGAGCGCCCGCAAGACCCTTGAGGACCTCGTCGAGACCGACCTCTCTCACGACGAGTTCTCCTTCTTCAGCGTCCAGGAGACGCATCTCGGGAGCATCCCGGTCATCATGCTCCGGGTGTCCTACGTCGGCGAACTCGGCTGGGAACTGTACGCGCCGATGGAGTACGGCGCAGAGCTCTGGGACCAAGTGTGGGAGGCCGGCGAGGAGTACGACGTCGTCGCGATGGGCGATGCGACGCTCAACTCGATGAGTCTGGAGAAGGGATTCCGACTGTGGGGGACGGACATCACCCCCGAGTACAACCCCTACGAGGCGGGCATCGGCTTCGCCGTCGACCTCGACACCGACTTCGTCGGCAAGGAGGCGCTCGTCGAAGCGAAAGAGGCGGGGATCGACCAGAAGATCGTCCCCATCACGCTCGACGAACCGGGCGATGTCGTCGACACCGGCCGGCCGGTCGTCGCCGACGACGAGGTGATCGGCTACACGACGCGCGCCGACTACGGCTACAGCATCGACGCCGGCATCGCCTACAGCTACCTGCCGGTCGACTACGCCGAACCGGGGCAGTCCGTCGAGATCGAGTACGAGAACCGCACCTACGAGGCGACGGTCCGGGACGAGCCGCTGTTCGACCCCGACCGCGAGCGAATATTGCGCTAACCAAAGCAAGCAGAAGCGTTCTTCCGACCCCACTCCGAATTCAACATCAACGATGAGCCAGAACCACCTCGCGACAGTCGACTTCGCAGACATCGAACAGGCAGCCGAACGACTCGACGACCCGAGCGTGGTGAAGCGGACGCCCGTCGAGCGGAGCACGTCCCTCGACGAGGTGACGGGCGGCGAGGTCCATCTGAAGATGGAGCATCTCCAGTGGACGGGGTCGTTCAAGACGCGCGGGGCGTACAACAAGATCCGACAGTGCGTCGAGGCCGACGACGTCGAACGGACCGTCGCCGCCAGCGCCGGCAACCACGCGCAGGGCGTCGCGCTCGCATCGACGAAACTCGGCGTCGACTCCACCATCGTCATGCCGAAGACCGCCCCGCAGACGAAGGTCGACGCGACCCGTGGCTACGGAGCGGAGGTGGAGCTCGTCGGGAGCAACTTCCAGGAGGCGATGTCGTTCGCGAAGGAACTCGTGAGCGAGAGCGACGCCGAGTTCGTCCACGCCTACGACGACCCCGCCATCGTCGCCGGCCAGGGAACGCTCGGCGTCGAGATGTACGAGGACCTGCCGGACGTCGACACCGTCGTCGTCCCCATCGGCGGCGGCGGTCTCATCTCCGGCATCGCGACGGCGTTCTCGGAGCTCTCGCCCGACACGCGCATCGTCGGCGTGCAGGCGGTCGGCGCGTCGACCGTCCCCGACAGCCTCGACAAGGGGATTCCACAGACGCTCGACTCGGTCGACACCATCGCCGACGGCATCGCCACCGGCGGCATCTCCGAGCTCACGCTCTCGCTCATCGAGGAGCACGTCGACGAGGTGGTGACGGTCACCGACGGCGAGATCGCTCGAGCCGTCCTCTATCTGCTCGAACGCGCGAAGCAGGTCGTCGAGGGCGCGGGCGCGGCCTCCGTCGCCGCCGTCATGAGCGACGAACTCGACGTCCGCGGCGAGACAGTGATGCCGCTGCTCTGCGGCGGCAACCTCGACATGACGATGCTGAAGACGGTGCTCGTCCACGCGCTGACCGAACGCGAACAGCTGCTCCGCCTGCGCGTCCGCATCGACGACCAACCCGGCAAGATGGAGGAGGTGTCGGGCGTCATCGCCGACCACGGGGCGAACATCCAGACCATCCGCCACGAACGCTCCGCGCCGGAGCTCGACGTCGGCGAGGCCTATCTCGTCTTCCAGATCGAGACGAGCGGGGCCGAACACGCCCGTCGCATCATCCGGACCATCCGCGGTCACGACTACGAGGTCCGCCACATCAACGCCTGAGCGTAGTCTCCGTGCGGTCCGAGGCGGTCTTTTTTCTCCCTCCATCCTTTGACCCCACTTAAGCAGGTTAGTCGAGTAAACCTGCATTTTTATCCGGCATTAGGAGACACCATGGAGTAGTCGTGGCATGAATTATCATACCACGTATCTCGCGGCGGAGTCGACCGACGGTGGCCTCCGTTCGTGGTGAACTGACGCAGTACAATCAACGACAGGACGAAACAGCAGAACCAACAATGAGTCAAGAGCAAAAACGAGGGAAGGTTGGCGAGTTCGTCGACGAGATCGACCCGCTCGTGTTCGGGTTCGGCATCCTGACGGCCGTCGGGTTCCTGATCTACGTCGCCATCGTCGGCCCAGAGCAGGCCGGCTCCCTCATGAGTGGTATCAACAACTGGTTATGGACGAACTTTTCGTGGTTCTATCTCTCGGCGATGTTGATCTTCGTCGGGTTCACCACGTTCCTCATCTTCGGGCCGTGGGGGAAGATCAAACTCGGGCCCGAGGACGCAGAGCCGAAGCACAGTTTCGCGACGTACTTCGCGATGTTCTTCTCGGCGGGTATCGCCGCCGGTATCGTCTTCTGGGGCCCCGCAGAGTCGATCTTCCACTACGGGTACGGCACACCGTTGACGGGTGAGAACGCGGGCGACACGGCGAACATGATCGGCTCGCTACAGTACACCTTCTTCCACTGGGGCATCTCGGCATGGGCAGGGTACCTCATCGTCGGCGTCCCGATCGGCTACTTCGCCCACAAGAAGGGCGCGCCGTTCAAGTTCTCGACGGTCATCGCCCCGCTCATCGGCGTCGAGAACCTCGACGACAGCTACGCGGCGAAGGTGGTCGACCTCGTCGCCGTCTTCGGGACGATGGGCGGGATCGCGACCTCGCTGGGGTTCATCGGCCAACAGTTGCTGATGGGGATGGACTATCAGTTCGGGTCGGTGACGTCGCCGAACCAGGAGGCGTCGGCGCTCCCGCTCGACATCTTCGGGATGCCGCTCGGCGACATCGGCGTCATCGTCGTCATCGTCGGCGTCACGACCGTCTTTACCCTCTCGGTGGTGAGCGGCGTCGAGAAGGGTATCAAGCGACTCTCACAACTGAACGTCATCGTCTTCCTGTTGTTGGGTGTCGCCACGTTCGCCATCGGATTGCTGAACGGACTCGGTTCGTTCGTGCTCAACATCGGTACGCAGGCCATCGGCGAGTATCTCGGTAACTTCATCCAGATGAGCCTGTTCACCGGAGCCGACGGCGGCGGCGAGTTCGTCGGTTCGTGGACCGTCTTCTACTGGGCGTGGTGGTTTTCGTGGGCACCGTTCTCGGGCATCTTCCTCGCGAAGATCTCGAAGGGCCGGACCATCCGCGAGGTGACGTTCGTCGGCGTCATCGCGACGACGCTGGCGACGGTGCCGTGGTTCATGGTGATCGGCGGGATGTCGATGCGACTCCAGCAGCTCGGGCAGGCCGACATCCTCGGGGCGCTCACCCGCTACGGCGGCAACGAGGCCGTCTCGGGCTACCCGCTTTTCGGCGCGCTCGAACCGTTCGGCGCGCTCCTCTCGGGGCTGTTCTTCATGCTCGTGATCACCTTCTTCGTCACCTCCGCCGACTCCTCGACGCTCGGCATCGCGATGCTGACCACGGGCGGGAAGGAGGACCCTTCCGAGATCAACCGCCTCGTCTGGGGTGTTCTACAGGGTCTCGTCGCGGCCGTCCTCATCGTCATCGGCGGGACGAACGCGCTCCAGCAGGCCGCCATCATCACCGGGGGGCCGGTCGCCGTCGTCGGTCTCGTCGGCATCTACGGGATGATAAAGGAGTTCAGCAGCGTCCACGGCCGGGTGCTCGTCCAAGAGGGCGCGGACGTCCGTGGCGACGACATGCTCGTCGGCGGCCGCAAGAGCGGCGGCGGAACCGTCTCGGAAGACGACTGAACCGCTGCGGCGGCGGCCGAGTGAACTCATCTCTCCGCTCTTCTCGCTTCTTCCGACGCCTCAACTCGGCGACGCCTCGGTCGCCGTCGACGGCCGTGTGACGTGGATCCGCGTCCAGTACACCTCCTCGTCGTACCGGACGAGATACGTCCCGTCGACGCTCGGAGGGTCGTCTCCGGTCTCGCTTCCGGCGTACTCGACGTCGTCTCGCGACCGGAAGCGCGATCCCAACCGACGCATCGCGTCGGGGAGCGGGTGGTCGGCGGGGACGACATAGCCGTCGTCTCCGTCGACCGCCTCGGCGACGATCTCCCGTTCGGCCGCCGAGAGTCCCGACAGCGTGAACTCGTACCGTTCGCGGAGCTCGCGTCCGAGCGTCGCCGCGGAGTCGGCGACGACCGAGGCCGTGTACTCGTAGGTCCGCAGCGGCGTCTCGCGGGAGCCGTCGACCGAGAACTCGCCGCGCGTCTCCGCGTCCCAGACGACGACCGAGTACGCCGGGTCGGGGACGAGCGCGGAGTCGGGGACGTGCGCGTCGAGGTAGCGGACCGACGTGCCGAAGCCGAGAAAGCCGGGGTCGTCCCAGCCGCGCCGCTCGAACACCGCTCTATCCACCTCCGGGAGGTCCGCGTACGCGACCGACTCCTCGTCCGCGACGTCTCCCTCGGCCGGGTCCAAGACGACGAAGAACGTCGTCGCCGGTCGCGAGTCGACGACGTCGACCGAGAGTTCGTACACCCCGTCCTCGAAGACGAACGGGCGGTCTGCGGGGAACGGCGGTTCAGTGTCGTCGACTCTCGTCGGCCCGTCGTCGACGGCGGCGCGCACGAGGTCGTACTCGGGGCTCTCCTCGTCGACGCCGCGTCCGTAGGTCCGCCGCGTCGCGATGGTGGCGTCGGAGACCGGTTCCATCCGGAGCGAGGCGGTCGGGAGGGTTCCTACGGCGGTCTCGGCGCCGAAGCCGAGACAGCCGGCGAGTCCGGAGAGCGTGAGGACGGCACCGGAGGCGAGGAGGGTGCGACGGTGCATACCCGAGAGAGCACCGTCCGGAGAGAAAAGTGTCGGGATGACTGAAAGAGCGGCTGTACCTATCGTTCCGGAGAGGGCCGAAGCCAGGACCGACGACTCGGCGGCGACGCTACTCGTAGACGGGGAACTCGTCGCATAGTCGTTCGACGCGCCAACTCGCCTCCCGCTTCACCTCGTCGTCGGTGGGGTCGTCGAGCACGTTCGCGACGACTTCGCCGACAGCCTCCATCTCCTCCTCGCCGAACCCGCGAGTCGTGACCGCGGGCGTCCCGATGCGGATGCCGCTCGTCACCATCGGCGAGCGCGTCTCGCCGGGCACCGTGTTCTTGTTGATCACGAGGCCGACGTCGTCGAGCGCCGCCTCGGCCTCCTTCCCCGTGAGCTCCGGATGCGACTCCCGGAGATCGACGAGGAGGAGATGTTTGTCGGTGCCGCCGGAGACGAGCGAGAGGCCGTGGTCCTGCAGCACCGACGCGAGCGTCTTGGCGTTGTCGACGACCTGCCGGGCGTACTCTTCGAACTCCGGTTCGAGCGCCTCGCCGAAGCCGACGGCCTTGCCCGCGACGTTGTGCATCAGCGGTCCACCCTGCGATCCGGGGAACACCGCGCTGTCGACGTCGTCGGCGTGCTCCTCGGTGCACATGATGATGCCGCCGCGACCGGCGCGGATGGTCTTGTGCGTGCTGCCGGTGACGAAGTCGGCGTGTGGAACCGGGTTGGCGTGGACGCCCGCGGCGACGAGTCCCGTGATGTGGGCGATGTCGGAGAGGTGGTAAGCGTCGACCTCGTCGGCGATCGACTCGAAGCGCTCGAAGTCGAACTCCCGCGGGTACGCCGACGACCCGCTGACGACGAGGTCCGGATCGAACTCGTGGGCGTGCCGAGCCAACTCATCGTAGTCGACGTAGCCCGTCTCGGGGTCGACCTCGTACTGTTCGACGTCGTACAGTTGCCCCGAGAAGTTGACCGCGTGGCCGTGGCTGAGGTGGCCGCCGTGCGAGAGCGACAGCGAGAGGATCTTGTCGCCGGGTTCGAGTACTGAGAAGTAGACGCCCATGTTCGCCTGCGTGCCGGAGTGCGGCTGGACGTTGACGTGCTCTGCGCCCCACAGTTCCTCGGCGCGCTCGATGGCGAGGTTCTCGACCTCGTCGACGTGCTGACAGCCGCCGTAGTAGCGCGCGCCGGGGTAGCCTTCGGCGTACTTGTTCGTGAGAACCGAGCCCTGCGCTTCGAGCACCGCCTCCGAGACGTGGTTCTCCGAGGCGATCATCCCGAGCGCCGACTCCTGTCGTTCGCGTTCGTGGTCGATCGCTTCGCTCACCTTCGGGTCGGTCTGCCGTAGTTCCCGTGCCATATGTTGACGGATTGCGACCGGGTCGGATACCGTTCCGGGTGTTTCACTGAGGGTGTTTTTGACGGGTGACCGAGGAGGGTGCTGACGGCGACCGTTGGCGTTCAAAGACGGGTTGACTGATACAGACGCACGCTTACCTGTGGCCGTGTACACGTTCGGAGTATGCCAGGAATCGTCGAGACCGACGACGCACCCGCCGCAGTCGGCGCGTACAGTCAGGCGACCACGACCGACTCGCTGCTGTTCACCGCCGGACAGTTGCCGTTGACGCCGGAAGGCGAACTGCTCGACGACGAGTCGGTGGCGGTCCAGACCGAGCGCTGTCTCGAGAACGTCGAGGCCATCCTCGCCGCCGAGGGTGCAGCGATGACGGACGTACTGAAGGTGTCTGTCTTCCTCGACGACATCGACGACTTCGAGGAGATGAACGACACCTACGCCGAGTTCTTCTCGGAGTCGCCGCCGGCACGGAGCGCGGTCGAGGTCGGCGAGGTTCCGAAGGGGGCGGCCGTCGAGATCGAAGTCGTCGCCGCACTCGACTGACTCGGCGGCGGACAGACGACTCCGCCGCCCGGCCGACGGCGACACTCCGACGCACAGGCGACGTCCCAGCGACACCCTGACGACGGGACGTTGAAAACCACCTTGCGCTCTGCACCTACACCGACAAGTGTGTCCCGTGCGTAGACGCCGCTGATGGTTCGTTGTCAACGGTGTCGACTCGACTGCGTCGAGACGGACGGCCCGCTGTCGGGCGGCGGCGACGGTCGGGAGCCGACTCTCTGCCCCGTCTGCCGACTCGAACGGTCGTCGCCGGACGTGACGCTTCCTCCGGCGATCTACAGACGGGCGCGACTCCTCCTCGGGTTCGAGACGTCGGCGACGGTCCGGTCGCGACTCGTCGACGCCGTCGAACCGGAGACTGCGCCCGAGTCGGTCGCAGGGGGAGCAGCGACCACGCTTCGCGTCGACCGGCTCCGCCGGATCGGGCGAGTGCTCGGCCTGCAGGCGCAGGAGGCGGAGCAACTCACCGCACGCGAACTGCGCCAGTACGTCGTCGACGCCGCCGACGTCGACGACAGTCCGGCCTCCTCGTTCCGCAAGGAGACGCTGGTGGAGGTGACGGTCCACGTCGCCGACGCCGTCGCCCCGACGGCGGACCGAGGGACCGACGGGGAGCACCGGAGCCCCGACTCGCGCGAGGAGTTCGACCTCTCGCCGTAACCCAACACGCTCATCCCCGGCGACGGAGAACCGTCGTCCAATGAGCGATCTGATGGACACCTACATCGAGAACCGGCATCTCGTCCAGCCGAACCACACCAACAACTACGACGTCGCCCACGGGGGGAACGTGCTGAAGTGGATGGACGTCGTCGGCGCGCTCTCGGCGATGCGGTGTGCGGAGATGACCTGCGTCACCGCGCGGATGGAAGAGGTGAACTTCGTCCAGTCGATCCCCCGCGGGAAGTCCGCACTCATCCAGGCCTACGCCTACGAGACGGGGCGCACGAGCGTCCGCGTCCGGATCAAAGCCTATCGGGAGGACCCCCAGACCGGCGACCGCGAACTAACGACCGAGTCGCACTTCGTCTACGTCGCCATCGACGACGAACTCGAACCGACGCCCGTGCCGGAGCTCACCGTCAGCACCGACGAAGGTGCGGAGCTCCAGCGGGAGGCCCAGATGGACGCCGAAGAGCTCTACAACGGGAACTGAGTCCGAGAACGTCACGGTCAGGTCAGCGTCGAACAGGTTCAGAACCCCGATAGTCGGCCACAAGAGACGATTCTTCGACCGCTATCGTCTTGTATCGGTAGCCGTTACCGCGTCACGTACAGACTGTATGAGCCACGAGTCGCGACAGCTTCGACAGTACGTTGGAATCGGTGCAGGCGTCGCAGGACTGCTCCTCGCCGCCGTTGTCGGTGTGAGCCAGTATCCGAGTCTCGACGCCGTCTCGACGGTGTATCTCAACGTCGGTATCCTCAGCAGTGGCGTCACGTTCGTCAGCGCCTGTTTTCTCTCCTACGAGGCCGCCCGTCGGCTGTTGGGACGACTGCTCGGCGTCGCGGTCGTCGGCGCGGGCGTCGTGCTCGCGAGTTACGGACTACCGGTCGTCGAGGGACTCACCCTCGTCTCGGGTGCGACGCTCGCCGTCGGCGCGGCGGCGCTCAGCGTCGCCGTCGCGACCGGACTCTCCCGACTCGATCGCGAACTCGGGTTGGAGACGACGCCGGAAGAACGCATCCTGACCGCAGAAGAGTATCTCGCCGCCGGGTTCGACGACGACTGAACCGTCAGACGTCCCACTCGTCCGGCTCTTCGTCCGCTCTCCCGCCACCGCCGAGGTCGACCGCCGACGGCGGGCGGCCCGCGCTGTCGAGGATCTCGTCGGAGACCTCGATCGGACAGTCGACGCGGACGGCGAGCGCGACGGCGTCGCTCGGGCGGGCGTCGAAGACGAATTGTCGTGCCTGGCCGCTCTCGTACCGCTCGGCGTCGATCTTCGCGTAGAACGTGTTGTCCGCGAGGTCGTCGATTCTGACGCCGTCGATCGCGCCGCCGAACTCGGTCACCATCTCGACGAGGAGGTCGTGCGTGAGGGGTCGCTCGAACGGCTCGCCGGAGAGGCCGAGTTGGATCGCCTGTGCCTGGTCGCCGGTGACAAAGATGGGGAGGTACTCGCCGCGTGCCGACAGCACCACCGCCGGAACGTTCGCCCCGTCCGGACCGATTCCGACGGCGATGCCCTCCACTTCGGCAGTGTGGTCCATGCTACCGTGTTCGTTTCGCGGGTATGAATAGCTAGCCCCGACGACCGCCACGACCTCGATCGAAGCGATCACGGGAGTCGACGCGCGTCGAACCCCGACGGATCACTGGCGGATCATTCATACGGTCGAGGCATCGTCCCACCTCACCGGCGGACGTACCAGACGGCGAACGCCAGGCAGAGCACCAGCGCCCCGCCGAGGAAGAAGACCACTCCCGGCGGGAGCGTGGTCGCCGCCGACGTCGTCGCAGCGGTGTCAGCGGCCACCTGGACGCTCTCCGTGGTCGCCGCGTCGCCGCTGCCGGTCGACGCCAGTCCGAACCACGGACCGTCGGTGAGCAGGTACTGGGCGATCAGACTGCCGAATCCGAGAATACCGAGTCCGCCGAGCAGGCGTTTCAGCGCCGCCTTGAGACCGGTCGAGTCCTCCTCGCGCCCCGCGAAGACGACGAGCGGGCGATTCGAGGGGGCGTACACCTTCATCTCGCGTCCCTTCTCGGAGTAGACGGTGTCGGCGACGGTGACGAGGTCCGCGGCTTCGAGCTTGCCGAGGTGGTACTGGACGTTCTGCAGCGAGGTGTCGAGTCGATCGGCGAGCGAGGACGGCGAGTCGGGGTCCTCGTGGAGCGCCGAGAGGAGCTTTCGCGCCGTCGACGAGGAGAGCGCCGACAGCATCTCGTCGGCGTCCTCGCTGTCGACGCCGATCACCCGCGGTTCGGACGCTTCGACCGCCGAAGTGTCGGGACTGGAGGGCAACAGCTTCGCCATACGCACCCATACAGCGCAGGGGGAGACAAACCTGTTGCTCGACGTGACTTCCGGTCGACATATCTACGCCCCCGCCGAGGCGTCCGAGTTCGAGAGGTTTTTCACCGACAGGTCGGTGATACGCCCGTGTTCGACGAACTCGGACGCGGCGAACTGCTCGTCGCCGCGACCTACGCCTGCTCGGGACTGCTCGTCGCGCTCAGTGCGGTCAGGGACCCTGCCGTCCCCCTCGGCGGCGGACTGCTCGCGTCGGTCGCGCTCGTCTCGATCCCGCCGGTCGTCCTCCGAGAGATCGTGGCGACGAAGCGACTCGCGAACCCCCGCTTCGGCGACGACGTCACACTCGCGGACGACTAGCGCTCCGACCCCTCGTCGTCGACGACCAACACTCGCAGGTCGTTGACGTTCGTCCCCGTCGGCCCCGTCCGGACGACGGCGTCTCGCTCCTCGAGATACGGGAAGGCGTCGTTGTCGGCGAGCGCCTCGCGCGCCGCTTCGGGGTCCGAGACCGTCTCGCCGTCGACGAGCGCGCCGGCGACGTCGACGCCGCCGTCGCGGCCGTCGGTGTCGACCGCCCCGAGCACCGTCCGCGAACCGCCGAGTTCCAGCGCCGCCGCGAGCGCGAACTCCTGGTTCGGTCCGCCGCGACCGTCGCCGCGGACGGTGACGGTGGTTTCGCCACCGGCGAGCACGACGGCGGGCGTCGGGACGGGGTTGCCGGTCGTCACCGCCTCCTCACCGACGGCGACGTGGCTCTTGGCCGCCTCGCGGGCCTCGCCGCGAATCCGCGAGGAGAGGATGCAGGTCTCGTAGCCCCGCTCTCGTGCCACCGAGCGGGCCGCATCGAGCGCGGTGAACCCGTCGGCGAGCACGTGGTTCGTCACGCGCTCGAACACCGGGTCGTCGGCACGGGGCGTCTCCGCGACGTCGCCGGCGACGCCCGCTTCGAGTCGCTCGCGGACCGACTCGGGCGCGTCGATTCCGTACCTTTCGAGCACGGCCAGCGCCTCCGCGAACGTCGAGTCGTCGGGAGCGGTCGGACCGCTGGCGATGACGCCGAGGTCGTTGCCGACGACGTCGCTGAGCACGAGTCCGACCACCGTCGCCGGCGACGCCGCGCGGGCCAACTGGCCGCCCTTGACCGCCGAGAGATGTTTCCTGACGGCGTTGATCTCATCGATCTCTGCACCGGACTCCAGGAGGTCGGTCGTCGTCCGCTGGAGGTCGTCCAGCGAGATGCCCTCCGCGGGCGCGGCGAGCAACGCGCTCGCGCCGCCGGTGACGACGCCTAACACGAGCGTCCGCTCGTCGGCGTCGGTCAGAAGATCGAGGATGCGTCGCGCACCCTCGACGCCCGCCTCGTCCGGGACAGGGTGCGACCCGACGACGACGTCGACGTACTCCGTCTCCTCGGGGTCGCGCGTGACGACGACGCCGTCGGTGATTCGGTCGCCGAGCACCGCCTCGAGCGCCGTCGTGACGCCGCCGCCGGCCTTACCGCCGCCGACGACGAGGACGCGGTCATAGTCGGCGAGGTCGTACGTGGCGTCCTGAATCGTGAACGTGCCGCCGTCGAGCGAGACGGAGTCGTGGACGACCTGTTCGGGGTGGGCGGCGTCGACGCCCGCCTCGATGCAGGCGAGCGCGGTCTCGTGGGCCGACGTCTCGGCGAGCGCGTCGGCGTCCTCGATCTCGGTCATACCGGTGGGTCACGGTCGACCGGGAAAAACGCACCCGCTGCGGAGGAGATTGCGACGGGACGTCGACAGCGTCGCATCCGATCGTCGGTTCGCCAGTCCGACAACGGTAAACCCCGGGGGAATGTAGCGACTCGTCAATGAGTAACCGTGCGGAGTCTGCCCCCCAAGAGGGGAACGTGCGCGTGGTCGGGACGGCGCACGTCTCGGCGGACAGCGTCCGCGAGGTCGAAGAGACCATCGAGGCGGAGCGTCCCGACGTCGTCGCCGTCGAACTCGACGAGGGGCGATACCGCCAGTTGCAGGGCGAGACGCCCGACGACCTCGACGCGGGCGATCTACTGCGAGGCAACACCGTCTTCCAGTTCATCGCTTACTGGATGCTCTCCTACGTGCAGGCGCGGATGGGCGAGAAGTTCGACATCCAACCCGGGGCCGACATGCTGGCCGCCGTCGAGACCGCCGAGGAGTACGGGCTCGACGTCGCGCTCGTCGACCGGGACATCCAGACGACCATCCAGCGTTTCTGGCGACGGATGGGGTTCGTCGAGAAGCTGCGGATGGTCGGCGGACTCGCCTTCGGCGTCACCGACAGCCGCGTCGTGGGGCTGATGTTCGGCCTGCTGGTCGGAATCGTCGTCGGCCCCGTCATCGGCCTGTTCGGCGGGGCGTTCGGCGTCACCGACGCGCTGCTCGCGCGGGTCGCCGGCGGGGTCGTCCTCGGCGCCGGTGTCGGTCTCGCGCTGAGTTTCGTCGGCGACCTGTTCCTCGACGGTGACGACAGCCTCCTGCTCGCCGTCGGCGGCGGCATCACCGTCGCGATGGTGAGTGCGACGCTCGGCGTCGGCAGCGGTCTCGTCGGCGGGTTCGTGGCACAGGCGGTCGGCAGCATGGCGCTCGGCCTGTTCGTCGGCGCGCTGGTCGGCGTCGTCGCCGGGAGCGTCTTCGCCGTGACGGGGCTCGACGTCGAAGACGACTACGAGGAGCTCGACATGTCCGAACTGACCGATAAAGACGTCGTCACCGTGATGATGGAGGAGTTCCGCGAGTTCAGCCCCGGTGGGGCCGAGGCGCTCATCGACGAGCGCGACGCCTACATCGCCCACCAGCTCGTCGCGCTGCGGTCGCAGGGTCGAAACGTCGTCGCCGTCGTCGGCGCGGGTCACCGCGAGGGGATCGAACGCTACCTCGCGAACCCCGAAACGCTCCCGCCGATGGAGTCGCTCGTCGGCGAGGCCGAGAGCAGCGGTGTCCCGTGGTTCAAACTGTTCGGGGCGGCCATGTCCGTCGGCTTCCTCGCCTTCTTCGTCCTCCTGGCGATGGCGGGGGTCCGAAACGAGTTCCTCCTGCGACTGTTCGCCGCCTGGTTCGTCGTCAACGGCGTCTTCGCGGCCGGCCTCGCCAAACTGGCCGGGGCGCGCTGGTCGTCGGCCGCCGTCGGCGGCGGCGTCGCCTGGATGACGTCGGTCAACCCCCTGCTCGCGCCGGGGTGGTTCACCGGCTACATGGAACTGCGACACACGAACGTCAACGTCACCGACATCGCGACACTGAACGAACTGCTCGCCGACGAACAGCGACCCATCCGCGACATCGTCAGTGATATGTTCGACGTCCCGCTTTTCAAACTCATCATGGTCGTCGCGATGACCAACATCGGCAGTCTCGTCGCCAGCATCCTCTTTGCGACGTACATCCTGCCGCTGTTCGGAGCCGAACTCGGGGGTGTCGACGGGGTCACGCGCCTGATGGTCCAGGGTGCGACGCGGAGCTTCGACCTCATCGTGGGGGGGCTGACGTGAACCTGAGTTTCAGCGCCCGCGAGATGGGCGACCTCGTCGTCGCGTGGCTGGCGCTGGGTCTCGCCTTCGCCATCTTCTTCGAACGCGGCGCGACGGGCTTTCTCCAGTCGGGTGTCGTCTACCCCCTCGTCGTCAGTCTCCTGACTGCTGGCGTCGGCTTCCTCCTGCACGAACTGGCCCACAAGGTGGTCGCGGTCCGCTTCGACCAGGTCGCGGAGTTCCGCGCGGACTACAGCATGCTGTTCGTCGCCGTCATGAGCGCCGTCGTCGGCTTCCTGTTCGCCGCCCCCGGTGCGGTCCACCACCGCGGTTACCTGACCGAGCGGGAACACGGTCTCATCGCCTTCGCCGGCCCGGTGATGAACCTCCTGTTGGCGGGCGTCTCCGTCCCGCTGCTCGTGTTCGGTGTCTCGGCCGGTTCCGACCTGATCACCGAGATCGGCGCGAAGGGGCTCGCCATCAACCTCTTCTTGGCCGCGTTCAACCTCATCCCGTTCGGCGGCCTCGACGGGAAGACGGTCGTCGGCTGGAGCAAGGTGGTGTGGTTCGTGAGCTTCGTCGTCAGCGCGGCGCTCGCGTTCTTCGTCGTCTTCGTGCGACAGATCGGGTTCTGACGCTCCTCGCTGCTGTTCTCTTCCGAAGAACTGTCGAGTGCTCGTCCGACGCCGAGAGCGACGGTCGCTATCTGTTCTCCGGCCGGCCGGAGACGACGCGGAGCCCACCACAGATCTGCTCGACGGACGGGTCCGACGAGGGGCGCTCCGAGAGCGGGACGAGACTCAACAGCTCCTCGTCCTCCGTCTCTACCCACTCGACTCCGGACTCCGTGTCCCAGACACAGGGCGTCCACGCCCCCGACTCGAACCGCTCCCAGATGTCTACGTCGCCGTAGTAACGGCCGTCACTGCCTCGATAGATATTCCCTTCTCCCATGAGAGACTACAACGGTTCTCCATCCGAATAAGAGTTGTCACTATAACAGAATATTACAGAGATTGAATTGTCGATACAAATGGATAGTTCTCTTCGAACATGTCTACGGGCATGTCGGCCGGCCTCCACTCCGCCGCGACGCGCGGAGTGGAGGCCGTTCGACGTCCTCTCGAACGCGAACTCGGGGGAGGCGTTTCGAGCAGGCCCGTCCCCGAGTGTGGCATCCCGGCAGTCGCCCGCATCCAATGCAGGCAACTAGAGTACCATAGATTACTATATCAATGTTGTTGTGAAAATCCGAGTGAACCAGAGTAGTGCGATGAAGGGCCGCCTCGTTGCTTCGTCCGGAACTGCGTCCGAGAACGGCGAGTACGCCTTTGTGCGATGGGCGCGACAACGGTACCGAGATGGAGTCCATCAATCCGGCGACCGGCGAGCGGATCGACTCGTACGAGGAGCACACCGAGAGCGAGATCGACGACGCGCTCGACCACGCCACCGAGACGTTCGCGGAGTGGCGCGAGACCTCCTTCGCACACCGGCGGACGCTGATGGAGAACGCCGCCGACGTGCTTCGCGAGAACGAAGAGCAGTACGCCTCCCTGATGACCGAGGAGATGGGCAAACCGATCGAGCAGGCCCGTTCGGAGATCGAGAAGTGTGCGTGGGTCTGCGAGTACTACGCCGAGACGGCCGAGGAGCACCTCCAGGACGAGGTCCTCGGCGCGGAGTCCGACGCCCACGCGTTCGTGAGCTACGAGCCACTGGGGCCGGTGCTGGCGGTAATGCCGTGGAACTTCCCCTTCTGGCAGGTGTTCCGCTTCGCCGCACCCAACCTCTGTGCCGGCAACGTCGGCCTGCTCAAACACGCCTCGAACGTGCCGGGCTGTGCGAAGGCGATCGAAGAGGTGTTCCGCGAGGCCGGGTTCCCGGAGGGGGCGTTCACGTCGCTTCTGGCCGACTCCGACGAGATGAACGACGTCATCGACGACGAACGCGTGAAGGCCGTGACGCTCACCGGCAGCGAACCCGCGGGGCGTGCCGTCGCGGAGCGCGCCGGCGGGAACCTGAAGAAGACCGTCCTCGAACTCGGCGGTAGCGACCCGTTCGTCGTCCTCGACGACGCGCATCTGGAGGAGACCGTCGAGAAGGCCGCACAGGGACGACTCCAGAACTCCGGACAGTCCTGTATCGCCGCCAAGCGGTTCATCGTTCACACGGACGTCTACGACGAGTTCGTCGAGCGGTTCGTCGAGGAGATGGAGTCGTGGACCGTCGGCGACCCCGGCGACGAGGAGACGGAGGTCGGCCCACAGGCCCGCGAGGACCTGCTTGAGGAGCTCCACGAACAGGTACAGGACACTGTCGACGCCGGGGCGGACTGTCGACTCGGCGGTGAACCGCTGGACCGCGAGGGGGCGTTCTACCCGCCGACCGTCCTCGTCGACGTCCCCGAAGACTCCCCGGCAGCGACCGAGGAGACGTTCGGTCCGGCGGCGGCCGTCTTCGAGGTCGACGACGAGGAGGAGGCGCTGCGACTCGCCAACGACAGCTCCTTCGGCCTCGGCGCGAGCGTCTGGACGGGCGACCTCGAACGCGGCGAGCGGTTCGCCCGCGGGTTCGAGGCGGGCTGTTGTTTCGTCAACGAGGTCGTCAAGTCCGACCCGCGCGTGCCGTTCGGCGGCGTCAAGAACTCCGGCTACGGACGCGAGCTGGCAGCAGAGGGGATCCGCGAGTTCGTCAACCGGAAGACCGTCTGGGTCCAACACGGCCTGAGCGGTGAGGTCGAATGAACGGCGCAGAGCTCCTCGTCACCTGTCTGGAGGCCGAGGGCGTCGACCACGTGTTCGGCCTCCCCGGCGAGGAGTTGGAGGACGTGCTGTTCGCGCTCCGGGACTCGTCGATCGAGTTCGTCCCCGTCCGCCACGAGCAGGGGGCGGCGTTCATGGCCGACGTCCACGGACGGCTGACGGGCGATGCGGGCGTCTGTCTGTCGACGCTCGGGCCGGGTGCGACGAACCTGCTGACGGGCGTCGCCGACGCTCACCTCGACAAGTCGCCGCTCGTCGCCGTCACCGGCCAGGGGAGCCGCGAGCGACTCCACAAGGAGAGCCACCAGGCGCTCGACGTGGTCGACGTCTTCGAGTCGGTGGTGAAGTGGAACACCCAGCTCGACGACGTGGCCGTCATCAACGAGTCGGTCCGCAAGGCGTTCAAACTCGCCGAGTACGAGAAACCCGGTGCGACGCATCTGGAGATCCCCGAAGACGTCGCCGCCGAAGCGGTCGACGACGAACCGCTCCCGGTGCGCGACCCCGTCCGCCGATCAGACCCCGACCACCAGTCGGTAGAGCGAGCGGCCCGCCACCTCACCGACGCCGACAGACCCGTCGTGCTCGCCGGTAACGGAGCCGTACGAGCGGACGCCTCGGCGTGTCTCCGCGAGTTCGTCGAGTCGACCGGACTGCCGGTCGTCGCGACCTACATGGGGAAGGGAGCCATCTCCGACAGACGGGCACAGTCGCTGATGACGCTCGACTCCGGGCCCGACGGCGAGGCCGCGGACGTCGTCGAACGCGCCGACTGCGTGCTCGCGGTGGGCTACGACATCGCCGAACACGACCCCGAAGGGTGGAACCCGAACAAGGAGACGACGGTGCTACATCTCGACCACGAACCCGCGGAGGTGTACGAACACTACAACCCCGAGGTGGAGATCGTCGCCGACCTCTCCCGTGGTCTGGAACGACTCACCGAGTCGGTCGACCGGACGAAAGAGACGTGGTGTGCCGACGTCCACGAGACGGTGCTGGACCACGCGTTGACGAAGCCCGACGCGGACGACCCGACGACGGTCGCCGGCGTACTCCCGTATCTCCGAGAGGCGATGGCCGACGAGGACGTGCTGCTCTCGGACGTCGGCAGCCACAAGATGGCGATCGCCAGGGGATTCCCCGTCTACGAACCGAACACCTGCATCATGTCTAACGGCCTGGCGAGCATGGGTATCGCCGTCCCCGGTGGCGTCGCCGCCGACCTCGCCGTCGACTCGAACGTCGTCGTCGCGACGGGTGACGGCGGCTTCCTGATGAACGCCGCAGAACTGGAGACTGCGGCGCGACTCGGACTCGGCTTCACCGTCCTGCTGTTCGTCGACGACGACTACGGGCTCATCTCGGAGAAACAGGAGTCCCACACCGGCGAGTCGTTCGGGACCCGGCTGTCGAACCCGGAGTTCGTCGGGTTCGCGGAGAGTTTCGGCATGGCGGCTCACCGCGTCGAGACGTGGGAGGAACTGTCGTCGGTGCTGGCGTCGGCGGTGCCGTCCGACGAGTTGACGCTCGTCGAAGTTCCGCTCGACGGGGAGGCGGCGAGCGGCGGTACTCCGAAGGAGTAGTCGTAGAGAGCGGGTACGCTACGCTTGACGATAGTCGTGCCCGACGCGGAGTGCAACGACGTTCGCGACGAGCAGGCCGAGGAAGACGATCGCTCGGCTGCCGTCGATGCCGTCGAACAGGAGGGGCACGTACAGGAACGGGAGGGCGATTGCGGCCCAGAACCCGACGAACCTGATCGGACCCAGCGCCATCTGGAGGGCAGTAGACCCCGTATCGAGCGAGGAGTGGTCGTTGGCTGTAGTTGACGCGCCTGACATCTGGAGCACCTACATTCTGATAAGCCTGATAGACTCATATAACGAAGAGACCGTTCACCCGAGTTCACCTTCCTCTGTGACACCCTACTACCGACTGAGAGCGGTCGAGAGGCCGTATATGTCGATCTCGCCTTATCGCTTTCGTTCGACGGAGAGTCACGCTGCAAGGATGTTGCTAAGCCGTCACGAACCGCGAAACCGGGCGTTTAGGGGGTTGGTAGTGGGTGACTACGGGTCGTTAGGCCCATGTTAGACACTACCATTCACACCATTGGCCGCGAGTTAGTATCCACCCAACCGGACGGGTCGGCGAACGGTGGGCTTTTCTCCCCCGATTACGCGGGTTCGCACATGAACGAGGACGCCGAAGAGGAACTCACGTACGCGGAGTCGGGAGTCGACATCGAGGCCAGCGAGGCGGCCACGGCGGCGCTCGTCGGTGCGGTCGGCGAGAGCGAAGGCGACTACGCGGGGCTGTTGGACATCGGCGACCGCTATCTCGCGCTCGCGACCGACGGCGTCGGAACGAAGCTGCTCGTCGCCGAGGCGCTCGGCGACTACTCGACGGTCGGGATCGACTGCATCGCGATGAACGTCAACGACCTCGTGGCGGCGGGGGTCCGCCCGGTCGCGTTCGTCGACTATCTCGCCGTCGACACGCCCGACGAGACGTTCGCCGAGCAGGTCGGGACGGGACTCGCCGCCGGTGCCGCGGAGGCCGACATCGAACTCGTCGGCGGCGAGACAGCGGTGATGCCCGAGGTCGTGAAGGGGCTCGACCTCGCGGGCACCGTCGCCGGACTGGCCGCGAAAGACGCCATCTTCCCCGCTGAGGCCGAACCCGGCGACGCGCTCGTCGGCTTCCGCTCCTCCGGCATTCACTCGAACGGGCTGACGCTCGCCCGCACGGCGGCCACCCGGAACCACGAGTACACCGACGAGTATCCGTTCGACGACTACGACACCGTCGGCGAGGCGCTCCTGGAGCCGACGAAGATCTATACGCATCTGCTCGATCCGATGCGCGAACACGACGTCCACGCCGCCGCTCACGTCACCGGCGGTGGGTGGACGAACCTCGAACGGATGGGTGACTACCGCTACGAGATCGACGACGCCTTCGAGCCGCAGTCGGTCTTCGAGTTCATCCAGTCGGAGGGCAACGTCTCCGACGAGGAGATGCACCGGACGTTCAACATGGGGACTGGTTTCGTGGCGGCGCTCGCCCCCGACGACGCCGAGGCGCTCGCCGACGCGACGGACGGGCGCGTCGTCGGCCACGTCGAGGAGGGCGAAGGCGTGTCGGTCCGCGGACTGGAGCTGTAGTCAGACCGACCGCGGATCGTCGGTACCGGAGAGACGGTAGCCGAACCGCGACCAGAAGCGTTCGACTCCGACGCCGACGAGGAGGAGTCCGCCGACGGCGGTGAGATACCAGCCGACGGCAGGGACGTATCCGCCGACGGCCGCGTTCTGCCAGTAGACGGCCACCGCGACGAGCGACAGCACGCCGACGACGAGGGTCGCGGTCTCGGAGACGACCCGCGAAGCGAACCCGTGGAGGGCACCGACGACGAGAACGGCGGGGAGCAACAGCGCACCCCAGGTGTCGAGTCCCGTCTGGAGGCCGGGGAGGGCCACCAACCAGCTGTTCGACGCGAGCCACGGAGACAGAGACCCCGTGGCGACCAGCGCCGACGCGAGGAGCGTGATCGCAGACCGAGTAGTAGACGGCAGGCGGCTCATTGTCAGTCGTTAACAGCCGCACGATATCCGCCTTTCGCTCGGCGCAAAAACGAGCGAGAGAGAGAGAGGAGTCAGGAGAGCTGTCGAGCGATGTCGGCCTCAGTGATGATGCCGACCGCTTCGCCGGCCTGCGTCACCATCACGGCCTTGTAGTGGTCGAGCAGGTTCCGCACCTCGTCGACGGTCGCGTCGGGCGACACCGACGGGAACGACTCGCTCATGATTTCGCTGACCGGGAGGGTGCCGACGTCGTCGCCCGCGCGGATGATGTCGCTGTGACTGATCGACCCGACCGGGATCCCCGCCTGGATGACCGGGAGCTGCGAGTACGCGGCGTCGTCCATCTGCTGTTCGGCCTCTCGGACCGCCTCGTCGGGCGCGACGCTGACGATGGTCTCGTGCATGATGTCGTCGGCGCGGACGACACTCCCCTCCGCCTCGTCGAGCGCGTTGACGATGCGTCGGAGCGTCGACAGGCGCGGATCGACGTCACCGCCCTCGATGCGGGCGATCAGCGGCTGCGAGACGCCGGCCATCTCGGCCAGTTGACTCTGCGTCAGTTCGAGCGACGTCCGTCGCTCTCTGAGGTCTTGCGGCGTGGGGAGTTCCATACCAACTCATAACCCAGGGTTATTAGAAAAACTTTCGACGCAGACGACTCTCGGTGTGACTGGCGTTCGCACTGCGAGAACTACAACCGTCTCGGAGCGTGCCACTCGGAGAGAGTACTGAAGCCGGCCGGAGACCCAACGATCCTCGGCGAGCCACGAGGCCAGTTCTCACGTGGAGACGCGCCGAGCTGCGACGAGAGTCGCTCTCAGTCCCGTTCGTCGTCCTCGTCGCCCTCGGTCTCGACGATCTCGATGACCGACAGCGGGACGTCGCGGAGCGCACCGCCGACTTCGCTCTTGGCGATGCGGGAGGCGTGTTCCTCGTTCTCGGCGTTGAAGATCTCGATCTCCATCAGCAGTCCGACGAGCGCCGTGTCGGCGGCGATGAACGCCGAGTCGAACGGTTCGCCGCAGGCCGGACAGCCAGTGACGCCGACCTCCACCTCGACGTACTCCTTGTTCTTCTGGTTTAATCGCTTGCCGGCCTCGCTGACGGCGACACCGATAGCGTCGTCGATATCGTCGACGTCGCGGACGAGCCACGCCGCCTCCATCGCGACGAGATAGTTACTCATACCCCCAGAGATGGGGTGGAGGGTTTCGTGCTTTGTGGTTCGCGCGCCACCGCGGGAGGCTCACCCTTGGGTGACGGAACCACGCCACAGACGGCGTCTCGATGCCGAAACCGAGCGTCCGATGCGCGCATCACCAGCCGATTATTCTCATAACTTACGAGAATCGCTGCCGTCAGCGACCGAGTAATTTTCCGAATCTCTCTCGAAGTCCCAGTTCAGTTTCGTCTGCTACAACTTCGGTTGAATCGCAAGACTGGACCGGGGTAGACTCGCCCGCCGGGCGGGAAAGCTTATATAGGCCGACGTCGCCCCCACGGGTAGGTCGATGATCGAAACGGCGTCGCGGTTGACCCTGTTCGCACTGTACCAGTTCACCGTCGCACTGGGAATCCTCCTGTTCCCCGTCGCGGTCCTCGCCCGCCGCGTGGGAGTGGAGCTCCCGCTCGGTCGGGTCGTCGCCCGACTCGGTACCGCCTACGAGAACGTGGACGCTCGCTAACCTCCCCGCCCCCACCCGTTCTGTGCAGTTCGGTTCCGCCAGTGATCACGCCGACGAACCGCTCGTCCGAGCGGTGCCGGCAGGGGCAAGCCGGGAGGGAAGGGTGGCATTTATCAGCGCGCCGGGCCAAGTGGGGGCTAATGCGTACGCCAGGCGACTTCTCCAGCAATCTCGACGCGCTGAACGGCGACCACTCCAACGTGTTCGGCCCGGAACTCGGCGAGTTCCCGGAGACCGAGCGCCGCGCGGAGTCGTCGCCCGACGAAGAAATGAAGACGGGAACGACCACGGTCGGCCTCAAGACCAGCGAGGGCGTCGTCCTCGCGACCGACATGCGCGCCAGCATGGGCTACATGGTCTCCTCGAAGGACGTCCAGAAGGTCGAGCAGATCCACCCGACGGCCGCGCTCACCATCGCCGGATCGGTCTCGGCTGCCCAGTCGCTCATCCGCTCGCTGCGCGCGGAGACGAGCCTCTACGAGACCCGTCGCGACAAGGACATGAGCATGCGCGCGCTCGCGACGCTGCTCGCGAACTTCCTACGTTCGGGTGCGTTCTTCGTCGTCCAGCCCATCCTGGGCGGCGTCGACGACGAAGGACCGCACGTCTACAGCATGGACGCACTCGGCGGGATGAGCGAAGAGGACTACACCGTCACCGGTTCCGGCAGTCAGTACGCCCTCGGTGTGCTCGAGCAGCACTACGACGAGGAGCTCTCCGTCGAGGAGGCAAAGACCGTCGCCGCGAAGGCGATCCAGAGCGCCGTCGAGCGTGACCTCGCCTCCGGCAACGGGATCAACGTCGCCGTCGTCACCGAAGACGGCGTCGACGTCACCCGTCACAAGGACTTCGCGGAAGTCCTCTGAACGTCCGAAAAAAGCACTCGTTACCGCACTGTTTTCTACACCCAGTCGGCGAAGCTTCCGTCGAGCAGCGTCTCCGCCTGCTTTCGGATGTACGCCTGCTGCATCCCCGTGATCGCTGCTTCGAGGTCGTCGCCGTCGGCGAGCCGTGACTCCACTCGTTCGCGTTTCCAGCTCGCCGGCGTGCGCGCCGCCTCGACGCGCGCCTGCAGCGGCGCGATGTACCGTTCGGCTTCGGCGGCGCTACAGCCCGCGGACTTCAGGCCGTCGGCGGCGTGAGCCAGTAGGTCGTCGTAGACCTCGACCGGGTTAGTCGTCTCCTGGCCGTCGTTGGTCACCCACCGTTGACCGCTGTCGAGACCGTCGCGCATGGCGGCGTAGAAGTTCTCTCTGGCGACCGTCCAGTCCATGTCGGCGACGGGGTGCCGACGCTGGGGGAGACTCTCCATCAGCCCCGCGAACGCCGCCTGGAACGCGATGGAGTCTCTGACCGTCGGCTGGGCGGGGATCGGACGGAACTCGACGCGGGCGTTCGCCGACGAGCGCGTCGCGCCGCCGAACACCGGGCGAACCCACCGCCAGTAGGTGCCGTGTTTCATCCGGAGCGTCGCGAACTTGTCGTCGAAGCGGTCGCCGTCGCGGGAGACGGGCATCGGGACGAACGTCTCGTCTTCGAGGACGCGGTCGACCGCCTGGTCGACGCTCTCGAGGTCCTCCGGAAACGCGACCTTGTCGCTCTGTGTCGCCGTGTTCAACACCGACTCGAACACGCGGATCCGGTGTTCGTCCCACGCCTCGGCGATCACCGTCTCGGCGTCGACGTCCTCGTCGTAGAGATCGGGCGGGAAGAACGGCGAGTTGACGCCGAGTGCGAGCAGCGGACCGGCGACGCGGGTGGCGTAGTTGAAGTACGTCGGCAAGTCGGCCGCGTGCGACATCTGGTAGTGAGGTTGGATCGAGGTGATGAGGCTCTCGGGCATCACCGTCGGCGCCTCGTACGAGACGTTCGGTGCCTCGACGGCGAACGTCTCGGGTGCGTCCGGCCCGTTCGCCATCGCGTGATACCGGACGGCGTCGCTCATGTTGGTCGCGATGTCGACGCCGTCGTCGTCGACGCTCCCGCCGAGGTACTCGCGGGCCGTCTCGCCGGCGGGCGGGATCGTCCACAGCGCGTCGCTGACGAGACGCATCCCTTCCGACCGCGTGCAGTCGAGGGCGGCGCTCAGTCGTGCGAGGACCTCCGACTCCTGTGCCCGCAGTCCGTGGGGGTTGAACGGTTGCGGGCTCGTACTCATCTCGGCGTTGTGGAGGCCCAGTTCCTTCTCGAACCCGATGAGTTCGAGCAGTCGTCGTGGAACGCGCATCAGCGAACACGCCAGATCCTCGTCGCCCGACCACCGACCGTCGTCGACGGCGTAGAACTCGTACTCGAAGCCGACGATAGACTGGTGGTTGTCGAACGTCCCGTCTCTGAGTTCGTCCTTGACGACTTCGGCGTCGGCCTCGGCTTCCGCCCGGAACGCCTCGACGTCGATGGCGAGAACGTCCCGAACGGCCCCCGCGAGGTCCTTGCTCATACCCCTACTGTGCGACGACTGTTCTTCAAGCCGTTGGCTCGGTCACAGCGGCGGGGACAGACCAGAGAAAGAGTTAGTGTCTCGTGACACCATACCACACGTATGGCGAAGAACTCTGCCCCACCATCCGAACCGACGGAGACCAGTCTGGAACCGCTGTCGACCTACGAGTGTCTCGAGTGCGGCGCGCGGACGGAGGCCGCCCACCACCCCCCGATGTGTGAACGTTGCGGCGGCGAGATGCAGAACCTCAGCGTCACGCGCGGACAGTGAGAACGGTCATCGATGATCATTTTTACGACCTGCTGTCGTCGCACGAAAGAACTATCTCCGTCATCGACATCTCTCGGATATGTCCGACTCGACGCTGTCCTCTCTGCAGGCGTTCTTCGACGAAGTCGAGGACCCGAACCGGTCGCTGGTCGTCGTGAACCGCCGCGAACCGAAGGCGGTCCAGTCGCTCCTCGAGTCGGCGTTCGCCGAGCAGTCGGTAACCGTCTCCGAACTCGACCTGTCGGACGAGGCCGACGACGTCGTCGTCGTCCTGGACGGGAAGCGAGTAGTGGCGACGTCGCCACTCTCGGAGGTGATGAACGCGCTGTTGCTCGTGAACTCCGACCGGTACATCACGGGGACCAGCGGTGTCGACGACAGCGGTGTCCCGGACGTGTTGACCGCGCTCGACGGCGTCGAGTTCGAACTGCGTGGCTACCCTGCCTCCAACAAGGAGAAGCTCCTCCTCATCGTCATCTCACGCTACGTCGAGCGACTCGCACTCACCGTCGGAGACGGCCGCCTCAGGTCGACGTTCCAGCGACTCTCGCGACTCGCCGACGAGCGAGGGACACGCGCCATCTACGAGCGACTCGCGGCGTCGACCGTCGACGTCCACGTCTACGGCACGGCTGGCTGGGGCCCACCGACGTCGCTCGATCTCACCGTTCACACGGGAACCAGTGCCGACTATCGGCAGTCGTGGTGTGTCGTCTTCGTTCCGGAACGCGCGAGTGAGAGACACGCCGCACTGGTAGCGCTGGAGACCGGTCCGAACGTCTGGCGGGGAACGTGGACGTACGACCCCGAGCGAGTCCGTCGTGTCGACCGGTATCTCGAACGGCGGTTCTGAGCGGGCGCGACCGCTTCGGCGGCCTTTTGAGCGACGAGTGACAATCTCGGCGTGATGGAGTTCGCCGACTTCGCCGCCCGTGCAGCCGCCATCGAAGCCGAACCCGCCGACCTCGAGACGACGACGCTCGTCCGCGAGCTGTTCGAGGCCGCGGGCGAGGACCTCCCGGTCGTCGTCCGGTTCGTTCAGGGGCGGGTGTTCCCGGCGTGGGAGTCGACGACGCTCGACGTCGGGCCGAGCCTCTGCTACGTCGCGATCGCCCGTGCGGCGGGCCGGAACGTCTCCGCCAACGACGTCGAGGACCGACTCGCCGAGACGGGCGAGATCGGCGCGGTCGCAGCCAGTTTCGACTTCGGCGGCCAGCAGGGACTCGCCGCGTTCGGCGGTGGCGGGCAGACCGACCTGACTGTCGCGACCGTCGACGAGGAGCTACGGGCGCTCGCCGCGGCCGCCGGCTCCGGAAGCCAGGACCGAAAGCTCGACACGCTGTTCGGCCTGTTCAACCGCTGTTCGCCGGACGAGGCGCGCTACCTCGCCCGGCTCGTCCTCTCGGAGATGCGCATCGGCGTCGGTGAGGGAACCGTCCGCGACGCCGTCGCCGAGGCGTTCCTCGTCGACTCGGCGGACGCCGCGGCGGTCCGCGACGACGCGACCGCCGAGGCGGAGACGACCGCCGCACGCGAACGACGGGACGCTGCCATCGAGGCGGTCGAACGCGCGCTGCAGGTGTCGAACGACTACGGCCGCGTCGCCGTCGTCGCCCGCGACGAAGGGACGACGGGTCTCGACGCCATCGACCTCACCGTCGGCAGACCCGTTCAGGCGATGCTCGCACAGGCAGGGACCGTCACCGACGCCTTAGACGAGTGGGAGACGGTCGCCGTCGAGACGAAGTTCGACGGAGCGCGGGTGCAGATCCACTACGACGGCAGAGAGGTGTCGCTGTTCTCGCGGAACATGGAGGACGTCACCGACGCGCTCCCGGAGGTCGTCGAGTTCGTCGAACGCGAGGTCGACGTGCCGGTGATCCTCGACGGCGAGGTGGTCGCCGTCGACGACGACGGATCGCCGCTCCCGTTCCAGGAGATCCTCCGGCGGTTCCGGCGGAAACACGACGTCGACCGGATGCGCGAGGAGGTGACCGTCGAACTCCACGCGTTCGACTGTCTGCACGCCGCCGGTGACGACCTGCTCACCGACCCGGTGACCGACCGCCACGACCGACTCCGGGACGTCCTCGGCCACATCGACGCCGTCTCCGAACTCCTGCGCTCGGACGACGCCGACGAGATCGAGGCGTACGAGGCCGACGCGCTCGAGGCGGGCCACGAGGGGATAATGCTCAAGAACCCCGAGGCGGCCTACTCGCCGGGGAAGCGCGGGAAGAACTGGCTGAAGCGTAAGCCCGACGTGGAGACGCTCGACCTCGTGGTCACCGGCGCAGAGTGGGGCGAGGGTCGCCGGGCGGAGTTCCTCGGGACGTTCCTCCTGTCCGCACGGGTCGACGAGAGCAGTGGCGACGGCAGTGGCGACGAGAAACCCGAGTTCCGGACGATCGGGAAGGTCGCGACGGGGATCACCGACGAGCGACTCGCCGAACTCACCGACCTGCTCGAACCCCACGTCGTCGCCGAGAACGGGACCGAGGTCGACCTGCGGCCGACGACCGTCTTCGAGGTGGGGTACGAGGAGATCCAGCGGTCGCCGACGTACGCGTCGGGGTACGCGCTGCGGTTCCCGCGGTTCGTCGAGATCCGCGAGGACAAGACCCCCGAGACGGCCGACTCGCTGGCGCGGGTGGAGCGACTGGCCGAACGGCAGTGACGCCCGAGGTGTGTGAACAGCCCCACAGAAGCCTTTTCCCAATCACTCCGATACGTCGGGACCATGCCAGGGACAGACCGCTACGCAACTACCGCCGTCCGCAGCAAACCCAGTGACGGCGGAGTCACGTCTCGCTCGTCTCGGACGGTGACGCGGACCACGTCGCTCTGTACCGACACCGCCGTCAGGACGTCCAAGGCACCGCCATCGTTCACGAAGCTCGGGATGCTACTGGTGCTCTTCGCGCTCGTCGCGCTCCTGGTAGTAGCCGTCGATGGCGTCGGCGGCGTCCAGTAACCCCGACGCCGACCGTGAGATTATAGCCCGTCGCCCGAACAGAGACAGTATGACGATCAAACACGACGGACTCTCCGTCACGTGGCTCGGCTACGCGACCGTCCGCATCGAGACGGCCGACGGTTTCGTCGCCTACCTCGACCCTGGCCGCTACGGCGTCCTCGACGACTACCACGCCCGCGACGGCGATCTCGTCTGTGTCACGCACAACCACCACTACGACACCGACGGCATCGCGAGCGTCGCCAAGGACGACGCCACGGTCGTCGTCTTCGAGGGCGTCGACGCGACCAGCATCGACCGCGACGTGACGCCGGTCGACGAGCTGCCGTACGACGTCGTCCGCGTCGGCGAGGAGGACCATCTCACCGTCGGCGACCTCGGCCAGGTCGACCTCTGGTCGTTGCCCGCGTACAACGAAGCCGACGGCCCGCACGCCGACGAGGACGGCGACGTCGTCCACCCGCGCGGGTTCGGCTGTGCGTTCCTCCTGTCGATCGGCGGACGCACAGTCTTCTGGCCCGGCGACTCGGACGCGCTCGACGGGTTCCGCCAACTGGAGGTGTCGCTGTTCCTCGCCAACATCGGCGGCAGCGTCGTGATGGACCGCCACGAAGCCGCCGACCTCGCAGAGGCGCTGGACCCCGACTTGGTGTTACCGATCCACTACGACACGATCGAGCTGCTCGAAACCGACGCCGAGGCGTTCGTCGTCGACGTCGCCGAGCGCAGCATCCCTGTGGTGCTCGACGAGCGGTCGGCGAACCAGTAGACCCCGTCGACCGTAGCTATTTGTTGCTTGTCAAACTATTCGACAGCATGGGTCCCTCCGCCTCGCGGTTCTGCCGCGCTTGCGGCGACACCCTCTCGCCGAGCGCGGCGTTCTGTCCGGCCTGTGGCACCGCCGTCGACACCCCCTCCACGGTGAGAGACGACCCGTTCGGCCGGGCGACCGGGGGACACGACGGGAAGTTTCGCCGACGGCTCGTACACTACCGCGTCGCGGGGTGGACGGTCGAACGCGAGTTCGACGACCGGGTCGTGCTCGTCGACCGGGGGATCGGCTCACCAGCCCTCCACGTCGCGCTGCTACTCTCTACGGGCGGGGTCGGCAACGTCGCCTACGCGTGGTACTGTCACGGACCGGGTGCGCCGCGCTGCGAGTTGCGGACCGACGGTACGGTCCGACGGGTCGACGACGCGACCGGTGGGGCGACCAGTCTCGACTACCCGACGCTCGCCGGCGTCATCGCCTGCTTCATCGGGTTCGCGCTCGTCACGAGGCTGGTCAGACAGTGGTCGTTCGTCCTCCTCGCCGTCCTATTGTTGGTGACGACGCTCGCGTCGGTCGGCGCCCTCGCCGCGCGGCGAGTGGACGACCGCCAGTCGCCGACGACGTTCGGCCGGAAGCGAACGGTCACCGAACGGGAGGTGAACGACCGCTCGCTGTCCTGTGCGGTGTGTGACAGCCCCCTGTCCGACGGCGTCGAGCGGACGTTCGCCGAGCGGACATATCTCGCCGGACTCCCGGTTCGGACGCACGAGTCGGGGACGAACCGCTACTGTCGCCGCTGTACGAGCGACGAGGAGCGTGCTCGCGACGCCGACGGTGACCGCGAACGGGACCGGGAGTTCGCCTGAGCGGCGTCAGATGACGCCCATGTCCGTCAACCGCTCGGGCAGATAGGTGTCGGTGACGAAGTCCAGCCCTCGAGAAGCGAGCGCCTGCTGTTCGGCTTTCTTGCCGATGTCGAGCTGAAGCTCGATCTGCTCGGTCCAGAACTCCGACTGGAAGCGCGGGTCGGTCAGCTCCGACTCCAGCGCGTTGACGTCGGAGTCGCTGAGCGGGTCGGTCGGCAGGTCGTAGTCGACGATGTCCTGCGGCCGGATGCCGACGTACTGTGCTTCGGGCGTCGCGAGATACTCCGAGAGGTGGGCGGACTTGATCGAACCGTAGGCGACCGAGCCGTAGATGCGGTACGACCACGGGTCACCGTCGGTGAACACCACGACGGGCAGGTCGAGTTCGTCGTGGAGTCGCTTCGTGATGCGGCGGGTCGCCCGCGCGGGCTGGCCCTTCAGGTGGACGACGAGCACGTTGTACTCCTCGTCGAACCCGTTCTCGACGAGCCGGTCGCGCATCCCACCGGTCTCGACGCAGAGCACGAAGTCGATGTCGTGGTCGAGAAACTCGATGGTGTCGGGGTTGTTCGGGATCTGGTAGCCGCCCTCGCCGACGTCTTTCTGGCAGTGGATCTCGCGCTCGCCGCGTCGGGTCTGTTCGCGGAGCTCGAGCGGTCCCATCAGCGTCGCCCCGGACTCCTCGGGGCGCATGTGGAAGTCTTCGCGGGTGACCTGCGAGACGATCTCGAGGTCCTCGACCAGCTGGTTCGACTCGTCCTGGTCGGAGAACTGCGCCTCCTCGTTGTCCCACGACTCCGAGAGGTAGTACAGCTCACGGAGGGTCGACGAGCGGCCCTCCTCTAGCTGCTTCGCGAGGAAGTCGATGGTGTAGACGGCTTTCAGCAGTTTGCGTGCCCCGCGAACGGAGTTGGCCGACCGCGTCGAGGTGCGGTCGCCGTAGACCCACACGTTCGACTCCTCGTCGAAGACGATGTTGCTCTTCGTCCGAGTGGGCAGTTCCATCTCGGGGATCTGCCCGCCGGCGAACTGGTCGTAGAACTCCGCGGCGAGGTCGATGAGTCGCTCGCGGGCCTTCTCGTCTTGAATCTTCGAACTCATGTTAGTCTTGCACCGTCAGTTTCTCGGTCTCGACGCCGTCGACGTTGATGTCGAAGTCGGCGTCGTCGGTCACTTCGTAGCTCAGCGTCGCCGTCTCGCCGGCCGACACCGACGGCGACCACTTGACGAACCACTCGCCGTCGAGGTCGACGACCGTCGCGTCGCCGTTCAACCCCTGGGGTTCGACGGAGACGATGTCGGTGATGTCCGGTTGCTCCGTCCGGTCGGAGTAGTTCTCGACGACGAGCGTCACCTCCCCGTCTCCGATCTCGCGTTCGACGCTGACGTTGTTCATGATCCGTGCCAGCGCGCCGTCGATGTCGGGTCGCGGGCGACCCGTCACCTCCGACACCTTGTCGGCCATCTGCGGGAGGATCTTCCCGAGGACGTCCTGCTTCTGCCGGCGCTTCTGCATCGAGCGCCGCTTGTTCAGGTAGGACTTCAACTCGCGGGCGGCCTCGCGGATGGCGAGTTCGATCTCGTCTTCGATCTCGGGGATGTTCGCGAGCGCGTCCTTCGACTCGCTGGTGAACGGGACGTTCGTCGAGGCGACGTGGATCATGATGACAGCCGGGCCGTTCGGCATCCCGCTGCCACCGGGTTGGTCGAGTCCGTAGTTCCGCCAGCCGATGCGTTTGACGACGTCCGTCGTCGCACACGCCCCGCGCTGGTAGACCAGTGGAACGCGGTTGGCGAAGCGAAGCAGGTCGACGCTCCCCTCGGACCGCAACTCGCCGCCGTAGGCGATGCCGGCCTCGACGATGAACGGGTCGCCGCCGTGGACCTCCGCGTCGCGCGTCGCGGCGGCGTAGAAGTCGGCGTCGAACTCCTTGCGGAGACCGGCCTCGACGAGCTCGGCGGTGATTGGCGAGAGGCAGTTCGTCGGCGGCGAGAGGATGTCCGTCTCGCGCATCGCGTCCAACAGCTCCGAGGAGACGTCGCGACTGGCGGCGACGTCGTTCACCTTCGGCACGTCGTCGGGGACGGTCCGCATCACCGCCCAGAACGCCTCAGTGACGTTCTCCCGGGCCGTGTCACCCACGGTCGCCTCGTCGTACTCGACGGTGGCGTCGGCGGCGCCGTCGACGTACGCGCGCAACCGTTCGTAGGTCGCCCGATGACGGGTGTCGTCTGCGGTGCCGAACTTGCGGGCGAGCCGTTCGGCGAGCGCCCGGACCGTCGCGTCGTCCTTCCGCGTGCTCGTGGCGTCGTCGACGAGCGCGTAGACGTCGTCGGTGAGTCGGTCGACGTCGTGCTCCTCGTCGTACCCCGAGAGCACCGCCCACGCGGCCTCGACGGCGTTGTCGCGGACGGTCCGACCGAACGTCTTGCCGAACTCCTCGGCGGCGGCGTCGGCGGCGTTGTCGACGATCGTGCGGAGTTCGTGGTGGGTCGTCCGCTCGCGCTCGCGAAGCGTGTCGGCGACGATCTCGGCGAAGGCGTCCGTCGCGTCGGCACCCTTCCCGGAGACGGCGTCGACGATGGCGGCTTCGAGGTCGGCGTCGTCGTGCGCTGCGGGAGCGGACCAGCCCATCTCGCGACCGAAGTGACGGTCGCGGAAGCTGTCGACGACCTTGTCGGCGGTCTTCTTGCCCACCCGCGTGAACTCCTCCTGTAGGAACCCGGAGACCGAGTACGATTCGGTCGCCTGCAGCATCTTGATGAGCGTTCCCAACTCTACGCCGTGTGGATGCGGGCGGATCTCTTCGGTCTCGGCGGGGAGTTGGTCGGTCGCCCGTTCGAACTTCAGCGGTTCGTCGAGCCCCGGTTCCCGGAGTTCGAGTCGAGCGTGAGGGTTGACGACGGCGGTGTGTTTGATGTAGTTGTGGAGCTGTTGGCGAGCGCGCATGTTCGCCTCCATCTCCAACTCGATACGGGTGCCGTGTGAGCGGTCCCACGAGGTCTCGCGGGCCTCCTTGATCTCGGGCTCGTTGGTGTCGGTGTCGATGATCAGCTCGAAGTACTGCGCCTCTGCGGAGCCCTGCGTGCGACTCGTGATCTTGGCTGCCTTCCCGCTCGTGAGCTGCGAGTAGAGGACGGCCGCGGAGATTCCGATACCCTGCTGGCCGCGCGACTGTTCGCGGGCGTGGAAGCGAGAGCCGTAGAGGAGCTTCCCGAACACCTTCGGGAGCTGTGCCTTCGTGATGCCCGGACCGTTGTCTTCGACGATGAGACGGTAGTAGTCGCCGGCCTCGACGATTTCGACGTAGATGTCGGGTGCGAGACCCGCCTCCTCCGTGGCGTCGAGCGCGTTGTCCACCGCCTCTTTCACGGCGGTCACAAGCCCTCGGGCCCCGGAGTCGAACCCGAGCATATGCTTGTTTTTCTCGAAGAACTCGGCGATAGAGATCTCCCGCTGGTTCTGCGCCAGCTCGTCGGCGATCTCCGAATCCTCGCCGAGTGTCGACTGGAACGAGGTCATTCGTTGGAAGGTTACCCGACGGACGCATAAAACCTCTCCGTCGGCGCGGTGAAAGTGAAAGTGGATGACAGCGTCGTGTTTGTGAGTGCGTGACGCGGATCTCGACGACTCCAAGTGGACGTCGGGGTCGGCTAGGGCGGATACTATACTGTCCAACGCGCGTGCCCGCGTGCGAGGGTTTAAGGTGGGGACTATCCTACGTGGAAGCAAGTTCTATGTCACACGAAAACGAGTACAGTGCCGGACAGATCCAGGTCCTCGAGGGTCTGGAGGCGGTCCGAAAGCGTCCGGCGATGTACATCGGGTCCACGGACGCCCGTGGGCTCCACCATCTCGTCTACGAGGTCGTCGACAACTCTATCGACGAAGCCCTCGCGGGGTACTGCGACAACATCGACGTCACCATCCACGAGGACGACTCCGTCTCCGTCGAGGACGACGGACGTGGCATCCCCGTGGACATGCACGAACAGTACGGCCGCCCAGCGGTCGAAGTGATCATGACCGTGCTCCACGCCGGGGGGAAGTTCGACAACAAGTCCTACCAGGTGTCGGGGGGACTCCACGGCGTCGGCGTCTCTGTCGTCAACGCGCTCTCGACGGAACTCGAAGTGGAGATCAAACGCGACGGGTCGGTCTGGAGACACCGGTTCGAACGCGGCGAACCCCAGGTCGACGCCTTCGAGGAGGTCCGGGAGATGCGCCCCGACGAGGAGACGGGGACGAAGATCCGCTTCTGGCCCGACGACGACATCTTCGAGCAGACCGAGTACAACTACTCGACGCTCGCGAACCGCCTCCGCGAGCTCGCCTTCCTCAACTCCGGCGTCGAGATCACGCTCACCGACGAGCGCGACACCGACGACGACGGCGAACACGTTACCGAACTCTTCCGCTACGACGGCGGCATCAGAGAGTTCGTCGAGTACCTCAACGAGACGAAGACGCCGCTGCACACGGACGTCGTCTACTTCGCTGACGAGGAGGACGACATCCAGGTAGAGGTCGCGATGCAGGCAACCGACGAACTGCAGGGCTCTATCCACTCCTTTGCGAACAACATCAACACCCGCGAGGGCGGCACCCACCTGACCGGGTTCAAGACGGCGCTCACGCGCGTCGTCAACGACTACGCCACCTCCAACGGGCTGTTGTCGGAACTGGACAACAACCTCAAAGGCGAGGACGTCCGCGAGGGACTCACCGCCGTCATCTCGGTGAAGCACCCCGACCCGCAGTTCGAGGGGCAGACCAAGACGAAATTCGGCAACTCCGAGGTCCGCGGCATCACCGAGAGCGTCGTTCACGAGGGGTTGAAGACCTACTTCGAGGAGAACCCCGACACCGCCCAGTCGATCATCATGAAGGCCGTCGAGGCCGCGAAGGCACGGCAGGCCGCCAAGAAGGCCGAGGAACTCACCCGCCGGAAGTCGGCGCTGGAGTCCTCGTCGCTGCCGGGGAAACTCGCCGACTGTCAGACTCGAAAGCCCGAAGAGGCCGAACTGTTCGTCGTCGAAGGCGACTCCGCCGGCGGCAGCGCGAAGCAGGGCCGCGACCGGAAGAACCAGGCCATCCTTCCGCTGCGCGGGAAGATCCTCAACGTCGAGAAACATCGCCTCGACCGCATCCTGGAGAACAACGAGGTCCGTGCGCTCATCACGGCCATCGGGGCCGGAATCGGTGAGGAGTTCGACATCGAGAAGGCACGCTACCACAAGATCATCCTGATGACGGACGCCGACGTCGACGGCGCGCACATCCGGACGCTCCTCCTGACGCTGCTCTATCGGCACATGAAGCCGCTCATCGAAGCGGGGTACGTCTACGCTGCCCAGCCGCCGCTGTACCGCGTCCGTTACCGCGGAGAGACCTACGACGCGATGACAGAGGAGGAACGCGACCGCATCGTCAAGGAGAAGTGCGACGGCAACCCGACGCAGGTCCAGCGGTTCAAGGGACTGGGTGAGATGAACCCCGACCAGCTGTGGGAGACGACGATGGATCCCGAGAACCGCATCCTCAAGCAGATCACCATCGAGGACGCCGCGGCCGCAGACCGCATGTTCAACGTCCTGATGGGCGATGCGGTCGAACCACGCAAACAGTTCATCAAGGACCACGCGAAGGACGCCGAGTGGGTCGACATCTGAATGTCGGGTCACCGATTCAGTCCCGACGACGGTAGCACCTGCTTCGGTCGCACGCACGCTCGACGCACGGAGACACGATGAGTTCAGAGATTCCGAACCCCGAAGACGACGTACAGGCAGCACAGGTCACGACTGCACGCATCGAAGACGAGATGGAGCAGTCGTACATCGACTACGCGATGAGCGTCATCGCCGGGCGCGCCCTCCCGGACGTCCGCGACGGTCTCAAACCGGTCCACCGGCGCATCCTCTATGCGATGAACGAGGCGGGCGTCACCGCCCGCTCCTCCCACCGGAAGTCCTCCTCCATCGTCGGCGAGACGATGGGTGACTACCACCCACACGGCGACTCGGCCATCTACGACGCACTCGCGCGGATGGCGCAGGACTTCTCGATGCGCTACCCGCTGGTCGACGGACAGGGGAACTTCGGCTCCGTCGACGGCGACCCACCGGCCGCCATGCGGTACACGGAGGCGCGGATGTCGCCCATCGCCGAGGAACTCCTCGCCGACATCGACAAGGACACCGTCGACTTCAAGTCAAACTACGACGACCGGCTGACGGAACCCGACGTGCTCCCTGCGGCGTTCCCGAACCTGCTCGTCAACGGCTCGTCCGGCATCGCCGTCGGGATGTCGACGAACATCCCGCCGCACAACCTCGGTGAAATCATCGACGCGACGGTCCACCTCATCGACAACCCCGACTGCACCATCGAGGACCTGATGGACCACGTCAAGGGGCCCGACTTCCCGACGGGAGCGAACATCGTCGGCCGCAACGCCATCCACCAGGCGTACAAGACCGGTCGTGGGCGCATCCGCGTTCGCGCCGAGATCGACGTCGAACGGGACGAGAAAGGCAACGACGAGCGCATCGTCGTCTCCGAACTGCCGTATCAGGAGAACAAGGCCCGCCTCATCGAGCGCATCGCCGACGACGTCAACGAGGGGAAGATCGAAGGCATCCGTGATCTGCGCGACGAGTCCGACCGCGACGGGATCCGTGTCGTCGTCGAACTCAAGCGCGGTGCGAGCGCCGACATCGTCAAGAACCAACTGCTCGACAACCACCTCGAATCCACCTTCGGGGTCATCAACCTCGCCTTGGTCGACGGCCAGCCGAAGGTGCTCGACCTGAAGGAGACGCTCCAGGAGTACCTGAAGCACCGTCGGGAAGTCGTCCGCCGACGCAGCGAGTACGACCTCGCGGAAGCCGAGGACCGCGCACACATCCTCGAGGGGCGGCTGACGGCGCTGAAGAACGTCGACGACGTCGTCGACCTGATCCGCGACTCCGAGAGCCGCGACGACGCGAAGGAGGCGCTGATGGAGGCGTACGACTTCTCGGCGGCGCAGGTCGACCACATCGTCGCGATGCAGTTGGGGTCGCTCACGTCGATGGAGGCCGAAGCCATCGAAGACGAGTACGAAGAGGTACAGGCGACGATCGAACGGCTGAACGAGATTCTCGAAGACGAGAGCGAACTACTCGGCGTCATCAAAGAGGAACTCCGCGAGATCAGAGACGAGTACGCCGACGAGCGGCGGACGAGCATCATCGAGGACACCGGCTCGATCACCCGCGAGGAGCTCATCCCCCAGGAGGACGTCGTCGTCGTCGTCACCGAGGACGACTACATCAAGCGGATGCCCGCGACGACGTTCCGCGCCCAGAACCGGGGCGGAAAGGGGATCATCGGCACCGACCTCAAGGAGGGCGACCGGGTCTCGTCGGTGTTCTACGCGAACACCCACGACTACCTGCTCTGCTTTACGAACCACGGACAGGTCTACCAGCTGAAGGCCTACGAGATCCCGGAGATGTCGCGGACCGCCCGCGGGAAGTCGGCGGTGAACGTCATCGACCTCGACGACGGCGAGGAGATCGAGGCCGTCGTCAACACTGACGAGATGGACGAAGAGGAGTTCTTCACGATGGTCACGCGCGACGGCTACATCAAGCGGACCGCCGTCGACGACTTCTCGAACATCCTCTCGACGGGGATCCGTGCGATTCGTCTGGAAGACGGCGACGCGCTCGTCGACGTCGAAGTGACGAACGGCGAACTCGATCTCATCGTCGCCACGGAGGACGGGATGAGCATCCGGTTCGACGAGAGCGAGGTTCGTCCGATGGGCCGCACGGCTCGTGGGGTCCGCGGCATCCAACTCACCGGCGACGACACGGTGGCCGGACTCGCCGCCGTCGAAGTCGACCGCCACAAGTGGCTGTTGACGGTCACCAAGAACGGCTACGGCAAGCGCACGAACATCGGAGACTACCGGACGCAGTCCCGCAACGGGAAGGGACTCATCGACATCAAGACCGTCCGACGCAACGGGCCGACCTGTGCCATCGAGACGGTCGCCCCCGGCGACCATCTCGTCGCGATGAGCGAGAGTGGGCAGATCATGCGCACCCGTGTCGACGAGATTTCTACTGTGGGTCGCAACACGATGGGCGTCATCGTGATGGACTTAGACGACGGCGACCACGTCGCCGCAGTCGACGTGGTGCCGTCCGAACGTATCGGCGAGAAAGAAGACGAGAAGGTAGACGCCGACGAAATCGAACAGCCGGCAGAGTAATCCGCCGTCGATTCGGCGGTCCGGCGCCCCTTCTCGTTTTTAGTTTTCACGGCGTATGATCGAACCGAGACTACTGGAGCGTCGACTACGCTCGTCTCACTCGCCACTCGAACCGGAGCCACCCGAGGACGACGACGACGGAGACGTGCAACAGGAGGAAATCGAGTGTCGTCACCCACTGCGGCATCACCCATCGGGCGAGTTGGTAGTACTCCCTCCAGCGGTCTGAGAGCTGGCTCCCGAGTCCGGCGGCCGAGGCCCGTTCGCCAGCAGTGCCTGCGTCTGTGAGTGCATGCATCGGCGGACCCGTCGGTTCGTCTCCGTATCGTAATCGCTCGACGTCGTAGACGCTGAAGCCGACGTCGTGCTCCCAGACGACGTCCCCGTCGGGTGTGACCTCGACCAGGCGGCCGCCGCCGCTGTCGGCGACGAGCGTGTTCCCGTTCGGCAGTCGGTCGGCGTCCCGCGGCCACGCGAGTTCGCCGTGGTACTCCCACGTCTTGAGCCAGCCGTCGGCCCGTTTCGAGTACTCCACGATGCGGTCGTTCTCGCTGTCGGCGACGAGGACCGTCGGGGGGTCCTCCGAGAGCAACACCGGGTTGTGCTGTTCGTGGAGGACGTCGTAGTCGTCCTCCCTCCCGAGGGTCCACACGACGTCCTTCGTCGAGCGATTGATCAGGAGGACGCGGTCGAACTCGCGGGGACTCACGAGGAACGCGCTTCCGTTTCGGACCGAATCGACGTCGTTCAGATGCGTGTAGTCGTTGTCGATCTCGTCGCCGGCCGTCAGTGGGAAGTGTTCGTCGAAGTAGTACGACCAGACGATTCGGTCGGCGTCAACGTCGTAGATGTAGAGCTGGTGGCCGACGACCGAGCGGTTCTGTCCGGCCCACCCCCGTTCTCGAAGTACCGCACGCCACGAAGACTGGAGTCGCTGTTGCAGTTTGTTGGCGACGACGTACCGTCCGTCACCGAGGTAGTCGACGTCGTGGGTGTCGGGGGGGACGAGAAACGACTCGACGACCTCACCCGTTCGCCAGTTCATCACCACCGCTTTCCACGAGTAGCCGTCCTCGAAGCGACTTGCGTTCGCCTTGACGGTGAACAGAATCGTTTCCTCGCCGATGGGGTCGACGTCGAAGTACTTCGTGTAATAAGAGGTGTGCTTCCAGACGAGCGCCTTCGATTCGGTGTCGATGGCGAATACGCCGGCCGTCGCGCTGCCCTGTTCGTTCCCCTGGACGGTGTAGAACGTGATGTTCTCGCTCGGTGGCACGGATTCGGAGACCGACTGTCCGCTACCTGCCGTCAGGGCGCTCGTGGCGGCGGGGAGGACGAGGAGGACGACGACGACGAGGACCGAGAGCCTGACAGTCGGGGCGTCGTCACGGGACACCGTCCACTCGTCGTACGGGGTGGGTTCACCCGTCGGTCTCGAGACGACCCAGAGTACAGCGCCCCAACCGAGAACGGCGACCGTGACCGAGACTGGGTCATCGGAGACAACGGCTCTGGCGGCCGCGACTCCCAACCCGAGTGAGACGACGACGACGTTCCCCAGCAGCGTGAGAGCAACGAACTGCCAGTGGAGCGGCCATCGGCCGAAGACGCGTCTCACCGTCGTCGCTCGTTCGACCGTCTGCCCGACGCGAGTCCGCGCCACTATGCATCGCCTCCCGAAGGGGGTGCCGTGTTTCGAACCGTCGGGTCGATTTCGACGACGACCAGTTCGTCGGTTCTGAACACGACGGTGCCGAGCGAGTCGAACCGTGTCTGTCGCCAGTTGTTCGGGACGACGACGTATCGGACGTCGTACTCCCTGATAATGGCTTTCGCGTCGGCGACGTTCTCGGGCGTCGCCCCGTGCCAGCGGAGGTCTTCGAGCGTCTGGAACGCCGCCGACTCTCGGCGTTCGTTCGGGCGATACGACCCGCCCGCTGGTGTTCTAGTGAGACCATTCTGGCCGGTCACCCCTTCCACCCACGAGACGACGTAGAACGGGCCGGCGACGGTTCCGCCGAACGGTTGTCGCTGGTCGACCCACTCGACGACGCGTCCTACGGAGTCGCCGTTCTTGATTTCGTAGTAGTCTCGCGCACCGTCGTAGTACCCGGTCGACCAGTAGAACCCCGGGACGACGACAAGCAACGCAAGTACGACGGCGGCTGTCCGTCGAGCAACGACCGACCCCTCACGGTCGGTCACGAAGCGACCCGCCGTCCACGCGAGAACCCCGACGGTGACGGCTGCGCCGATTGCAATCGGCGGCGCGAGATAGAACGCGACCCGCGCCAGTTCCGTACTCACACCCGGGAGATTCGACACGACGGCGGCCATCATCAGCGGGCCGAGGAGCCACCCGAGAACCACCGCGCCGACACCCGCTCCGGTGAGAGTCGCTTCGCGGCGAGCGGAGTCCTCTCGGCGGTCCGTCTGCGGGTCGAACACGCCCTCTATCCTCTCGTTGGTGTACAGAGCGTACCCCACGAGCGGGGCGAGGACCACGAGGGCGAGCCCCATCGCTTCGAGCACGGGGTCACGGCCGAGTTTCTGCAGCAAGACGGCGAAGTCGTGGCCGCCGGCCGTGGCGGTGTACAGCGAGAAGATGTGCCACTGACTCGCGAGATAGCCGAGGAAAAAAAGCGAAGGGAGCGTCACGTCGACGAGCGTCTCGACGACCGGTCGCCAGCGTGCACGCAAGACGGCGAGGCCGACTGCGGCGGTACCGAGCGTGGCAGGATAGACCGGCGAACTCGGAGGATGAGCCAACAGTCCGAGCAGGAACAGGAGCGCGAACGTCACCCGGTCGGCGCGGCGACCAGTTCGCCGCGCACGGACCAGCGCGCCCACACTGAGCGTCAGGAACCCGACCGAGACGAGTTGCGGAACCCCACCGAACGCGAGGAGGTCGAAAAAGAGCGACTGCCCGAGGCTGACGAACGCGAACGCGAGGACTGCGACCTGCGCGGAGAACAGCTCGCGGGCCGTGACGTAGACGGTCAACGTTGTCCACAGGAACGCGGTTATCGCCCACACCTTCGCGGCTAACACGGCCGACCCGAACACCAACAACAGAAGCGACAACGGCACGATTGCGACCGGATGAGTCGCAAACTGACCCACACTCTCCGATGGCGGGACAGCCCATCCGGCGAAGTAGCGCGCTCGGACCAGCCAGTGTTTCGCATCGTTGGGCGGGAACCACCGGCCGAACACGGCGGTCGTGACGACCCAGAGATTGGCGACTGTTATCACCGCGACGAGAACGGCTTCGACGACCCGGCTGTCGACCGCGTGCAGCGAGAGTCCGGAATCGCCGAAGCGGCCCGTACTCATCCGCCGCACCCCCGGGGTCGGAGAGTGCTCGACTGTCGGGGCCGGGTTGGGCGGCACCCGTGGCTACCGTCTACGTCGGGATGCAGTCTCGGAGCGGGCATTCGGGAAGAGTACATCCGCGACTCATATCAACGATGTTTGAGGTTCGAGAGAGTTACTCGAACAGTTATCTATCGAGGCGGGACTGTCACAACAGGACGAAAACAGCTCGCGCCGCGTCAGTCTCGATTACTGCCCGAGCACCGGCGCTTTCAGCGCGGCCACCTCGGACATGATGGCTTCGACGTTCTCCTCGCCGACGCCGTTCGTCCGTAGCGCTTCTTCGAGATACGTCGCGACCGCGTCGAAGTCCTCCTCGGCGATGTCGAGGTGGTCGTGGGCCTCGCGCATGTCCCGACCGGAGTAGTCGACCGGGCCGCCGGCGACGGCGCTGATGAACTGTATCTGGTGCGCCCGCAGCTCGGTCATGTCGTACGGTTCGAAGTAGCCGACGAGGTCGTCGTCCGAGAGCACGCGGTCGTAGAAGTCGTCGACGACCGCCTCGACCGCTGCCTGTCCGCCGATCTCGTTGTAGACTGTCTGAGCCATCGATGTAGTTCTACGTCGGGCGGACAGCCGGATAGCAGCTCTCACTAATATGAATGGGTTTATTTAAGTGGTTCATTGTGTGACAATATCTAACACGAACGCGCGTTCACACGGCGAGCAGTTGGTCCAGCAGTTTCTGTTGGCTGACCGCCAGATGTTCGCTGAACGTCGGCACCGAGATGTCGAGACGGTCGGCGACGTCGGCGGAGGTTGCCTCCTTCGGTTGAGCGAAGTAGCCCATCTCGTGGGCCGTCTGGAGCACCTCGTACTGCCGGTCGGTGAACTCGGTGCGGTCGACGACGAGCAGCGACTGCCGGTCGTCGGCCGTCGAACGGGTCAACCGACGGACGGTGACCGTCTCGCAGCACGACCGCAGGTCGGTGACGACCGTCTGGAGCGTCTCGATGTCCGGAGCGATGAAGGAGACGACGACCGTCCCCGAGTCGGCGTAGACGTTCCGAATCGGACAGCCGTGACTCGGAAGTCGCCCACAGGGGCAGTCGTCGCCGTCGGTCGTATAACGGTAGACGGAGTCGGTGCCGTCGGAGAAGACCACGTCCGCGACGTCGGCGGCGGGGTGCTCGTCTGTGTCGGCGGCGTCGGTGTCGGAGAGCGTGAACTCGCCGACGACGGAGCTCCCGTCGGCGGTCGCCTGTCGACTGGTGACGATCGAGTCGAGTTCGGCCTGTTCGCTCAGCGACGAGACGGGACAGCCGGAAACACCGCCGACTTCGAGTTGGACGTGGATACCGCGCTCCATACGGGCCGTTACGGGTCAAGGCGTATAAGCGTCGACGTCTCCGTCGCACCGCGGTAGCTCCCGACGTCGGTCGTCTCAGAGGATCCGCTTGCCGAGCGCGCTCGCGGCGAGTTCCGTCGCCAACTCCGCGGTCTCGTTGTGCTGGTCGAGGATAGGGTTCACCTCGACGAGTTCGAGCGAGCGAAGCATACCGGACGTGGCGACCTGCTCCAGCGCGGAGTGGGCCTCGCGGTAGGACGCGCCGCCGCGGACGGGCGTACCGACGCCCGGTGCCTCGTTGGGATCGAGCCAGTCGAGGTCGAAGCTGACGTGGACGCCGTCGGTGTCGTCGCCGGCGACGGTGAGAGCCTCGTCGACGACGTCGGTGATCCCCCGTTCATCGACGTCGGACATCGTGTAAGCGGTCACCGCCGACTCGCGGATGACCGTCCGTTCGGTGTCGTCGAGGTCGCGCAGTCCGACGAGCGCGACGTTCTCCGGCTTCAGTCCGCGGGCGTTCGCCCACTCGACGCCCTCGAAGTCGCCGACGCCGAGGACTGCGGCGAGCGGCATCCCGTGGACGTTGCCGGACGGGGAAGTGGTGGGCGTGTTGAAGTCGCCGTGGGCGTCGAACCAGACGACGCCGACGTCGGCGTCTCGGGCAGACCCACCCACCGATCCGATGGCGACGGAGTGGTCGCCGCCGAGGACGACCGGCGTCACGTCGTCTGCGAGCGCCGTGGCGACTGCATCGGAGAGGAGCGTGCTCACCTCCTCGACCTCGCGGACGAACTTCGCCGTCCCCTCCGAGGGTTCGACGGCGTCCGGGTCGCGTTCGTCTGCCAGCGGGACGGCGAGGTCGCCGGCGTCTTCGACGTCGATCCCCGCGCTCCTCAACTCCGCTGCGAGTCCGGCGTAGCGGATGGCGGACGGTCCCATGTCGACGCCACGTCGGTTCGCGCCGTAGTCTGTCGGTGCACCGATGATGCGGGCAGTTCGGGTCATGGTCGACTCTCGGACCGGCCGACACTTAGCGCGTGTGGTCGACCGAAACGGTGTGGACGGCCGCCGAAAGTAGACTTCTGTCACGACTTAGGTCACACATCGTTGTGTGAGCTAACACACACGAGACGTCGACTCCGCAACGGGCGGTCGTCTGGCTGGTCGGCGTCGTCGTCACCGGTCACGTGGTCGACGGCCCAACCGAGTACGAACTGCGACAGTTGAGCCGGACGCGGTCGCCGCGTCGCTCGTCGCGTTCGGAGCGTGGATGGCGCTGTTCGGGTGGGTCGGGATCGTCACAAGGAGGTCCGGACGGCGGTTCTCACCTGCGTCGGGACGACCGTCGGCATCGCGGGTCTCCCGTTCGTGGTGCAGGCGTGTGCCGCCTATCGTCTACGCTACGTCGAGGACGTGTCTCGGCACAACACGGTCACCGATCCCGCCGGCAACGACGCTCGGACGCGGTCGTAGTTCGTCGGCGTTCGTCTCCGACTGTCGCTCCTCCGTCTGGTACTCGAGGAACCGAACGTTCACCGTCACCTCCCGCCCGCTTCTGGCGCTGATGCTGCGTTCGATAGCCTCTGCGAGCAGCGGGTAGTCGTCGTCGGACGACCGTGCGACCGTGACCGTCACCGACTCGACGCGGCCGAGGGCGTTCATGTCGTTGTACTCCGCTTGCACGCTCATGAGTTCGAGGCTGTCGTAAGTCGGGCCGTCGACGACGGCCTCGACGTCCTCTTTTACCTGGTGTTCGAACACGATGTACTGTGCCGTCGCCCCCACCGTCGCCGCGAGGACGACGGCGAACACGAGGACGAGGACGGCGTACACACCGGTTCGGACGCTGGGCTGGAAGTTCGTCCAACTGTCACGGACGAGTGACGACCGGTAGCCGAGACCCACGAGCGCGAGATACGCAGTGAGGTTGATGAACACGATGTTCATCGCGAGCAGGACGACCGCCCCGAACGTCACGAGTGCGTCGCCCCACACGACGCCGATGGCGGCGGTCGCGACCGACGGGACGATGGCGGCCGCGATTGCGACGCCGGCGATGGAGACCGGGAGGTCGGTCGCCAGCGCGAGCGCACCCGCCGCACCGGCACAGACTGCGATCGTCAGCGCGAGGAGGTTCGGCGTGAGGAACAGCCCGATCTGTTCGATACGGCCGATGGCGACGCCGGAGGGGACGAAGGAGGTCTGTCTGAGTCCGGCCGTCACGGCGAGCGCACTGACGAAGCCGACGATCAGTCCGAGCAGTTGGGAGTTGACGCTCTGGACGAGCATCCGCCGGTCGTCGATGACGGCACCGACGCTCGCCGAGAGCGACGACCCGGCGAAGGGAGCGATGACCATCGCGCCGACGATGATTATCGCGGAGTCCAACAGCAGTCCCGCGGTCGCGACGACCGCACTCAGTGCGGCCAACGCGACGTACGTCGGACGGTTGGGCTGGAGATCGAGCGCCCGCTCTCTGATCTCGGGGTGAGAGACACCGGCGTCTCCCTTCGGCCCCTCGACGAACCGGTCGGCCAACTGTTGGTTCACCTCGCGTGGACTCGTCGCGTCCGTCACGACGGTGTACGCGTCGTCGCCCAACCCGGCGTCGTCGAGATGCGCCAGCAGCCCGTCCGAAGCACCGTCGGGCACCGGAATCTGGACGATCGTCGTGTTGAGATCCGTCGCCTCGTCGACGACGACGTACTCCGCGTCGAGCGCATCGAGCGCGTCCAGGATCGCCTGGCGATTCGCGTCGGTCACTCGCAGTTGGACGAGTCGCACGTGTCACACGTCGCTGACGGGACGCATCAGCGTTCGGGCCGTCTCGCTTTCCGGGTCGGGCAGCGACCAGCCGCCACATCCAAGCATCCCCGCGGTGTCGAGTGTAGACGATGCGGTTGATCAAGCTTCTCGTCTCTGAAGATTCTCTGGAGTCGACGCTCGACGTTCTCGAATCCGAGAACATCGACCACGTCGTGACGAAGGAAGCGAGAGAACGTGAGAACAGGGCTCTCGTCGAGTTTCCCCTTCCGACGCAGGCAGTCGAGTACGTGATGAACGAGCTCCGCGAATCTGGACTCGACGACCGCGAGTACACCGTCATTGCCAGCGCCGAGACGGCGAAGACGAGGAACTACTCGGAACTCGAAGACAGGTTCGTCGCGGGCGTCGAAGAGGACGACTCGGTCGCCCCCGAGGAGATCCGCGCGAAGGCGCTCGACATGCACCGGACCGCGTTCACCTACTACGCGATGACGATCTTCAGCGCCATCGTCGCGGCGGCGGGACTGCTGTTGGACTCGCCTGCGGTCGTCGTCGGCGCGATGGTCATCGCCCCGCAGGTCGGGTCGGCACTCATCGCCAGCGTCGGGATGGCGCTGGACGACCGGCGGATGATCTGGCTCGGCTTTCGCGACCAGTTCGTCGGCCTCGGCCTCGCCATCGTGGGCGCGTTCGTCTTCGGCATCTCGTTGAAGCACGGCCAGATCGTCACGTCGGTGCTCGACGTCTCGACCGTCGGACAGATAAGCAAGCGCATCTCGCCGGGGCTGCTGTCGATGTCCGTCGCGTTCTGCGCCGGTGCGGCGGGCGCGTTCGGGCTGGCGACGGCACTGCCGGTGTCGCTCGTCGGGGTCATGATCGCCGCGGCGCTCATCCCGGCCGCCGCAGCCGTCGGTATCGGGTTCGCGTGGGGGCTCCCGAGCGTCGCCCTCGGTGCACTCGTCTTGCTCATCGTCAACGCCGTCGCCGTCAACCTCGCGGGCTTTCTCGTCCTGTGGTACTTCGACTACCGACCGATCGACTGGGAGGACGACACCGCCGACGACATGATCAGCACGCTTCGCCGGTACACCCCGACCATCGTCGGACTCGTCGTGCTCGTCGCGACGTTCTCCGTGGCCGGTGGCCTCGTCGCCGCCGAGATCTCGTTCACCAACGACGTCAACACGGCCGTCGAAGACGTTCTGGAAGAGGATCAGTACAACGAACTCGAACTGAATCAGGTACAGGCGGAGGTGCAGCTCTCGCGACACGTCGGCGAGACGCCGCAGGTGTCGATCGTGCTCAGTCGTCCGGCAGACGCGCCCTACCCCGGCCTCGCAGACAGGCTCAAACAGCGGATCGTCGCGGAGACGGAGCGTCAGGTGGAGGTCCAAGTCGAGTTCGCCGACGTCCAGCGGACGGAACCGCCGGAGCAACGGGAGTAAGAGCTACTCTCTGTAGGGTTCACAGACCCGTTCGACGCCTTCCTCGAAGCTGATCTGTGGCTCCCACCCGGTCTCGGCCTTGATCTTGCTGATGTCGGCCATCGTGTCGTGAACGTACACGTCGAACGGGTTTTCGACGTAGACGGGGTCGACGTCCGTCCCGAGAACGTCGTTTATCATCTCGACCATCGTGTTGAAGTCGTAGCTCTCGCCAGTGCCGAGGTTGTAGATGCCGTGTAGTTCGTGGTCGGCCGCGAGTTCGAGCCCACGGACGACGTCGTCGACGTGGGTGAAATCGCGGGTCTGCGTCCCGTCGCCGAACAGTTTCGGGGACTCGCCGTTGGCGATCTGGTCGGCGAACTGCGCGACGGTGTTGGCGAACTCGCCTTTGTGCTCCTCGTTGCCGGCGAACCCCTGATAGACGGAGAAGAAGCGCATCCCGGCGAGACTGAGGTCGTAGTGGCTGTGGAAGTACTCGGCATAGCGTTCGCGGGCGAGTTTCGACGCCTCGTACCCGGTGCGTGCTTCGACCGGCATGTCCTCGGGAGAGGGTTCGGTCCGACTGCCGTAGATAGAGGAGGTCGACGCGTAGACGACAGTGTCACAACCGTCCTGTCGGGCCTGGTCGACCGTGTTGACGAACCCTTCGACGTTGACGCGGGCGCCGGTCGTCGGGTCCTCCTCGTGCATCTTGTAGGAGGAGAGCGCCGCGAGGTGGAACACGACGTCGACGTCGGTCGGGAGGTCGTCGTCGAGGACGCTCGTGTCGACGAACTCGACGTCGTCGTGGAGGTTCTCGGGCGTCCCGAGATACAGGTCGTCGACGACGACGACGTCGTTGTCGGCCGCGAGAGAGTTCGCGAGGTTCGACCCGATGAACCCCGCACCGCCGGTGACGAGAACACGTTTTCCGTTCATGTACGTAGCCCCCGGGGGGAGGAACAAAGTGTTGTCGCTCCGTCCATTCGGTCAGAGCCGTCGCCGCAGAGTTGTCAAATACATCGTATGTCAACCTAGAGAACGGTTTGGGGTGTCGAGAACTCGGTTGCTCACCGTGGTATCCATCGCATTTAAGAACATCAATCCCGAATATGACCGTATGTCATCAATCGAACTGACACCGAGTCAGAAACAAATTCTCACGGCCCTGATAAATCTCTATCGGGAGTCCGAGTCCGCGGTCAAGGGGGAGGACATCGCCGGTGAAGTGAACCGCAACCCCGGGACGATCCGCAACCAGATGCAGAGTCTGAAGGCGCTCCAGCTGGTCGAGGGCGTCCCCGGTCCGAAAGGTGGCTACAAACCGACCGCGAACGCCTACGAGGCGCTCGACATCCAGGAGATGGACGAGCCGGCGACAGTCCCGCTCTACCACGAGGGCGAACTCGTCACCGAGGCGAACGTCGAGGGGATCGACCTCTCGAGTGTCCACCACCCCGAGAAGTGCCGCGCGGAGATCCACGTACAGGGCTCCGTCCGCGACTTCCACGAGGGCGACAAGGTGACGGTCGGTCCGACGCCGCTGTCGAAGCTCGTCATCGAAGGCGTCCTCGACGGCAAAGACGACACCAGCAACGTCCTCATCCTCATCATCGACGATATGACGGCCCCGACCGAAGAGCCGGAACACTAACTGACTCGCGTTCTCGAATCGATTCTCTCTTCTCTCTCCTCCGAGCGGTGCGTATCGCGGTCGGGGAGCGGCCGACGACAGACGCCGACTCGACGTCCGATGCTCCGAGAGCGGCGTCGCCGTGAGGCGACGTCCAGAGAGAACGGAGAAAACTGGGAGAGAACGAAGAGAATCGGGAGAGAGCGACAGAACGTCGAGCGCGTTCGTCTACGCGTCGAGCTACAGGTCGTCCCAGGCGTCGAACGCGCGCTTGGCCGAGGAGACGTCCGCGATCCAGCGAGCGGCGATACCCTTCTTCAGCAGTTTCGCGCCGGGTCCGCCGAAGGTGTTGATCGGAACGCCCTGGACGTCGTGGGCGACGGCCTTCTCGCCGACGGAGACGACCGTCCCCTTGTCGTTGTGGGTCCACGTCTTCAGCGGCCCGCCGCGGACGGACCGAACGAGGTTCTGACCGGCGATCTCGGCGGCCTGCCAGGCGGCCTGTGCGGTCGGCGGGGCGACGGTGTCGTCGCCCTGGTCGACCAGCGCGGAGTCGCCGATGGCGAACACGCGGTCGTCGCTCGTCTGGAAGTCCTGGTCGGCAAAGATGCGGTTCGAACGCTCGTCTTTGTCGACGTCCGCTTCCGCGATCTCCTCTTGACCGGTGATGCCGCCGGTCCAGACGAGTACGTCGTAGTCGAGTTCCTCGGGAGCCTCGTCCTCGCCGCCGCCGAGGGAGATGGCCTCCTCGTCGACCTTCGAGATGAAGTCGCCCGTGAGGATGTCGACGTCGGCGTCCTGCAGACGCTTCCGGAGCGCACCCTGTACCTCGGGGTCCTGTCCGGGGAAGATCTCGTCGAGTCCCTCGACGATCTTGATGTCGATGGGTGCGCGGTGTTTGTCGCGGAACTCCGCGATCTCGCCGGCGCACTGGATCCCCGAGAGACCCGCACCGCCGACGACGATCTGTGCCGGTTCACTGCGGGAAGCCTCTTCGGCAGCGGTCTTGACCGACTCGTGGATCTCGCGGGCGTCGTCGAGGCTCTTCAGCGTGAGCGAGTGCTCCTCGAGGCCTTCGATGCCGTAGAAGGCGGTCGCGCTGCCGAGCGCGACGAGGAGATAGTCGTAGTCGACGGCGGTGTCGTCGGCGAGCTCGACGGTTCGCTCGTCGGTGTCGACGTTCTCGACGTGTCCTTCGACGAAGTTCGTCGACGGCGACTTGATCTCGTCGGTCGGGATGGCGATGCTCGACTCGACGGACGGCTTCCGGATCACCCGGTGGACCTCGTGGAGCACGAGGTGGTAGTCCTGCTCCGAGACCCAGGTGAGTTCGGCCTCGTCGTCGTCGATCTCCTTCTCGAACGATCGTACTGCGCCGGCCCCAGCGTAGCCCGCACCGAGGACGACGACCTGCGTAGTCATACGCGACTGTCCGAAGGCATGAGATAAATGGGCTTTGGAACCGGCCGCCAGAGAGACGGCAGATGTTGCCGTACGCGTCCAAAAACGGCGAGTTCGTGTGGTATCGAGTGTCGTGGAGAGAGGGGGCGACCGACTTACTCCAGCGAGAGACCGGCGTGCCAGTGGTCGACGCCCGCCTCGCGTTTCACCTCGTCCATCCGGGCGAGCAGTTTGACGGCGAGACTCGCTGTCTCGGCCGCGTTCGACTCCCCTTCGGTGCGGAACTCGCCGGTGACGCGGTTCGCGTAGACGGAACAGACCGCGCCGGCTCGGAGACCGTAGACGTTGGCGACGGTGAGCAGCGCCGACGCCTCCATCTCGATGTTTTTGACGTTCGCCTCCTGTAGCTCCTCGACGAGCGACTCGCTACCGGCGGCACGGAACCCCTCGAACCCGGGGCGGCCCTGTCCGGCGTAGAAAGAGTCGGCGCTCATCGTCAGCCCGACGTGGTAGTCGTAGCCGAGGCGTTCGGCGGCGGCGACGAGCGCGGAGACGACCTCCTTGTCGGCGACTGCGGGGTAGTCCTCGCGGACGTAGGCCTTGCTCGTCCCCTCCTGTCGGACGGCGCCGGAGGTGATGACGAGGTCACCCACCTCCATGTCGGGCTGGATGGCGCCGCAGGAGCCGACGCGGATGAACGTGTCGGCGTCGACGCGGGCGAGTTCCTCGAGCGCGATGGCGGCGGAGGGGCTGCCGATGCCCGTCGACGTGACCGAGATTGGCGTCCCCTCGTAGCTACCCGTCGCAGTCCGGTACTCGCGGTGGGAGGCGATCTCCTCGTAGTCGTCCCACAGTGCCGTGATCTTGTCGACGCGCTCGGGGTTCCCCGGGAGCAGCACGGCGTTCGCGACGTCGCCGGGTTCGAGTTCGACGTGGTACTGGAACTCCTCGTTCGGGTCTTCGCTGTCGTCGACCATGGTACAGAAGGTGACGAAAGACGGTGTAAAAGCGTTTGGCTCTCGCGACGGGTGCTATACCGCCGAACGGAGGCCTTCAGGTTTTCGCGCGCGCACGCGCGCGAAGCCCTCAAGCCATTCGAGCCCCGAGTAACTGACGAGGTTACTAATGACACCCACGAGACCGTCGGTAGCCAGCGAGGCGGTGCAGGGCGTCGACGACGGCCACGACGTCGAGTACGAGGAGGTGACCGTCCCGGTCCTCGTCGTCGGTGCGGGGGCCGCAGGAGCACGAACCGCTATCGCCCTCCAACAGAGCGGTATCGAACCGCTCGTCGTCGGGAAACGTGACCACGGCGACGCACACACGACGTGGGCCGCGGGCGGTATCAACGCCGCACTCGGCAGTCTCGACGAGGAGGACGACTGGACCATCCACGCCGCAGACACCTACAAAGAGGGACACTTCGTCAACGACCCCAAGGCGGTCGAACTGGTCGCGAAGGAGATGCCCGACCGCATCCGCGAACTCGACGAGTGGGGGATGCCGTTCGACCGGACCGACGACGGCGAGATCAACCAACGTTACTTCGGTGCGCAGTCGTTCCGACGCACCTGTTTCGTCGGGGATCGGACGGGCGAGGCCATCCTCGAGACGTTGGTCGAGAAAGCCCAGGAGTTGGAGATTCCCTACCGGGACAACGTGATGATCACCCGACTCCTCTCCGACGGGTCGCGAGTCTACGGTGCGGCCGGCTACGACATGGAGGACGGCCACTTCGTCGTCTTCACCGCCGAACACGTCGTGCTCGCCGCCGGGGGCTTCAGCGCGCTCTACAACCGACACTCTTCGCGCGACGAGGAGAACAACGGCGACGGGCCGGCGCTGGCCTACGAGGCCGGGGCGACCCTCCTCGATGCGGAGTTCGTCCAGTTCCACCCGACGGGGATGGTACAGGACCCCGACTGGGAGGAAGAGTGGTCGGGGCGCCTCGTCACCGAGGCCGTCCGTGGCGAAGGTGGCCGCCTGTTCAACTCCGAGGGCGAACGGTTCATGGAGCGGTACTCGCCGGACCAGATGGAACTGGACGCTCGCGACGTCGTCGCCCGTGCAATCGCTCAGGAGGTCCGTGAGGGCCGCAGGACGGAGAACGGGGGTGTCTACCTCGACATCTCGCACCGCGACCGGTCGTTCATCGAAGAACGGCTGCCGCGGATGTACGAGCGGTTCCAGAGCCTCGGCGTCGACATGGCAACGGAACCCATCGAAGTCGCGCCGACGGCTCACTACACGATGGGTGGCGTCGACATCGACTTCGACACCGGCGAGACGGGTATCGACGGACTGTACGCCGTCGGTGAGACCGTCGCGGGCGTCCACGGTGCGAACCGTCTCGGTGGCAACTCGCTGGCCGAGACAGTCGCCATCGGGAGACTGGTCGGCGAACACGTCGCGACGAAGGTGTGCGGCGAGACGCCGACGCTCCCCGGCGGGATGCAGGCGCTCGCCCGGCGGGAGTTCCGCGCGCTCGAAGCTCTAGAAGCCTCGGACGGCGACGTGACGCCCGAGGAGGTCCACGAGGCGTTCGGCCGACTCGTCTGGGACCACGCTGGCATCCTCCGCGACGAGGAAGGTCTCCGCGAAGGGTTGCAGCGACTCCGGGAACTCCGTGAGCGGACCGCCGACCTCCGAGTCGACGGCGACCGGACGAGTCTCGCCTTCGAGTACGCCGTGGACCTCTCGTTCATGTTCACGGTCGGCGAGGCCCTCCTCCGGAGTGCGCTCGAACGCGAGGAGTCCCGTGGGGCGCACTTCCGCGAGGACTTCCCCGAGCGAGACGACGAGTGGCGCAAGAACGTTCTCGTCCGCCGCGGCGACACGGGGATGGAACTCTCGACGCGCGGCGTCGGCGAGCCGTCGCCGGAAGTCCAGCGGGCGCTCGAGGAAGGGTACGAGCTGAACTACCACCATCTGGAGTAAGTTGCCCACGACCGAAGTCGTGGGAGGAAGTCAGTCGCCGTCGCGCTTCTCTTCTGCGGCTTCGAGCGTGCCGAGCGAGATAGTGTTCGGCAGCAGTTCGCCCAGCGTATACTCGGTCGTCTCTCCGTCGCCCTCGTCGCAGACGACGGGCAGATCCTCGTCGCAGAACTCCGCGAGCGTCTGTCGGCACATCCCGCAGGGGGTGACGCCGTCGCGGACGCCGGAGGTGACAGCGAGACGCTCGAACTCGGTGTAGCCGTTCTTGACGGCCTCGGCGACGGCGACCTCCTCGGCGTGGAGGCTGTTACTGTAGTTGGCGTTCTCGATGTTGCAGCCGACGAAGACGGTGCCGTCGCTCGTTCGGAGCGCGGCTCCGACACGGTACTCCGAGTACGGAACGTGGGCGTTGTCGAGGGCGTCACGGGCCTGCTGAATCAGATCGTCGGTCATGGCCGGACGTTCTCACAGGGACGGTTTATAGGCGCCGACGGACGACAGAGAGAAAGAGTCTATACCGGTCGGTCCCGACTCCGAGACGTGAACGACGAACGTACCGGACGACAGGTCCTGCTCGTCGTCGGCGGCGTCGTGGTGGGGTTGGCCGGTCTCATCGGCTTCTTCATCGGGTCGAACAGCGCAGCGTCGTCGCCGACGTTCGAGGTGTTCGAGACGGTGGCGTTGCCGACGACGCCCGTGAGCGTCGCTCTCTACGGGATGCTCCTCACGAGTATCGTCCTCGGCGGACTGTTCGTCGCGGTCGAGGCGGCCTCGCGCTACGACGACCGGTAGCCGAGCGCGTCAAGCGCGGTCCTTTTGTCATCGGAGAACGGAGTCAGCGTATGGCCACGCCTGCGAGCGAGCGGGACGCACCTCCACACGAGAGCGAGAACCGGAACCGCAAGCGCGCCGCGCTCGCCGTCTTCCCCTTCCTCGTCATCGGCGTCGGGAACGTGATCCTCATCCTGCTGATGGGGATGGAGAAGCTCTGGGGGTTCGCGCTGCTCCCCCCGGTGCTGTTCTGTTCGGTGCTCGCCTGGATCGTCTTCAGCACCGACTTCCTCGACGACCGGACTTGAGCTCCGCCGACCCGGGGGTCAGCGGCCCGTATCGTACTTGTAGGTCGCCCGTTCGGGGTCGATCCCGAAGTCCTCGGCGCTCTCCTCGGGTTCCGCCGTCTCCTCGATCGGCGCGGCGTCTTTGAACGCCTCCCTGAGTCGCGGCGGCATCTCGAACTCGTCGACGTCGACGACGGTCGCGACGACTCCCTCGTCGACGGTCTCCCGTTTCTCCGAGAACCGCTCGCGGAGCCTGGGGGGCAGGTCGGTCGACTCGACGGGGTCGAAGCCGAACTGGACGAGGTAGTTGGGCTGGTCGGTGATCGAGTAGACGTGGTCGAACTCCTCGGTGCTCGCCTTGTCGACGAGGCGTTCGACGACGTGTGCGCCGACGCCCTGGCCGCGCCAGGCCTCCAGAACGCCGATACCGGTCAGCTCGCAGACGTCCCCCTCGTCGGATTTGTGTATCCGAACCCGTCCGAACCCCGCCCGCTCGTCGGTCTCCTCGTCGACCGCGATGACGTAGTCCCGCGAGCGGAACGCGACGTCGTCGAGACCCATCGCCTCGATGTGGTCGAGCAGCCAAACCTCGTCGCGGTTCTTGGCATCACGGACGTACATGCCAACTCTTAGCAGCCAAACCGATAAAAAGTGTTTGCCGGACGGCGATTTGTCGACCTACACGGACGTTCGTGCGGAAAGTTACTTGACACGGGGAAGAAAAGACCAGGATATGACGACGGTACCAGACACCGACGAGATCGTACACGAACCGAGCCAGGAGTTCGTCGAGTCGACGAACGTCTGGACGTTCATGCAGGAGTACAACATCGAGGACTACGAGGAACTGATCGCCCGCACCTGTACGGATGTCGAGGGCGTCGAAGAGAGCGGCGTCGAGTGGTTCTGGGACGAGTTGGTCGACTATCTCGACGTCGAGTTCTACGAGGATTACGACAGCGTCCGGGACAATTCTGAGGGACCGCAGTTCTCCGAGTGGTATCCCGGCGGCCGCATCAACGTCGCCCACAACACGCTCGACAGGCACGCCGCCGTCGACAGCGAGAAACGGAACAAAGTCGCCTGCATCTGGGAGGGCGAGGACGGCGACGTCCGGGAGGTCACCTACCACGAACTCCACCGACAGGCCAACAAGGTCGCGAACTATCTGGAGTCCGTCGGTATCGAGACAGGCGACACGGTGGGGCTGTACATGCCGATGGTCCCCGAGGTCATCTCGATCCTCTACGGCTGTTTCAAAGTCGGAGCCATCGCCGTCCCCATCTTCTCGGGGTTCGGCGTCGACGCCACCGCCACACGCATCGAAGACTCCGAGTGTTCGGTGCTGTTCACCGGCGACGGCTTCCAACGCCGCGGCAGCGAGATATTCCTGAAAGGGGCCGCAGACGACGCCATCGAGGAAGCGGACCACGTCGAGCACACGGTGGTCTTCGACCGGTTAGGCGCGAGTGAAGACGCCAGTGACACAGAAGTACCGTGGACCGACGACCGCGACGAGTGGTGGTCCGAGGCGGTCGAACCGCAGGACGACGCCTACGACACCAAGGAACTCCCCTCCGACCAGGAGTCGATGCTGCTGTACTCGTCGGGCACCACTGGAAAACCGAAAGGTATCGTCCACACCCACGCGGGCGTCCAGCTGCAGACGGCCAAGGAGATCCACTTCGGCTTCGACCAGAAGCCCTCGGACCGCTTCTTCTGGGTATCCGACATCGGCTGGATGATGGGTCCGTGGACGCTCATCGGCAACCACACCTTCGGCGGTACCATCTTCATGTACGAGGGTGCGCCCGACTACCCCGAACCCGATCGCTTCTGGTCGATGATCGACCGCCACAAGCTCACCACCTTCGGCATCTCGCCGACGGCGATTCGCGCCCTCCGCAAGTACGACGACGAGTGGGTC
>NZ_FODV01000045.1 GCF_900110465.1 Halogranum amylolyticum
GTACGTGTTTACCTCGAAGGTTCAACCGCAGGCACAGCGTGAGTTCGTGAAATCATCTCGTTGCTTTTGACGACGCGCTTGAGTTCTTCGTAGGGGTTGCGTCCCTGCTGGCGCCACGTCGCCAGCAGGGACAGCAACGTCTCATGGACGAACATGCCACGCTCATTCCGGAGCGTGCCGATAATTTTCCGAAGGACGACTGGTTCACGAAGCGCGTTCTCTGCGGCGTTGTTCGTTGGCGAGATCGCTGGCTCACCGACGAAGGTGAGCCAGTGATCGATCCCGCCTTCGATCTTTCCGAGCAGTGTTGCCACTGGCTCGTCCGCTACTGATCGCTCAACGAGCGATCTGAGCCCGCTCTCGCTTGATCGGTGCATCTGTGCTCGCTCACGAGTAGTTGGGTCGGTCTCCAGCCAAGCCTGGAGACCGACGTATGTCTGCCTGAGCTTCCGGTAAATCGGTTCTGCGTCCTCAAAATCCTCAGCTGCGTCTTCAGCTTCTCGGAGAATGTGTGCCCAACACCGCTGGAGGTTGCTGCTGAAGGCCGGATAGGCTGTCCAGCCGTCACAGACAACCGTTCCCGGGAAGTCCTCGCCGAGGACTTCCACGGGAACATCATGTCCGCGACTCTCTCTGACCGCATATAGCGTATGATCCTCGGTCCTGAACGTCCAGATCCACGCCTGTTCACCGTCGCGTTTGACGCCCGTTTCGTCCACGTGGACGACGTCAGCGTCTTTGATTTGCTGGCGGATCTGTTCGTACTCGCAGCGACCGGCGCGCGCAGCGCGCTCGGTCGCGTGCCACGCGGATGCCCCCGAGAGTTCGAGTCCATGCAGTTGCTCGAAGCGATCAGCGATCTTTCGGTAGGGAAGACGATAGTCGTACCGAGAAAGTGCTGACTGAGCAATGACGTTCACCCCGAACTGCCCCTCATCGGGGCAGTCGGGGTGTGAAGCAACAGTCTGGGTTCCACAGGAGTGGCACTCGTAGTAATGGCGGTTGTACTGGGTGACTTCGGGAGGCTGTGGATTAGGAACCTCCTCGACGAGTCGGGGGCTGACGCCCGCCGACTCGTCAAAGTGTTCGCCACACTCCGGACAGCAATCACAGGTAACCTCGAGCTTTTGATCTGGGTTCGGTGCGGTTCGCCACTCGGGATCGTGTCCGAGATTTCGACCAGGACTCCCACCGTCAGTACGCGGTTGTTCGTCGTCCTCGTCCCCATCGGACGAGGACGACTTCTCTTGATCTGATTGTTCCTTGCTCGGTGGTGTGTGTGGCCCTTCGTACCACCGGAGTTTGGCTCTCAACCGCTTGTTCTCCTGTCGCAGCTGTTCGTTTTCTTCTCGGAGCTGTTCAACTTCTTCCTCGAGTGAGACAAGGCGGGCAAGGATCTTCTCCTTGGTAGGATCAGAGGAGGTCATGAGCAGGCAGGACGGGATGGTCTCCTGTCCGGAGACCATCCCTTGGTAGTGGACTCATTTGCCTGCTGCATTGATCTACTACACCAGTTGGGTGGCCTCTCCGAGAGACTAACGAAATCGATCCGGGGCTAAACACATACGCTTCATCTAATCCCACGACGGATGCTCGAACGCCTCGGCCGGCAACCAGACCCGTTCCAGCAGTTCGACGAGATTGAGATAGTAGTCAGCGTCCTGGAGCGCGCGGATCCGCCGCTTCTTGCCCTCGACCTGTTTCGGGTGCTCCCAGATCATGCTCGTCTCGTCGTAGATAATGAGCCACCGCTCTTCGAGATCGCCGTCAGCGACGATATCAGTGGCATCATTGAACGACAGCACGTACGTGTCGTCTTGCAGGTGGACGACATTCTCGTGCCGGACAGCGTTCTCGTATTTTCGATATGCGACGCCGCATTCGCAGCACAAGTAGTTGCCCGTGGCATTAGCGTCGATCGCGTCCCGAATCATCTGTTCATCGGTGCGGACTTCTTCTGTTCCGAGCCCGCCGCCGTGGTTGATCGCTTCGTGCTGCCACTGGCTCTTCTTTGGGTCGAATGTCCTATGGCAATCGTCGGCGCGTCACTCGTCGGTATCATCGTCGGGGGCCACGCCATGGCTGTCTGGCGCGCCCATCCGTTTCCCCGTATCGCCTCCGCCGTCTTCGTCCTCGATGCTCTCGGGGACCTTCGGCTCCTCGTCACGATAGTACAGTTTCTTCCGCCATCTCGGCCGTAAGCCGGTCCGCTCGTTGTTGCATCACGGACTTCTCGCTGTCGTCCTCATCGGTCTCGTCGCCCTCATCGTCGCTGTCGGTATCCTCGGGACCGGAATCCATGGTGTCGTCGGTGTCGCCGAACCCGCTACGGGCGGCTTCGACCATGCCGATCGTGGCGCCGACCTCGTCCGTGATCTCCTCGTTAGTGTGTCGGCCGGCCTCGATCAATTCGATCACGCGGTCTTCGGCATCAAGATGGTCATCGCGATCGTCGGCCACGTCTCCCGCATCATCGTCATCGGCGGCCGACTCCGCGTCCGTGTGCGACCGTTTGGCTTTGCAGCCGCGTCGTCTGCCGGCTCGTCCGGCCGCTCTCGACCGTCGATCTCTGTTGGGCTGACGTCGTATCGACCGCAGTCGCCGTCTCGTCGGCCTGCTGACCCTGCTGCTCGCCCTCGTCGTCCGGCGTAATGGTGAACGTCCGGTCAGCGAAGTTGACCGTGACCGCGAACCCAGCGTCCTGCAACGCCCGCTCGATCCGATGCAACTGCGGGGTACTGAGCTGCTCGTGGAGATCGCCGGACAGAATTGCGTCCTCGCTCTCGGTCTCCTCCATATTATCCTCCTCTCGAAAGGGAGAAAAATACTGGAAGGCCACGACTCAGAGATCGCGGGCCTTCACAGTACTCTGATCGTTTGCATCCGCTCGCTCCAGCGCCCGGTCGATCACCTGCTCCACTTCGTCGTCGAGCGCGTCGTAGACGTCGGCACCGATGTTGCCGACCAGCGCGTCGTGGTTTGCAACGTACTCGCGTACACCCGCCTTCTTGATGATATACTACATGACATTTTTCACCTATCCAGGTCTTGAATATAGTATTTTTAATACTGGTGGTTATAATCCACAGGTAGCAGATCCTTCCTCAAAAAATAGAACGGGTCGGGGTTCCGGTGGCGGTTCGACTACCGTTACGATCCAGCTCCGCCGTCAGGCGACTTCCTGGAGGACGTCCTGGTGGTAGGACTCCAGGAACTCGTCGAGCTTCGGCGGCGACCTGATCTCGTCGTCGATCAGCCGGTACCCCTTCTCGGCGTAGCAGTTCAGCACCGTGGTGCCCTCGTCCGACAGGTTGGTGTGCGAGGTCGAATCGAGGAACCGCAGCATCAGCTCCCGGATCTTCTGCTTGTCGGACCACGGGATCCCCTTCCGCTCGACCTCCGCCACGATCATCGCCGAGTAGATCTCGTACCGCTGGTCGCGGTAGTCCTCGATGACGTCCGGCGTGAACTCCTGGTCCCCCGTTGGTTCCTGGTCGTCGGACACGCGCTGCCGCGCCTTGATCCCGGCCATCGCGGCTAGGTAGTACTGGTCCCAGACCGAGTCGAACTCGCCGGTCGTACTGTGCTCCTGGATGTCGCGGAAGTATTTCCGCGCTTCGTTACTTAGTCTGAATGACATAATTTAGGCCACTTCTTGGGGTTCCGCTTCTTTTCGCTCTTCCTCGGACTGGAACTCCATGAAGAAATCCTTGTCCGTGTGCTTCTTGATCTCGCCGGGCGCCCCCGTCTCCGTCTTATGGACTGTGTAGTACTGGACGTCGTCGGAGTCCAGCTCGTTCACGAACCGCTCACGCTCCGGCGAGATCACGAAGATGAGCAGCTGGTCGAAGAGGCCGGGGATGATCCGAGCGACCTCCTCGCGCTTCTCGTAATCGATGCTGACCGCCGGACTGTCGATGACGAACGGCACGTCCAGCGCCGAGTCCTCGAACAGCGTCGCCAGGTACGCGTACGCGACTGACAGGCGCTGGCCCTCGGATGTGCCATCCCGACCCTCGATCACGATCGAGTTATCGATGTCCTCAACCTGCACCTTCGACAGCCCGAGGATCTGCTCAAGCTTGTCGTTCGTGTCCTCGATCTGGCGGTCTTTCAGCGCGTTCAGGGACCGGTCGGTGAACTCCTCGAAGATCTCCTCCAGCAGGTCGGCGCGTTTACCGAAGTTGACCGTCTGGCTCGCCCGTCGAACCTCTTTCTCCAGCTTGTCCTTTTCCCGCCGGCACAGAGGGATGTTCTTCCGCCAGTCGAGGCCCTCCTCGTTCTGGATGGTCTTGTCGTTCGTCCGGAGATTCTGGAGCTCCCGTTCCTTCGCCTCCTTCGCGTCCACCTCGTCCTTCCGCTGCTCGACGAGTTCCTTCACCTTCTCCTGGAGTTCGGGGTCGTCGATCTCCAGGCTGTTCTTCTCCTGCTGCTTCTGATGCAGCTCGTCGCGCTTGTCTTGGAGCTCCTCGAACGTGTCGTCGAACCCGTCGTAGTCCGGGATGGTTCGCAGCTGGTCCTTCAGCGCGTTCAGGACGGCGATGTCGTCCTCGGAGAGGTACTGCTCGGCGTTCTCCTTGATCGTCTCGCTGATGTCGTCGTCGATCGGCCGGTCGCAGATGCAGTCGTCGCCCTCAGCGAGCTCCCGGAAGAACTCCTCGGACGTGGACTTCGGGAGCTTCATGATGTTCATGTTGTCGAGCAGCGTCTCCAGGTCGTCGTTGAACGACGCCGAGAGCTTGCTCGGCTTCCGCATCTCCTCGAGGTGGTTCTGGGTCTCGGTCTCGAGTCCGCTCTTCAGGTTGCCGATCTCTTCGTCCAGGCGCTGATCCTTCTGAAGGATCTCCTCCTTGTTTGCCAAGAGCTCTTCGCGCTGTTCGTCGAGGGATTCGATCTTGTCCTTGTGATCCTCGATCGCGTCTTCGAGGTCGCCCTCCTTCTCTTCGAGCGACTCCAGCTTGCTCTTGACCTTCTCCAGCCGCGTCTTCTTGCCCTTGTAGCCCTGCTCGGTCTCGACGTTCGTGCTGGCGGTTTCCTGTCGCTCGTCCACTACGTCCTCAATCTGCCGCCGGAACCCGTCGATCCGGTTCAGGTAGTTGACGATCTTGATCGCGTTCTCGGCCTCCTCGTTTCCGGTCTCGATGAAGTCCTCGGTCAGCTCGCCATTGAACACGAACAGGTCGACGAACTCCTCGGTCATCACGCTCTCCAACTGGTGTGGGAGCCGGTGTTCGGGGATGTCGCCGCCGGCCACCCGCTGCGGCCTGATGCGGCGGTACGCGTAGTTGCCATACTCGTAGTCGAGTTCCAGCCGGAGCGTGAACACGTCCCCGTTGAACTCGAAGTCGACCTCGAACGTGCCGTCAACCGCGTCGAAGTCGGTCGGTTGGTACGACCGCACCTCCTCCTCGTCCAGGTCTTTGCCCAGCAGGATCGTCCGGATCAGCTGCATCGTCGTGGTCTTCCCCATCCCGTTGGGCATCTGGACCAGCGACACGTGGTGCGGATCGTCGGTCCCGTTCGTGAGGTCGAGCTCCAGCCCCTCGAACTCGCGGATGTTTTCGTACCCGATCCGCTTGATCTTAAGCCCCATCGAGCTCCACCCCCTCGGGAAGTTCGACGTCTTCGATCAGTTCTTCGAGCGAGCTAAGGCCCAGACCGCCCTGGACCGCGTTCTCGTAGAACTTCAAGAATCGCTTCTTGAAGGCCTCTGACTGGTCGTACTCGTCCAGTACTTCGTGTGCGATGCGTTCGATCGTCGGGTCGATGTCCATCTCTGTTGACATTTTTAGGGTTCCTCCTTGGTGACGGTGCTCAGGTCGGTCAGCCACTCGTACCGCTCCTTGTCGGGCGGGGTGATCTCGTCCTCGTTCTTGACGGTGTCCTCCTCGATGTCGCTCTCAACGACGAAGTCGACGATGTTCGCCCTCTTGTCCGGGTCCTCCGGGGCCGTCCGGAGCGCGCGGCCGATCCGCTGGATCGTGATTCCCTTTGACCTGGGGGACGTGAACAGGACGATGTTCCTGACGGACTTGATGTCGATCCCCTCCGAGATCGCGCGGCTCGTGACGAGTGTGTCGATCTCGCCGCGGGAGAAGTCCACCAGGTTCTGCTCGTCGTCCTCGCCGTAGTACGTTCGGTACCGCCTCGTGTGCTCGTGGACGAGCTCCTGCACCTGTTCGCCGTAGTCCTTCGTCTCGACGAAGATCAGGCAGTCCTCGAGCACCTCGGGATGTTCGTCGAGGTATCGGCGGAACTCGGGCAACTTCTCCGTGGATTCCTTCCGGACACGCGCGAGCATGATGTACAGTTGCGACTGCGGAATCGACGAGTTCTGCTTCTTCAGGCCCGCGAACTTCCCGAACTGTTCCTGCTGCTTCTCCTTATCCCGATCGGACAGCTCGTACGTCAGCGGGGTGTAGTCCAGTTCGCAGAGGATGCCCCGCCGGATCGCGTCCTCAAGGGTGAACTCGTACACGATCGGTCCGACTTCGTCGCGGATGAACGCGTTCCGGTCCTCATCGTAGGCATCCATCGGTGTCGCGCTAAGCCCGAGGCGGTACGGGAAGACGTCGAGTTCCCCGCGCAGCGCCTGCCGCCGCGCCGGCGACCCGATGTTGTGGACCTCATCGCAGATCAGCAGGCAGTCCTCGAGTTTCCCGTTCCTGTCGGCGTCGATGCAGTCCGCGAGCTCGTCGTACGTGATGATCAGCGCTTCGAGCTGGTCCCGGTCCCGCGCGAAGAACGATCCCATCTGCTTGTGCCCGCCGTGCTGGCGGTAGAGCCGGATCTCGGTCGGATCGAACTCCCGGACCAGGGTATCGTACCACTGGTTCAGCAGATCGTTGCCGTAGGTAGCGACGACGATATTCTCCACTGCGTTGTTACGGAGGAGTCGGATCGCGATCTTCTTTGACGTCTTCGTTTTTCCGGTCCCAGTCGCCATGTCCAGGATGCCGCTTCCCTCCGCGAGGAACACGTTGAGCGCTTCCTCTTGGTGCCGCCACCGATACACGCTCTGAAGTTTCTGTGAATTGGACGGCTCGTTATACGGCCGGTCGTTAGGCTCTCGGAGTTGCACGATGTCGAGCGCAATGCTATCCGGCAGCGTGATCGCGTGTACGCCCTGTTTGTCGTTCTCCCAGATGGCGTCGAACCGGGCCTCGTGCTGTTCGATCCGCTTGAGGTCGCGGTCCGACTCCCAACCGATGAACACGCTGTAGGACTCATAGTTGTTGAAGCCTCGCCGGCTGTCGTTCTGTGAGCCATGGAACCCGAGTTTGTCCCCGTTCTCGTCGGTGACGATCCCCCACTTGTCGTGGAAGCTGCCAGAGAGGCCGCCGCCAGGGATCACGATCTTGATGTTGAGCAGGCCGTCGGCGATCATCCATGCGATCGTGTTCAGCGTCTCCGTCTCGAGGTCCTCCTCGAGATCAGACACCATCTCGTCGAGCTGTGCGTAGAGGGCTGGATCCTGCTTCGCCTTCTCGCCTTTCTGGAGGGCCTCCCAGTCTCCCTCACTCAATACTGGGCTGATGAGCCACTTCGCGACACCCTCATTCTCGGCGAGACCTGTGAGTCCGCGGGAGGCGAACCGGAACCATTCGCTCGAAAAATAGCCGACGCCGCGCTTGTACTCGGTGGCATTGCGCAGCGCAGGGTTGTAGAACTCCTCAGCGAAGTCCACGTCCGACGTTTCGATCACCATGGGCAGGTCGAGAGAGTGGAGTCCGATTTTGGTGGTCTCCATCTACGCCCACCTCGTTTCGTCGATACGGCCCCCAAAGATCAACCAATGGGCAGGTGGTCGGCCAGTTATGCTGATCATCCGGCGAGTACCTCGTCGTGGTCGAACCGGTGACGGCGTGCGCCATACCGGTGGCGTGCTATCCCGTCTGATTTGGAGGCCCATCCCCGGGCATTCGGGTATTCCGTGCATGTTAGCTTTCATCGATACCGTTCGTCTCGATCTCTCCCAGAGCGTTTTTGGGGCCACTCCCTGACTCGATGGTTCCGGTGTTATTCATGTCTCCCACGCGCCCCCACACGAGCCCGAGGTCGTGGGCTGCGGCGTCGATAAAGGCTTCCGCGTCGGCAGCGGTGGTGATACTTTGCAGTGCGTCCAGCGTCGTGTCCGGCAAACCGGATGGGGTTGAAGTCTTACTCATTGGTCGGTGAGTGCCGCGGCTCACAGACGCACATGCTTATGTGGGAGAAGCCCGAAACACCATCTAAGGCGTCGGACATCTCCGGCGTCTGGACCCTCCGAACCCACAGGCCTTGGAAACTTGCAGGGTTCGCAGGGCTCGCTTTTGCGGCGCGCCTCACTTTTCTGAGGCGTGATTCTGTGTTTCTTGGAGAGATATTTATACCTTCTTCCAAATGCAGGAATCAAACGATTGTCGAGTTTTAGTGAACATGCCGAGATTCCGACCGCACAAACAGCATCTTCAGCGGGTTGGAACGTTCACGCGCTATGATTAGTGAAATGGCTATTCGTATATAAACAAACCAAGAGTTTGTTCAATAAGCGAATCAGACAACCAATCTGCATTTTGTCAGTAATTTGAGAACGGGGAAGAATCCATTTTCACGCAGACTGTAACTCGCGCGCGCTGAGAGTCGTCGCACCACCCAATAGGTGGTGGAAAGCGTAGAGAGTGCCGACAGTATATAAACAAATGCGAGATTTGCAATTTTTCGAAATCTCGAAGATATTATTTCTATCTCTAATAGTATGATATCAATTGACAGCCACAGTTTCCAGATTAGTATTTTTGCTAAATCAGCTAAATCGTCGCATTTGTCCCCCTATTGTATCTTATTTCGGCCACTTTTTATGGCGTGTTTGACAACCTTTTGTTGGTTTCTATCCAACAGATATCTAATCACCTTCGATTTGTCTTATATGGTGTCAAATATTATTAAATTAATGTAATTGTGTTTGAATTCAGGATAACTGTCTCATGACCTGGTGGGTCCGTATATGAATAGATCCCAATCACTGGTAAATAGCCAGAATAAATTGAATGTTGCCAAAATTCTACAACGAACAGCAAAACAGCTGGCAGTGTGAGGATGACGTGTGTTCACTCGTGGCTCACCCGAGCCACACCATGTTCCGTCTCTAGCGCCTCGTCGTACATTCACCTCACCACAAGCACGCTTCGACGTCACTCCTTCAATATACGCTGGAGCAACGCTCCATGTGTTTGCTACGCGTGACCATGTCGACCCATTGGGGCGCGTCGTGAACGCCTCCCGAAGGGGAGTAAGGACCCGACGGATGGCGGTTTTAGGAGTTCGTATGCCGGAGAAAACACTGGCCATGGAAGTCTATAGGTCACGACCAGAGATAGTGGCGCCTTTGAACCCCAGAAGCATTCGTCTTTAGCTAAGACTAGTAATATTCTATGCCGATATTATTTCCCATAATATTAGACAGACGGAACTAGCGACTGAGTCGCTCTTGACATTGAGAGTAGACAGCTCACGATGTGTGGAAACCGTGCTTTCGCTCTGCATCGAGCGTATTACGACGCAATTTGCCTTCGGAACGCGGTCATTTGGTATTACTGTGAGTATTAGCTAAAGACGAATGACCCCAGAAGTAGGAGCGTGATGCATTAACCAACAGCGGCAACTTATTGCTGGTGTCTGTTGGTTACCACTCCCCCAATCCCTATTTCAATGACACTTTCCGGCACGCCCCGCTCGCCGCTTCCGCCCTCCGCGTCGCTCGCGACCGACCATTCCAGGCTGCGGTTCGCTCCTGGCGTCGCTCACCGTTCCGGGCTAAAGTGCATGTGCCCTCGACGCCAGCAGGTAACCGCGAGGGGCTGCGCTCCAGTGGGTGCTCACCCCCCACGCTTACTCTGCTGGCCGCTCGCTTCGGGCGGGTCGTCGCGCGGTGCTGGTTCTTCGGCCTCATGCTGACGCGCTCTCGCTCGCGCCCACAGGGCGCTCGCGAAGGCGCGAGCGAGAGCGCGAGACGTGTGAGTTGGTCGTTGTGGATAGCCACGGCTGGAGAGTCATGGTGTCGGAAGAAGACGCCGAGTGAGCGCCTTCGGGCTAAGCAACCCATGTCTAGTAAAATCGTGTTGCGGTATGAACCTTCGGACGAACAGCATGCAGAACACAACAAAACTCAGACGGTATCGGACGAGCGCGAACCGGCTTCGGCGTCGACGTGCATCGAATGCGATGGCCGTGTGGTGACGGATGGACACGAGTCGTTCTGTCGGAACTGTGGGCTGGTCGTGACGGCAGAGCATGTTGATCATCAGCCGACCCGGAGCGTGCACGGCCCGCGGAGCGCGAGCGGTCCCGAGGAGTGGAGCTGCGAGCCGGTGACGAACATGCGCATCGACAAAGGGCTACATACGACGTTCTTCCTCGGAAGCGACGGTCACGGACGGACGTTGACGAGCAAGCAGCGAAGCAAGTACGGCCGGTTGAAGCAGCGGCACAAGCGGTTCCAGGTCGAGAGCGACCGGGCGATTCGCCTCAACGAGGGGTATCGTGACATCGAATCCATCGGTGGCAATCTCGGACTCCCCCGGCACGTGGTCGGAACGGCCGGCCGTTATCTCAAGCAGGCAGCTGAGGAACGACTTCCCGGTGGGCATATGTCGTGGGAAGCACTCGCCGGTGGTGCGGTGTTAATCGCGGCAAACGAGGCGGGGTTCCCGCGGTCAATCTCGGATGTAGTCCAGTACGCGAAGGCATCGCACGAACGGGTGAGTGCAGCAGCGCGGAAGCTCCGGTGTGACCTCGGGCTTGATGTGGCCCCGGTGCGGGTTGGAGTCGTTGACGACGTGCTCGCTGCACTTGATGACGTCCTCAACGTGCAGACGTGTCTGAAACTGCGTCGGATTGCTGAGCGGTTGCTTGAGATGGCGGATACCAAGCGGGTTGGCTCAGGAACGACGCGTCTGACGATGGCGGCGGCTGCAGTCTATGCAGCTGATCGGCTGACAGATGGGAAGGCACTGACGCAAGCGCAGGTGGCTGCGGCTGGGAGTACTGTTGTTGACACGACCAAAAACCGGATTGCGGCCTACTCCCAGGAGTTGCACGACGTCTTTGTGGCCCAGCTTGGGAGCGACGATCCCATGCAGCTGCTCGAACGCGGTCGTAATCAGGTTCACTGAGCGACGCCTCACTCTCTTCTTTTTTGACGCGCCACACTTCCCGCTATCCCTGCCGCCCCACCCACCTCCACGTTCCGGGCGGCTCACAAGCCGCCGGGCTTTCGCTAGTGTTTCTTCCAACTTGGCAATTGAGTGTACGAATGATATTTGTTCTCACGCAACAATCGTCTCAGATATGAAGTTTCGCCATCTTCGCACACGAGCTGTGACCGCACTGTGGTCGACCATGCTCGATTTCGGACGAGTTCTCCTCTTTCTCGTGCTTCTGTCACTTGGATTACTTGGAAGTCTCTTTGTGGCGCTTATGTTCTATGGAATGGCGATCACTGACGCCGGGACAAGTTCTCTCCTCGTAGCAATCGATACTGGTGGCCGAAGTGCCACGCAGATATTAGCCTCCTTCACTGAAGCGGAAACGATGTTCTATTCGAGTAGCCTCTACAGCGCGCTTTTCGCCGGGGCAGCCAGCTACTGGGTTTATCAGAAGCTGCTTGCCAATCTTGGGCGGCTCCGCTGGTGAGAGCAGGCCACGAGCTACAAATGTGTTAACAAAGTAGTGCGCGCATGGAGTGGACCGAGCAGGAGATTCAGCGGATTACTGAGACCGCACGACGCCGAACATTGAAAGGGAACCCCGAGTCAATTAGCAATCAAGATCGAAATCACCAGACAGAGACCGAATTAGCGTTCGAACGCCTTGTTACACTCACTGATTCCGTTCCACCACGCACCGACTGTGATGTGACGTTTACCCCACACGAGTCACGACCGTTTTTGGCAGTGAATAAAATGACGGAGGGGCTGACCGCCGCAGACACCACTCGTCTCCGTGGCCTCTGGCCAGTTGTCAACTTGCCCCATCATGACGCCTGTACAGACCTGATTTCGCAGAATGTGCAGACAGAGTTCATTATCGATGCGAGCGTACTCTCCGCGCTCAAGGAAGCACAAACAGCGACCGGGAACGATGATCGCACTAACGACCGTAAGCAAGAGTGGCTGACAACGCTTGCGACAAGCGACAATTGTACCGTGTATCGAGCCTCAAGCCGACTCAATTTTGATCTCTTCATTACCGATGAAGCGGTATTCATTGGGCTCTACGTGCCGGGATATTTCGACCCAGACGTCGACAGTTCTGGTATTCTGGATATCTATGTGGGAAGTGCGGACCCGGTGTTTTTGGATTGGGCACACGGTATCTTCGAGCGCTATTGTGAGAGTGCAGAACGAATCGAGCTAAGCGTATAGGTCGCTTCAAGTCCGGACAGTGAACTTTTCATATAGTGATTAGCGGAAGTCTTCGTACTCTTCAACATCACAGGTGTCATAATTGCTGGAATCTGCGTGCTGAATATAGAGGTCGAGTTCGGTAGACGGCCGTCATTCGTTTCAGTCCGCCAGGGGTGAAACAGCCGTTCAGCAGGTGGGCAACCCTAACGTGGCTACCTCTGCCCACTCGACCGGTCGTCGAGCAGAGATACGGTGAGGGCTGGAAGACGTACGTTGCGTACTCCGATCAAGCCACTTCGATGGCCACGTCCGTCGGAGTCGGGTTGTCGATGTTGTCGCCGACGGGACAGCGTTCCTCGACCTCCGCGCGTAACGCTTCTAAAGCCTCCTCGTCGGCGTCAGACTCGACTTCGATCCGTACATTGATCTCCTGATAGCCTGCTCGAACGTCTTCGTCGATGCCCAGGAACTTCCGTGGGTCAAGGTCGCCTTCGATCGCTATCTTGACGCGTTCGAGGTCGATACCGCGCTCTTCGCCGACGGTGTGCACCACGACGTTGAGACAACCAGCCCACGCTCCGATGAGATATTCGACAGGGTTTGGTCCGTCGTTCGTCCCCCCTAGCGACGGTGGTTCATCAACGACGAACTCGAACTCACGCGCCTCGACGACTGTCTTCGTCTCGCTCTCACTTTCGGCTGATACCGCGAACCGTTCGATGTGGTCTG
>NZ_FODV01000003.1:0-466382 GCF_900110465.1 Halogranum amylolyticum
CCCGCACCACGAATTCAGCAAGCGCCCGAGGCGGGATTTGAACCCGCGTCACAACCGTGACAGGGTTGTATGATGGGCCACTACACCACCCGGGCTTGCTACACTCTGGTATTTGCCGATGTATTAAATAAGAGTTGCTATCTATCGTCGCGGATGGTACTAAATACCGAACCACATCGTCGACAAATCGGAGTTATGAGACCTCGCCAGTGAACTCGTATTCACGGGCCCAGTTGATCGAGGGATGGTCGATTTTACCTTCGAATCGAAGTTCCATCTTCTGCTCAGTCGCGTCGCCGATTCCGATCCAGTACAACGTCTCGGTTTCTGGATACCGAACGAGGAACGCATCGATCTCGCCGTGATACGTATGCTCGTGATATTCTCCGCCTTTCGTCGTCTGCGAGTGGGTATTGAATCGAATCGTCTCCTCTTTGTTCTGCCACGCAGTCTTACATTGAACTCGATAGAGGCACTTGCCAGTGTCGACAACGAGGTCGTACTTGTCGTTGTCACCGAACGGCACGGATACACTGTAGCCATTCGCAATCAACTCGGAGAGAACCTTTGCCTCAGTCTCGTCACCGGCATCTTTCGTGTTTTTCATCCGAGTACAGTTGATCAACGAAATCGGCCACTCGGCGATAAGATGCTTTGCTCGAGACTGAGAGTCAGAGAAGCGCCCGAGGCGGGATTTGAACCCGCGTCACAACCGTGACAGGGTTGTATGATGGGCCACTACACCACCCGGGCTTGCTGCACTCAGTGCTTTTTCGGAGAGAGAGATAAGGCTTCTCATCTCGTCGCACCGTGGGTCGCTGTGCCGCGATTGAGATGGGCATAACGACTATATCATCGGGAATCATGAGTGGACGTAACACGAGTCTCGTCGGCCGCCCTCCACGGCCGCAGAGCGGCGCGTCAGCGGCGGTTAGCAAGGACTAAATGGATGGGCCGTTTACGCCGCTGTAGTATCTCGTGATAGCTTCTCCCCACAGCCAACCCCATCCAACATGGTAGACGTAAGCCAACACAATCTGGTTCCGGAGCATACTGTCCTCGACGAGCCGGAGCGCGTCGAGGAGGTACTCGAAGAGTACAACGTGGAGAAAACAAACCTGCCGAAGATCAAACGCAAGGACCCGGCACTCCGCGACACCGACGCGGAACCGGGTGACGTCGTAGAGATCGTACGAGACTCTCGAACGACTGATCAAGCGGTCGTATATCGACTGGTGGTCGAGTAATGGATCGACAAGCACGACGAACGGTTTCACGCGAGTACTTCTCGCAGGAACGGCTCGCAGAACATCACTTCCGCTCGTTCAACAACTTCATGGAGCGGGGGATGCAGGAGGTCGTCGCCGAGAAGGAGACGATCGAGACCGACATCGGCGACAAGGAGGGCGAAGAGCCCGTCTACGTCGAACTCGGCGACGTCCGCGTCGTCACTCCGCGTGTTCGGGAGGCCGACGGGTCGGAGGAACTCCTCTACCCGCAGGAAGCACGCCTGCGGAACATCACCTACGCCGCGCCGGTGTTCATGGAGATGTCCATCATCCGCGGCGGCGAAGAGGAGGAGGAGGTCGTCGTCGACTCCGCGGAGACCAAGGTGGGCCGGATGCCCATCATGGTCGGCTCGAGCAAGTGTAACATCTCGGGGTTCGACGACGAGGAGCTCGTCGAGATCGGCGAGGACCCCGTCGACCCCGGCGGCTACTTCATCGTCAACGGTTCCGAGCGCGTCCTCATGACCTCGGAGGACCTCGCACCCAACAAGATCCTCGCCGAGTACGACACGAAGTACGGCGACGAGATCCAGGTCGCAAAGACCTTCTCGCAGCGCCGTGGCTACCGGGCACTCGTCCTCTGCGAACGCAACCGTGAGGGGATCCTCGAAGTGTCGTTCCCGTCCGTCTCGGGCAGCGTCAACTTCGTCACCCTCGTCCGGGCGCTCGGACTCGAGTCCGACGAGGAGATCGTCCACCGCGTCTCCGACGACCCGGAGATCGTGAAGTTCATGCTCGAGAACCTGGAGATGGCCGAAGTCCAGACCCAGGAGGAGGCAATCGAGAAGCTCGGCAAGCGCGTCGCCAGCGGACAGGGCAAGAACTACCAGCTGAAACGCGCGAACTACGTCATCGACCGCTATCTCCTGCCGCATCTCCACGAGGAGGGCGTCGAGGACGAGGAGGTCCGCAGCAACAAGGCGTTCTACCTCTGTCGGATGGCAGAGGCGTGTTTCGAGCTCGCACTCGGCCGCCGCGACTCCGACGACAAGGACCACTACGCCAACAAGCGCCTCAAGGTCTCGGGCGACCTGATGAAGGACCTGTTCCGGACGGCGCTGAACAAGCTCGCACGCGACGTGAAGTACCAGCTCGAACGCGCGAACATGCGGAACCGGAACCTCACTGTCAACACCGTGGTTCGCTCGGACGTGCTGACCGAACGGCTCGAACACCCCATCGCGACGGGCAACTGGGTCGGTGGCCGCTCCGGCGTCTCCCAGTTGGTCGACCGAACCGACTACATGGGCGTGTTGTCGCACCTGCGTCGGCTCCGTTCGCCGCTGTCGCGCAGCCAACCCCACTTCGAGGCGCGTGACCTGCACGCGACCCAGTGGGGTCGCATCTGTCCCTCCGAGACCCCGGAGGGACCGAACTGTGGGCTCGTGAAGAACTTCGCGCAGGCGATGGAGCTCTCACAGAACATCGAAGACGAACAGGCACTCAAACGCGAACTGGCGTCGATGGGAGTCGAGGGTATCCCGGGTCTCGAAGGCGTCGAACCACAACCGGCAGACGACTAACATGGCTCAGGCACGAGAGGCGAAAGTTTACGTCAACGGGAGCTTAGTCGGGACGCATCCGGACCCGAACGAGCTCGCAGCACAGATTCGAGAAGCACGACGTCGCGGCGACGTCAGCCAGATGGTGAACGTCTCGGTCAAGGAGCGAACCCGCGAAGTCATCGTCAACGCCGACGCGGGTCGTGCTCGCCGACCGCTCATCGTCGTCGAAGAGGGCCAGCCGCTCCTCGGTGACGATGAGATCGAGGCCGTCGAGAACGGCGAACTGGAGTTCGAGGACCTCGTCGAACGCGGCTACGTCGAGTTCATCGACGCTGAAGAGGAGGAGGACATCTACGTCGCCGTCGACGAAGAGGAGGTCTCCGAGGACCACACGCACCTCGAGATCGACCCACAGCTCATCTTCGGTATCGGCGCCGGGATGATCCCCTACCCCGAGCACAACGCCTCGCCCCGCATTACGATGGGCGCAGGGATGATGAAGCAGTCGCTCGGGCTCCCGTCGGCGAACTACCGTATCCGCCCGGACACGCGTCAGCACCTGCTGCACTACCCGCAGCTGTCGATGGTGAAGACGCAGACGACCGAGCAGATCGGCTTCGACGAGCGCCCCGCCGCACAGAACTTCGTCGTCGCGGTGATGTCCTACGAGGGGTTCAACATCGAGGACGCGCTCGTGATGAACAAGGGGTCGGTCGAGCGCGCGATGGCTCGCTCGCACTTCTTCCGGACCTACGAGGGTGAGGAACGGCGTTATCCCGGCGGTCAGGAGGACCGCTTCGAGATCCCGAGTCAGGACGTCCGCGGTGCACGCGGCGAAGACGCGTACACGCACCTCGACGAGGACGGCCTCGTCAACCCCGAGACGGTCGTCGACGAGAACTCCGTCCTCCTCGGCAAGACGTCGCCGCCGCGGTTCCTTGAGGAACCGGACGACATGGGCGGGCTCTCGCCGCAGAAGCGCCGCGAGACGTCCGTCACGATGCGCTCCGGCGAGGACGGTGTCGTCGACACCGTCACGCTGATGGAGGGTGAAGACGGCTCGAAGCTCTCGAAAGTCTCCGTCCGCGACGAGCGAATCCCCGAACTCGGGGACAAGTTCGCGTCGCGACACGGCCAGAAAGGTGTCGTCGGTCACCTGGCACCCCAGGAGGACATGCCGTTCACCGAACAGGGCGTCGTCCCCGACCTGGTCCTCAACCCGCACGCACTACCGTCGCGGATGACGGTCGGTCACGTGCTGGAGATGCTCGGTGGCAAGGTCGGTGCCCTCGAAGGGCGCCGCGTCGACGGGACCGCCTTCCAGGGCGAGTCCGAAGAGGAACTCCGTGGCGCGCTCGAAGACCACGGGTTCAACTCCGCCGGCAAGGAGGTCATGTACTCGGGCGTGACCGGCGAGAAGGTCGAGGCGCAGATCTTCCTCGGCATCATCTTCTACCACAAGCTGTACCACATGGTGAGCAACAAGCTGCACGCCCGTTCGCGCGGGCCGGTGCAGGTGCTCACTCGCCAGCCTACCGAGGGGCGCGCCCGCGAGGGTGGGCTCCGTGTGGGTGAGATGGAGCGTGAGGTGCTCATCGGTCACGGTGCGGCGATGGCCCTCAAGGAACGGCTGCTCGACTCCTCGGACCGCGAAGAGGTGTACGTCAGCGCCGACACCGGGATGGTAGCGGTCGAGGACAGAGAGCAGCGCCGTATCTACGACCCCATCACCGGGGACGAGGACAACATCCACAAGATCGAGGTCAGCTACGCGTTCAAGCTCCTGCTCGACGAGATGAAGGCGCTCGGCATCCGACCGAAGATCGAACTGGAGGACGCAGTCTAAGCGGAGGTATCACGAATGTCAATGCAGACACCAAAAGAGATCGGCGGCATCCAGTTCGGGTTGATGGACCCAGAGACGTATCGCGACATGTCCGCCACGAAGGTCATCACGGCGGACACGTACGACGACGACGGCTACCCCATCGACATGGGGCTGATGGACCCGCGGCTGGGCGTCATCGACCCGGGGCTGGAGTGCCGCACCTGCGGGCAGCACTCGGGGTCCTGTAACGGCCACTTCGGCCACATCGAACTCGCCGCGCCAGTGATCCACGTCGGCTTCACGAAGCTCATCCGTCGCCTGCTGCGGTCGACCTGCCGCGACTGCGGTCGACTCGCACTCACGGCGGAGGAACAGGAGGAGTACCACGAGAAGCTCCAGCGGACGAAGGAGCTCGGCGAGGACTGGAGCGACGTGATGAAGGCCGCGGTCCGGCAGGCCCGCAAGGCCAAGCGATGTCCCTACTGTGGCTCGCCGCAGCACGACATCAAACACGAGAAGCCGACGACCTACTACGAGGTCCAGGACGTCCTTTCGGGCGACTACTCGGAGCTCATCGCACAGGCGATGCAGCCGGACCCCGACGACGAGGACGACGAGGGGATGTCGCCGCAGGCGCTCGCCGAGAAGACCGGCATCGACCTGCAGCGCGTCAACGAGATCATGTCCGGGTCGTTCCGCCCGCGGAAGGACGACCGCAAGGCGCTGGAGAAGGCGTTGGACGTCGACCTGACCGAGGAGGACATGAACAAACTGATGCCCTCGGACATCCGCGACTGGTTCGAGGACATCCCGGACGACGACCTCGCCTCGCTGGGTATCGACCCGAGTCGGTCCCGACCGGAGTGGATGATCCTGACCGTCCTGCCGGTGCCGCCGGTGACGGCCCGTCCCTCCATCACGCTGGACAACGGCCAGCGTTCCGAGGACGACCTGACCCACAAGCTGGTCGACATCATCCGCATCAACCAGCGGTTCATGGAGAACCGCGAGGCGGGTGCGCCCCAGCTGATCATCGAGGACCTGTGGGAACTGCTGCAGTACCACGTCACTACGTTTGTCGACAACGAGATCTCGGGCACGCCGCCGGCGCGTCACCGCTCCGGTCGTCCGCTGAAGACGCTCTCTCAGCGCCTGAAAGGCAAGGAGGGTCGCTTCCGTGGCTCGCTGTCCGGGAAGCGCGTCAACTTCTCGGCACGGACCGTCATCTCGCCGGACCCGACGCTCAGCCTGAACGAGGTCGGCGTCCCCGAGCGCGTCGCTCGGGAGATGACCCAGACGATGAACGTCACCGAGCGCAACATCGACGAAGCGCAACAGTACGTCCGTAACGGACCCGAGGGCCACCCGGGTGCCAACTACGTGAAGCGGCCCGACGGTCGTCGCCTGAAGGTGACCGAGAAGAACTGCGAAGAGCTCGCAGAGAAGGTCGAACTCGGCTGGGAGGTCAACCGCCATCTCGTCGACGGCGACATCGTCATCTTCAACCGACAGCCGTCGCTGCACCGGATGTCGATCATGGCGCACGAGGTCGTCGTGATGCCGTACAAGACGTTCCGGCTGAACACCGTCGTCTGCCCGCCGTACAACGCAGACTTCGACGGCGACGAGATGAACATGCACGCGCTGCAGAACGAGGAGGCCCGCGCGGAGGCGCGCGTCCTCATGCGGGTGCAGGAACAGATCCTCTCGCCGCGCTTCGGTGAGAACATCATCGGCGCGATCCAGGACCACATCAGCGGGACGTACCTCCTGACGCACGAGAACCCACGGTTCACGGAGACGCAGGCGCTCGACCTGCTGCGTGCGACGAGCGTCGACACGCTCCCCGACCCGGACGGCGAGGAGGACGGCGAGCCGTACTGGACGGGACACTCCATCTTCTCGGAACTGCTGCCCGACGACCTCTCGCTCGACTTCACGAGTTCGACCGGCGACGACGTCCGTATCGTCGACGGTCAGCTCGTCGAGGGGACGATCGACGAGGACGCCGTCGGAGCGTTCGGCGGGGAGATCGTCGACACCATCACGAAGGTCTACTCGGAGACGCGCGCTCGCGTGTTCGTCAACGAGATCGCCGCGCTGGCGATGCGTGCCATCATGCACTTCGGGTTCTCCATCGGAATCGACGACGAGTCGATCCCGCCGGAGGCCAACGAACAGGTCGACGAGGCCATCGAGAACGCCTACGAGCGGATCCAGGAACTCATCTCGACGTACGAGGCGGACGAACTCGAGTCGCTGCCGGGTCGTACCGTCGACGAGACGCTCGAGATGAAGATCATGCAGACGCTCGGGAAGGCCCGTGACTCTGCCGGTGAGATCGCCGACGATCACTTCGGCGACGACAACCCGGCGGTCATCATGGCTCGCTCGGGTGCCCGTGGGTCGATGCTCAACCTGACGCAGATGGCCGGCTGTGTCGGCCAGCAGGCAGTTCGGGGCGAACGCATCAACCGCGGGTACGAGGACCGTACGCTCAGCCACTACAAGAAGAACGACCTCTCGGCGGAGGCACACGGGTTCGTGGAGAACTCCTACCGTGGCGGACTGACGCCGCGTGAGTTCTTCTTCCACGCGATGGGTGGCCGCGAAGGGCTGGTCGACACGGCAGTCCGTACCTCGAAGTCCGGGTACCTGCAGCGTCGGCTCATCAACGCTCTCTCGGAGCTCGAAGCGCAGTACGACGGTTCGGTGCGCGACACGTCGGGCACCATCGTCCAGTTCGAGTTCGGCGAGGACGGCACGAGTCCGGTGAAGGTCTCTTCGAGCGAGGACGGCGACGTCGACGTCGAACAGATCGCCGACCGCATCATCGAGTCGGAGTTCGACAGCGAAGCGCAGAAAGAGCGGTTCCTCGGCCGACGCGAGCCGCCGACGAACCTCTCGGAGCACGCCGGTCCCGGTCGGAACAAGGCCATAGGGACGGAGGTGGAGTCCGATGACTGACGAAGAGAAGAGCGTCAACCAGCTCGTCGGCGAGTACGACCACGTGACGGAAGATATCGCGCTCGTGGTCGAGGATACGGAGCTACCGCGCCGTCTGAAGACGCGCGTCTACAAGACCATCGAGAGCCGCGAGGGGCTCGTGACGCCCGAGCAGGCCAACGAGATCGCCGAGGCGGTCGAGAACCGGTACATCGACACCCGTGTCGACCCGCTGGACCCGGTCGGCACCGTCTCCGCGCAGTCGATCGGTGAGCCGGGGACGCAGATGACGATGAACACGTTCCACTACGCCGGTGTGGCCGAGATCGACGTCACCCAGGGGCTCCCCCGTCTCATCGAGCTGGTGGACGCCCGGAAGACGCCGGACACGCCGATGATGACCGTCCACTTGGAGTCCGCCGAACAGAACGAGGCGGACGTCCCCTACGCGACGGACCGCGAGCGGGCCCACGAGGTGGTCTGGGACATCGAGGCGACGAAGATCCTCGCGCTCGGTGACGTGTCGACGAACGTCGCCGACATGCTGGTCCAGATCGACCTCAACGACGACACGCTGGCCGAGCGATGGCCGCGTGCGAACGACGTCACCGAGGTCGCCCAAGAGATCGCAGAGACCATCGAGGACGCCCTCGGCGTGAAGACGCGCCGGTCCGGCACCGTCATCGAGTTCGGCCCCGACCAGCCGAGCTATCGACAGCTGCTCCAGCTGGTCGAACAGCTCCGCGAGATCACGTTCAAGGGGATCGAAGAGATCAGCCGCGTCGTCATCCGCAAGGAGCAGACCGACGAGGGCGACGAGGAGTTCGTCCTCTACACCGAGGGGTCGGCCTTCGGCGACGTGCTCTCGATCGAGGGTGTCGACGCCTCGCGAACGACGTGTAACAACATCCACGAAGTGTACCGTGAACTCGGCGTCGAGGCCGCCCGCGAGGCGATCATCGAGGAGACGATGGACACGCTGCGCGAACAGGGTCTCGACGACGTGAACATCCGTCACCTGATGCTCGTCGCGGACATCATGACGAACCGCGGCACCATCGAGTCCATCGGCCGTCACGGGATCTCCGGCAGCAAGGACTCCGTGCTCGCACGTGCGGCGTTCGAGGTCACCGTCAACCACCTGCTCGACGCCGCCATCCACGGCGAGAACGACGATCTGGACGGCGTCATCGAGAACGTCATCGTCGGCAAACCCGTCGCCATCGGCACGGGCGACGTCGACCTGAAGATGGGGTCGTTCAGCGCGACGTCGGACGACTAGATGAAGGTCACGCTGTCGGACGAAGCGATGCGACTCATCGGCCTCTTCGACGAGTTGGCCGAAGTCAGCGCCAAGGACTGCCTCGTCGACGACGATCGGGTGGTGATCCTCGTCCCCGCCGGCGAGATGGGGAAGGCGATCGGACCGGCCGGCAAGACGGTCAAGCGGTTCGAAGAGCGCGTCGGCAAGGCGGTCGAACTGGTCGAAGACGCCGACACGCCGGAGGCGTTCGTCGCCAGCGCGCTCGCTCCGGCCGCGGTCCGACACGTCACCGTCTCCGAGCAGGACGACCGGGTCGCCTACGTCGAGGTCGAGGAGGCCGACCGCGGCGTCGCCATCGGGAAGGATGGCGCGAACATCCAGACCGCCCGCACGTTGGCCCGTCGTCACTACGACATCGACGACATCCAACTGACGTGACGGCGGTTCGTCCGACTGCGAACCGCCGCTCGTCCCGACGCGAGACGTCACTCCTGGCCGAGTGAATCGTCGGGTAAGGACAACCTAACCGACGAAAGTCGGCGGAGAACGGTCGAATACGACCGCTCACCGGCGTGCGGCCGTCGAACGTTTATCTAACTGATAACTAAGCCGATATAGAGCGTTCTGCGGGGTATGTCACAGCCACCAGTCCCCATCTCGTGTCCCTCGTGCGACGTCGACCTGCCGGCGACGCTCGCGGTGGCCGACGGGGGAAGTCCCGAACTCGGCGACACCCTCTACGGCGAACCGGTCACCTGCGAGCACTGCGCCGCCGAGTTCGAGGTGCTGTTCTATCTCGAGTGAGAGGGACTGTCGCAACTGGTATCGGTGTTCGTCGACCCTGCGCCGGCGAACACCGGAACGACTCACGACCGTCCCTCTGACGGCCTGTGCAGGCCGTTCGTTCCCTCTGCTCTCCTGAGCGGCCGTAACTCGAATCACTGAGACGCCCTCAGAACCGAGTAGCGGGGTGAAAGAAGGAATCTGAGGCCGTTTCTCCCGGAGCGAAAAGGGAGGCTTAAGTAGCTCCGTCCGGAACTCACGTTCACTATGGCGAACGGTAAGTACGCAGCACGCAAACTCAAACAGGACCGTCAGAGTCACCGATGGTCCGACTCGAAGTACGCGCGCCGTGAGCGCGGCCTTCGCAAGAAGTCCGACCCGCTCGAGGGTGCCCCGCAGGCCCGCGGCATCGTTCTCGAGAAGGTCGGCATCGAAGCAAAGCAGCCCAACTCGGCGATCCGAAAGTGCGTCCGTGTCCAGCTTATCAAGAACGGTAAGCAGGTCACCGCCTTCTGTCCGGGTGACGGTGCGATCTCCTTCATCGACGAACACGACGAGGTCACCATCGCCGGGATCGGTGGCGCGAAGGGTCGCGCGATGGGCGACCTCTCGGGTGTCAACTACAAAGTCGAGAAGGTCAACGGTGTGTCGATGATCGAGCTCGTGCGCGGTAACGCGGAGAAGCCTGTCCGATAATGTCCGAGAGCGAACCCCCCGAGCCGGAATCACCGGCCGACAGCGACGAAGCGGAGTCGAACGCACAGCTCTTCGGCGTCTGGGACGTCTCGGAGATCGAGTACGCCGACCCGAGCACCCAGCGCTACCTGAACGTGACCCCCATCGCGCACACGATGGGTCGTCACGCCTCCAAGCAGTTCAAGAAATCCGAGATCAGCGTCGTCGAACGCCTCGTCAACCGTCTGATGCAGACGGAGGACAACACGGGCAAGAAGCAGAAGACGCTGCAGATCGTCCGCGACGCCTTCGAGATCGTCCACGAGCGCACCGAAGAGAACCCGGTGCAGGTGCTCGTGACGGCCATCGAGAACGCCGCACCTCGCGAGGAGACCGTCCGCCTGAAGTACGGTGGCATCTCCGTCCCGAAGGCCGTCGACGTCGCGCCGCAGCGACGCGTCGACCAGGCGCTGCGCTACCTCGCAGAGGGGACGAAGTCCGCCTCCTTCAAGTCGAAGACGAGCGCCGCCGAGGCGCTCGCCCAGCAGCTCGTCGGTGCGTCGAACTACGACGTCCAGACGTACGCCATCTCCCAGAAGGAAGAGCGCGAACGCGTCGCCGCCGCGGCCCGCTAAGCAGTTCATCTCTCTCTTTCGACGCCGACTCCCGCGAGCGGCGGCACTGAAGTTCGCTTCAGCGAGTACTTTTCCGTTCGGTCGCCGAACCGTCGAGTATGACCGCAGGCGGGCGTCTCGTCACTCGCTACTACCTGTATCAGGCGACGCGGTCAGCCGGGTTCATCTACCCGGTGTTCACCCTGTTTCTCCTCCGGACGCTCTCGTTCACACAGGTCGGACTGCTCGGCGCACTCTCGTCTGCGGTGGTCGTGCTCAGCGAGGTTCCGACCGGATACGTGGCCGACCAGCTCGGTCGGCGGGCGAGTCTCGTCCTGTCGGTCGTGTTCACGGTGCTCTCGCTCGCCGGGTTCGTCGTGTTCCAGTCGTTCGTCGCGTACGCGGTCCTCTACGTGTTGTGGGCGCTCGCTCAGACCTTCGTCTCCGGGAGCGCCGACGCGTGGCTGTACGAACGGCTGGAAGAGCAGACCGACCCCTCGGCGTTCACCCGCGTTCGGGGCCGAGGCGAGTCGGTGATGCGGGCGACGTCCGTCGCGACGATGCTCGCCGGTGGCGTGTTGTACACCCTCGATCCGAGGTTCCCGTTCGTCGCTTCGGTCGCACTCAACGCGCTGGGTCTGGTCGTGCTGGCAAGCTTTCCGAGTACCGACCGGGCGGCGGCCGACGGGCACGTCACCGCGACCGATACCTTCAGGATCGTCCGCAAGCGGTTCACGCGACAGCCGATGCTGTCGGTCGTGCTCTACACGAGTCTCTTCTTCGCCGTCGTCAGCACCGGGGACACCTACATCCAGCCCGTGGCGAGAACGCTCTTCGAGCGGACGCTCTCGTCGGGTGTGAGTGGGTTCGGAGCACTTCCCGAGAGTGTCCTCCTCGGTGTTCTCTACGCGGCATTCACCGGCGTCTCCGCCGTGGCGAGTTATCACGCAGGGACGCTGGAAGCGACACTCGGGTTCCGGGACGCGCTGCTCGTCGTCTCGCTCGGGACGGCGGGACTCTTTCTCCTCCCGCAGTGGATCCTTCTCGCGTCGCTGCCGATGTTCGTCGCACTGCGCGGATCGACGACGCTCTTGTCGCCGCTCGTCAACGGGTTTCTGAACGGGCAGATAGAGACAGTCGGGCGAGCGACGACGCTGTCGGCGTTCTCGATGGTGACCCGACTGGCCCGGATTCCGCTGGCGGTGTTGGCGGGCGTCGTCGGTGACGTGTACGGCGAGACGACGTCCGTCGCAGTGCTTGGCGGGGTGTTCCTCGTGGCTGCAGCGATCGTGTGGGGAGTGCGGACGGTCGGCGACGGTAAGCGTGTGGCGTCGCGAGCGCAGGCGACTCAGTCGGCCGCGGGCGACGACCCCGAGTGAACCGCGTAGGCACGGGTGACGTCGACGAGCGCCTTGCGGTAGTCGCTCTCGGAGGGGTTGGTGACGAGCGACTTGAACCGGCGTTTGAACGCGTCGACGTCGACGTCGGGGGCGTCGTCGCCGGCGACCGCCGCGAAGTCGTAGAGCGGGTGGGTCGGGTCGACGAGGTCGTGTCGCTCGACGAGCGCCAGCGCGAAGGCGGCGTTGACGGCGGTGATGTCGGGGTCGGCGGCGGCCGTCAGCCGCGTCCAGTCGGTTCGGCCGGCTGCCGACGGTCGGTCGGCGACGGCGGTTGCCAGTTGCGACTCGAGGAAGGTCAGGAGCTTGGTCGCCGGCGCCAACGAGAGCGTGATGTCGTCGGCGTAGATGTCCTTCATGTGGTTCGCGATCTGATAGCAGTGGGCCAGTTTGCGGCGCTCGACCGACCGTCCGGTGAGTGCGAGGAAGAGCACCTCGTCGATGGACTGGGTGTGAGAGGGGTGAGACTCCTCGTATCGAGCCATGTGAGCGAACTCGTGGAGGGCGAGTTCGCGTGCCATGACGCTCGTGGCGGCCTGTCGAGAGATGTTCAACACGTGGTGACCGTCGTAGTGGGCCGCCCACGTCCGTTCGTCGGGGTCGTCCCTGACGCGGACGCGAACCGGCCACTCGAGGTCGTACTCGGTCTCGAACAGGTCTGCCGCGCTGAGAAACGGGTCGGGGGCGGCGGCCCCCAGCACGCGCACGTCCATGTGTAGTGGTATCAAGTGATACGGGAGTATGACTCTTGTGCCCGACGCACCGTCCGCGTATCGGTGGGTTCTCCGTTCCGTTCTCGCGGAGTGTGTCACCGTGACGCTCGCTCGGTCGAAACACTACCCTTTTGACCCTCCTACCGGAAGGAATCAGTATAATGGGCCGACGAAAGAAGATTGTTCAAGAATGTGAGAAACTGATGGACAAGCCGGAGCAGATCCGGAACATCGCCATCGCTGCTCACGTCGACCACGGGAAGACGACGCTCTCCGACAACCTCCTCGCAGGTGCCGGCATGATCTCCGACGAGACGGCCGGACAGCAGCTCGCCATGGACACGAAGGAGGACGAGCAGGAACGTGGGATCACCATCGACGCGGCGAACGTCTCGATGACTCACGAGTACGAGGACCAGAACCACCTCATCAACCTCATCGACACGCCGGGCCACGTCGACTTCGGTGGCGACGTGACCCGTGCGATGCGTGCCGTCGACGGTGCGCTCGTGGTTGTCGACGCCGTCGAGGGCGCGATGCCGCAGACGGAGACGGTGCTCCGGCAGGCGCTCCGCGAGGGTGTCAAGCCCGCACTGTTCATCAACAAGGTCGACCGCCTCATCAACGAGCTCCAGGAAGGGCCCCAGGAGATGCAGGAGCGGCTCTTCGACGTCATCTCCGACGTCAACGAGCTCATCCGTGGCATGACCGAGGAGAAGGACTACGACTGGACGGTCTCCGTCGAAGACGGCACCGTCGCCTTCGGGTCCGCACTCTACAAGTGGGGCGTCTCGATGCCGTCGATGCAAGAGACCGGCATCTCGTTCGGCGACATCATCGAGATGGAGCAGAACGACAAGCGGCAGGAGCTCCACGAGCGGACGCCGCTCTCGGACGTCGTGCTGGACATGGTCGCCGAGCACTTCCCGAACCCGCTCGACGCCCAGCCCCGCCGCATCCCCGCCGTCTGGCGTGGTGACGCCGAATCGGACATCGCGAGGCAGATGCGCGAGGTCGACGACGACGGCGACGTCGTCTTCATGGTGACCGACATCTCGATGGACCCCCACGCGGGCGAGATCGCGACCGGTCGCCTGTTCTCGGGGACCATCAAGAAGGGTCAAGAACTCTACGTCTCCGGCACCGCCAAGAAGAACCGCGTCCAGTCCGTGGGTATCTTCATGGGTGGCGAGCGCGAGGACCTCGACCGCGGCGTCCCCGCAGGCAACATCGCCGCCGTCACGGGTCTCCGCGACGCTATCGCCGGTTCCACCGTCTCCTCCGTGGAGATGACGCCGTTCGAGTCGATCGAGCACATCTCCGAGCCGGTCATCACGAAGTCCGTCGAGGCGACGAACATGGACGACCTGCCGAAGCTCATCCAGACGCTCCAGCAGGTCGCGAAGGAGGACCCGACCATCCGTGTGGAGATCAACGAGGACACCGGCGAGCACCTCATCAGCGGTCAGGGTGAGCTCCACCTCGAGGTCATCACGCAGCGTATTCAGAAGAACCAGGGTATCCCGGTCCACACCGGTGAGCCGATCGTCGTCTACCGCGAGGCACCGACGCAGAGCTCCCGCGAGGTCGAGGGCGTCTCCCCGAACCGCCACAACAAGTTCTACATCTCCGTCGAGCCTCTCTCGCAGGACATCATCGACGACATCAAGATGGGCAACATCGCGAACGACATGCCCGAACTGGAGCGCCGCGAGGCGCTGCAGGAGGCCGGCATGGACAAGGACGCCTCCCAGAACTTCGAGCACATCTTCGGGACGAACGTCCTGCTCGACGAGACGAAGGGTATCCAGCACCTCAACGAGACGATGGAACTCGTCGTCGAGGGGATGGAAGAAGCACTCAACGACGGTCCGCTCGCCGCAGAGCCGGTCCAGGGTGCACTCCTCCGTCTCCACGACGCGAAGCTCCACGAGGACACCATCCACCGTGGTCCCGCACAGGTCATCCCCGCCGCTCGCGAGGCTGTCCACCGTGCGCTCATCGACGCGAAGGTGAAGCTGCTCGAACCCATCCAGAACGTCCGCATCGACGTTCCCTCGGACTACATGGGCTCGGCCTCCGGCGAGATTCAGGGTCGTCGCGGCCGCGTCGACGACATGTACCAAGAGGGTGACCTCATGGTCATCGAGGGTATCGCACCCGTCGAAGAGATGATCGGCTTCTCCTCGGACGTCCGCTCGGCGACCGAGGGTCGCGCCTCCTGGAACACGGAGAACGCCGGCTTCCGCGTGATGTCCGACAGCCTTCAGACGGACAAGATCATGGAGATCCGAGAGCGCAAGGGCATGAAGCTCGAGCTCTCGCCCGCCGTCGACTACATCTAAGCGGCGACGCGCGCCTCGTCTTCTGCGGTTCTTCTCTCGGTGTCGACCAGCGTCGGCCACGTCGGAGAGAGCGACGTCGACACGACGAGTCGGAGAGCGACGCTACTCGTCGGGGGCGAACCCGTACGGTTCGCCGCGCGCGTGGCTCTCCGTCAGCAGAATGTACATCGCCTGACTCCACTGGAGGTTGCTGTTCCAGCGGACGTCGCCCTCGCCGTCGACCTGTTCGGGGAGGAGTCCCGCCGCCGTCGTCCACGCGAGCGCGTGCTCGAACACGTAGTCGGCGACGGCGTCGTCGTCGTGCCCGCGCTGCCAGCGGGCGACGTCGGCGTAGGCCTCACAGAGCGGCCACCCGCCGTCCTCGGGGTCGCCCGTGGGGGTGTAGTCGTCCTCGGGGTAGCGGGCGAGACACCGCGCACCGGGCGACGTCCACGACTCGTCCTCTGCGGCGGCGAGCGTCGAACCCAGCTCGTCGCTGTCGACCGCCGCGACGTTCCACGGCCAGTAGGCCACGAACGCGGCGGCGTCGGGCCGCTCGTTCGGCGAGACGTCGTCGTCGCGCTCGGGGCTGTCGGCGGTGACGTAGTGGTCGCCGAGGTAGGCGTCCGGGTGGAAACAGTAGTCGTCGAAGTTCCCCGCCCACGTCGCGGCGTGCTCGCGGCACTCCTCGGCGAACTCCTCGTCGCCCTTCTCGTCGGCGAGCGCCGCCATCGACCGTAGACCGGCGATGCCGGCGGCGACGCCCTCGGTGCTGTACCCCCACACTTCCTCCCACGGGTCCTGATGTTTCCCCGGGAAGCCCGCGCCGTTGTCGTACGCGAGCAGGAACTCCGCGGCCCGCTCGCTCATCTCGTAGTGGGCGTCGACGACGTCGTCGTCGCCGGTCTCCTGCCAGAGCAGCCAGTGGGCGTAGATCGGACCGCCGATCTGGTCGAGTTGGAGCACCGTCCAGTGGGCCTCGCCGTCGGTCCGGTAGTTCTGCCACCACGTCCCCTTCCGGTCGATGCCGCGGTCGTCGGTCACGTCGTCCGTGATCTGCGCTTCCTCGAGCCACCCGAGCGCTGCTCTCGCCTCCTCGGTCGCCCCCGCGGCCAGCGCAGCCTGGACGAGGATCACCTGGTCGCGCGGCCAGACGTAGCGATACCCCTGCTCGTTGGGGGCGAACGCGCCGGCGATCATCGGTCCGCGAGGGTCTTGAGCACATTTCAGACTCGTCAGCGACCGTTCGTACATCCCGGTGACGGTGTCGTCGTCGAGCGGCGACCCCGCGGTCGACTCGTGCCACGTTTCCCAGGCGTCGGCGAACGCGTCGCGTTCGGCCTCGTAGCCGTTGTCGAGCACCGTCGTCGCGGCCTCGAGGGCGTCCGCTTCGCTCCGCCCGAACCCGACGGCCGTCACCCACGTCGCCGACGCGTCGTCGTCGAGGAAGAGACCGACACCGACGTCGACGTGGCCCTCGTTGCCGTCGTTGTCGTCGATCTGGCCGTCGTTCTCCTCGTAGATGTCGGCCCAGGCGCTCTTGTCCGGTCCCTCGTCGGTGTCGACGAGGCCGACGCGCCGGCCGTCGAAACCGGTCTGGTCGGTCTCGGGCCGACGCTGTGCCAGGGCGACGTAGCGTTCGTTGTCCGCGTCGTGGGCGACGACGCAGTCGTAGCCGTCGGCCGTCGTCACGGACGCCTCCTCGCCGTCGGCGTCGGCCTCGCTCGAGTGGATCGCCGAGTTGAGCAGAGTGTAGGCGGTGTGGCTGTTGGTCTCCGACTGGTCGAAGGAGACGTCGCTGCGGACGAGCAGGGCGGCCGTCTCCGCGCTGACGAGGACGTCCTGTTCGAGGTCGGCGGTGGAGTCGTCGGCGAACTCGAAGCGGTTGCGGATGTGGACCTCGGGGACGCGACTCGACTCGTACTCGACGTCGCTGTCGACGGCGTCGTTGCGCACGTCGAGCGTCTGTTCGAGTTCGGCGTCCCACAGCAGCGTGTGCAGGTCCGTCGCTTGCAGGACGTCCGAGCGGAAGGCGGTCGGTTCCTCGATCAACGCACCCTGCCAGCCGGCGTCCGTGCTCGAGGGGTACTGGTTGACGGTGGCGAGGACGTAACTGCCGTCGCCGCTCGGTGCGCTGACGATCGCGTCTTTGTCGCTGGGGAGATGGTCTTCAGTCAACATGGCTGCGCTAGGGAGTACAGTTGTGTCTCAGTGCGGTAGTCGTGGCCAGACGTGTCAGATCAGTTCTCACAGAGCACGTCCAGGCGACTGCGACGGACGAGACGTGCCTTCACCGGACCGTACTCGCGAGACAACGTTAAGCGCGCTGGCCGTTCACGTCGGAGGTCGCGTCTCGCCACTCGGTCAGTCGTCGAGTACCCGTGCCGCGTCGTCGCGGGGGTCGTAGCCGAGCGTCCGGAGCGTCTCGGTCAGCGAGAGCACTCGGTCGGCGTTCCGCGAGATGGCGTGGGCCGTCACCGGCGTCTCCGGGAGGTCGGCCGTCGCCGACGCCACGATCGCGTCCCGACAGTCGCGCGGACTGAGCCACATCGCTCGCGCGAAGCGGACGGCGTCCGACTCGTACTCCGAGGGGGGGTCGTCGACGGTCTCGCGGAGTTCCGACTCGGACATGAGCCACCCGATGCGGAGGTTCACCACGTCGAGACCATGCCGGTGGGCGTAGAACTTCCCCATCGCCTCTCCGGCGACCTTGGTGACGCCGTAGTAGGAGTCCGGTGCGGTGTCGTCGTCCGGGTACATCGCCGACGCGTCGGCGGTGAGCGTCTCCGGTTCCGTCGGGTCGGCGACCGCCGTCGCGTTGATCGTGTGGTTCGAACTGGCGTAGACGACTCGCGAGAGGTCGTTCTCGACGGCCGCGTGGTAGGCGTTGTAGACGCCGTCGACGTTCACCTCGCTCACCGCGTCCCACTCGGCGTACGGCGAGGGGTTGGCGGCGAGGTGGACGAGGACGTCGGCGTCGTCCGGCAGTTCGTCGACGAACGCCTCTCGTTCGGTGACGTCGAGGACGGTGCTGTCGAGGTCGTCGTGCTCGCTGTGCGTGAACAGGGTGAGATCGTGGTCCGTCTCCGCGAACGCGTCGACGGCGACCTTCCCGACGTTGCCGGCGGCGCCGGTGATAGCGACGTGTGTCATCTCGGGCGTCGGTTCGGCCGGGTGGACTACATACGTGATGGCCACGTCGCCGGGACGGCGACCCCGATACCGGGCGTCGGAGAGAGCTTACCTCTACCACCTCCCTCGAAGCGTCGTCGCTACGGCCGTCTTCGAGCCGAGACGCCCCACACGTTCATCTACCTGCCACTCACATCTCGAAGTGATGGTACGGAGACACGAGCGTCATACGGATCGGCCGGTGCGTTCGTCACGTGATAACAGTCGCGCGACGGCGGAGAGAGTTGCGACCGACGAAGGCTTATACCGAGAGCAACGAGTGGTGTACAACATGCAACGGGGCACGCATCACCCGACCTGCATCGGCACGGAACTACGACACACGCGGTTCCTGCCGACAACAACAGTGGCGACGCGTGCCACGGAGGGTGGACGATGAGCGACGACACGACCGTCCTCGACGCGGAGGCAGACGAGAACGACGAGGAGATCGCTGAGACCGACGGCGGCGAGCCGGCGCACGCCCACACCATCCGACTCGAACTCGTCGACGAACCCGGGCAACTGCTGGCGGCGCTCGCGCCCATCTCCGAGAACGGCGGGAATCTCCTGTCGATCTTCCACGAACGGGGAAACCTCACGCCGCGCGGCCGCATCCCGGTCGAAGTCGACCTCGAGTGTCCGCCGGAGCGCTTCGAGACCATCGTCGAGGCACTACGGGACAACGGCGTCAACGTCATCCAGGCCGGCGCGGAGCGCTACGGCGAGGAGCTGAGCATCCTGCTCGTCGGCCACCTCATCGACACGGATCTCTCGGATACGCTCAAGCGCATCCAGAACTGTACGGACGCGACCGTGACCGACTTCTCGCTTTCGGCACCACAGGGGACCGACGACGTCTCCAGCGCCCGACTCCGACTGGCGACGCGCGCCGGCAAGACCGAAGAGGTACTCGCGGCCGTCCGCGACGTGGCCGACGAGAAGGAGTTACACGTCGTCGAACCGCTCACGGAGGTGGCCGCATGAGTCTCCGTATCGCCGTCCTCGGTGCGGGCGCGGTCGGCCGGTCGGTAGTCGAACTCGCCGGCGAGTACGGCCACGTCGTCACAGCCGTCGCCGACTCGGGTACGGCGGTCGTCGACGCCGACGGCCTCGATCCGGCGACGGTGCTCGACCGCAAGGAACGGGAGGGCATCGTCGGCGACCTCGACGCCGAGGCGGCGCTCACCGCGGAGTACGACGTCCTCGTCGAGGCGACGCCGACGACGCTCGGCGACGCCGAACCGGGGTTCTCGCACGTCCGACACGCGCTCGAGACCGACCGACACGTCGTGTTGGCGAACAAAGGACCCGTCGCCGAACGCTACGACGACCTCCGCGCGCTCGAAGCCGAGAGCGCGGGGACGGTCCAGTTCGAGGCCGCCGTCGGCGGCGCGATCCCCGTGCTCTCGACTATCGCGGACTTCGGATCGACGCATATCACCGCCGCACGCGGCGTGCTCAACGGGACGGCCAACTTCATCCTCTCGCGGATGGCCGCCGAGGGACTCGGCTACGAACACGTGCTCGCGGAGGCACAGGACCTCGGCGTGGCGGAGGCCGACCCCTCCTTCGACGTGGAGGGGACCGACGCCGCCCTGAAGTTCGTCATCCTCGCGAACGTGCTCGGCGACGGCGGCTACAGCCTCGCGGACGCCGAGGTGGAGGGGATCCAGAGTATCCCCGGCAGTGCGCTCGATCTCGCGGCCGAAGACGGTCGGACGGTCCGACTCATCGGCGAGGCGACGCCCGAGGGCGTCCGGGTCGGCCCGCGGCTCGTCCCGCAGAACGGGACGCTCGCGGTGAGCGGCACGCGAAACATCGTCCAGTTAGAGACGGAGTACGCCGGTAACCTCAACCTCAGCGGCCGCGGTGCCGGCGGTCCGGAGACGGCGACGGCCGTCCTCTCGGACGTCAGCCGACTGAGCTGAACCGTCCCGTCCGGTTTCTCTCCCAACTACTCGAACTCGGTCGTCTCCGAGCGGACGACCCGGTCGACGTCGCGGTCGCTCTCGTGGGCCGCCCGGTAGGCCTTCGTGTAGCGGCGGATCTTCCGGAAGAGCAGTAGGGCGAAGAAGCCGTCGTAGACGACGATGTAGACGATGAACGCGACGATACCCGGCAGCCCCGTTATCGCCGCGATCGCACCTGAGGCGACGCCGACCGTGGAGTTGTAGGTGGCGTGGATGAACGCCGCGATGATGAGCCCCTTGATGACGATGGGTCCGGCGTCCTCGCGGTTGAACTTCGCGAGGCCGAGATAGTAGCCCGCGAACGCCGAGTAGATGACGTGTCCCGGACCGGCCAGTGCGCGGACGACCGCGATACCGTTGCCCGCGCCGATGAGTCCGAGTCCGAAGTCGACGTTCTCGCCGAGCTGTTGGGCGATGTAGAGGGAGTTCTCGATAGTCGCGAAGCCGAGGCCGGCCATCGCGCCGTAGACCGCCCCGTCGACGACGGCGTCGAACCGGCTACTTCGGTAGGCGTAGAGGCGGACCGCGAGCAGTTTCACCGTCTCCTCAATCGGCGCGACGACGAGGAAGAAGAACAGCACCGACCCCACGACGGCGATCGACCGGAACATCGGGCCGAGCAGGCTGTTCACCACGGCCGCGAAGCTCGCCGTCAACACGCCGAGCATGAACGTCGCGACGAGCAACGAGAGCGGTTCGCCGGTTGTGACGTCACTGTAGTAGACGTACGCCGCGAGTCCGAGCGCGGGGATCGCCGACAGCAGTGTCAACACGCTGGTCTGGAGATCCGTCAGCGCGGCCAGTCCACCGATACCCAAGAGGATGAGAAACGCCGACGCGACGACGACGAACCGTGCGGACCACGCGAGGAGTCGGTACAGCGCGACCGCGAGTCCGTCGAGCGATGTCCGTTCCTCCCACGTCGAGATGTCGTAGAGGTCGACCGATTCGTCGGTCTCTTCTTCGACTGCATCCCGTCTCTCTGCCATGACGGCCACTACACACGGGAGGGGAATAACTGACCGGGCTCCGACCGGAGCGGCCGGCCGAGGGTTACGAGCCGCCGCTCCGACGACCGCCCGCAGGTCGAGAGCTCGCGGCCGACGAGATAGGCTGAAAACCCCGGCACTCCAAGGGAGCGTATGCACTTCGACCAACGCACGCAGCAGGCGCTGCGGGAGGTCGGTCTCGGCCGCGAGGAGCTCCGAAAAGCGTCGAAGCTCGTCACCGAGGCCGTCCAGCGCGACGCCGAGCAGTTGGAAGCGTTCTTCGAGGACGGCGGGACGTTCTACTCGGACATGGAGATGGCGCACAGTTCGACCGACGTCCAGGAACACGAGGTCGAGTATCTCGATCTGTTCACCCACGGTGCGGACCTGCGGGGGTACCTCCGGTTCGACTCCTGGGGCGTTCCGGTCGAGGACGGCCGCGTGCTGAACGACGAGACGGTCGAACTCCGACTGGGACCGACCGTCGACGCCCGCGTGCGGTTCGCCCGCGACAGAGACGCCCTATGAGCGTTCGGGTCCGCGTTCGCGGCATCTACACCACGTCGCTGACCCACCTCCTGTTGGAGGCGGGCCACGACGTCGTTCAAGCGTCCGACCCCATCCGCGAGCGGTTCGACGCCGGCCTCCCCGACGAGGACCACGACGTCGAACTCGCGACGACCGACGACCGACAGGGCGTCGGCGTCGAGGGCGACCCCACGGCGGTCGAGACGATGCGTTCGCTGCTCCGGGACGTCGGCGTCGACACGCTCGTCTGGCAGGAACCCGCGCCGACCGGAGCCGTCTTCGACGGCGTCGTTCGCGAGACGCTCGGCAGCGGCGCAGTCGTCGACCTCGGCGACGGCGGCGAGGGCTTTCTCCCGTTCCGCAACGCGACGAACCACATCGGCGACGACGACGCCGTCCGCGTGCAGGTGACGGAAGCCGCGCCGCCGTGGGACGACGACCGGCCGCTCCTCGACACCGAACTGAAGGCGTTCGCCGGCCTCGCGACGCTGGTCGCCGGACAGGAGGGGACGCGGGTCGACACCCGCGACGACGCCGCCGGACGCGAACTCGCCGGGATGACCGACCTCCTCGGCGCGGAGGTTCCTGAGGGATGGGGCGTCCGGTGGTCCCACTCGGCCACCGACGCGAGTATGGACGCGCTGGACGGTGCGCTCGAACGGGCCGCAGAACGGGCGGCGGCACTCGACGAGGTGCTCGGAGCCGACGTCGGCGACCCGGGACGGTTGGTCGCACCGACCGAGACGGCCTGGTGTTGGTTCGGCCGTGAGTCGCGGTTCGCGCTCGACGAACACCGCCGGGCGGTGACGACGACGATGCCCGGCCACCACCGCATCAAGGCGTCCCACGAGTCGGCCAGTGCCGGCGTCGACTTCGCGGAGGCGCTGTGCGAGATGGACGGGGACGCCGCGTTCCCGTTCGGCGTCGTCACCCGGCAGTTCGGCCCCGTCGAGGGCGACACGGTCCGTATCGGGCACGGGAAACCCGACGGGCGACTCATCCTGCTCGGTAGCGGCGAAGTCGTCGACTACGACGGCGCGGAGGGGACGCTCTCGGTCGAACGGACGATGTCGCCCGGCGGGAGCTACGACGCGCTCGGCGTCTCCCGAGAGTCCGGCGACACCGCCTTGACGAAGTTCCGCGAGGGCCGCTGGTGGTATCCGACGGTCTACCGCAACTCGGAGGGCGAGCGGAAGGGGACCTACGTCAACGTCTGTACGCCCGTCGAGTGCTTCCCGGAGACGATCCGGTACGTCGACCTCCACGTCGACGTGGTGAAACACGCCGACGGCCGGGTCGAGCGGGTCGACGACGACGAACTCGACGAGGCGGTCGCCGCGGGGGAGCTGTCCGAAGAACTGGCCGAGAAGGCTCGGAACGTCGCCACCGCGTTGGAACGGGCGCTCTGAGCACGCGCGCCGGACGCTCGGGTCGTCGCTCCCGTCAGTTCGCGAGCGACCCGCAGTGGGTGGCCGTCGAGAGCGCCCCGCCGTCGGCGATGCGGATCGCTATCTCCGCGAACTCGCTCTGCCCGCAGGTCGCCGCTCCCCACGACCGGGTCGGGTCGGCACCGTCGGGTTGCGTGACGAGGTAGACGACAGTCGTGTTCTGCGGCGTGTCCGCGAGTTCGTCGCCGATACCAGTCCCCGGTTCGAGGACGTATCGCTTCGTCGTGACGTCGGGCCCGCTCGCGGTGAACCCTGTGGCGTTGCCGAGCACGGCCGACGGGACGACGTCGAGACTGTCGACGTCTCGATAGGTCCGCGTCTCTCCGTCGACGCCTATGATGCGGAGGGTGTCGACGGTAGTGGGGGCGACGGCGACGGTCACCTCGTACCGCTGGGAGTCGGCGTTGTCGAGCGAGAGTCGGACGTCCGACGTCGGCGGGTCGTCCGTGGCGGGTGCGGTACAGCCCGCGAGGACGAGAAGCGCGACGCAGCAGAGGACGACTAGTGGGTGACGCATGATCCGAGAGAGATAGTTCGTTCGAGGAGAAAAACGTGTGGGCGAGACACTCCGTCCGGACGTCGAGCTTTAGAAGTGCTCGGCAGACTCGTTGGAGAACTGGAGGTCGCCGCCGCGGCCACCCTCGACGGTACTCCCGCTCTGAGTGTCGCCGGTGCTCGGCACGCGGACGGTGACGTCCTCGACCTCCTCGAAGTCGAGGATGAGGTCGCGTTTTATGTTCTGGGCGGTGATGTTGCTGATGCCACAGCCGGAGCAGGTGCCGCCGAGTTCGACGGTGACCTCGCCGGTCTCGGGGTTCGCCTCGCGTACGACGCTCGTCCCGCCGTGCATCTGGATAATCGGCATCTGCCCGACCATCCAGTTCTCGATGCGCTCTTGGAGGCTCTCGTCGGTCATTACCTCCCCTTTGGACTGCAGCTATGGGTATGTTGTGGTTTCCACAGGGAGACCAGAACCGTGAGAGATTCGCGTCAGTCGCGACGGCGGGTCGCGAGTCGCCAGCCGGCGACGCCGAGTGCGGCGAGACCGACACCGACGCCGAATCCGGGGGCGTCGACGTCGCTCGACCCGGTCGACGCCGCCGACCCTGTATCGGCGTGGCCCGTCGGCGTCGGCGACGCGGTGACGACGCCCGACCCGCCGGACGCCGTCTCGTTGCCGAGCGGCGGCGGGTTCTGCTGGTCGCCCGCGTGGTCGGGAAAGACGTAGAGTTCCGCTCCCTCGTTTCGTGGGACGCCCATGTCGCTGGCGACGAACGTCTCGCCGGGGACGGCGAGGCGGGCGGTCCAGAAACTCGCCGCCGAGGGGTCGCGCCACCAGGTCAACTGCTCGGGGTTCGACGGGTCCGAGACGTCGTGTCGCTTGACGCCGCCCCGATACCACGAGGAGTAGAGACGCCCGTCGCGGAACTCGAAATTGTGGGCGGTGGTCCAGACGCCACCTCGTGTCTGGTCGTCCGCCGTCGGCGGATCGACGGTCGCCAGTCGCTCCGGTGTGGTCGGATCGGCGACGTCCCAGAGGTCGATACCGCCGGGCCCGCCGACGAGCCCGCCGTCGTCGGTCCGCCGTGCCCACGTCTCGCGGCCGACGCCGAGAAGGGTCGCGTCCTCGTCGGCGGCGACGTAGTGGTGGTTCCCCGGCGGGGTCGTCCCCTGTCGCTGCACCTCACGCTCTGAGAGGTCGACCAGCTCCGGCCGTGGGACGCCGCCGAAGTTGGCGACGTGGGTCGGCGCAGTCGGGTCAGACACGTCCACGAGCCACGTGCCGGCGTCCCACTGGGCGAGGTAGGCGACGCCGTCTTGCACCCACACGTCGTGCGTCGAGCGGAGCCACGCCGGCACGTCGCGCCACGCCTCGTCGTACTCGGGCAGCGACCAGCGGGCGACCTCCTCGGGGCGCTCGCCCGAGGCGTCGACGACGACGAGGGGGTTCTCGCCGCCGTCGTTGGCGGTCAGATACGCGTAGTCGCCGTCGAGAAAGCAGTTGTGGATGGGGTAGTTGGTCTCGAGAAACCCGATCGTCTCGGGGGTCGCCGGGTCGCTCACGTCCGCGACGAGTATCCCCGCGAGCGCACCCGGAAGCGGGTTGGCGGGGCCGACGACGAGCAGTCGGTCGCCGTCAAGTTTGACGTCGTAGATCATGCGTAACGGACCGCCGTCGCGCTCCGAGAGGAGCTCTCGGCGCTCGGCGACGACCTCCGGGCGGTCGGCCACGGAGACGTCGACGACGGCGTAGCCGTCGGTCGCGGCGACGAAGACATACCGACCGTCCGGACCGACGACGGCCTCCTTCGCGCCGCCGACCGCGACGCTCCCGTAGGGGCGATAGGAACCGGGGTGAGCGGCGGTCGGACTGCTGCCGAAAACGGAGAGGCCAACTCCTGCGAACCCGGCGCGCAACACGTCGCGGCGTCGCATGTCACGAGGCAAGTGACGGACGGTGATAAGCCACGTGGGTCGACACCGTGGCGCGGGGGCTCGTCGGACGAACTGACCGAGGTATCCCGCCTACAGCCGCGACCGGTCGCCCGTTCCTCCGGTGAGTGCGCTTGCGACGGCACCTTTCAGGACGACCTCGTCGCCGAGCGTCGTCAACTGGATCTCGGGAACGTTGATGAACACCATGTCGTCGATCTTCTCCTTGATCGGTTTGAGGATGAGCTCGGGGTTGTTGGTGGCGACCGCACCGCCGATGAAGATGATGAGCGGCGCGTACGCCTGGATGACGTTGGCGACGCCCATCGTGTTCCAGTGGTTCACCTGGTCGATGACGTAGTCGGCGAAGTCGTCTTCGCCGGCGTGTTCGAAGACGTCGATGGCGTCGAAGTCGGGGTCCTCGATGGGGAGATCGGTGTCGATGGTGTCCTCGTTGTAGATGTACTCGGCGTACTGGGGGATGTTGTTCCCGGAACAGTACGCCTCCCAGTGGCCGTCGCGGCCACAGCCACAGCGCATCTCGCCGTTCGGGTCGACCGTCATGTGGCCGACCTCGCCGGCGTTGCCGTCCCACCCCGAGAGGACGTTGCCGTCGACACAGACGCCGGCACCGATACCGGAGGAGATAGTGATGTAGACCATGTCGTCTGGGTTCCGGTCGCTGTAGAAGCGCTCGCCGATGACGCCGGCGGCGGTGTCGTTGTGGAGATAGATGCGGTCGGTGTCCAGCAGTTTCGAGAGCGGACCGGTCAACGGGATGCGGTCGATAGTGTCGGGGAGGTTCGCGGGGTTCTCGACGACGCCCTCCGCGAGATCGAGCGGTCCGATCGAACCGATACCGGCGGCGACAGCCTGCTCGGGGTCGACGTCCGCCTCCTCGAACGCACCGCGGGTGACTGCCAGCACGGCCTCGGTGACCGCGATACCGGTCGGGCCGCGTGGCGTCCCGCGCTTGCTGACTCCAAGGATCTCTGCGTTCTCGTCGGCGACGGCCGCCCGGACGTTCGTCGCCCCCAGGTCGACGCCCACGTAGTAGGCCATTGTCTATGTAGGCACGTCCCCGGCACTTAACTACACGCGTTCTAAATTCTTTGTGCGACTGTCTAACCCGGAAATCGACCGGGAGAAGCGTGCTACCGTCCCCCTAACTCACTGCCCGTTGGGCGTGTTCGACGGCAGCTTCGGGACGAGCCACGCGAGGAAGGCGTCCTGACTGCGCGACTGGAGCCACACGGTTCCGGGACCGGTGAACTCGCAGACGAGCCCCTCGCCGCTGAACAGCGTCGACTTCAGCCCGCCGACGCGTCGCACCTCGAACGTCGTCGACTGCTCGAAGGCGACGATGTGGCCGGTGTCGACCACGTACCGTTCGCCCTCCGCGAGATCGACCTCGTGGATCGCCCCGTAACTGGAGAGAAACGTCGGCCCGGTCCCCGTCAGCCGTAGCAGGAACAGCCCCTCACCGCCGAAGAAGGTGCGGCCGCCGCCGAACTCCGTGTCGAGTTCGACGGTGTCGTCCGCGGCGAGGAACGACCCCGACTGGACGAGCAGCGTCTCGTCGTCGATGTCGTGACGAACCACGTCACCCGGGAGTGGCGGCGCGAGCGTGATGTGGCCCGCCTCGCGGGCAGTGTAGGTGTTCTGGAAGAAGCTCTCGCCGCCGAGGACGCTCCGCTTCAGCGATCCCAGGATGCCGCCGTTGGCGTTGGTCTCGACGTCGAGACCCGGCGTGTGACTCACCATCGACCCCGCCTCGGTGCGGAGGCGTTCCTCGGCGTCGAGGTGGATCGTCAGGAGGGCGAAGGAGGGACGGTAGTCGATCTCGTGCTCCATACTCGGTCGTCGCACGAACAGGCCATAACTCCTCGCTCGAACCGAACGACGAGAAAGGCTATCAATCTCCGTGTCCAAAGTTGACATATGTCGGACTCCAGTACGTCGACCGATCTGACGGCCGAAGAACAGACCGCGATGCACGAAGTCGAGGTCGGCCTCGAGTGGATGCTCCGAGCACAGGGACATCTGCTCGCGTTCCACCACGCCATCGGTCACGGGATGGACCACCTCGACGTCGCCGAGACAGAGCTCCGAGCGGCCGAGTATACGACACTCGCGGATCGCATCCGAGACGACATCCTCCCGCGCGGTGTGACCGCGGACGACCGCTGGTCGTACAGCGTCGTCGAGGAGTTCCAAGCGTCGTTTCTGGCGCCGCTCACCGAGTTCGAGCGCGTCGCACGCGACAGCGTCACCGACGGGGAACGACACGTCGCAGAGCGAGCACAGGAGAGAGCGTGGCGCGAGCGCGCCCGTCGGTAGCCACGTCGCTACTTCGTGTCGGCGCGGACGAAGGTGACGGGACACGGCGCCGAGAGCATGACCTCCTGGGCGACGCTGCCGAAGACGGCCTTCCCGGTCGGCGAGCGCTTGCGACCGCCGACGACGACGCGGTCGGCGTCGACCGCTTCTGCGAGGTCGACGATGGCTTTCCCGTGGTCGCCGACGGCACCGCGGACCTCGTAGTCGACGCCGGCGTCGTCGAGTCGTTTCGTCAGTTCGCGGATGGTCGCGTGTCGGGCGGCGACGTCGTTCGGCGAGACCTCGTCGGCCGTCGTGTCGAACTCCAGTTTGTCGAGTGCGTCGTCGTACTCGGACTTGGTGAAGACGTGGCCGAGGACGACCGTCGAACCGGCGGGGCCGGCGACGTCGATAGTCTCTTCAGCGAGTCGATCGATGCGGTCGCTGTCGCTCGGACCGACGGCGAGTAGAATCGTATCGAGTGACATACGACTCGGTTATCGCCTCTGCTTCTTAAACATGGCGGAGGGTTTACTCGGTGCTGAATAAAGATTTGTCGAGAAGGTGCGTTACCACTCGTCGCGACAGAGAGTATCATGTTACTTGTAGCTTTCCCCGACCGGGAGGGCTTTGGGAGACGCGGACGAGACGAGAGACATGTTGTCGCCCGACCTAACGGGACGGACGGTGCTGGTGACGGGGAGTGCGAAGGGGATCGGTCGTGAACTGCTGCTCGCGACCGCCGAGGCGGGTGCGTCCGTCGCCGTCCACTACCACACGAGCGCAGAGGAAGCGAGGGAGACCGCCGCGGCGGCCGCAGAGCGCGGCGCGCCGGAGACGACGACGGTCCGTGGCAACGTCACCGAGCCGGACGCCGTCGACGCCATGTTCGACGCCGTCGAGAAGGATCTCGGCCCGGTCGACGTGCTCGTCAACAACGTCGGCGCGTTCGCCCCCTCGCACTGGGAGGAGATCGACTTCGAGACGTGGAACACGGTGCTGGAGACGAACTTCAACGGCACTTACCTCTGCTCGAAGCGCGCCCTCCCCGCGATGCGTGAACAGGGGTGGGGACGGATCGTCAACGTCGGCTACGCCGGCAGCGAACGGGCGCTCGTCCACCCGAAGAACTTCCCGTACTTCGTCGCCAAGACGGGCGTGCTCATGTTCACGCGGATGCTGGCGACGGATACGCAGGACGACGGTATCACCGTCAACGCCGTTTCGCCGTATGTCGTCGAGAACTCCGACGAGTTCCCCGCGGACGCCCCCCGCGGGCGGTGGGCGCGGTTCGAGGACCTCCGGCAGGTGATGCTGTTCTTCCTCGACGAGGACAGCGACTACATCAGCGGCGAGAACGTCGAGATCGACGGCGGGTGGCAGCCCGAGCGGTTGTAGGTCGGTGACGGCGCTGTCGCCGTCGTGGTGGCAGTGCGGAGAGACGAGAACGTCGTACCGCGAGTCGTACCGCGAGCGGGGGTCGAAGACCCGAGTCTCGTGGAGCGGGGTTTTCCATCCACGGGAAGACGCATCGCGTCTTCCAAGCCTTCGCGGTGAAACCGCGAAGAGAGCTTTTTTAGTGGGGCCGAGCGGGCCAAAGGCCGGCGAGGCCCCACGCTGAAAAAAGGTCGAGGTTCAGTAATCCGGTGCGTCGTCCTCGACGGCGCGTTTCATCGAGTCGCGGCGGGACTTCGCGTCGCGACCGGTCGCCTCCAGCAGGAACTCGTTTTTCACGTTGACGGCGTCGGCGGCGTGGTCGGCGAGCCCCTCGGCGATGACCTCTTCGGCGGAGCGCTCCTCGAAGTGGACGGCGAGTTTGTCCTTCTTGCCGCTGTACTCGACCGCGCCGGCGACGATCTTCGTGAAGACGGGGTTCTTCGGTTCGCCGACGACGAACAGGTCGCTGCCGCGGTACTCGTCGGTCCCGGTGATGGGGCCGAAGTACTCCTCGATACTCGCCTCGAGGTCGGGCATCCGTTCGTCGAGCGTCTCACCGCGTCGCATCTTGTACTCCTTCATGACAGGCCGTTCGGTAGGGGATGGTTTACCTGTTTCGTCGTTCGAATCGCGTGCAGACTGTTGTCAGCCGTCGAAACCGGCGTCAGCAGCGAGTTCGTACAAAAAGGTTGCTACTGGAACCGCGGTGGGTGAGCGACACGTCTCCGTGCGGCGGCCGGTCACCGTTCGCGTTCGGTGATGTAGCCGTGTTTACACTCCGGGCAGATGTCGCCCGCGCGCATCGACGACTGGTCTGCGTCGCGCGTCATCTCGCAGGCGGGGCAGAAGTACTCCGTCGGCAGTTCGGACGCGTCGGTTCGTGAGAGCGTCTCCGCGCGGGTGAACCCACCCGAGGACCCGCCGGTCCGGTCGGTCGGCTCGTCTTCCGCGTTGCCGATGAACTCCGCGTCGTACCCCGCTTCGACGGTGTCGTCTTCAGAGAGCTCGGGGGCGAGTTTGTCGCCGAAGTCGACCTCGACGTCGCCCTCGTCGGCGGCGGGCGGGTCGGCCGCGAACCCCTCGTCTTCGCCCTCTTGCGCCGGCCACGCGCGCGACTCGCTCTCGCCGGCGTCGAGTTCGGTCTCGACCTCTTCGAGCGTCGGCATCCGACCGTCGCCGCGGTCGACTTCGTCCGCGTCGGGCCACTCGCCGGGCTGGCGTTCGGCCGGCTCCTCCTCCTCGTCGAGGATGATACCGTCGTCCTCCTCGGCGCTCTGGGGTGGGTCGAACGACTCCGCGTCGGCTTCGACCGATTCCACGTCGGCCTCGAACGACTCCGTGTCGGCTCCGAACGACGAGTCGACGGTCGCAGTCTCGTCGGCGATCCCCTCGGTGGCCGGATGGGGGTTCGGTTCGGACCACTCCGACTCCTCGGCGTTCGGGACCTCAGCCTGTCTCTCCGGTTCGGTGGCTGTGGTCTCGCCCTCACCGTCCTCGAACCCTGTCACCTCCGAGGCCGGTCGGATCGAGGTTACCTCCTTGTTCTCGCTGATGATCCGTGTGTGGCCACACCGCGTGCAGGTCTTCACCTCGCGGACGGTGACGACCATCTCCTCACCCTCCTCCTCTCGTTCGCGCTCGATCTCGGGGTCGGCGAAATCGTGCCCGAGTAGACACCTGAGTCCCATTGCACGCACCTTCCGAGGTCCAAGACTAAAACCTACCTCCTCTCCGTCTGCCGAGCGTCAGACGTCCCCGGTCGACGGACGTCGCTCACGCCGGTAAGCGTAAAACCGCCGCGCTCGTTGGAGAGGGTATGAGAGCGAAGCGGGAGTATCGGGACCGCGGCGACGTCGAGGTCGCCGTCCTCGATGCACTCGTCGACCGCGCGGAGGAGGGGATGACCGTCTTCGAGCTCCGTGCGGCAGTCGACGCTGACATCGACACGATCGAAACGGCGCTGGGCGAACTCAAGGACGACAACCTCATCAACGTCGAGAACGCCCACGAACGCATCCGTATCCGCCCGGACGATCGTGTCGTCCCCGACCCGGAGGAGCGACAGGACGACGAACAGGGGATTCTGGACGTCGTCCGCGAGAAGTTCGGACTCTGAGCCGGCGTCGACGAGCGAGCGGACCCCCGCGAGCGTCGCGACCGATGACGGGACGTTTTACCCACCGCCCCCGTACGACTCAGCGATGACTGTGCTACGCGACTTCCATGCGGACCACGGCGCGACGTTCGAGGAGCGTGGCGGCCGAGCGGTCGTTCGTGACTACGGCCGCCCGGCAGTCGCACACCGGGCCGTCCGCAACGGGGTCGGTGCGATCGAGATGGGCTACGGGGTCGTCCTCGTCGAGGGCGACGACCGCGTCGAGTTCGTCGACAACGCGGTGTCGAACCGCGTCCCGACGACCGACGGCGAGGGCTGTTATGCCCTCCTCTTGGATCCCCAGGGTCGCATCGAGACCGACATGTACGTCTACAACGCCGGCGAGCGGCTGCTTCTCTTCACGCCGCCGACGCAGGCCGAACCGCTCGTCGCCGACTGGCGGGAGAACGTCTTCATCCAAGACGTCGAGATCCGCGACGCCTCCGAGGACTTCGCCGTCTTCGGCGTCCATGGCCCGCAGTCGACCGAGAAGGTCGCGAGCGTCCTCAACCACGCCGGCGCGCCCGAACCCCACCTCTCGTTCGTCCGCGGCTCGATCGCCGACGTCGGCGTCACCGTCGTCGCCAGTGACGGACTCACCGGGGAGGAGGGGTACGAGATCGTCTGTTCGGCCGACGAGGCCGAGACGCTGTTCGACGCACTGCTCACCTACGGCAACGCGTCGGCCCCCTTCGGCTACGCCACTTGGGAGTCGCTGACGCTGGAGGCCGGAACGCCGCTGTTCGAGACGGAACTGGCCGGCCGACTGCCGAACGTGCTCGGCCTCCGGACCGCGCTCGACTTCGACAAGGGCTGTTACGTCGGTCAGGAGGTCGTCTCGAAGGTCGAGAACCGCGGGCAGCCGAGTCAGCGACTCGTCGGGTTGCGACCCGAGTCGCTGCCGGCCGGCGAGGCGGCCGTCTTCGCGGACGACGCCGCCGTCGGCGAGGTAACCCGCGCCGTCGACAGCCCGAGTCTCGACGGACCCGCCGCGCTCGCGCTCGTCGACTACGACCTCGACGCCGACGCGGCGCTCACGGTCCGCGTCGACGGCGACGAGGTGACCACAGAACGAACCGAACTCCCGTTCGTCGAGGGGAGCGACCGGTCCGGCCGACTCCCCACGTACCGCTGAACGCCGAGGCGACCGAGATCAGGAAGTCGGACTACGACCGCGAGAGGAGCGCCCGGAGGTGTTCCCGCGAGAAGAACGAGGAGGGTCTGTCCATGTGGACGCCGATCTCGCCGGCCAGCGCACCGAGTCCGAGTCGCTGGACCGGTTCCGGAAGCGAGTACGCCCGTCGGACGAGGTGGCCCAACTGGATCTCTCGGGAGAGCGCGTCCCGCCACGCCCGTTCGTAGTCGGCCAGCGTCCGCGGGTGGTCGGGGTCGATCTCGGCGACGGCGTGGTCGGCGGCGGTCATCCCGTAGAGGATGCCGCCACCGGTGAACGGTTTCGTCTGGGCGGCCGCGTCGCCGAGCAGGAACACCCGTCGAGTCGTCACCGTCTCTGGCGGGCCGATGGGGATGGCACCCGAACAGAACCGGTCGGTCTCGACGCCATACGCCTCGGTGAGCACGTCGAACAGCTCGTTGACCTCCTTGCCCGGCGGCGCGGCGAGGCCGTACTCGACGCCCGCGTCGCCACGGGGAATGCGCCACGCGAAGAACCGCGGGACGGTGAGGTGGACGGCCACGTCGTCGCCGAAGTCCGGCTCGTCGGTGAACGCGAGCACGCCGTGGAGCTTCTCGGCGGGTTCGGGGAGCCCGACCTCCCGACGGACCCGAGAGATCGGCCCGTCGCTGCCGGCGACCATCTTCGCCTCGAACTCTCGGGTCTCGCCACCGACGCTCGCCGTCACGGTGACGTGCGTCGCGTGTTCGTCGATGGCGGTGACCGTGTGCCCCTCGCGGACGTCGGCACCGGCGTCGCGGGCGACGTCGGCGAGCGTCCGGTCGAGTTCGACGCGGTCGACCACGTTCGACACCTCCTCGGTCTTGTAGAAGCGGTTGGCGTCGCTCTCGGGGCCACCGACGTGGAAGTTCGCGCCGTAGACGCGGTTCTGTAGCAGGCGCTCTTTGGCGTTGTCGGGGACGTAGGACCAGATGTCGGTGCTGACGTGTCCGGAGCAGGCCAGCGGCGTCCCCACCTCACCTTTCTCCAGCGCGAGCACGTCGTATCCGGCCTCGGCGGCGCGGCGGGCGAACCGGGCGCCGGAGGGACCGACGCCGACCACGACGAAGTCGTACATACGCCGGTGTGACGGGGCGTGCGGTAAATACGTTCCCGGTTTCCGGTTAGGTTCGGTCACCCCAAGTACGGGCCGGTACGACGTCCGGCGTACGATTCGAAAAAAGAGACCGTGGTGCTGTTCGTTCAGTGGCTGCTCGTGTCGAACTCGTCGGTGAGGTGGACGTTCCGGACGCGCGGATGTTCGCCGTCGGCGATGGCCGACCATGGGATCTCGTACCGTGCGCACTCCGAGTCGACGACGAGACAGGAGGTGCTCCCCTCGCTGGCGTCGCGGATCTCGACCGACGTTCCCGCTCGCTCACAGGCCTCTATCCCGACGAACCGGACGTCAGCGCCGGTCAGGTCCGTGATCTGGCTGGTGTCGACCGGGCCGGTGAACAGGTAGGCTGCACCGGCCTCGGTGGCTTCCTGGGCGCTCCACGGGACGCCGATGAGGACGTCGATCGTCCCGTCACCGGTCAGGTCGCCGCGAGTGACGTTCCACCCGGGGCGGCGGTCGATGGGCGTCGCACAGCGGTCCGGCAGCGGCTGGACGGGTTGCTCGAAGTCGTGCTGTCTGTCGCCGACGCGGAGGAACCCCCACTCGCCGGACTCGAGTTTGAGTCGCTGTCTCGTCTCCTGATAGATGAAGTCGCCGGTGCTCCCGGCGAGTCCGCCGGCCCCACCTTTCGGTTCGACGATGTCGCTTTTGGTGACGCTCGTCTGGTCGTCGACGCCGATGTCCTTGGACTGTTCGACGTTCCGGAGTCGGTTCCACTGGTGGGCCGCGAGGTGGAACACGAGTCCGTCGGCCTTGTCGGCCGTCTTGTGGATGTCGAGACGGATCGGGTCGCCGAGCATCGCCCGCAGGATCGGCGTCACGGGGTCGCCGTGAGCACCTGAATCGTAGACGTCCCACGGGTCGTCGTCCGCCTCGAACCGACGGGAGAACGGTTCCGAGCGGTAGTTGACGGCCGCGAACCCGTGGTCCTCGGCGTCGCCGAGCTGGTTACACGGCGCGTCGGCGTCGAACTCCTCGTCGTCGCCCGGCGGGACGACGCAGTCGTCTCTGTCGTTTCTGTTGACGATGTACTGTCCGTCGGCGAACGCGAGTGCGTAACTGCGGTAGTCGTCGCCGTTCGGCACCTTCGCGATGACCGAGTCGTTGCGACCCTGCGGTGCGGGTTCGCCCGTCGTGGCGTCGAGATACTCGACGCCCTCCTCGCCGATGACGAGTCGGCCGTAGGCGCCGTGGTGACGGTTGCTCCTGACGTCCGCGTGGTCGTGGAGGACGGCCGAGCCGATCTCGCCGTTGGCGTACCAGCGGTAGGTGATGCTCTCGCCGGGACCGATCGTCTGGTCCCAGTTGAAGCCGGCGGTCGTCCCGTCGGACCCGAGCACGTCCATCTGGACGCGCTTGGGGTGCAGCGAGATGCGCTTCGAGCGCTCCCACTCTTGGTCCGGCCCCTGCATCTCGGGGTGAGGATGATCCTCGTCGATAGCGTCGAAGTCGATGTCGTTGGTCAGCGTGACCTCGATGCAGTCGTTCTCGCTCGCCCAGAGCGTCAGCGGCGCCAGCGGCAGGTCGCCGTTCTTGATCGCGTCGACGTCCCGGGTGAGGGCGTAGGCGATGCCGTACGGGTCGTAGTCGCCGTACTCGTTGTACTCGATCTCCGCGTCGAACGCCGAGACGTTGAACTCCTGGACCGTCGCGTCCTCGGGACACGGGTCGCCGGGGATCGGTGCCTTCGGCGGCGGGTTGCCGTCGATGGCGCTGTTCTGCCGAGCGTTCTTGTCCGGCGGGAAGTCCTTGCAGTCGTCGTCGCCGTAGAGGAGTCGGGCGAGTTGGCCGTACTCGCTCCAGTCGCAGTCAGAGTGCGCTGCGGGGTGACCCATCTTCCGAAGCTCCTGCTTGGAGATGGAGCCGTCCGGCGCACCTTGGTCCGGCAGCGGTTCGATGTGGTCGACCTCCGCGCCGATCTCGCGGAACAGCCCCCACATCCCGTCCCAGAGGTCGTCGACCACCGTCGAGCCGTACATGTAGTCTCTGATCGGGAGCCCCGACGGGTTCTCCTCGAGGTTCTCGAAGATGTTCTCGAGGTCCTCGAACTCCTCTTCGGGTTCGAGGTCCATCGTGTACGCTTCGGACGTGCCGATGATCTGCGAGGTGGCGTCCTGCGGGTCGACGCCGACGGTGGGGAACTGCCGGCCGTGGATGGAGAAGTTGTGCTGCTCCTCGTAGGCGGCCTGCCAGAGGCGGAACCGGACCGGGTCACCCTCGTAGGCCTCGAAGACGGGCGTCGAGGGGTCGCCGTGGACGTACGAGGAGTGGACGTAGGCCGGGTCGGCGTCGTCGCGGTGGTAGTACGGCGCGTTGCGGTAGTTGAGCGCCATCACCCCCGCGTTCTCGCCGTGTTCCACCTGTGGGTTGACGAGCTCGCCGTCCCGGTCGACCAGCTGCGCGAAGTCCTGGTAGGCGACACAGAACTCCCGGTAGTCGGGACCGTCGTCCTGCTGGATGATCGCCTGGGTCCCGCTCCGGATGGGGTCGCCGCTGTAGGGGTCGAGCCACCGCGAGTTCGGCGGTTCGACCACGAGCGACGCGAACGACCCGTGCATCACGTCGTCGATGCCGGTGATGTGGTCGTGGAAGAAGATGGTCCCCTCCTCGTCGGCGTACCAGCGGTAGTGGCTGGTGGCACCGGCCTCCGTCTCTTGGTTGTAGTTGAAGCCGGTCGCCAACGAGTCTGACCCGAGCAGGTCGTAGGAGACGAAGTGGATGTGCGTCGACTTGCCGCCCGCCTCGATCGGAACGCTCTCCGCGCCGCCGTCCTCGCCCTCCGGGTTCTCGGGGAACCGGTCGCCGGGCAGCGCGGCGACGTTCTCGTCGGTCACCTCGTTTTTGAACGTGATGTCGACGCAGTCGCCGACGTTCGCGCGGATGACCAGCGGTTCGGGGTTCATCTTCCCCTCGCGCACCAGGTCGGCGTGCTCCTCGAGCACGTAGACGATGCCGTTGGGGTCGTGGTCGCCGGCGTCGTTGTAGACGATGTCCGCCGGCAGGGCGACGATGGTGTACTCGCGTAGCTCGCCCTCGAACGCCGGTTCGTACTCGTCGATCTCCGGTTCGCACGGATCGGAGTACGGCGCGCCGGGTTTGATCTCGCCCTTTCGGGTGAGTGCCCGCTCCTCCTCCGGTTCCGGGTCGCGGAACTCGTCGAGTCCGGCGGCACCGTAAGGCGGGTACGGCGGTGTTTCGCCGAACTCGCCGGGGATGAACTCGGGGAAGCCGGGGATGTTACTCTCCTTCGGGAGCGGCGGGTCGTTGCAGGGGAGCTTCTGCAGACAGTCGCGTTCCTTGTCGAGAACGCGCATGATCCCCCACATCCCCTCCCCGTAGTGCGGGAAGAGGTGGCAGTGGAACAGGACGTCGCCGACGGAGCCGTGGGCGCCACCCGCACCGACCTCGAACGCCTCGTCGAACGACATCTCCGGCCGGAGGGAGGTGAAGTCAGTGATGCCTGCCTCGGGGGTGCCGAACGCGACGTTGTAGGGGCTCTCGTACACCGACCCGAGACCGATCGTCTGCGAGTCGATGGTGTCGGAGGTCTCTCGACCGGGTACCTCCTTCCAACGGTGGCCGTGGAGGTGGTGGACGTGGTTCTCCTCGACGGAGGCCCCGACCGGGATGGCCATCACCGGGTCGCCGACGTACATCGGGTAGACGTTGTCGCCGCCGCCGGGGTCGCCGTGCGCCCACGAACTGTAGAACGGCGCGGCGTCCTCGCCGACGTTACCGAACTCGGTCTCCCCGAAGCGGTTCCCCGTCGGGTCAGCACGGTAGTTGATGGCGTGCGTCGTTTGCAGTTCGTCGCTGCCGGGGAGGGTGAGATCCTCGCCGTCGGCAGTCTCGATCCCCTCCGGGGTGTGGTAGTGGACGAGGAACTGCCGGTAGCTCAGACCGGGGACGAGACCGGCGTCCTTCGCCTCCTGCGAGATGCTCTCGGGGTGGTGGATGTCGGCCTGTACGCGACCCTGTACCTCCTCGCCCGTGTACGGGTCGGTCCACGTCGTCCCCTGCGGATGGACGACCACGGACCCGAACAGTCCGCGGGCCAGCAGGTTCGTCTCCTGCGGCGAGTCCTCCTCGCTACTGAAGAACGACTGGTTCGCCCCGTCGAGGAAGAAGTGGCCGCCGTACTCGCTGGCGTACCACCGATAGGTGCGACTCTCGCCGGGCGGGACGACGGTGCTGGGGTTCTGACCGACCTCCATCCCGTCGCTCTCCTCGACGTCGTACGGGAGCCCCGTCTGGTGCATCGACGCACAGCGGTCGAGATCGTTGTGGAACTCGATCTCGATGAGGTCGCCCTTGTTCGCCCGCAGGGTGAGCGGCTGGATGAGCCGCGTGTCGCCGTCGGCGCGCTTCTCTTCCGGGATGTCTTCGCAGAACACTTCCGCGTCCTCGTCCTCGAAGACTGTGTTGTTCCCGCAGGGGACCTTCCCCGAGAGTTTGTTGATCTCGTCGAGGTCGTCCTCCAGGGCGTACATCACGCCGATCGGCTGGTGGAGTCCGTAGCGGTTGTAGACGATGTCGACGTCGATCGCGTGAACGTCGAAGTGTCGGACCTCCCCACCCTCGTCGGGCTCCTCGGGGACCGATTCCTCGTTGGCCGACAGTTCGCCGGAGCCGTCGGTGCTGGTGGGAAGACCCGCACCGGCGGCGAGCGCACTGCCCGCGGCGAGAAACGATCGCCGTGACGTCGTCAGCTCGTCTCCGAGCCGGGCGTCCTCCGGCTCACTACCTCGTGTCGTCGGATTCTCTCCGTTGTTCGACTCGTCGTGTTTCATCGACGGTCAGCCAGAACATTGTGACGGTATTTATTATTGGAAATATAAGAATATCATAACTACTTGTTTTTTGAGTAACGACGACTTACATTTTAGCAAGTAAGTATTTGGTAAGTTCCTATAGTGATAGTCTGGTTAGAAAATAACTCTTCGAGCGTAGTATGTTACCGTAGCACGAACATCACCGACGGCGATAGTTCCTCTCAGTCGACGACGACGAGCCCGCGAATCGGCTCCGACTCAAAGGACTCCGGCCACTCGATGGAGAGTCGCCGCCACGAGTCGCCCGAATCCGTCGTGTGGAACAGCCCCTGGTCGTTCGCGGCGTAGAACTCGCCGCCCGTGTCGCCCGCGGCGAGCACCGCCCGCGTCACGCCGTCGCCCGTCGGCAGTCCGCGGCCGTCGAGCCGCTCCCACTGCACTCCCTCCGCGTGTTCGCGTTTCCGATAGACGTACGTCTCCGCCCGCGAGGCCGTGTGCGCCGCGTACGCCCCCGACGCCGACGAGACGAGTACCGTCCTCGGGTCGGCCTCGTCGACGACGACGCTCCAGCAGTAACGGTGGCTTAACCCCTTCTGTGGATACTGCCACGTCTCGCCGCCGTCGCTCGTCTCCGCGTACCCGTCTCCCGCGGCGGCCCACGCACGACCCGGTACGTCGGGGTGCGTCGCCATGCTGTGGGTGTCGATGCGCGACGAGTCGACGCGGCCCTCCCACGTTTCCCCGCGGTCGTGCGTCTGGACGAGCGCACCCGCCTCGACGGCGACGTAGAGGTGCGACGGGTCGACGGGGTCCACCTCGATCCATCTGACGTGGTGCGTCTCGGGCCGCGGCGGGAACGACCAACTCGAGGCGGAGGGGAGGTCGGTCAGCCCGGTCTTCTCGGTCCAGACGTCGCCGCCGTCGGTCGAGTGGTAGACGGCGCTCGGTTCCGTCCCGACCCACACCTCCTTGGGGTCGTCGGGGTTCGTCGCCAGTGCCGTGACCGCGCCGCTGTCGACGACGCTCTCGCCGACGCGTGACCACGTGTCGCCGCCGTCGTCGCTCCGGAGCACGCCGGCGTCGGACGTGCCGCAGAAGAGTCGCCGTGGCTGGTCGGGGTGGACCGCGAGACACGCGAGTGCGTGCTCGGAGAGTCGCGTCGAGGGCTGCCAGTCGCCGGGACCGCCGTCGACGACGAGGAGGGCGTCTCTCGTCGCCACGTAGAGGGTTACCATGGCTGACGGTAGGCGCAGGAGGTGGGAAAAGGCTCCGTCGAGGAAGTCGTCTCAGTCGTCGTCGCTGATCGGCTTGGCAGGCTGCCGCTTGTCCGCACGCGGCCCCTCCGCGTCGACGTCGGGGAGCAGATCGCGCAGATACTGACCGGTGTGGCTCTCCTCGGTGCGGGCGACCTCCTCCGGCGTGCCCATGGCGACGACCTCGCCGCCGTTCTCGCCGCCCTCGGGACCGAGGTCGACGACGTTGTCCGCGTTCTTCACGAGATCGAGTTCGTGTTCGACGACGACGATGGTGTTACCGTTGTCGGTCAGTCGCTGCAGCACGTCGATGAGCTTGCGCTCGTCCTCCTTGTGGAGCCCCGTCGTCGGTTCGTCCAGCAGGTAGAGCGTCTCGCCGGTCTGCTTCTTCCCCAACTCTTCGGCCAGTTTGACGCGCTGGGCCTCGCCACCCGACAGCGTCGTCGAGGGCTGGCCGAGCGACATGTAGCCGAGGCCGACGTCTTTCAGCAGTTCGAGACGACGGCGGATCTGGGAGTTCGCCTCGAAGAACGCGTGGGCCTCGTCGACCTCCATGTCGAGGACGTCGGCGATGGTCGCGCCCTTGTAAGTGACGTCGAGCGTCTCGTCGTTGTAACGCGCGCCGCCACACTCCTCACAGGGGACGTAGACGTCCGAGAGGAAGTTCATCTCGATCTTGACGGTTCCCTGTCCGCCGCACTCCTCACAGCGACCGCCTTTGACGTTGAACGAGAAGCGACCCTTCTCGTAGCCGCGCTGCTTGGCCAGCTTCGTCTCGGCGAACAGCTCGCGGATGTAGTCGAAGACGCCGGTGTAGGTGGCGGGGTTCGACCGCGGCGTCCGGCCGATTGGCGACTGATCGATGAGTCGCACCGTCTCGATGTCGTCGTGTCCTTCGATGGCGTCGTGTTCGCCCGGGTCGACGCTCGTGTTGTCGTTCATCTGTCGGGCGAGCCCCTTATAGAGGATATCGTGCATCAACGTCGACTTCCCGGACCCCGAGACGCCGGTGATAGCCGTGAACTGGCCGACTGGGATGGGGACGTCGAGATCCTTCAGGTTGTGCTGGCGTGCGCCCTTGACGACGAGTCCGCCTTCCGACTCTCGGCGTTCCTCGGGGACCGGGATATCCCGTCGCCCCGAGAGGTAGTCGCCGGTGACGGAGTCCTCTGCCGCACAGACGTCGTCGAAGTCGCCCTGCACGACGATCTCGCCGCCGCGTTTGCCCGGACCGGGGCCCATGTCGATGATGTTGTCCGCCCGCCGCATCGTCGCCTCGTCGTGTTCGACGACGATGAGCGTGTTGCCGAGGTCACGCAACCCTTCGAGCGTGTTCAGCAAGCGGTCGTTGTCCCGCTGGTGGAGACCGATCGAGGGTTCGTCGAGCACGTAGAGCACGCCGACGAGCCCCGAGCCGACCTGTGTGGCGAGTCGGATTCGCTGTGATTCGCCGCCCGAGAGCGTCGCCGCCTCGCGGTCCAAGGTGAGATACTCGAGCCCGACCTCGGTCATGAAGCCGAGTCGAGCGCGGATCTCCTTCAGGATCTCCTCGGCGATGGTGCGCTGGCGGTCGGTGAGATCCGCCTCCATCCCTTCGAAGTGGTCGAGCGCGTCGCCGATGCTCAACCGGTTGACCTCGGTGATGGCGGTGCCGTCGACGAGCACCGACCGGGACTGCGGTTTGAGACGCGTGCCGTCACAGGCGGGACACGTCGTCACGGCCATGTAGTCCTCGATATGCTCGCGCGTGCTCTTCGACTCGGTCTCAACGTGGCGGCGTTCGAGGTTCGGGATGACTCCCTCGAACCGTTTCTCCTTGCGGCGGGTGCCGTTCTTCGTCGACCGCTCGAAGACGACCTCCTCGTCGGTGCCGTAGAGGAACTGTCGCTGGACGTCGTCGTCGAGGGTCTCCCAGTGGGTCTGGACGCTCACGCCGAAATGTTTCGCCACCGACTTGATCCGGGTGCGGTAGTACGAGCGTTTGTAGCTCCACGGCTCGAAGACGTCCTTCAGCGGCTTGCTGGGATCCTGGACGACGAGCTCCTCGTCGATCTCCTTCGTGTTGCCGATCCCCTCGCACGCCGGACAGGCGCCGTGCGGCGAGTTGAACGAGAACGACCGCGTCTCGATCTCCGAGAAGTCGATGCCACAGTGGGTACAGGCGAGTTCCTCGGAGAACTCGACGACCAGTCGGCCGTCGTCTTCCCCCGCGAGGTCACCCGTCGCACGAGCGGTAGAGCCGCCGAGTGCCGTCGCGGCCTCCTCGCTCGGGTCCGGGACGACGACTTTCAGCACGCCGTCGGCCCGCTCGAGCGCCGTCTCGACGCTGTCGGTGATGCGCGACCGCGCCTCCTCTGCGACTTTGATGCGGTCGACGACGACGTCGACCGTATGGTCGTAGTTCTCGTCTAACTTTGGCCGGTCTGTGGTCAGGTCGTACTGCTCGCCGTCGACCTCGACGCGGGCGTACCCGTCGGCGACGAGGTCGTCGAACAGATCCTCGAACGCCCCCTTCTGGTCGCGGACGACGGGCGCGGCGATCTTCGCTTTCGTCCCCTCGGGGAGGTTGAAGATGCGTCGAACCATCTGCTGGGCGCTCTGCTCGCCGACTTCGCGGCCACACTCCGGACAGTGCGGCGTTCCCACGCGCGCGTAAAGAAGACGGAGGTAGTCGTGGAGCTCGGTGACCGTCCCGACCGTCGAGCGGGGGTTGTTGGCGGCGTTCTTCTGGTCGATGGAGATGGCCGGAGAGAGCCCCTCGACCGATTCGACCTGCGGTTTGTCCATCTGTCCGAGGAAGTTCCGCGCGTAGGCGCTCAACGACTCGATGTAGCGACGCTGGCCTTCGGCGTAGATCGTCTCGAAGGCGAGCGACGACTTCCCCGACCCGGACAGGCCGGTGACGACGGTGAACTGCTCTCGCGGGATAGCGACGTCGAGGTCCTTGAGGTTGTGCTCCTCGGCCCCTCGGACCTCGATGTAGTCTTTGCTCATCTGGAACTCTCGTAAGGGGAGGACGCCTGAAAACTCGTCGGTTCCCGAAGGTCGCGAACCGTACTGTCACGCCGTGACAAGGGTACGGACGGGGAACGAGAGGTCGGGTGCTCGCGAGAACGGCGAGGAGGGACGTCGTCTCAGCTCAGTTTCTGTCGGGAGATGGAGATGCCCGTCGGAGTGACGATGAGTTGGTCGTCGCCCTTCTGGACGATGTCGCCGTCGACCTCGTGGGCGACCTGCTGCAGTTCGTCGATGATGTGTTCGACCGTCCGGTCCTGCGTCCGGAGGCGCGTGATGTCGGCGATGACGAAGTCGCCGTCGTAGACGGCGTCCTTGATAGCGACGACGTCCTGCTGGCCGCTGATCTCGGCGATGTGGACCGTCGTCCCCGCCTCGCCGCGGGCGGTGTCGAAGTCGTCGAGATCCAGTTCGACGTAGTCCTCGTTGGTGTGGTTCTCGCCGCCACCAGTGAGGAGTTTGTCCATGATGCCCATGCGATGTACATCTCACTCTCGCCCCATTAGTTCTTACGTCAGACGACGGGCTGACGTGGAACCGGAACGGATCGGCAGAGGACGGACGTCAGCGGCGACAAGGGGAGCTTTTTGCGACCGGAAGTCGACTGCCGACTGTGACCTTCAGTATCTGCGTCCGCGAAGAGTACGTCGACAGCGACGGTGACGACCAGACTCGGTTCGGCGTCGCCGTCACCACCCGACTGCCCGGCGTGGGAGCGCTTTGCCCGTTCGCGAGCGAGGACGGCGCCGTCGCCACACAGAGCTACACTAACGTCGAACTGGGTCGCAAGGGACTCGACTATCTCGCCGACGGACTCGCCGTCGACGACGCGCTGCAGGCGCTGCTGAACGCCGACGACGAACGGGAGAAACGCCAGCTCCACGGCCTCGGCCGCGAGTCGACGTTCGCCTTCTCCGGCGAGGAGTGTCGCGACTGGTACGGGCACTACGAGGGCGAGAACGTCACCGTCGCGGGCAACCTGCTCGCTAGCGAGTCGGTCGTCGAGGCGACCGCCGCCGCCTACGAGGGAAGCGACCGCGGAGAACCGCTCGCGAAGCGACTGATAGACGCGCTGGCCGCAGGCGACGCCGAAGGCGGCGACAGACGCGAGGACCTCCCGGTGCAGAGTGCGGCGCTGGTCGTCGCGTCGACCGAGAATCAGGAGTTCGAACCGTACTACAACGATCTCCGGGTCGACGCGACGGAGACGCCGATGCGCGAGCTCCGCGAGACGTTCCACGAGGCGAGACGCGGCTACGAGTTGGCGCTGGACAAGTACACCGCCGGCGACGAGTGAGCGTCGGGTCGTCACCGAACTACGGCGGACTCTCGATCTAGACGCTGAACTCGTACAGCTCGTCGCCGACGTGGTGGACCGACTCGACGACCTTCCCGGAGTCGCCGACCATGTCGTCGCCGGCGACCAACGCGCGTCCGACGGCGAGCACCTTCCCGTGGGTCTCCTCTTGGATGACGATGAGATCGTCCTCGTCGATGTCGGCGTCGGCCTCGACGATGCCGGGGCGCATCACGTCCGCGCCGTTGCTGACGAAGGAGATGGCGCCGGCGTCGACCGTGACGACGCCTTTCGACGGCGAATGCTGGTTCGCACCGCGGACCGTGAGGAACGGTTCGTCGTCGACGTAGAGGACGAGCGGTTCGCCGTCGACGAGCACGACGTCGAACTCGGAGTCGGCCAGTTCGACCAGTTCGTAGCTGTCGCCGTCGAGGTCGACGCCGAGGCTCTCGGCCATCGTGTCTTCGATCTCGGCGACGTCGTCGCTGCGCAGGTGGTGCCGGGATTTGACCTTCATACACCCACGGTACGCCGCACGGTGGATAAATCGCCCGTTCCGTGTCGGTCTCCGCCCCGAGACGAACACCGTCGTGCTCCGTGCTAGCTATTGACATTGCAACAAATGCTAAGTGACCGAAGCGCAATGTCAGTTCCATGTGGCGCTCCCGGAGCAACCGGGACCGAGAGATGGTGGTCTGCATCGCCTGTGGCAGTTCACTCAGCCGCGCGGACGCCCGCGAGTACGACAAAGAGGGCGACCGCTGGGAACGACACGGCAAGGAGTTCGAACACCTCTGTAAGGCGTGCTACCGCGATCTCTGTCATCAACCCCGGAAGGAACTCGAGGCGCTCCTGGGCGACATCGAGGAGCACGGTCTCTCTCAGGAGGAGTTCCTCCGCCGCTACCTCGCCGAGGTCGAGGCCCGGTACGACCCCGAGAGCCGAGAAGAACGCGAACGGTAGACACGCAGACGTTTTCTCCGCCGCCTCCCATCTCGAGCTATGCAGTTGCCCTTCTTCGGCGTTCGGACGCTCGTCGCCGTCGCCTTCGTCGCCGTCGGCGGCTACGTCGTCGTCCGGTCGTTCGAGTCTTCGATCCTCGCCGTCCGCCTTCTCCGCACTGGTCGTGTTCCCGTCCGCGAGTTGATGGAGGAGACCGGGCGACAGATGACGCTCGTCGGGACGGTCGAAGCCGTCTCGGACCACGACCCGCTCGTGGGACCGTTCTCCGGACGGCCGGCGGTCGTCGTCGGCTACGAGGTGAGAGAGGAGCGGACCAGCCACGACGCGAACACGAACACCACCCGACGACGGTGGGAGACGATCGACGAGGGGTGGGCGGGCGTCCCGTTCGTCCTCGCGGACGACACCGCGAGCGTCCGCGTCGACCCGGCCGACGCACAGTTCACCCTCGGCGTCGACGAGTCGACTCGCGTCGCCGGCGGTCGGCGGCCGCCGGAACGCATCCGTTCGTTCGTCGAGACGAACGACCGCATCGACTCCGAGGAGACCGGGTTCGACGTCGGACCGATCCGCCTCTCGACGGGGCGCGACCGGAAGTACGTCGAGTACCGTCTCGAGGTGGACGACGAGGTCACCGTGCTCGGGACGCCCCGGCCCGCCCGCGGCGAGGTCGGACGAGTGAACGCCGTCGTCGACGGCGGGTCGCCGTTCGTCGTCGTCGACACAGACCCGTGGTCGGCCGCCGTGCGTCTCCTCGGAGGGTCGTTACTCCCGCTCCTGTTCGGCGGCCTGTTCGCCGTCGTGGGGTTACTGTTGCTGTTCGGTGGTCGGTTCTTCGCCTTTTTCCCCTGACCGCACCCCGACACGCATAACTACCTCTCTACCTTTGTCGAAACTATGTCAGACGAGACGACGGACAGAGACGAGCAGGCCCATGCGGGGACGGCGGAGGGACAGGGGCCGGTCCGCATCTCCGAGGAGATCGACCGCCATCTAGCGAACAAACGCGAGGAGCTGTTCGAGGAGTTCGAGATCCGTGACAAGTTCCCCTCGGCGGTACTGGAGGAGGCCAAAGAGCGAACCAGCGACGTCCAACAGGAGATCCAAGACGAACTCGACCACCGGCAGGATCTCCGCGAGCTGACCACGTGGACGACCGACCCGGTCGACGCCCAGGACTTCGACGACGCCATCAGTATCGCAGAGGAGGAGGAGCACTACCGCCTGTGGGTTCACATCGCCGACGTGACCCACTACGTCCACCCTGGGTCGGAGATGTGGGACGAAGCCGTCAAGCGTGGTAACACGGTCTATCTCCCCGCCTACACTATCCACATGCTCCCGCCTGCGCTGGCCGAGACGGTCTGTTCGCTGGTCCCGAACGAGGACCGACTGGCGCACACAGTGGAGATGGAGATCAAGAAAGACACCCTCTCGTTCGAGAACATCGAGATCTACAAATCCGTCGTGCACTCCGACGAGCGTCTGACCTACACGCAGTGTGAGCGCCGCCTCGACGACCCTGACCTCCCACTCCACGAGGAGAACGTCCTCGTCTACGACCTCGCCGAACAGCTCCACGAACAGCGTAAGGAGGACGGCTCGCTCGTGCTCAACCCGAGTCGCGACCGTGCCCACACCATCATCGAGGAGTGCATGCTGAAGGCCAACAAAGCCGTCACGCACGAACTGATGTGGAACCGCGGCGTCGAGGCGATGTACCGCGTCCACCCCCAGCCGACACCCGACCAGTGGGACAAAGCCCTCAAAGAGATCGCCGAACTCGACGGCATCAACATGTCCGGGGCATCGTGGGACGACCCCCGGAAGGCGGTCAACCAGGCACTGGAGAGCGCCAGCGGTAAGAACCTCAACAAGGTCCAGCGGGCCGTCCTGAAGGTGATGCCGCGCGCGAAGTACATGAACGACCCATTCGGCGGTCACTACGCGCTGAACTTCGACATCTACGGTCACTTCACGTCACCCATCCGACGGCTGTCGGACCTCATCAACCACTGGATCGTCCACGAGAACGACGTTCCGGAGGATCTCATCGAACTCTGTGACCGCGCTTCCGACAAGCAGAAGGACGCCGAGACGGCCGAACGGCTCTACAAGCAGTTCATGGAGGAGATCGGACTCAACCCCTACGACGTCAACAACCGCGGCGTCGAGGTCGTCGAGGACGACGAGATCGACGGCGACGTCGAGTACTGAACCCGTCGACCCGTTCCGCCCTCTGTCCCGTCGTCTCCGGGATAAGTGACTCACGACGTCGTGTCCCCGATTATCGCAGCTGGCTTGCCGGGTGGTGTCGGGGATGTCCCCGGCCGTCACTCAAAGGGGTCTTTGACTCTACAGAAGGGGTTTATCGCGTCCTCACGCAGTAGTCGATATGTCCCCGAATCGACGCGACCTCCTCGCCCTCTCGGGCGCACTCGCCGCCGGTGGGCTGCTCGCTGGCTGTCTCGCTCCCGTTCAGGGAGACGACACAGTCACCGTCGAGAGCGACGAGAGCCCCGTCACACCGGACGACGTCGGAGACGACGTGCTCCGGCGTCTCGTCGCCGACAACACCGACTTCGCGCTTGACCTGCACGGCACGCTCGCCGAGGCCGACCCGAACGCCAACCGCTTCGTTTCGCCGTACAGCGTCTCGGTCGCACTGGCGATGACGTACGCCGGTGCGCGTGGGGAGACTCGCCAGCAGATGGGCCAGACACTCCGGTTCTCGCTCGCCCGTGAGAAACTCCATCCGGCGTTTCACACCCTCCGGGGACAGGTCAACGGAGAGACCGACGGCGACGCCGAGAGCGACGACAGCGAACCGCGTCCCTTCACGCTGACCGGGGCGAACGCGCTCTGGGGACAGGAGGGGTATCCGTGGCGCGACGCCTACCTCGCGACGGTGGAAGCGAACTACGGTGCCGGGTTGCACGCGGTCGACTTCGCGTCAGACGCCGAGGCGGCCCGCCAGACGATCAACTCGTGGGTCGCCGACCGGACCGAAGATCGGATTCGGAACCTCCTCCCGAAAGGGTCGGTTCACGGCCTGACACGACTCGTGCTCACCAACGCTATCTACTTCAAAGCGAACTGGCAGCACGAGTTCGACGAGGAGAAGACGACATCGCGGGAGTTCACCGCGCTCGACGGGTCGACCGCGGAGGTACCGACGATGGAGGTGACCGAGGACTTCCAGTACGCGGCAGTCGACGGTCACCAACTCGTCGAGCTCCCCTACGTCGGCGGCGACGTGAGCATGGTCGTCGTCTTGCCGCGTGACGGCCGGTTCGAACAGTTCGAGCAGCGCCTCGACGCCGCGCGACTGTCGACCCTGCTCGAAGCACTCGACGAGCGCGAGGGGACGCTCCGACTCCCGAAGTTCACCTTCGAGTCGGCGACGAGTCTGAAGCAGACGCTCTCGGAGCTCGGGATGCCCGTCGCGTTCGACCAGAACGACGCGGACTTCTCCGGGATGGCTGATCCGGAGGCAGGGAAGCTGTTTATCGGCGACGTGATCCACAAATCGTTCGTCGGCGTCGACGAGAAGGGGACGGAGGCCGCCGCGGCGACGGCGGTGACGATGGAGGTCTCCTCCGCCGAGGTGGACCCGCCGAAGCCGTTCGAGATGACCGTCGACCGACCGTTCCTGTTCGCGATTCGTCACCGTCGGACCGACGCGGTGCTGTTCCTCGGGCGGGTCGTCGACGCTGCGGCAGCACGGGAGTGAGCGCAGCACTCGCAGCCACGCGTAGCTTTTTCTCGACTCGCTCGGTCACACCGACCATGCATCCCAGCGCCGAGCGGTTCGTCGGGGAGGCCCACGACCGCTACGGGTTCGACCCGGTCGTTGAGGAGTTCCCCGAGGGGACGAAGACCGCCGCCGACGCCGCCGACGCCGTCGGCTGTCAGGTCGCACAGATCGCGAGCAGTATCGTCCTCGTCGCCGACGGCGAGGTCGTCGTCTCGGTCACGTCGGGGGCGAACCGTGCCGATCTGGAGAAGGTGGCCGCGGCCGTCGGTGCCGACACGGCGCGGATGGCCGACGCCGACGAGGTGAAAGACGTGACAGGGTGGTCGATCGGCGGCGTCCCGCCGATCTGTCACGCGACGTCGCTGCCGGTCGTCTTCGACGAGACGCTGACGGGGTTCGAGACGGTGTGGGCCGCCGCGGGGACGCCGACGGCCGTGTTCGCGGTGTCGCCGGCGGAGCTGATCGAGATGAGCGGCGCGGAGATCGTCGACGTCGCCGAGTGAGAGACCGGTTGCCGGCCGAAACAGACTCCAGTCCGCCGCCCGTCGCATCGACCATGAGTACCCGATACGACACCGGAGACGTCGTTGCGACACCGGACGGACGGGGCGTCGTCGCCGCCGTACTCACCGAGGAGTTCGAGTTCCCACAAGGGACCGACGAGACGACGTCGGTCGACGCGAGCGACGACAGCCCCGCCTACGTCGTCGGCCTCGACGGGTCGGGATCGGCGGTGTACCGTGCGTCGGCGCTCGAAGCGACGGAGTTCGACGGCGACGTGCCGGACGTGGAGGGCGACGCCGAGACCGCGGTGGTGAACGAGGACGTGAACGGCCTCGACGACCTCCCGGAGGGGTGGGACCGCGAATCCGTGTTGGAGTACTGGTCCTCAATCGGCGGGAGTTGGGAGTCGGCTGTCGACGACCTGACCGACGAGTTCGGCGAGGAGCGCGCGAAGCAACTGGCGAGTGCGACGAAAGACGAGTTGCTCCGGACCGAGCGGTGGCGGAACCGGTTCTGAGGCTCGGCGCTGTCTCTCTGTCGACGACGAGTGGGTTGATCGAACGGGTCGAAGACGACTGTTCTCGGTCGCGAGCGACAGCGAACCGACGCCGGCTCCTCGCTTCGCTCACGGCAACACCGTTGCAGCGCTCATAGAGCGTCGTGGAGAACGTGACTGGACTTGGCAGGATTTGAACCCGGGGTCTCTCCCGCCTCGGCACGGCACCCAAAGGTACGCCTCGGCGGGCCGCAAGCCGAAGGCCGGGCGATGACATTGCCCGGAGCCACAGACGTAACCATTCCGTCTGATTGGTGGTCACCCACGACAGCCAACCGTGACGAACCTCGAACCACTCCGACCGGAGAAGGCCGTTGAGCTGTACCTGATCAGCTGCGAGGACGGAGTGGCGAAGAAGTCGCTAGAAACAGTCGAAAGACGAACAGATGGAACCTCGGCGGAAATACCTCGACAGCCTGTAGGCAGATAGCCGGGCCGCATCCCTCTTTTCGGATAGCGTATCACCAACACGGTCGTTGCTCACTGTAGAGCGTGTACTTATAGAGACTATCAGGTGCTAATACCATGTCCTTCAGGGCGTGGATACAGCACCATCTTTGGTTGTGAACACTGTAGCCCGAATATACAACTGCTCACACGTCGTTTCTGTGATTGTCGTTGCGATGGTTCTCCATCGTGATAGACTGTCCGAAAACTGGCAGTTGATTTGGTGTTTGCCTCATCAAAACGTAAGCCTTCGGACGACCCAACCGACACAAAATAATCAGGTAACTCCGAGTCCTTTACAGGAGTAACGGTAGCGTGGCCCTGCCAGCACTTGTCGGATGTTAAACCGTAACTCTCCCAACTCAGCGGGCCTTTACTCGTGGGAGGCCCGCGTCTTTAGGCGTGGGAGGAGGTCACGATAAATCGTTTAGCAACCGCGTTCCGGAAATATCGCGATCCGTATCGGAATGGCAACATTACGCAGCGGACACTGACTACCGTTACGAGATTCAGTCCGCTGTATTTCTTATTACGAGGAATAAACGATAGAAAACTTTTCGTGTGCTATTTGTTAACAGGTAACAATAGTTATGTGGGTGTGGATTGTTAGTATGACTTCACACAAAACTGTCTCACGCCGCAGTGTCCTTCGAAAAGGAGCGGTCGCCACAGGAGCGGTCGTCTGCGGTAGAGCAACAGCCGTCGGGAACGCAGTCGCGGATGACGAGCAAACGGGGGTCGCGGCCCAAATCGAGGGTCACGGCCATTACGCGTGGTTTCCGAAAGGACCCGAGACGTGGGGGCGGTCAGCAAAACCGTACGATATGCAAGACGGGGATAGTCGATGGATGGCAGAGCCCCAATCTGATGGGAGCGTGCGCTGTCTCGCGCAGAACCTCGGGACGGAGCCGCCGAACCGGAATACGGGATTCGACGTCCATCTCGGGCGGCTTGGCACGATCGAAACCGTGACCGTCACCTCGCGAACCCTCCAGACCCCGCGGTGGAGACCCGCCGAATTGTTCTTCGGCCTGTACTTGGACAAAGATGAGAGCGGCGAGTTCGGGAGTTGGGAGCGCAACGACGACGGGACGGAGAGTGCCCTCGGCGCCGATACTGACGAGGAAGGACTCCTGTCTTCAGCCGCAAGCGGGGAGGTGACCATCGACGGCGACACCGTATTCGGCCTTTTTAATGCGGAATCCGAGGCGACACTGGCCGAGTTGCAGGAGGGAACTGTTGAGAATATCTCTGGGGAGACACTTACTGCTCTCTATATCGGCGTCGTCAACCGCGGAGAGGGCACAGACGAAGTAGTTGTCCAAGACCTGCGCGTCTCTCGGTCGTAGACGACGTGGTTCCCTCTTCTGCGGTAGTTTTCTCCCGCTCATCAGTGGGGATGAACTACACATAGAGACGGACGTCGTATGACTATCGAACGATGCGGCCTGCTCGATTTGCACCACGTATCTCTCGTGACGGTTGACTGAACAGCATCAACTCGTGATGAACTGAGGCTGGTTCTCTCGGGATTAGAAGGGGTGCGATATAGTCCGAACGTGTCTATTCTACCGTCTTTCTTCGCAGGCTCCTCGCTTCGCTCGTCGCGTAGCGCCGCGAAAATCGTGATGGACTCGCCGGGATTTGAACCCGGGGCCTCTCCTCGCTTCAGTCAGCATCTCCCGTGTTAGACAGGAAAGGCCATGACCCGACTAACACCGGAGAAAGCAGTAGAACAGTACCTGAAAGCACAACACGACCTCACACAGAGTACCCTCACGAACCACAGGTACAGGCTGGGGAAGTTCCTCGACTTCTGTGAGACCAAAGGAGTGCGTTCTATGAGTGAAATCACCGGGATGCACTGTGAGGAGTTCAAGAACTGGAGAGTAGAACAAGGACTCAAACTGGTTACTCTCCAGTATCATATGCAGACGTTACGGAAGTTCCTACGCTGGTGTGAGGGCGTTGGTGCGGTTGAAGCAGGGCTTTCCGAGAATGTGATGATTCCTAAGGTGGACCCAGCAGACAAAGCCAGAGATGACCACATCAGTCATGAGACTGCATCGGAGATAATCGACTTCCTGTGCAAGTACCACTGGGCCTCCAAGGAACACCTCATTATTCACGTTTTGTATCACACAGGAATACGCCGGTCATCTCTGCATTCACTTGATGTGGAGGATTGGAACTCTGAGGAAGGTTATCTCGCAGTCAGGCACAGGCCACATCAGGGCACGAGTCTGAAATTGAAGGCAGAAGGCGAACGGAACATTTCAGTAGCAGATGAACGGTTAGCACAGGCCTTAGACGACTGGGTGACCGAACGCAGGCCAGATGTAGAGGACGAGTATGGGAGACAGCCTCTGTTAGCCACCAGCCACGGGAGAATGCACTTCGAGACCATTAGCAAGGTCTGCTATAGGGTGACCCGTCCGTGCTTCTATGCAGGCTTCTGTCCACATGAGAAGGATATAGAGACATGTGAATGGACACGACATGACCAACATAGCAAATGTCCCTCGTCTATCTCCAGCCATCCAATCCGGAGGTCCAGCATCACCCATCATCTTGACTCTGATGTACCCAAGGAAATCGTGAGTGAAAGGATGAACGTCTCTCAGAAGGTCTTGGACCAGCATTATGACGCGAGAGACTACGAACAGAAACGCGAGAACCGGAGGAAGTACTTGGGTGATGTGTAGCACATCGTATCTTTATGGGACGAAGACAGGATAGTCTAGTCGAGCACTCATTCGGTTTTACAGGACTTTCAGGTACCCCCTCTCGAAGTACACAGAAATTCTACGCTGGACAATGCGAATCCATATTCAAGCAATCAAGTCCTGAAAATGTATATTGACCAAATCACCAGACAATGGGCGGATTCGGGTTCCGAACTGCGAACTCTCTATCTCACGCAGGTCTCTCTGTGGATGTTGGTATACACCATGAACAGTCAGGGACATGGTTTATCTCTGTGTTCCACAGTTATCTTCCCCAGGAACGTAGTGTCACACGTTCCCATTCCCCCTATCATTCCCATGTCAAGCAAGCAGTCGTCTCTCGGTAGCTGTCCGGATTGTAAGTGTTCCCTGCCATCATCATCCCTCCTAATCGAGTATGAGAAAGCTGATGGCAGTATTGGCAAGTTTGCTGACTGTTCCCACTGTGATAAGGTTGTCCGGCCCCAATGACCGGGTCCTTCTCGAAGTCCAGAATAGTTCTAGTTTTGTGTGATGCCACCCTTTATCACCTGTGAATATTACTCTGTGAACCCGGCGATGGAATCCAGAAACTGCGGTAATATGTCAGAATATCATCTTTCAAAGTACCCTCTTTGTGGGCATGACTGTGGACATGAGGCGAATCTCCGCGAACACATCATGGTTGGTCATCGGAAGAGCGCAGTGGTCAACAAATTAATTTCTATCCTCCAAGACAATTAGATTATATGATGTATGATGCACTAGGAAATATGCCTACTGAGGAGAATAAGGAGAATGACAAGGATGTCACGCCACCACAAGATGGAGATGGGAACTACATTTGTGGGAGAAAGTGCGAGGATGGGAGCATCTGTAAACGAACCATCCGTGTTGCGTGGATGCCCTGTTATGACCACTTTGGCCAACCCGTGAAGACGGCTGATGAGGATGAGTAAGATGCCTGACCTTCAGCACATAACTGTGATCAAGTATCTACGGTACCAACTGTGCCTCAGAAGTGTCTAAATTGTGGTGTTCCTTCTTGTCAAGAACGGCTGCTTCGATTTTCGGGTGAGGACCGAATCGTAATGCATCTCTGTGAGAAGTGTTTTCGGGCCTATCTCACGCTGTCTTGGGTAGAGAGTGTGGAGAGATAGTCGACATTCCAGAAACATCTACACTCTCTGAAGACAATATACGCCCTGATTTACAATGTGCAGGATTCTCTTGCGTGGCGTTACTACTTCCTTTGGGGCGTGCGAGGCAGGTCCACTCTGTGCCTCAAGGACTCTGCGTCACACGTCCCGACTCTGTCAACCACTCCTTCATGTGAGATATCCAGATGGACCAAAGCCACAGAAAGGCCACAGTGGGCCTTCTTCCTTCAAACGTACCATAGGTAAGGAAATCATTCGGACACATCTCCAACGGCTAGCACGGCCATGTGGTGGATTCTGATGACCTCTCAGCAGGTACCCTGTCTCTTGAACCCAGAATCTACCCATATCCCTTCAAAATCCTCCTTCATAGGTATTGATAGGAAGATTTCGGGCATGATGGCTGGAACACCCACTGTGACTGTCACACTGATGTTGGTCAATGTTCTCCCCACTTCCCTCTATGATTCTGCACAACAAGAGGTATGAGTAGGCCAACAGGTGTCACAACGCCTATTGCGTATGATTTCATCTCTCCAGCTGTCTAACGCGGGTAGAGTGGAAGCCGAATTGAGGCACAGTCCAAGCCGGACACGAGTGGACTCAAGCTACTGAGACCCAGCAAATGGCGGCACGGTTTGCCTGCTGTTGGGTGCTGTAGTACGATTGTGAAGAAAGCGGGAAGGAAATGGACTCGCCGGGATTTGAACCCGGGGCCTCTTCCTTGCGAAGGAAGCGATCTGCCACTGATCTACGAGCCCGCGTCAGGACGATGCCTGCGTGCGTACTTAGTGTCTTCTGTTTCTGTTCGTCCTCTCTCGAAAGAGAGAGCGGAACTGCGGCGGCGCAAACGCCTTAGCGCCGGTCCCGTGCGTCAGTCTTCGAGAACGATCTCGATGCTGACGTCGTTGGGCACCTGGATGCGCATGAGCTGGCGCAGTGCGCGTTCGTCGGCGTCGATGTCGATGAGACGCTTGTGGACGCGCATCTCCCAGTGCTCCCAGGTCGCGGTCCCCTCGCCGTCGGGGGACTTCCGGGCGGGCACCTCGAGCGTCTTCGTCGGCAGCGGAATCGGGCCACTGAGGGCGACGCCCGTCTTGTCCGCGATCTCGCGGACGTCGTCGCAGATGTCGTCGAGGTCCTCCGGGCTGGTCCCGGCGAGCCGAACGCGAGCCTGCTGCATTATCGCTCGTTGACTTCGAGGACCTTCCCGGCCGCGATGGTCTGACCCATGTCACGGACAGCGAAGGAACCGAGTTCCGGAATCTCACCCGACGGCTCGATGCTGAGCGGCTTCTGCGGTCGGACCGTCACGACGGCGGCGTCGCCGGACTTGATGAAGTCCGGGTTCTCCTCGGCGACCTCGCCCGACTTGGGGTCGAGCTTCTGGTCGATCGCCTCGATGGTACACGCGACCTGCGCCGTGTGGGCGTGGAAGACCGGCGTGTAGCCTGCCGTGATGACAGACGGGTGCTGCATGACGACGAGCTGCGCCTTGAACGTCTCGGCGACCTTCGGCGGGTCGTCGGCCGGGCCACAGACGTCGCCGCGGCGGATGTCGTCCTTGCCGATGCCGCGGACGTTGAACCCGACGTTGTCACCGGGCTCTGCGCGCGGCACTTCCTCGTGGTGCATCTCGACGGTCTTCACTTCGCCGCCGACGTCCGACGGCTGGAAGGAGACGTTCGCGCCCGTCTCGAGGATACCGGTCTCGACGCGGCCGACCGGCACCGTCCCGATACCGGAGATGGTGTAGACGTCCTGGATGGGGAGACGCAGCGGCGCGTCCGTCGGCGGCTCGACCTCGGGGAGGTCGTTGAGCGCCTCGACCAGGTGCGGACCGTCGTACCAGGAGGTGTTGTCCGACTTCTCTGCGATGTTGTCACCCTCGAACGCGGAGATCGGGATGAACGTCGCGTCGTCCGCGTTGAAACGGACCTGCTTGAGGAGGTTCTGGACCTGCTCCTTGACCTCCTTGTACTTGTCCTCGCTGTAGTCGACGACGTCCATCTTGTTCACGCCGATGATGAGCTCGTTGATACCCAGCGTGCGGGCCAGGAACACGTGCTCGCGGGTCTGCGGCGCGACACCGTCGTCGGCGGCGACGACGAGGACGGCGTTGTCTGCCTGGGAGGCACCCGTGATCATGTTCTTCACGAAGTCACGGTGGCCCGGGCAGTCGACGATGGTGAAGTAGTACTCGTCCGTGTCGAACTCCTGGTGGGCGATGTCGATGGTGACACCACGCTCGCGCTCTTCGGCGAGGTTGTCCATGACGTAGGCGAACTCGAAGCCGCCCTTGCCCTTCTCTTCTGCTTCCTCGCGGTGCTGCTCGATGACGTGCTCGGGGACGGATCCTGTCTCGAACAGGAGTCGGCCCACGAGCGTACTCTTACCGTGGTCAACGTGGCCGATGATGGCCAGGTTCTGGTGGGGTTTGTCTTCGCTCATGGTTGAGTTCACGCGCTAAGGCGCTTCGTGGGGCTTCTTTCGGAGGATTCCCCTAAAACCATTTCGATACGCTGGCCGAGATACCCCGACGCCGTCGTGCGGTTATTGGAATTATGTGCCATGTGGTGAACCGACATACCGGGTCGAGCAGCGGGTGACGCTCGGGCGATGAACTCCCCGTCCGACGAAGTAACCAGGTGACGGGAGCGGTGTCCCGCCTCCGGTCGTCGACCGCGCGGCGACGCCGTCTCGCGCGCGACGAAAAACCCGGAACAGAGTCGACCGGCCAGCCGTCACCGATACCCGTCGAGCATGCTCTCGACGTACTTCGCCACGACGTCGACCTCCAGATGGACCGGGTCGCCCAGTGCCTTCGTCGAGAGCGCGGTCAGTTCGTAGGTCGTCGGGATGATGGCGACGGTGAACCGGTCGTCGCGTTTCTCGGCGACCGTGAGGCTGATGCCGTCGACCGTCACCGACCCCTTGTTTACGACGTACTGTGCGACCGCCTCGGGGAGCGTGAACTCGAAGAACCAGTCTTCGCCGACCTGCTCGATCGCCGTGACCTCGGCGGTCGTGTCGACGTGGCCCTGGACGATGTGGCCGTCGAACCGACCGTCCGCACGGAGCGCGCGTTCGAGGTTGACCGTGTCGCCGACGTCGACGGTGCCGAGGTAGGTCTTCTCGACGGTCTCGCTCGCGAGAAACACCTCGAACCAGTCGTCGCCGTACTCCTCGACCGTGAGACAGACGCCGCTCACGCTGACCGACTGGCCGTGGTGGAGGTCGTCGAACGTCGTCCGGATCCGGAGGCGACGGCCGCCGTCGGCGTCGGTGACGCCGACGACTGCGCCCGTCTCTTCGACGATACCGGTGAACATACTCGCTCTTGCAGTCGTCCCCTCGAAAGTGTTGTGTCTCTCGGTTCTGGGACGTCATGCGGTTTTTTGTCACACTCCGCCGCAGCAAAGGCCATGAGCTTCGTGGGTCGCGCTCGCAACAGTTTCGTCGCCGGGCTGATACTCGTCACACCGCTGGCGGTCACTATCTTTGTCCTCCAGTTCGTCTTCGTCCGACTCACCGGGATACTCGACCCAGTGGTCGGCGCGACACGACTGACCAACTACACGGCTAACATCGAGATCGTCGCCCAACTGCTCGCGGCAGTACTCATCGCGGTCGTCATCACGCTCCTCGGGTTTCTCGCCTCCTGGAGCCTCGGCCAGCGACTGTTCGGCGGGTTCGAGCGCGCCGTCGGCCTCGTCCCCGTCGTTCGGACGGTCTACTTCGGCGTCCGGCAGGTCTCGGAGTCGCTGACGAAGCGCGACGACCGCTTCGAGCGCGTCGTCCTCGTCGAGTACCCCCGGAAGGGAGTCTACCGACTCGGCTTCGTCACGAGCGACAGTCCGTCGGCGTTCGACGCCGTGACGGGTGAAGACACCGTCGCCGTCTTCCTCCCGCACAGCCCGAACCCGACGGCCGGCGCGCTGGTGATGGTCGCCCCCAACCAGCTGTACGAGGTCGACATGTCCGTCAGCCGCGGCCTCCGACTCGTTGTCACGACGGGGCTGACCGTCGACGAGGAGGAACTCCCGACCGGAGTGGTCAGTGACTAGGTCGGGGTCGTCTCGACCGCTACGTCGCCGGCGTGAACCCCCAGAAGACCCAGATACCGACGGTCGTCACCACCGCGAGCAACAGCTGCAACGGCGCACCCACCCGCACGTAGTCCGTGAACCGATAGCCGCCCGGACTGTACACCATCAGGTTCGTCTGGTAGCCGACGGGCGTCATGAACGCCGTGCTCGCCGCGAACGTGACGGCGAGGGCGAACGCGAAGGCGTCGGCACCGATCCGGATCGCGGTGTCGACGGCGATGGGCATCAGGAGGACCACGCTCGCGACGGGCGTGACGACGTTCGCGAGGAGGCCGGTCAACAGGTAGAACAGCGCGAGCACGAGCGGTACCGGGAGCCCTTCGGCGCCGCCCACGACGGCCTGTGCGAGCACCGCCGCGCCGCCGGTCTCCTGCATGGCGTGCCCGAGCGGGATGATCCCCGCCAGAAGGAAGACGACGTTCCAGTCGACGGCGTCGTAGGCCTCGTTCGGCGACAGGACGCCCGTGACGACCATCGCCACGATGCCGCCGAGCGCCGCGATGACGATGGGGACGACGCCGAGCGCCGCCAGCGCGATGACGCCGCCGAGGATGGCGAGTGCGGGCACCGTCGTCGGACTCAACCCCCGTTCTCGCTCCCGCAGGAGCATCTCCTCGACGAGCTCCCCGGTGACGAGGAAGTCGTCGTTCTCGGAGAGGTAGTCGGCCGTCTCCTCCGTGGTCTGCAGGAGCAGCGAGTCGCCCGCCTCGAGTTCGACCGACCCCAGCCCTTCGCGGATCAGTTCGCCGCCGGCACGGCGGACGGCCAACACCGTCGCGTCGTACCGCTCCCGCAGACGGGTGCTCCCGATCGTCTCGCCGACGATCGACGACGACCGCGGGACGACGAGCTCGACGAGCGACGTCTGCTCCGGGTTGTCGAGTTCCGCGTCGGTCACGGTCGCCCGTGGAAGGAGTCGAAGGTCGACGAGCGAGCAGAACTGCTGGATCGTCTCGGGGTTGCCGCGGACGGTGAGGATGTCGCGCGGTTCGATAGTGCGGTCGGTCTCGGTGACGATGAAGTGCTGGTCGCCGCGGACGACGTCGAGGACGTCGAGATCGAGATCGCGGTGGGCGTCCTCGATCACTTCGGCGGCGACGGTGCCGACCAGCGGCGACCGTTGCGTCACGAGCACGCGCGCGAGGTACGGTTCGACCTCGAACCGGGCCGTCCGATCGCCCGGCGGGACGCGCGCCGGGATGAGCGCACGGCCGACCGTGAGCAGGTAGATTCCGCCGACGACGAGCACCAGAACACCGAGATGGGTGAACTCGAACATCGAGAAGGCGTGGAGTCCGGTCTCGGGGTTCTCCCGCCCGAGCTGGGCGACGAGGTCGCTGGCGACGAGGTTGGTCGCCGTCCCGACGAGCGTGAGCGTCCCCCCGAGCATCGACGCGTAAGACAGCGGGATGAGCAGTTTCGACGGGGAGATCCCGGCGTTGTCGGCCAGCTCGGTCACCATCGGGATGAACACCGCCACCACGGGCGTGTTGTTGACGACGCCCGCGATAGGGCCGGTGAGACCGACGACCGCCGCCAGCAGGCGGTTCTCGCTCCCGCGAGTGAGTCGTGCCACTTCGACGCCCAACCGACGGACGACGCCCGTCTCCTGGACCCCCCGCGAGAGGACGAACATCGCGATTATCGTCACCGTCGCGGGGTTCGAGAACCCGGCCAACCCTTCCTCCGGAGAGACGCCGGTCCACGGACCGAGGACCACGAGCGCGACCACGACGCCGATGGCGGTGACGTCCGGCGGGAGTAGTTCGGAGACGAAGAGCGCGACTACGACGAGGACGAGCGCGAAGACGAGAACCGTCCCCGTAGAGAGTCCGAAGACGACCATGTCCTCCAGAGAGTTCCGGACGGCTTAGTGGTTCGTACGTCAGGTCGGGTGAACGCCCGGACTCGCGGGAGTTAAATCCCGAAGCCGTCTACCTCCGACGATGCGAGCATCGATGGGACTCATGGATACGGTCGGGTTGGCCGCCTCACTCGTCTTCGCTCTCCCGGTCGGTATCTTCGGGATGAACCGACTCCTCGACGGTCAGACGCTCCTCGGCGGGGGACTCCTCGTCGTTGCCGCCCTGATGGTGCTGCTCCCGCAGAAGCTCACGACGCCGATGGACGTCCCCCAGAAGATCGCGGGCAAGGCCGTCGGCAAGGCGGTCAAGACGCCCGACGACGAAGAGGACTAAGGGACGAGCGACGTCGAGCAGTCGACCAGCAGTTCACACCCCTCCTCGGTGACGACCGCGAGATCCGCGAGCGCCACCGTCCCTCTCTCCTCGTCCGTCGCGCTCGGGTGGACGGCGACGACGTTGCCGACCGTCGCCTCGTCGGCGAGCGACGGCCCCTCGCGTCGCGTCAACCCGACGCCGTAGACCCGGTCGCCCTCGGTCGCCGTCAGTCCGAACGACGACGCCTCGGCGACGGTCTCGGAGTGGACCCACCGAAGCGACTCGCCGGGGTCGAGTTCGTCGAGCGCGACGCGGCGGGCCGACTCCACGCCGACGTGCGCCCGCCGCTCCCACCCGCCGTCGCTGTCGACGACGAACGTCCGGACGAGCCTGCCGTAGTAGCCGTGCGGACCGCGCGGTGCGAGCGAGACGACCAGCGGCGTCCCCGCCGACAGTTCGACCGCCGACCGGGCGGTCGCCGTGCCGACCCGTACCCGGGTGTGGGCGACGTCGGCGACGCCCTCGCCAACGAGCGTCGCGTTCACCTGCCGGCGGAGCCGTTCGGTCGACAGCGGGGCGTCCTGCCAGTGGAGCGTCCCCTCCCGAACCGCGGCGTCTCGAAGGATCGACCGGGCGCGCTCCACTCCTCTGACTGCCGCTCGCTGGACGGCCCGCAGTCGGTCGAGTTCCCGGTCGGACTTCACCGCCCGCGCCTCGCGGACTGCTGGCGTCGACGCGAGGTCGTACCCCGCCGACTCGAGATAGACCGCCGCGTCGTGGGGGAGCTGTCGCGGGACGAGGACGGTCGCCCCGTCGGCCACGTCGCGGTCGGCGAGCGTGTCGACGACGCGCGTCCCCACCGGGTCGTCGGCTGCCTCGCGACGGACGTCGCCGGGGAAGTCGGCGGCGACGCGGTCGACGCTGCCGCCGGTGGCGTCGGCCGGCGCGCAGAGCGTCGCCTCGCCCCCCGCGTACACGAACCCGTAGTCGGACGTGGTCTCGGAGAGCGGAGCGAGATACCGCAGGTCGGCGTCAGCGTCGCCGACGTGGACGAACGCGTCGGCGTCCGCCGCGTCGAGCGCGTCGGCGAGGAAGCCATAGTCGGAGATCGGCTCGTCGACGGTCACGGCGGCGTCAGGGTTCCGGTTCGGGTGCGATCGGTTCTTGTGCCTCGGCGAGCATCTCCTCCAGCGGTTCGTCGCGAACCTCGTTGTGCAGGAGGACGCTGACGGGGAGCGTCGGCGCGCCGTCGACGAGGTTCTCGAGCAGGACGAGGCGTTCGCGGGCACGGGACATGCCGACGTAGAAGACGCGTCGCTCGTTGTCCGTCAGGATGGGGACGGGGTTCGTCGTCTTGGTGAACTCCTCGACGCCCTCGACGTCCTCGTCGTCGACGATGGCGGCCATCTGCTCGACGACCTTCTCGGTGAGGTCGGTCGCCACGAACACGTGGTCGGCCTCGCGACCCTTCGCGGAGTGGATGGTGCCGATGCGGACGCGGTTGGGGTCCATCTCCTTGTAGTCGCCCGCGAAGTAGGCCTTGATCGTCTTGCGCTGGAAACTCGTCACCTTCCGCACCATGTCCGACGCCGAGTTGCCGTCGGGCATGAACGGCGCGAAGTTCTTCACGTCTTCGGGTGCGATCTCGATCTCGGCGAGGTCGTCGGTGTCGGCGGCCTCCTCGCGGTCGTCGATGAGGTCGTAGAGGTCGTCGCGGTCGTTCGACCCGAACGCAGAGTCCTGCAGCATACCGGCGAGACGGCGGGCCTGCAGCCCCGTCACGTGCTCGCCGCGTTCCATCCGTTCGACGGCGCGGACGTACTGCGTGAGGCGGTCGGTCCACATCCGCTGGTCGGTGAGCACCTTGAACGGCATCCCCTCGCCGATGTATTCGTCGATGAACTGGAACATCTGGTAGCGCGCCCGGAACAGCACCATGATGCTCCCGTCGTCCTGCTGGACGGTGTAGCGGACGTTGCGGACGAGGTCCAGCATCGACGGGCTGTTGACGCCCTCGACGGCGCCGCCCTCCTTGCGCGGTTTGAGGTCCTTCTCCTGTCGTTTCTCGATGTGGCGGATCTCCCGGTTGACGACGTTGAGCACGTTCGACGGCAGCCGGTAGGAGTTCGGGAGGACGACGTCCTCCTGTCGCTCGGTGTCCAAGAGGAGGTTGGGGTCCGCACCCTGCCACGCGTAGACGACCTGGTCGTCGTCACCGGCGATGAGGACGCGCTCCATGTGGGGCTTCCACTCCTCGTAGACGTCGTACTGCAGCGAGGTGATGTCCTGGAACTCGTCGATGACGAGATAGTCGACGTTCGGCAGCAGCGAGCGCTGTTTCACGCGGACGAGCATGTCGGCGAACCCGACGAGGTCGTTCTCGCCCTTGTAGGCGCGCCAGCCACGGATGGCCTCGGGGATGTCGAGGCGATCGTCCGAACTCGGCCACGTCGGGGTGTACTTGTTGCCCTCCTGGGCGTTGGGGTCGATCTCCGGCGGGAGACGGACCTCCTCGACGTTCCACTGGAACGGGACGTCGTACCAGTCGGCGACGTCGCGACGGGTGCGCTGGAGCCACTGGCTCGTCGCGATGATCTTGTTGCCGAGCGTGGTCGAACGGGCTGTTCGACGACCAGCACCGCCGTACTCGTCTTCGTACTCGATGCCGAAGTCCTCACAGAACTCCTTCTTGTGCTTCTCGCCGACGACGTCCCCTCGCGAGAGGTTGAGCAGCTCGTAGGCCTTCGCGTGCATCGTACAGACGTTCCCCTGCAGCGCCCGGGGGGAGACGTCGAGTCGCTCTGCGAGTCGTTCGCGGACCTCCGCGGCCGCGGCGCGCGTGTAGGAGACGACGAGGATGTCACGGAAGTCGACGCCGTCCTGTTCGATGATCTCCTCGACGCGGTCGAGGAGCGCAGTCGTTTTCCCGCTCCCCGGACCGCCGAACAGCCGGGTGATGTGGGAGTCCGAATCGCTCATTATCCACGCTCACGCCCTGCCGCGTGATAAAAAGCGTGGCTTGCGCTCGGCGGTGTCAGTCGAGCGGAGAGACCGAAAGAAACGATGATTGGAGGGCAGTGCGACGGACTACGTTCGTCTGGTCGAGCGGGCCTCTCGAATCGACCCGCCGTCACGGATCATGTCCTCACAGTGCGGACAGACGCGAGGTTTGTCGAGCCCGTCCGGAGCGAAGACGCGGACGTAATCCACAGTGACGAAGGAACCGCAGTTCTGGCATTCGGGCATTTCTTTCTCCGGTAGAGTGTGGAAAACTGGTTCCTATAGTTCTACCGAAACGTTCGGAGAAAACCGTGAACGAACGGGGCTCAGGCGTCTGGATACCAGCCGCAGACCGAGCACTCTGTCGCGGCGTCGTCGTGGAGGCCGCCACAGTCGGGACACTGTTTCTTGTTGTACGACTGCTCCCATCGCTGGGGCTCCGGCTCGTGTCCACGGTCGGTGAGGAACTGGTCGAACAGTTTGTCGGTGTCGCTCGGTGCTGAGGCCATACAAGTCATGGTATGGCATACCACTATTTCAATGTGGTGGCTCAACAGGCCGAACAGTCACCTCAGACGCTCTCTACGTGTATGTAGTGTGTTAACAATCATTATCGTAATAGGGGACGACGACCTACGAGACACTGGTGGAGGAGTCATGCGACACATCGAGTATACGTACACCGAAGGGATGGGAGACGAAGAGTTGGCCGAACGCCTTCGCGCCCGAGAGATGGGCGTGCTCTCGTTGGTAGACGGCGACGATGCGTTCGGGTTCCCGGTCGCGCACCACTACGACGGTGAACGGCTGTATCTCCGACTCTGCGAGCGACCGGGTCGGGGGAAGTCTGACGTCGTCGAGGCGACGGGCCGAGCGAGCTTCGTCATCACGGGTGGCGAGGCGAACGAGGAGGCGTGGAGCGTCGTCGTCCACGGCCCGCTCGTCGCCGTCGACGACGTCACCGACGAGACGCTCAACGAGTGGTTCGCCCCGGTCCGCCTGTTCGACGAACCGGTCGAGGACGTCGTCCCGGTCGTCTATCGGATGGAGATACGGGATGTCGGCGGGCGACGGTCCTGTGGCCCGATCAATCTCGGCTGACCGCCGGACTCGGAGTCAGGCCGAGTCGACCGACTCGAGGTCGTAGAGCGCGCCGTACTTCTCGGTGACGTAGTCGAGGAAGTAGTCGGCCGTGAACTCCTCGCCGGTCGCCTGCGTCACCAGCTCGTTGGTCTCGTAGCGCTGGCCGTGGCGGTGGACGTTCTCGGTCAGCCACTCGTGGAGCGCCTCGAAGTCGCCCTCGCTGATCTGTGCATCGAGGTCGCCGATCTCCGCCTCGGCGGCGGCGTAGAGCTGAGCGGCCATCACGCTACCGAGCGAGTAGGTCGGGAAGTAGCCGAAGTTGCCGTAGCTCCAGTGGATGTCCTGCAGACAGCCCTCGGTGTCGGTCTCCGGGCGGATGCCGAGATACTCCTCGTACTTGTCGTTCCACGTCTCGGGGACGTCTTCGACGTCGAGATCGCCGGAGACGAGCTCGCGCTCGATCTCGAAGCGGATGACGATGTGGAGGTGGTAGGTCAACTCGTCGGCCTCGACGCGGATGAGGTTGTCCTCGTAGACCTGGTTGGCCGCCTCGTAGGCGTCCTCGACGGACACGCCCTCCGTCTCCGGGAAGTGGTCGGTGAACGTCGGCAGGAACAGCTCCCAGAAGGCCCGCGAGCGACCGACGTGGTTCTCCCAGAGCCGCGACTGCGACTCGTGAACCGAGAGGTCCCGCGACTGGCCGAGCGGCGTCCCGTAGTGTTCGTCAGGGAGGCCGAGCGTGTAGGTGGCGTGACCGAACTCGTGAACTGTCGATAACAGCGCGCCGAGCGGGTCGGACTCGTCGAACCGGGTCGTCACGCGGGCGTCGAACGTCGTCCCCGTCGAGAACGGATGCGGGGCGACGTCGAGGCGGCCGCGTTCCCACGGGTAGCCGAGCGTGTCGAGTGCGTCGCGGACGAGTTCGTCCTGTTCCTCCTCGGGGAAGGTTCCCTCGAAGGCGTCGACGGCGAGGTCGACGTCGCTCTCACGGATCTCGTCGATCATCGGGACGAGCGTCTCCTTGACTTCCTCGAGAATCTCCTCGGCCTGCGAGAGCGGGAGACACGGTTCGAAGTCCTCGAACAGCACCTCGTAGGGGTCGCGGTCGGGATCAATATGCTCGGCGTACTGCTGTTTCAGGTCGACCAACTTCTCGAGTGTGGGTGCGAACTTCGAGAAGTCGTCCTCGGCTTTCGCCTCCTTCCACGCCGGCAGCGCCTCCGAGGAAGTGGCGGAGATCTCTTCGACGAGGTCGGTCGGGACGCGGACCTCCCGCTCGTACTCGCGGCGAACCTCACGGACGACGGCGGTCTGCTCGTCGTCGAGGTCGCTCTCCTCGAGTTCGTCGAGCAGGTCGCCGATCTCGTCGTCGACGAGCAGGTCGTGCGAGACCGCAGAGAGCGCCGAGAGCTGTTTCGAGCGGGCGGGCGTCCCCTCGTCGGGCATCATCACCTGCTGGTCCCACGAGAGGACGCCGGCGGCGTTCTGGACGTTCGAGATGCGCTGGATCTTCTCCAAGAGCGTCTGGTAGGCGTCGGGAGCTTCTGCAGTGGAGGCCTCTGTCGACATACCCTCACGGTCGACCCCTCAGGTTATCAAGGCCGTGCTTTCGGAACTGACCGTCGACGAACCGGCCCCTCAGGCGACCTCGTCGCGGCCGACGCGCTCGGCGGCGTTCCGGTAGATGCGGTAGCAGCGCTCCAGCACGTCGACGCCGACGCTCTCGGTTTCGGTGTGGGCCTCGCCCGGTTCGGAGGCGCCGCAGACGACGCAGGTCGTCCCGGCCTGCGAGAGCCACCCGGCGTCCGTGGCGTGCGGTTTCGTCGTCAGTTTCGGGTCGCCGTCCTGCGCGTCGCGGGCGGCCGCGAGCACCGTGTCGGCGAACGTCCCGTCGTCGCACTTCATCGGCGGGAGGTCCTGGTCGACGGTCCACTCGACGCCCTCGATCTCCTCGACCGCCTCCAGTGTGACGCGTTCGCCGGGGACGGTCCGCTCGTCGACGGTCACCTCACAGCGGTCGGGGACGACGTTCCACGCCGACCCGCCGTCGATCCCGGTGACTGCGACGCTCCCGCGGAGTCGCTCGCCGAACACCTCCGCCTCGGGGAACGCCATCTCGCGGACGAGGTCGACTGCGTCGCAGCCGCGGTAGACGGCGTTTTCACCCGACTCGGGGACGCTCGCGTGCGTCGACTCGCCGTGGGCGACGACGGTGCTCCCGCGACGCCCCTTGTGAGCGACGACGACGTCCGTCACGTCGTCGCCGGAGTAGTTCGTCGACCCTTCGCCGACGAGCGCGTAGTCCGGAGCGAACCCGTCGTCGATGGCCGCACGTGCGCCGACGCCGCCGATCTCCTCGCCGACGAAACTCGCGAACACGAGCTCGCAGGCCGGGTCGGCGTCGCGGAACGCACACATCGCGGCCGCGACGGAGCCTTTCATGTCCGCCGTCCCGCGGCCGTAGAGTCGCCCCCCGCGCTCCGTGACGACGTACTCTCCCGCGTCGTCGACCTGACGGTCCGCGGGCGGGACGACGTCGTGGTGGCCGACGAGCGCCAAGGAGGCGTCGGCCTGCCCTGCGGAGTCCGAGGACGCCGCAGGGCAGGCTGCTCTCCGAGCGACGACGTTGCCCGCCTCGTCTCGCCGGACGACAGCGTCGGTCTCCCGGCGGAGCCACGTCTCGATGGCGTCGCCAGCGGCGGTTTCGTCTTCGTGACTGGCGAGTGCGACGAGTTCGCGGGTCAGATCGACGACCTCGGACATGGTTCGAGGGTCGCCCGCGTCCGTCTTAATGGGTCGGTCCACGGCGGAACGAACCGGACACCTGGACTGACAGATATTTTTATATGATTACGTTACATATGCCAGACGTGACGACACGGAGAGACGAGCCGGCGTACGAGAGCCTCTCCGAGCACGTGCTCGAGCAGGTGCTGGAGACGAGTCCGATCGGCATCGTCGTCGCGGACCGTTCCGGGACGGTCACGCTCGCCAACGAGCGCACCGCCGCGGTGTTCGACAGCGAGACCGAGACGATCGTCGGCCAGAACGTCTTCGCACCGGAGTGGGACCCGACCGACGTCGACGGCGAGCCGATCCCCGCCGAAGAGAACCCGTTCTCGCTGGCCTTCGACGGCGAGACGACTTACGGGCGGCGGCTCACGGTCGCGCTCCCCGACGGCGAACGGGCCGTCCTACGTCTCAACACGGCACCGATCCGCGACGGCGGCGGCGAGATCGTCTACGCGGTCGCCACGGTCGAAGACGTCACCGAGATCGACAGACGGCAGCGCGAGCTCGCCGCGAAGAACCGGCAGTTGGAGTCGCTCGCGAGCGTCCTCTCACACGACCTGCGGAACCCGTTGGCCGTCGCACGAGGCTACACCGACCTCGCACACGAGACGGGCGATCTGTCGTTGCTCGCGAAGGTCGACGCCGCCCACGTCCGGATGGAGGAACTCGTCGACAGTCTCCTGCTTCTCGCCCGACGCGGCCACGCCATCGGTCCGAAGGAGCCGGTCGCGCTCGTCACCGCGGCGTACGCGGCCTGGCAGTCGGTCGAGACGGGCGACGCGATGTTCGACGTCGGCACCGACCTCGAGACCGTCGTCGCCGACCGCGTCCGCCTCCAGCAGCTGTTCGAGAACCTCTTTCGAAACAGTGTCGAGCACGGGGCTCGACCCGCCTCCGGTCGCTCCGCTTCCGGAGACAGCGTGAAGCGAAGCTTCACGAGCAGTCGGACGAGGTCCGACGACAGTGTGGAGCACGGCGGCGACCGCGTCACCGTCACCGTCCGCCAGTTCGAGACCGGCGAGGGGTTCTCCGTCGAGGACGACGGTCCGGGGATTCCGGGTCTCGTCGAGCCGACGCCGCTCGGCGAGTATCTCGACCGGACGGACACGGTAGAGGGGTTGGGGATGAAGATCGTCAACGCCATCGCCGAAGGTCACGACTGGCGAGCGACGGTGGGACCGGGTCGAGCCGGCGGCCTCCGGTTCGAGTTCGACGTCGGCACCGCTCCTGAAGAAGAATAATCCTGCGGCCCTCGTCCAGTATATACCCTTATCAACGCGCCGACCCAACCAGGGGACATGAACGTAGTGCCGGACACGAGCGCGGTCATCGACGGCCGCGTGTCCGAGCGGATCGACTCGGGAGCGTACGAGGGCGCGACCGTCCTCGTCCCCGAGGCGGTCGTCGGCGAACTCGAATCGCAGGCCAACGCCGGTCACGATAGCGGCTGGGAGGGCCTCGAGGAGCTCCAGCGACTGACGAACTTCGCCGACGACGGGGCGATCACCGTCGAGTACGTCGGCCGCCGTCCGAGCAGCGGCGAACAGACGGCCGCCCACGAGGGCGACATCGACGCGCTCATCCGCGATCTCGCGGACGAACACGACGCCACGCTCCTGACGAGCGACGGCGTCCAGGCGGAGGTCGCGAAGGCGAAGGGGCTCGACGTCGAGTACGTCGAACCCCGCGGCCGAGGGAAAGAGCATCTCGTCATCGAGGAGTTCTTCGACGACCAGACGATGAGCGTCCACCTGAAGGTGGGGACGAAGCCGAAAGCCAAACGCGGCGAACTCGCGGATATGCACTACGAGGCCATCAGCGAGGAGGTCTCGACCGAAGCCGATCTGAAAGAGTGGGCCCACGACATCGAGGAGAGCGCCCGCTCCAGCCCCGAGGGGTTCGTCGAACTGCAGGAGCCGGGGATGACCATCGTCCAGTTCCACGACTACCGGATCGCCGTCGCCCGTCCGCCCTTCGCGGACGCCCTCGAGATCACCGCCGTCCGCCCCATCGCGAAGACCGACATCGAGGACTACGAGTTCGCCGACGAACTCAAAGACCGACTCGCAGAGCGCCAGCGCGGCGTGCTCATCTCCGGCGCGCCGGGTGCCGGGAAGTCGACGTTCGCACAGGCGGTCGCGGAGTTCCTCAACGACAGCGACTACGCGGTCAAGACGATGGAGAAGCCGCGTGACCTGCAGGTCGGCCCCGAGATCACCCAGTACACCGCCCTCGGCGGAGAGATGGCGAAGACAGCCGACTCGCTGCTCTTGGTCCGGCCAGACTACACCATCTACGACGAGGTGCGCAAGACCGACGACTTCGGCGTCTTCGCCGACATGCGTCTGGCGGGCGTCGGGATGGTCGGCGTCGTCCACGCGACTCGCGCCATCGACGCGCTCCAGCGGCTGGTCGGCCGCGTCGAACTCGGGATGATCCCGCAGGTCGTCGACACCGTCGTCTTCATCGAGGCCGGTGAGATCCACACCGTCTACGACGTGACGACCGAGGTGAAGGTCCCCGCGGGGATGACTGCCGAGGACCTCGCCCGCCCGGTCATCCAGGTTCGGGACTTCGAGACGAAGAAACCCGCCTACGAGATCTACACCTTCAACCGGCAGGTCGTCACGGTGCCGCTCGACGAGGACGGCGACGAGAAAGAGGAGTCCGGCGTCGGCCGCATCGCCCGCCAGGAGATCGAACGCGAGATCCGCTCGATCGCCCGCGGCCACGTCGACGTCCAACTACAGGGACAGGACAAGGCCGTCGTCTACGTCGACGAGGACGACATCTCCTACGTCATCGGGAAAGGCGGCGGTCGCATCAACGACGTCGAGGAGCGTCTCGGCATCGACATCGACGTCCGCACCCACGAGGAGAACCCCAAGATGGGTGACAGCGCGGGCGGTCCGAGCACTGCCAGCGCCGGCGGCGCGGACGGCGGTAAACAGCTCCGCGAGGGCGAGGTCGTCACCCCCGAGATCACCTCGCGACACGTTGTCATCCGGATGGACGAACACGTCGGCGAGACGGTCGAGGTCCGCGCCGACGGCGATTACCTGTTCACGGCGACGGTCGGTCGCGGCGGCGACATCCAGGTGTCGCGCGGCAGCGCCATCGCCGACGAACTGGAGGACGCCATCGACCGGAAGAAACAGATCACGGTTGTCACCGCCTGACGACGGTCGAATCGACGCTCGGATCTTCTCCGTTCTTCTTCTAGCGAGTAACGGAAGTTTTCGTACTCTTCAACGTCACAAGCTTCTCACCTGCTAAAATCTGCGTGCTGCATGTAGCGCGCTAGTCGGTCAGGACCAATTCATTCCGTCGGCGTCTTCTTTTCGATAGCCACGAGTGACTCATCAAGTGCCTCAAGTACGTCGCGATCACTTGGCTCATCGCCCCAGGTGTAACGGTACGTCGTGATGAGTTGATCAATTCTTGCACCAACTACAAGTGAGGGGTCTGGTTCACCGTCTCCGTATCCCTCATTCTCGAACGCATCTCTGAACGCATCGCTCCGAGCCCAAGAGAGCCACGTCGCTTCAGAACTCTCCCCGAGGAGAGCAAGAACTCGGTCCTCCAAAAGCCACTCAGAGGCTTGTTTGGCGTCGATATTCGTATCGTGGGGGAGAACAAGCAGGTCGGCGTTTTGCGTTTCGTTCACCGTCTGGATTTCTGCAGGCATCGAGAGTTCAACCCCGTTAGCGACGTAAACGGCGGTCACGTCAAGACGCTCGTAGGTAGGGTTCTCTGAGTTCGAAGAGTTCGTTGGGAGGGCCGAACACCCGGCGAGTGAACTGAGGAGGGCAATGCCGCACGCGCCAAGAGCGTCACGGCGAGTATATCGTCGCATAAAGGCAGAGTTGCTGGGTGATTATGAAATTGTGTCGGTGAGTTAAGTAGTCGCTATTGTTTCTTGCAGGCGAACAGTAGCAGTCTATCGTACTACAAACGAACAACGACGCTGCTGCATACACGCTCTCTATTCAGCACGCCGATTCTGGCAACTCTCGGAGAGTAGACAGAGTAACTGTCTGACTCTTTTCGCGAACCCCTCTCAGTTCTTTGCCGCCGCTGCGGTCGCCAGTCGGTCGCTCACGTCGACGAACGCGCCGTCTTCGAGCTTCGGCACCGCGGTCCGTTCGCTGAACGCGGTGATGTACTCGGTGAGATCGCGCCGTCGCGTCGGGTGGGCGTTCGCGAGGTACGCCTCCCCTTTCGCGGTCGGCAGATGCTGGCGGAAGATCTCGCGTTCGACCTCCGTGGGCGGGTGGCCCTCGAGGTGGCGGCCGACGAGCGTCGCGCCGATGTGGTCCTCGGTGGCGACATCGCCGCGAGTGCCCGAACTGACGAGGTAAGTCGGTCGGTCGTCGTCGCGAGCGCGGAGATGGCGAGCGAGCGCCGCCGCGTTCGTCGTCGATCCGACGAAGACGTCGACGTCGTCGGGGTCGGGGTCGGGGTCGGTCGCGAGCAGCGCGTTGATCGCCCGACCGCCGTTCGTCGAGGTCATAGCGACCGGCCGGTCCTCGACGTCGAGCGTCTGGACGAAACTCGGCGAGTTGAAGAAGTCGTAGTCGCCGGCGGCCTCGTACTCCTCCGTCCGGTTGCCGCCGGCGCAGACGTCGGGGTTCTCCGCTTTGTGCTCGAGCGTCTGCGGTTTCTCGTCGACCACGCGTAGTGACGCCGCATCGTTCTCGAACAGTTCGACCACGGTGGTCGAGAAGAAGATGACGTCGACGACGACGTAGTTGCCCGGGGCGGGGTCGGCGGGGATCTCCTCACAGCGTTCGATGACTCGCGAGGCGAGCGTTTCCATCGACTCGTTATACGCTATCGCGAACTTAACGCTTTCTGTCGGGGGGATTCGGTCGATAGACGATACGTCGTGCCGACAGCTCTGTATGTGCCGGGCGCGAATAGACGCGGTCCGAGGGAGAGAGCGTGGACGAGCGAGCGTCGACGCGGCGGTCCGCCCTCGCTCTCTCACCTGGAGGTCCACAATGAAGGTAGTACTCGAAGACGGCACGGTGATCGACTGCGGTGGCTACAAGGCGCTCGACACGGGGCTGGTCCTGACCGAGGACCCGAAGCGCAAGCATGTCGTCGGGTTCGTCCCGCACGACCGACTGCGGTTCGTACTCCCCGACGACGCGCTCGGGGAGGGCGAACACGGGGACGGAACCGCCGGGTTCGTCCCGGACGACGAACGGCAGCGACGGATCGACGAACTCGAAGCGCAGGTCGCAGCGCTGGAAGCGCAGATTGCCGAACTCGCGACCGAGCGGACCGCGACGGCCGGGTCCGAGACGAGCGAGTCCGGGGAGAGCGAGCCGGAGGATCTCACGGTGATCGACGGCATCGGCCCGAAGTACGCCGAACGGCTGACGGCGGCGGGGATCACGACGTTCCGGGCGCTCCGGGCGGCCGACGTCGTCGACGTCGCGGAGGCGACAGGCGTCTCCGAGGAGCGTGCCGCCGAGTGGATCGACGCGACGAGGACGGCGCGAGGGGATCGGGAGACGGACGACCGAGCGGCGAGCGAGGAGTCGGAGCGGACGTCGACAGAGGAGTCCGACGACGAGGAGCGACAGGAGGAGGCGACGTCGTGACTGTCGGATCGGTGTCGTCGGTCGGAGAACGGAGAGTGGTGAGACGTCAGTGCCCGGAACGAGTCGTCACTCTGCGCAGCAGGCCTCTTTGCCGCCGTCGGCTTCCGCCTTCAGTTCGTTGAGCTGATAGAGATTCTGTCGGGCGTCGGCGAAGTAGACGTCTTCGTCGACCATCCCGATCCCTTCCAGTCGTTCGAGCGCGTAGCGGACGGTCCGCGCCGACAGCATCGACTCCTGTACGATGCCTTTCTGCGTGAGCGGACCGTTGTATTCGAGCACCTTGAACACCAGTTTCGCGCTCGGTGGGAGATCGTCGAGATTCTCCTCGTCAGTTCCAGCCATCATTACGATTCGAAAGCCGCCAACGGCATAAAGGTTGATGGCCGCCGCCCGGCAGAAACGCCAACGTATCGACGCTTCAGGCGCTGAGCGGGCCAAAGCAGTCGCTGGTGACTTGGGGCAGTCGTGCACACTTGTCTCCGAGTTGGGTCCCGAGTCATATCAGCATGGTGGGCACAGTCGGAGCCAGCGGGCAAGCGAACACCTTTTCATTCCTGATACCGGACCATGAGGCATGGCTACGGAAACGGCAACCGACTTCTCCGACCACATGCGGGGGGTGACGGTCACGACGCTCGCGTGTCTGGCCGGCGTCGCCGCCGCGCTCACGTCCGGCTACGTCGTCGGCACGAGCGCCGAGGCCGCCCAGCAGACCCTCTCTGTGGGTATCCTCGGGGCGTTCATCCTCGGGCAGTTCCCCCTGCTGCGGGTCGTCGGTATCGACGTCGAGGGGTTCGGCGTGAAGGACTATCTGTACGTCGCCTTCATGACGTTCACCCTCTGGTTCATCTCCTACGGCATCATGCTGACCGCAGAGGTCACGTTCTAAGATGGCCGACGACAGCATCGCCGTCGTCGACCTCGATCGGTGTTCACCGGACCGCTGCAACTACGAGTGTTCGAACTTCTGCCCGCCCAACCGGACGGGCAAGGAGTGCATCACGCTCCGCGGCGAGGACACCGAGGAAGGCGACCCCGACCAGATTCGCATCAGCGAGGAGATCTGTCTCGGCGAGACCTGCGGTATCTGCGTCGAGAAATGTCCGTTCGACGCGATCGAGATCATCAACCTCCCCTCGGAGCTCACCGAGGAACCCGTCCACCGCTACGGCGAGAACGCCTTCGCCCTCTACGGGCTCCCCGTCCCGGAGCCGGGGAAGGTGACCGGTCTCCTCGGCCCGAACGGGATCGGGAAGTCGACCGCGGTTCGAGCGCTCGCCGGCGAGATCACGCCGAACCTCGGCGACTACGCCGAGGAGCCGGGGTGGGACGCCGTTCTCGACCGGTATCGCGGCACCGAACTCCAGAACTACATCGAGCGACTGCTGGACGGCGAGTTGACGGTGGCGAAGAAACCGCAGTACGTCGACCAGATCCCGAAGCAGTTCGACGGCAACACGCGGGAGCTGCTCGAACGAACCGACGAGCGCGGACAGCTCGACTACCTCGTCGACGAGCTGTCGATCCGCCCGGTGATGGACCAGGACATCGACTCCATCTCCGGCGGGGAGCTCCAGCGCGTCGCGCTGGCGGCCACGCTCGCCCGCGACGCCGACTTCTACTTCCTCGACGAGATCACCCCCTATCTCGACATCGGCCAACGCGTCAAGGCCGCCCGCCTCGTCCAGGAGCTGGCCGAGGACGACGAGGCCGACCGTTCGATGCTCGTCGTCGAACACGACCTCGCGATCCTCGATCTGCTGGCCGACACGCTCCACGTCGCCTACGGTGAACCCGGCGCGTTCGGTGTCGTCACCGACCCCAAGTCGGTCCGAAACGGCATCAACGAGTACCTGAAGGGGTATCTCACGAACGAGAACATGCGGATCCGTCCGGAGTCGATCACCTTCGAGGAGCACGCCCCGCGCGAGACCTCCAAGGGCGACGTGCTCGTCGACTACCCCGACATCGCGAAGTCCTACGGTGAAGGCGAGTTCTCGCTGGCGGTCGAGGGCGGCTCGATCCACAAGAGCGAGGTGCTCGGTATCGTCGGTCCCAACGGGATCGGGAAGTCAACGCTCGCGAAGCTGTTCACGGGTGCGCTCGAACCCGACGAGGGCGATCTCGACTTCCGGCTGGACATCTCCTACAAGCCACAGTACATCGACATCGACCAGCCGATGCGTGTCGACACGTTCCTCGCCTCCATCACGGACGACTTCGGCTCCTCGTACTGGAACACCGAGGTCGCCCAACCGCTCCAGCTTAACCGCATCATGGAGCAACAGCTGACAGATCTCTCGGGCGGCGAGCGCCAGCGGGTCGCCATCGCGGCCTGTCTCTCGGAGGACGCCGACCTCTACCTGCTGGACGAACCGTCGGCGCATCTCGACGTCGAACAGCGGGTGCAAGCGACCTCGGCCATCCGCCGCTACGCCGAGAACCACGACGCGACGGTGATGGTCATCGACCACGACATCTACATGATCGACCTACTGGCCGACCGCCTGATGGTGTTCGACGGCGAACCTGCCCAGCACGGTCACGCCTCGAAACCACAGGAGATGCGTGCGGGGATGAACGACTTCCTCGCCGACCTCGACATCACGTTCCGCCGCGACGAGCGGACGGGACGTCCCCGCATCAACAAACCCGGCTCGCAGCTGGACCGCAAGCAGAAGAAACAGGGCGAGTACTACTACGCCCCGTAGACGCGGCTCAACCGCTCTCCGTCGGTCTCGTTCGATGGCCACTCGACTTTTGACGTCGCCACGAGCACCGTCGGACGAAGCTCTCTATGACGAATCAAGACAGCCCAGACCACCTCAACCGTCTCAAAGAGTGGTATCTTCTCACCGGCAGCCGGACGAGATTAGCCGGGATCGTCCTGTTCTCTCTCCTCGTCGTCACTGGCGTGCTCGTCGAGACGGGCGTCATGTACGTCGGCCCCGGGAGTTCGATGCTCTCGCTTCTCGCCAGCGGGATGCTCTCGGGACTGCTCTCGCTCATCACGGTGAGTCTCTCTATCAACCAGCTCATCCTCTCGCGCGTCTTCGGGTCGCCGTCGGGACTCACCGACCGACTCGAGGGGAACTTGGAGTTCCGTCGTAACATCGAGGAGGTCACCGGCGTCCGCACGAGTCCGAACGACCCGGCGTCGTTCCTCGGACTCGTCGCGGAGACGCTCGAGAGACGAGCAGCCAACCTCGAACGGACGATCGACGACTCGGAGGCCGACTACGCCGACGAGTTCGCGGAGTACACGCAGGAGCTCGTCTCGTACGGCCAGCATCTCGGCCAGGTCAGAGAAGGTGACGAGACGTTCAAGGTACTCGATATCATGATCGGCAGCAGATACGCATACCACATGGACCGGGTCCGCGAACTCCGGTCGATGTACGGGAACCACATCTCGAAGGGGTCGGACGACGACCTCGAAGCCATCTTCGAACTGCTGAAAGCCGTCGCCACCATCAGGCAGTTCTTCAAGACGATCGCGATCCAGCAGGACCTCGCCATGCTTTCACGGCGCATCATCTACACCGGGGTGCTCGCGGTCGTCACGAACTACGCGCTGACGACGGTGTACACGAGTTCCTCGGGGGTTCCGACGACCATCTCGCCGGCCCACCTCCCGCTCGTCGTCACTCTCGCGACGCCGATCCTGTTCGCCCCGCTCGTCATCCTCGTGAGCTACCTCCTCCGGGTGGCGACGATCGCGCTCTACACCGCCTCCGTGGGGTCGTTCGTCCCGCCCGAAGAGCAGATCACGACGTCGAGCGACTGACCGCGACGGTCGGAGAGGCGACTCGTGGACGACGCACACCCCGACCGTGACGGTCGACGCAACAACGATGTGGATGGCACGCGTCTCTCTACAGATGAGCATCGATCGTTCGGGAGACGCAGGCGACGGGGAGAACGAACTCGGGATGATCGTCGACATCGAGTTGGACGACGTCACGCTCGAAGGGGCGCTCGTCGTCCCCGACGACGCGACGGGGATCGTCGTATTCAGCCACGGCAGCGGCAGCAGTCGACACAGTCCGCGCAACAACTTCGTCGCAGAGGTCGCCAGACGACACGGACTGGCGACCCTGCTGTTCGACCTCCTGACCGAGGCGGAAGACGAGACGTACGAGACTCGGTTCGACATCGACCTCCTGACGCGGCGACTCGTCGACGTCACCGCGTGGGTCGCGGAGGGAGACGAGACGGCCGACCTCCGGATCGGCTACTTCGGGTCGAGCACGGGGGCGGCGTCGGCGCTGCGGGCGGCCGCGGAACTCGGCGACCAGATCGGCGCGGTCGTCTCCCGCGGCGGTCGCGTCGACCTCGCCAGCGACGCGCTCGCGGACGTGACCGCGCCGACGCTGTTCGTCGTCGGCGAAGCGGACACGGACGTCCTCGCGCTCAACGAGGCAGCGTTCTCGAAGCTCACCTGCACGAAAGAGTTGGAGGTCATCCCGGGTGCGGGACATCTGTTCGAGGAGCCGGGAACGCTCGACGCCGTCGCCGAACACGCGGCGGCGTGGTTCGCACAGCACCTCGCCGAGAGGTAGGAGGGTCGGTCAGCGAACCACGGTCACCGGCACCGGCGACCGTTCGACGAGCCCCTTCGCGACGCTGCCGAGGAGCCCCTCGTACCGTTTCGAGAAGCCACGGTGGCCGACGAAGACGCCTTCGAAGGAGACCCGTTCGAGGTACGACGGGATGACCGCCATCGGGTCGCCGTAGAGCAACTCGCTCTCGACGTCGACGCCGGCGTTGGCGATCCGGGCCTCGGCGTCGTCGAGGACGCGTTGGGCGCGGTCCTCGGCGTCGGTCACCGCCTCGACGACGAGGCGTCGTTCGGCCTCGGAGAGACTCGTGATGGGGGCGTCACCGCCCTCCGAGTACACCTCTGGCTCGACTGCGTGGACCACGGTCAGCGAGGCACCGAGTCCGTCGGCGATGGTGATGGCGTGGTCGAGTGCGCGCGTACTCTCTTTCGAACCGTCGACTGCGACGAGGAACTTCACGGGGAGTCACCGAGTACACTACGTTCGCCGTGCCGATAGCTGTTCGTGTGCCGAAAAGAGACGGCCGCCCGCGTGCCGAACGGAGTGAGTGCCCAGATCGCCGGGACGACCGTTCAAGGGGCGTCAGCCACGATCGGACACGGGGCCGTCAGTACCCCCGGAGGTGGGTCCGGGTGTCGTCGTCGGGATGTTTCTTGGTCTGCGCGTAGGTCTTCCGGTCGCGGATCTGGCGGTCGACGACGTCGCGCGCCTCCGAGAGCGCGTGCTGGGCACCGTAGCCCTCGCCGGAGGCGACGAAGAGGCCCTTGTCGGTGAACAGTCGGATGCGGGCGAGCACGAGCGGCGTCCCGCGGAGTTTCTCGTCGTGACGGTGCAGGTGGATGGTCGCGTCCAGCAGCGTCAGCTCGCCGTCCTTGCTGACGAGGTCGTCGACGAGCGTCGCCACGTCCGCGTAGGACATATCCTCCAGCAACCCGATGCCGACGACCTGCACGCCGCGGTGGCCCTTCGGCGTCCACGTCAGCGACCGCAGCACGTCGGTCTTGGTGACGATGCCGGTCGGCGTCTCCGCCTCGTCGACGACGACGAGCGACGAACAGCCGACGTCGAGCATCCGGTCGACGGCGGTCTCGAGCGTCGCATCGGGCGTGATGCTGTCGACCGGCGACGTCATCAGGTCGCGGACGGGAAGATCGAGCAGGCGATCGGTGTCGCCCTCGCGTGCGCCGAACCCGCCGTGGGAGCGACCGCCCGGGACGGTCCCCGGGTCGCCACCCTTGCTTTTCGACACCTCGCGGGTGGTGAACTCGACGACGTCCGAGGCGCTGAGGATGCCGACGAGGTCGCGACCGTCGACGACCGGCAGGTGAGTGATGCGACGCTCGCGGAACTGGTTCAGCGCCGACCCCAGCGTGTCCGTCGGCGCGACGGTACAGAGGTCGTCCGTGGCGACGTCCTCGACGTCCAGCGCCGAGAGCGACGACTGGACCAGTTCGAGGAGGTCGTTCGCGAGGACGACGCCCTGAAGCGTGTCGCCCGCGAGGACGGGCAACACCATCGATCGCGACTCGACCATCAGCCGAGCGGCCTCCCGTACGTCGGTGGTCTCGCCGATCGTCGGCACGTGGTAGACGAGCGTGCCGACCTTCGCCGTCGGCTTCCGGTGAGATGCGAGGAGTTGCCGCTGCGTCACGACCCCCTCGTAGTCGTCGCTATCGGTGACGACGACAGCCTTCAGCGTCGGATCCTCGAACACGCCGGTCAGCTTGGAGACGGGCGCGTCGGCGTCGAGAGTACGGAACTCCTGAGAGACGATTTGTGAGATGTTCATCGAGTAGACCTCCGGTCGTGTGTAGGGTTCCCACGGTGATGAAACAGTGGGACAGTTGTACGACAGAAAGAACGACCGAACGGGTTAAGTCGGGGACGGCGGTCGGCAGCGCTACCGGTAGAACCGGCTACAGGTGCCGCAGAGGTTCTCCTCTTTGACGTCGACTTCGCGGACCGTCGGAGAGAAGCTCATCACGCATTTGGAGTTGTCGCAGTGTTCGAGTCCGAACGTGTGACCGATCTCGTGGACGACCTCCTTGCGAACGCGGTCGGCGAACACCTCGCTTTGCGGCTTCGTCGAGATACCACCGTCCGAAGAGGTCTGGAGGCGGTACGTCGAGATGACCGAGCCGTTGCCGTTGAGGTAGGCGAGACCGAACACGTAGTTGCGACGGCGATAAAAGAGATCCTGGGGTGTGATACCGATGTTCTTGTCGCCGCTGCCGACCCGACTCGCGAGTTCGATGAACTCCTCGGCTCGGTACTGGTTGCGACCGCGATCGAACGCGCCCTCGGGGATCGCCTGCTCGTCGTGGACGGTCACGTCGAGGTCGTAGACCGAACGCAAGGCCGCCGAGGCCTCGCGCTTGACCTGTGCCGGAACGTCCCCGATGGGCACGATGTCGACAAGCATGAAAGGTGTTAAGCGGGCGTCTCTCATAAATATCCCGACGTGGAGAGCTTTCCTCGCGACGCGCTGGCCGCCCGTCTCGCTCGCTACGATACGCTCCTCGAGGTGGGTGTCGGTCGCAACCCGGACGTCGCCGCGGCGCTCGCCGCCGCCGGCAAGACGGTCACCGCGACGGACGTCTACGAGGTCGACGTTCCCGACGGTGTGCGGTTCGTCCGCGACGACGTCGTCGCCCGGAGCAAGCGATCCGACCTCGGGCCGCTCTACTGCGTCGACGCCATCTACGCGTTGAACCTCCCGGCCGAACTGCAGCGCCCGACCCGCGACGTCGCCCGTCGCGTCGACGCGGAGTTCGTCTTCACGACGCTCGGCTACGAGGAGCCGACGATTCCGGTGCGACGGGAGACGGTGGGCAGAGAGACGCTGTACACCGCCGTCGACCGGTGAGACGGAAGAATTTTACCACGTGCGTTCCGCACGAAACCTATGAATGCGGACGCAGTCGTCCTCGACATCGACGGCGTGCTCGTCGACGTCGCCGACTCCTACCGGCGAGCTATCGTCGAGTCGGTCGACCGAGTGTACGGCAAGACCATCGACATCGAGGATATCCAGCGGTTCAAGGACGCGGGCGGGTTCAACAACGACTGGGAACTCACCTACGCCGCCGCGCTGTTCGTCCTCGCACGCCGTGAGGGGCTCCGGACGAACGTCGCGGAGTTCACCGACGCCGTCGCCGAACGCGGCGGCGGACTCGAGGCGGCCCGCACCGTCGCCGCCGAGATGCCCAACATCTCGCAGGCGCGGGTCCGAGACAAGTGGGACAGAGAACGCCTCCGCGACGTGTTCCAGACGCTCTATCTCGGCAGCAACCTCTACCGCGAGCTCGAAGGCGGCGACCCGCCGTTCGACGCCCCCGGCTACATCCACGACGAACCGGTCATCGTCGACCCCGAGACGATCGACGACCTGACGGGCAGGTTCGACGTCGGCGTCGTCACCGGCCGCCCCGCCGCCGAGGCCGACATCGCGCTCGACCGCGTCGGCCTCGACGTCCCCGACGAACACCGCTTCACGATGGACGACTGGGAGGAGGGGAAACCCCACCCCCACGCGCTCGTGACGCTCGCAGAGCGGTTCGACGCCCACGCGGTGACGTTCACCGGCGACACGCTCGACGACGTCGAGACCGCCGTCAACGCCGCCGAGGCGGACCCCGGTCGGGAGTACTACGGCATCGGCGTCCTGACGGGCGGGTTGACGGGCGAGGAGGGTCGCCGGAAGTACGAGGCCGCCGGCGCGGCCGCCGTCGTCGACACCGTCAACGACCTGCCCGGCCTACTGGAATGAGCCAGTACGGACGATTCCTCGTGACGATGCTCGTCCTCGACGGCGTCGGCTACGCCGTCGTCGCCCTTCTCACCCCCGCGAACTCGCTAACGCAGTTGGCCGCGCTGGTTCCCGTCCTGCTGGTCGCGCCGTTCGTCGCGCGGCGACTCGTCTACGGCGAGTGGTTCTCTCGACCCGACGTCGAGGACGAGGCGTCGAGTGACGGAGCGGACGGAACGTCCGGCGAAGACGACGGACGCTGAGAACTCAGAACGGCTCTCTGCTCACGTCCCCTCGTCCAGCGGGAGCAGTCGCGTCCGTCCGCCGGGGTCGAAGTAGTCCACCTCGACGCCCGCCTCGCTCGCCCGTCGCCGGAGTTCGCGGGCGAGTTCGACCGTCTCGCGTCGTTCGTCGTTCGAGCGGAACGCGAGTCGGACGTCGTCGGAGCGGCCGTCGACGCGGAGGTGCAGCGAGAATCCGGTCGGACGGACGAACGGTGCGAGCGCCCGGAGGTCGGCGTAGCGGATCCGGAGCGTCTCCGGGCCGTGTATCGCCTCGGTTCGGGTGACCGCGTGCGGGTCGTACAGGCCGAGCGACTCGGGGAGATGTCCGAACAGGCCGTTGGCCGCGTCGCCGACGACACGTGCGAGGCGACCGTGTCGAGACGGCGCGAGGAGGAGCGCGTCGTCCGTGAGGAACGCTCGTCCCGGTCTGGCGCGGTCGTCGGGCGTCGGACGGAGGAGGACGTCGTAGCTGCGGGGGTCGTCCATACTCGCAGTCTCTCCCCTCCGGCAGAAAGGCGTTCGGCAGTCGACACCGGACGGGGTGGCCGTTCGCGCAAGGCTCGTACTGTCGGCTGTGACTTCGTGACGATATTCGGCACCTCGGGGTACCGAACGCCGCCGTATGCTTACAGTCGACAGTATTACTTCCCATCCCTCCACAGTCAGCGTATGCGAATCGCACTACTCGGCGGTACCGGCGATATCGGCGAAGGGTTGGCGTTGCGGTGGGCGTTCCACACGAACCACGACGTCATCATCGGCTCTCGCGACCCAGAGAAGGCGCGACAGAAGGCCGAGGAGTACGAGACCGAACTCGACAGCCGTGGCGTCGATCGGAAGATCAACGGCTTCGAGAACCCGATGGCGGCGGATCGCGCCGACGTCGTCGTCCTCTCGGTGCCGCCGTACCACGTCGCCGACACCGTCGACGCCGTCGCCGACAAACTCGACGAGGGCGACGTGCTCGTCACCCCCGCGGCGGGGATCAAACGCGACGACGACGGCTTCCACTACCACCCGCCGAGCGCGGGGAGCGTGACGCAGCTCGTCGCCGACGCCGCACCCGACGACGTCGCCGTCGTCGGCGCGTTCCACAACCTCGCGGCGGGTCGTCTCGCCGACCTCGACGCGGAGTTGGGGATCGACACCCTGCTCGTCGCCGACGACCCCGACGCGAAGGAGACGGTGCGGATGCTCGCCGAAGGCATCGACGGACTGCGAGCGCTCGACGCCGGCGGCATCGCCAACGCCTCGGAGATCGAGGCGGTGACGCCGCTTCTCATCAACGTCGCGACGAACAACGACGGGATGCACGACCTCGGCGTGCGGTTCCAGTAATCGAGTCCCGGGTCGGCCCGTCCGACGGCGGTTCTCTCCTCTCAGACCGCAGTACTATCTGTCGGTAGAGGCACCGTCAGGTGTGTTCTCTCTCCACCCGCCGTCGATCCATCCGCTCGCCCTCGCGCTCGCCGTCGTCACGTTTCTCGCGACGACCGTCGAGCGGTTTCTCTGGGAACTCGCGGACGTCCGCGTCGTCCTCGGCGTCGGCGTCGAACCCGTCGCCCGTATCGTCCTCGCCGTCGTCGCCGTCGTCACGCTGAGTACGATCGGCTGGCAGGCGCTCACGGGGCGCGGTCTACGAGCGGCCGCCATCGTTCTCGCCGGGCCGCTCGTCGGGGTCGGTGCGTTTCTCGTACTTCACTGGCTTGTCTTCGGGCCGAGCACCGACTCGCCGACGTGGCTCGTCTACCTCGCGCTCTGTGCCGGCGCGGCGGTCGCTGGCAGCGTCGTCTACGGGGTCGGTCTCACACTTCGGTGGGGGAGAAACAGGGCAGTCGAGTCCAGGCGGCCGTGAGACTTAGGCGCCGGCCTGCTTCAGCGCCGCTTCGATGTCCTCGCGCTGCGTGACACCGACGAAGCGGTCGACGACGCCGTCGTCGTTCTCGACGATGAGCGTGGGCAGCGAGCGGACCTGATACTGGTTGGCGATCTCCTGTTCCTCGTCGACGTCGACCTTCTCGAAGGAGACGTCGGGGTAGTCTCCCTCGATCTCCTCGAGGATCGGGTCCTGCGTCTTACACGGGCCACACCAGTCGGCGTAGAAGTCTTTGAGTCGGACAGTCATTGTTCCCTTCTCCGGGTAGCCTACGAGTTCGTAAAAGGGTTTCCAAGGTGGACGTTCTCGATGCAGACAGGTCGCGGACACCGAACGTCGGACGGTTCGCTCTCCGGCAAAACCGTCCGGCGAGTCGAAACGTTTACAGCCTCAAAGAGCGCAGAGGGACAGTATGAGCAGTGGACAGAACAGCGGTGGCTTGATGTCGAGTGCCGGACTCGTCCGGTACTTCGACGCGGAGGACCGAAACGCGATCCGCGTCGATCCCAAGACCGTCGTCGCGTTCGGGATCCTCTTCGGTGTCGGTATCCAGGTCCTGAACATCATCACACTCTAAGGCCCTCCGTCTCGCCTAGACGACTCGAGTTCTCGAACAGCCCCGGCTTCGGACGACCGGGCGCGACGTCCGACCGACGACTCGCGACGGACAGCGTCGCCGGTCGCGTCTTTTTTATCCGACCACTCCCGACAGTCGCTCATGCTACGTGCAGGCGTCGTCGCCGTGCAGGGGGACGTGAACGAACACGCCGCGGCGATCGAACGTGCGGCACAGCTCCACGGCGAGGAGGCCGAGGTCGTCGAGATCCGTCAGTCGGGCATCGTCTCCGACTGCGACGTCCTGCTCCTCCCCGGCGGCGAGTCGACGACCATCTCCCGACTGCTCCACGGCGAGGGGATCGCCGAAGAGATACAGGCTCACGTCGAGGCGGGAAAACCCGTGCTCGCCACCTGTGCGGGACTCATCGTCGCCTCGGCGGACGCCAAGGACGACCGCGTCGACCCGCTGGGTCTCGTCGACGTGACGGTCGACCGCAACGCGTTCGGCCGCCAGAAAGACAGCTTCGAGGCCCCGCTGGAGATCGACGGCCTCGACGACCCCTTCCCCGCCGTCTTCATCCGCGCGCCGCTCATCGACGACGCGGGCGACGTCGAGGTGCTCGCCCGGTGGGACGACGACCCGGTCGCCGTCCGCGACGGCCCGGTCGTCGGCACGTCGTTCCACCCGGAGCTCACCGACGACGTCCGACTCCACCGACTGGCGTTCTTCGAGTCGGCGATGGCGTCCGTCGAAGCCGAGTAGGGTGAGGGGAAAACTACCTGGGTTCTGACACCGATCACCTGCCGAACTAGAAGTGAATGTGGCCGACCATCGATAGATCGCACCGCTGTCTCTTTCGTGTTGACTATGATATCCCTTCACTCATACTAAGTTATAGTGTCACAGCGCGCAGAGTGTCTACCCATGGGAGATCCCATGGGTCAGACCGGAATGTCAAGGCTCGGGCGCAGGCACACTCACGGTGGGCCTATCCCGAGTTCGCCGTCGGTGTCCGTCTCTGCGCCGTCCTCCTCTGCACGAGGTCGGACGGCCAGAGGTGGTCTCACACCGTCAGTAAAAGGACGTGTGTTCGGTCTCTCTTTGCGGGACGCGCTCTATTCAGCACGGACTAGCGAGAAGCCTCACTGAGCAGTGACTCCGACGAGGCCGAGTCGAGGCGGAAACACACGCTTTTCACGTCGCGGGTGTCCAGAACGGGTATGAGCGACGAGGACATCCTCGACGAACTGTTCGAACTCATCGAGGAGCGGAAGGCGGAGCTACCGGAGGGGTCGTACACGACGTCGCTTTTCACCCACGAGAAAGGCGAAAACGCCGTCTTGGAGAAACTCGGTGAGGAGACGACGGAGCTCATCCTGGCGGCGAAAGACGACGACACGGCCGAGATGAAAGCCGAGGGTGCGGACCTCGTCTACCACTTCCTCGTCCTGCTGTCGATGAAAGACGTGACGCTCGACGAACTGCGCGCCGAACTCGACGAGCGGTTCGGCGGCCACTGACGGCGACGAGAGCGGCGGCTCGCACACGGGGTCGTCTCGCAAGCATTATACAACCGGGCCGGCAAGAGAACGCTATATGCCCAGTTTCGACGCCGCCGTCAAGCGAACCCTGGAGAAACAGATCTGCATGCGCTGCAACGCACGCAACCCGCAGAAGGCCACGCAGTGCCGGAAATGCGGCTACAAGCACCTTCGCCCGAAGTCGAAGGAACGCCGCACCGCGTAAGCGCTCTCGGAGGGAGTAGCGTAGGAATCTATAGAGTTCCTCCGTACGCACCGACGACAGGAGCCGGTCGGGGCTCACTGTGCCTCCGGCTGGCTACGATACTCCCTATCAGTTCTCCGCGCTCTCCGCGCGATACACCGCCACCAACACGCCGACGAGCGCCAGCTGGACGACCTTGTCGAACAGCCCGACCGGCGAGACGACGTCCGGCCAGTTCAGCGCGAAATACGCGAAGAACTGGAGCAGCGTGAACGGGATGCCGACGGCCACCACCTGCCGTCGCCGGACGCCGAACAGGAAGAGCGCGACCCCGCCGAAGAAGCCGAGTCCGGCGAGGACGAAACTGACCGCCAGCGGCGAGGGCAGGAAGCCGACGCCGAGGACGAGGTGGATCACACCGGTGACGGCCGCCAGGGCGACGCCGAGATAGTGGAGGCGCGTCAGCGAGGTGGTGTCGAAGCCGACGTCGTCGGTCGTCGACGAGGAGGCGTCTGTTGCCATACCACACGGTTCGTGTCGAAGGAGAATAACGTCTGCGGGAGGGCGGCTACCCGACTCGAGGAGAGAGTCCCGCCGTTTACGGCGAGGGGGATGTCATTCGTCGGGGTACTTCAGCTGTCGTTCCTCGGCGCGGGCGAGCGCGCGTTCGACGACGTCGCGGACGCTGTCCCCCGCGGGGTCGGCGGTGAAGGAGTCGCCGTGGCCGGCGTACAGCGTCGTCACGGAGTCGGGGAGATGTTCGAGCAGGTCGCGGAGACTCTGGATGAGTCGTTCGCGCGACTGGCCGGGGAGGTCGGTGCGGCCGAAACTGCCGTCGTCGTACGCGCCGTCGTTGTAGACGACGACGTCGCCGCTGAACAGCGCCGTCTCGCCGACGAACGAGACGTGGTCGGCGGCGTGACCGGGCGTGTAGACGACCTCGAACGTCTCGTCGCCCATCGCCACCGTGTCGTCCGCTTCGAGCGCGTGCGTCCGGTGGGGGTGGTCAGCGTAGGCGTAGACGTCCGCGTCGAAGCGGTCGAGCACCGCCTCGAGTTGATCGACGTGGTCCGAATGCTGGTGGGTGAGCACGATCGCGTCGAGGTGGTCGACGTGGTCGGCCACGACGTCGGCGACGCCGGGCATCGACCCAACGTCGACGAGCACCGTCCGTTCGCCCGTGAGCAGGTACGCGTTGCAGGTGAACTGCTCGGCGTCGGCGGTGACGTTGAAAACTTCCATAGCGGTGAGTCGTCGTCAGGACTGAAAAACGGACGGGGAAGCGGCCGATTCCCCGAGAACAGACAGAGATCTGATACTCCGCCGGATTTTTTACCCCGAAACAGTAACGATAGCATGTATGGGATTTGGGAGCTACGACGAGTCAGAGCAGGAGAACCAGGAGTACGACGCTGACCTCGACGAAAACGACGGGGTAGCGAGCCGTGAGAACGACCACCAAGGCAGTATGGAGTTCGAGAACGGTGCGTCGAACGACGAACTGCTCAACCGGTTGCAGGACATCAAGTCGGACGGAGAGAGCTAGGTGAAGCGAGGCATCAGAGCGCTCGGTGTCGCCGCCTCGGACGGCGACACCCGAAGTACCCTGTGCGGCGCGCTCGTCCGCGCCGACCGCGTCGTCGACGGCTGTGCCTTTCGGGAGTGCACCGTCGGCGGCACCGACTCGACCGACGCCGTCGCTCGACTTTTTTCCACGCTCGGCCGCGAAGACGTCCAGTATCTCCTACTGTCGGGAGTCGCCCCAGCGTGGTTCAATCTCTACGACCTCCACGCTGTCCACGAGGCGACCGACAGACCCGTCCTCTCGGTGTCGTTCGAGGCCAGCGAGGGGCTGACAGCGGCGCTCCGCGAGCAGTTCGAGGGTGAGCAACTGGACCGACGGCTGGCCGTCTACGAGTCGCTCCCCCCACGGCAGCGCGTCGCGGTCGACGACGGGACCGTGTTCGTCCGTGCCGTCGGCGTCGACGACGGCGAGGCTCGCGACGTCGTTCGGGCGTTCACCCCCGAGGGCGGTCGTCCCGAACCGCTCCGGGTCGCCCGTCTCCTCGCACGCGCCGGACGGGAGTTCGTCGAGACGAGCGACGACCGAAGCCCGGTCAGTTAAGCCGTTGCCGACCTCGGTTGGCGTATGGAGAACATGGATGGGCTCTGCGTTACCGACTGCGAGCGCTGTCCCTCGCTCGTCGAGTCGCGGAGTCAGATCGTCAACGGGGCCGGCCCCGAGGACGCCGACCTGCTCTTCGTCGGCGAGGGACCCGGCGCCAACGAGGACGAACAGGGCGAACCGTTCGTCGGTCGATCGGGGACGGTGCTCGACGACGCGCTCCGCGACGTCGGCCTCGCTCGCGCCGACGTCCGGATCACCAACTGCGTGCGCTGTCGGCCGCCCGAGAACCGCGACCCGACGAAAGAGGAGTTGTCGAACTGTCGCGGCTACCTCGAACACGAGATCGAACTAGTCGACCCCGAGGTGATCGTAACGCTCGGGAAGGTCCCCGGCGAACATCTGCTCGATCGGTCGGTAGCGGTGACGAAGGAGGCGGGCGACGTCGTCGACGCGCGCCTCGGCGACGCCTCGAGACGGGTGCTCGTCTGTGTCCACCCGGCGGCGACGCTGTACGACCGGAGTCAGGAGGAGACGTTCGAAGAGACGATTCGGAAGGCCGCGGAGCTGTCGGGTGCGGGCGAGGAGTCGGGCGGCCAGTCGCGACTCGGCGACTACTGAGAGGGGGCGTCGAACGAGAGTCGGGAAGGAAGGCGGAAAGTCACCGCCAGATCGACTCGGCCATCCGCTGCGGGAAGGAGGCGACGAGGCCGACGAGGCTCCGTCCCTCGTCGTTGCCGCGGATGTACGACCGGACGCGCTGACTGAACACCTCGACGGAGATGACCAAGAGGAAGATGACGAGGATGGTTGCCATCATGTTGGTGTACTTGAACAGGCCGCGCTGGGTCTGCAACACCTGTCCGAGCCCGCCACCGCCGATGAGGCCCATCGTGACGGCGATGCGGACGTTGATCTCGAGGATGTAGAACGTCCACGCGATGAAGGGGGTGAACACCTGGCTGAGCATCCCGAAGACGACCGTCTGCGGGCCGTTCGCACCGGTGCTCTCGATGGCCTCGATGGGGCCGTCCTCGACCTCCTCGAGCGCGTCGGTGAACAGCCGACCGAGGTTCCCCATCGTGTCCGTCCCGATGGCGAGCGTTGCCGTGAACGGCGAGACGCCGCCGAGCGGGATGTAGATGAGCGCCCACACGAGCGCCGGGATGGCACGGATGACGCTCATCGTCCCGCGGAAGACGAAGTTGAACGGGTACGGCGTCACGCGCTCGGAACCGAGGACGCCGAGCAGCAGTGCGCCGGGGACGCCGAGGACGGTGCCGGCGAACCCCATCGCGAACGTCACGAAGACAGCACCGAGAACGGGGTTGCCGTTCTCGAACGTCAGGAGGAGGTTGCGTTCCTGGATGAACGACCAGTACGCGCCGAGGTCGACGAAGGGGAGGAAGCCGAACAGTTCGCTCGGCGGGAAGAACTCCCCGAGAGCGGCGGTGAACACCGGCCAGTACTCCATGATCTCGCCGACAGAGAAGCCGACCTCCGAGAGCGCGCTCTGGAAGAAGAAGACGAAGACGCCCAGCAGGACTAGCGAGAAGACGAGTCGGACTCGCTTGTGGAACTGGATGGCCGAGAGCCGTTGCTGGAGACGGTCGGCGTCAGTACTCATGTGCTCGTGCTCCGCTCCGTGTGGTTGGGTCGTCGTTCGGTCCGGTCGTCCGCTCCTCGCGGATCGCTTCGGTCTCGATGTCGCCGTAGATCTCGTCGATGACGTCGACGGTGAACTCGTCGCGGTAGCCGTCGAAGACGAGCTCGCCCTCTTTCATCCCGAGGAACCGTTCGCCGAACTCGCGGGCGATGTTCACCTGGTGGAGACTCGCGACCGTCGAGAGGTCGCGCTCCGAGGCGGCCTGTCGGATGTACCGCATCACCGTCTCCGCGCTCGCGGGGTCGAGACTCGCGACGGGCTCGTCGGCGAGGAGGAGGTTCGGGTTCTGGACCAGCGCGCGGGCGATCCCGACGCGCTGTTGCTGGCCGCCGCTCATGTTGCCTGCCCGCTGGTTGGCCTGATCGAGGAGGCCGACCGTCTCGAGCGCGCGGAGTGCCTCGTGTTTGTCGTCCTCGGGATACCGGCTGAAGAGGCTCTTCAGGAACGAGGTGCGGCCGAGCGCCCCCGTCAGCGCGTTGCTGTACGCGCTCATCTGTTCGAGGATGTAGTGCTGTTGGAAGATCATTGCGACGTCGTTTCGTGGTCCGTTCACCGGTTCGTCGTCGATGGTGATAGAGCCGGACGTGGGCGTCGTGATCCCGTTGAGACAGCGGAGCAGCGTCGATTTCCCTGCACCCGATTCCCCCAAGAGGACCACGAACTCGCCGTCCGGAATCGTAAACGAGACGTCCTGTAGCGCCTGGACGCTCCCGTAGGACTTGCTGAGGTTCGTTACTTCGATCGTGCTCATGTGTCGTCGTCACCGGCACGCCGCGTGCCGAATCGCTGGTAGTCGGTCGCCCAGTTCGCCTGCGAAGACGGTGCGGTTCGCCCAGCGTCACTGTCCGAGCGTCACGCCGAGTTCGTCGAGTACGTTCTGGACGGGCTGGTAGTCCTCGGCGGAGCCTTCGGCGACGCCCGTGAACCAGAGCTGTTGATCGTCGTTCAGCTCCTCGTTGATGAGGTCGTCCTCTGAGACGTTCAGGAGAGCCGACTCGACGTCGCCGTAGACGTCTTGGTCCATCTCCGTGCGAGCGAGGATGGGTGCGCGGGGGATCGGATCCGACGTCGCCAGCAGGTCGAGTTGTGGCTCCTCGGTGCCGAGGTCGCCGTCGTTCTCCGCCGACATGTCGAGAAACTCCTGCGGGAACTGATCTTTCGGGACGTGTGGGGCCGTCGAGAACGCCCCAGTGCCCGCCGCCACCACGTCGGGGCGGTTGACCATCGTCTCGCGGGCGGTCGCGTGGTCCGACCACTGGCCGGTGAAGTCCTCGGGCGTCCCGTCGGGTGCACCGCCCGTGTCGAGGCCGGCCTGGCTGAGCATGTACAGCGGGAACAGCGACCCGCTCGTCGAGAGACGGTCGGCGAAGGCGACCGTCTCACCCTGAAGCTCCTCGAGCGACTCGACGTCGCTGTCGGTGGGCGTCGTGACGAGCGAGAAGTACCGAGAGGCACCGTACGCGATGCGGATACCGACGACCTGTGTCACGTCCTCGTTGGCACCCTGGATGGCGATGGCAGGGGCGGCGTCGGCGACGTCCGCCTGTCCGCTCTTCAGCGCCTGCAGCACGGCGGCGTAGTCGGCCGCGACGGTGGACTCGATCGTGACGTCCGCCTCCGACTCGAGGTAGCTGAAGAGCGGCTCGTACTGCTCTTCGATGTCGACATCGGACTCGGCGGGCGTCAACGCGAACGTGAGCGTCCGGGATCCGTCGCTACCGCCCGTCGTCGTCCCCTCCGCCGTCGACTCCGGCGATCCCGACGCGTTCCCTGCCCCGTCAGAGCCGTCGCCGTTCGAGTCACCAGTACACCCACTCAGCCCGGTCAGGCCGGCGGCACCCACCGCACCGGCCCTCTTGAGAAAGTTTCGTCGGTATGCCATCGGTTTATTAAGGGGTTCGATAGGGGAGAGTTAAGAGTTCCTATTCTTTCTATTGAATGAACTGTACGAACGAGAGACAGTACAAAGCGGCGAGAGACGGCCGCTCGACGACCGGGAGTTTTCGATATCTCTCGCTGGAGTGGACAGTCGTCAGTCTCTCGCGACGACGTCCGGCGTCGACGCACGACCGACGTTCGCCCGAACGGAAACTGACTTGCGTCGGCCTCCTGTATCTCCTCGCATGAGCACGACCCACCCCCAGGAGGAGACGCTGGCCGACGTCGTCGTGGTGGACTACGGACTCGGCAACCTTCGGAGCGCGACGCGCGGTCTGGAACGTGCGGGCGCGAACGTGACGGTCTCGGACGACCCCGACAGCATCGACGAGGCCGACGGCATCGTCCTCCCCGGCGTCGGCGCGTTCGGCGACGGAATGGAGAACGCCGGGCCGTTCCGCGAGGCGCTCGTCGAGGCGGCCGACGACGGCGTCCCCCTGCTGGGGATCTGTCTCGGGATGCAGATGCTTCTGACCTCTTCGGAGGAGGCCGACCGCGCCGGCCAGGGCGACGTCGAGGGGCTCGACCTCATCCCCGGTACGAACGTCCGGTTCAAGGAGGGCCAGAAGGTGCCGCACATGGGCTGGAACGAACTCGACGTCCGACGTGACCACCCACTCGTCGAGGGTATCGACGGCGAGTACGCCTACTTCGTTCACTCCTACTACGCGAAACCCGACGACGAGGACGCCGTGCTGACGACGACGGACTACGGTATCGACTTCCCGGCGATGCTCGCCAACGAGGCGGGCAACGTGATGGGGACGCAGTTCCACCCCGAGAAGAGCGGCGAGACCGGACTGCGGATCCTACGGAACTTCGTCGAGTACTGCGCTGAGAGGTAGTTGTAGTCACCAGTCGGATGCTTTCGTAGGCCGTCGGTGGTCGCGATTCGTATGCGATTTCTGAATCTGTCACCGCGAGCAAGGCTACTCAGCAAAGCCCTCGCCCTCTGCAAGTCGCTCACTGAGCAATCTTCACGAGTGGAGCGAGTGGAGGGCAGGGCGCTTCCTTTGGGATCGATTGAAGCCGGGCAGCAGTGCTGCCCAGCGACAGGAAGACCGAAGGTCTTCCGAGAGGCGACTAAGTGAGCGAGTCGGTTGGGGAGGCTGTGGCCGTGTTGTGGGGTGGGGCCGGAAGGGGACGCGTTCTCGATTCTGCCCCGGTGCCTCAAGCACCGCAGTGTGACGAGGAGCACAGAGCGTACCGCGGCGGGTCGAGAACGCGTGGGCGTTCGAGGTGGCTCTCTACTCGACTCCGGAGACGTCACCGAACGAGCCAACAGCTACCGTGCTCACAACTACAGCGACCCGACGGCCTTTTGCCACCGACCGGCAAAGAGCCTCGTAGCATGAAGGCAGTCACCCTCGGTCCCGCGGGCACGTACTCCCACCGCGCCGCCCGCGCAGTCGCAGACGAGGTGGAGTTCCGCGAGTCGGTCACCGGCATCGTCGACGCCGTCGCCGACGGCGAGTACGAACGCGGCGTCGTCCCCATCGAGAACAGCATCGAGGGGAGCGTCACCGAGACGCTCGACGCGCTCTCGAACCGCGAGATCGCCGTCACCGAGGAGATCGTCACTCCCATCCGCCACGCACTGCTCGCCCAGAGCGGCAACTTCGACACCGTCGCCAGTCACTCACAGGCGCTCGCGCAGTGTCGTACCTACCTCGAAAACGAGTACCCCCACGTCTCGCTGGAGGCCGTCGCCAGCACCGCCCGCGGCGTCGAACGCGCGCGCAACGACCCGACGGTCGCGGGTATCGGTCACCCGGACAATGCAGGCGAGGAGCTCCAGATCGTCGCCGAGGATATCCAGGACCGCAAGTCGAACGCGACGCGCTTCTTCGTCGTCGCGCCGCCGAGCGAACGCTCCGACGCGGGCGGGAAGTCGTCGGTGGTCGTCTACCCCAACGCCAACTACCCCGGACTGCTGCTCGAACTGCTCGAGGCGTTCGCCGAGCGAGACATCAACCTCTCGCGCATCGAGTCGCGCCCGAGCGGCGACCGCCTCGGCGACTACCTGTTCCACGTCGACTTCGAGGCCGGGCTGTACGAGGAGCGCGCCCAGGAGGCGCTCGCCGACGTCGAGGAGATTGCCCGCAAGGGGTGGGTCCGCCGCCTCGGCTCCTACGACACGCGACACGTCCTGTACTGAGACGAGCTGTCGAGACGGATCACGGGGACCGTCGGTCGTTCCTGTCGCCCCCGCGGCAACAATGTTGAAGTGATAAACGGACCGACAGTAGAGATACGATGCCGAACCGTTCCAACCCGTTCAAAGACATCGAGGAGTTGTTCGACCGGATGGGTCGCGGCCTCGAACCGAGCGGCCTCGCTCACGACGTCGCCGTCGACGTCTCCGAGACCGACGACGACGTCGTCGTCAACGCCGACCTCCCCGGCTACGAGAAGTCCGACATCGACGTCACCGTCGACGACAACCGACTCACCATCCGCGCGCAGCGAGACCGGACGACTGAGGGGACGGACGCACGTTACCACCGTCGGGAGCGGACCCACCGGGAGATCCGTCGGAGCCTCTCGCTCCCGACCGAGATCGACGAGTCGGCGTCGAGCGCGTCGTACCACAACGGCGTGTTGACGATCGTCCTCCCGAAGCGGGAGACGACCGAAGACGACGGGTTCGACATCGACGTCCAGTGACTCCGTCGGGTGAGCGACGCGCCGCCTCCCAGAGCGACCCACCGTCCCCCCGGCACACCGCCTCCCGGAGCGACACACCGCCTCCCCGTGAGCGCCGGTGAACAACGCCGAGGCCGCCGCTTGCGTGCGATTAGATAGCTCTGCTCCGGCAAACGTTAAGCTCTCGAACGGCGTATCTGGATGTCGGAGATATTCATGATGCGACGTTCCAACCCATTCGACTTCAGTGACTTTGAGAGCATGTTCGAACGCATGAGCCGCCAGTTCGACGAGATGAACCGCCAACTCGGTTCGTGGGAGGGCGGCGCCGACGAGATGGACGCCCACCGCGGTGCGGCCATCGACGTCACCGAACACGACGACAGCATCGTCGTCGTCGCCGACCTGCCCGGGTTCGAGAAGGAAGACATCGACCTGAAGATCGCCGGCCAGGTGCTGACGATCGTCGCCGACCAGGAGATGGAGTCGACGTCCGAATCCGGCGACGAAGAACGGGGGCAGTTCATCCGCCGCGAGCGACGCAGTCAGTCCGTCCGACGGAGCTTCCGCCTCCCCGTCGAGGTCGACGAGGAGGGCGCGAACGCCACCTACCACAACGGCGTCCTGACGGTCACGCTCCCGAAGATCCAGATCGACGAGGACGACGACTCCCACCGTATCGACGTCGAGTAAGTCGTCACCCGACTCGCTCCCAGATCGCAGTTTTTCGGACACTCACCACGCCAGCGACGCCGCCGTCTCGTCGGGTGAGCGATGACTTGTACTCGTTACTAGAGATTCTCATCTCGCTTCGGCAGGTCGAGCGGGAGCGTGGCCCTGGGTCTCTCTCGACGGTCGCCACGAAGCTCGAGAAGCGTGTGACCGCGACCCACATTCGATCGAACACCCCGCACGTCAGGTATAGGAGTATTTTAGGGTCCGACCCGACACACTCGACTATGGACTACGACCCGCAGGAACTCGAACAGCGCTGGCGAGAGCGCTGGGCCGAGAGCGGTCGGTACGAGGCCGACCCCGTGGACACGCCCGCCGACGGTGAGGAGGAGGAACCCACCTTCATCACCGTCCCGTACCCGTATCCGAGCGGCGGGATGCACATCGGTCACGCCCGCACGTACACCGTCCCCGACGTCTACGCCCGCTACCGTCGGCAGCAGGGTGACAACGTGCTGTTCCCCATCGCCTGGCACGTCACCGGCACGCCCATCATCGGCGCGGTCGAGCGCCTGAAGAAACGCGAGGAGAAGCAGATGTCGGTCCTCCGAGACACCTACAACGTCCCCGAAGACACCCTCTCGGAGTTGGAGACGCCGATGGGCTTTGCGAACCACTTCATCGAGGAGCACTACAAGAAGGGGATGCAGTCGCTGGGGCTGTCGGTCGACTGGCGACGCGAGTTCAACACGAACGACGAGCGCTACTCGAAGTTCATCACCTGGCAGTACGAGACGCTGCGCGACCACGGCCGACTGGAGAAGGGTCTCCACCCCGTCAAGTACTGCACCGACGAGGAACAACCGGTCACCACCCACGACCTGCTGGAGGGTGAAGAGGCCGAGTTCCAGGAGTACACGCTGGTTCGGTTCGGGTGGGAACAGGCGGACGAAGATGTAGTTGTGCCCATGGCCACTCTCCGCCCCGAGACGGTCTACGGCGTCACGAACGCCTACATCGATCCCGAGGCCGACTACGTCGTCGCCGACGTCGACGGCGAACGCTGGTTCGTCTCCACGCAGGCCGCCGAAAAGCTGCGCCTGCAGGCCCGCGACGTCGAGGTGCTCGCAGAGTACGAGGGTGCCGAACTGGTCGGGGAACGCGTCACGAACCCCATCACGGGCGACAAGGTGCTCGTCCTGCCGGCCGGCTTCGTCGACGCCGACAACGCGACGGGCGTCGTCATGTCCGTTCCCGCCCACTCGCCGGACGACTACGTCGCGCTTCAGGAGGCGAAAGCCGACACCGACTATCTGGAGTCGTTCGGCATCGACCCCGCCGACGTCGCCGACATCGAACCCATCCCGATCCTCGACATCGAGGACGACGAGGAGGACTGGGGCGAGATTCCGGCGCGACACGCCGTCGAGTCTAACGGCATCGAGTCCTCCGACGACCCGGCGCTGAAGAAGGCCACCAAGGACCTCTACAACAAGGAGTTCCACGCCGGCCACCTGAAGGAGATGTACGGGGAGTACGCCGGCGAACTCGTCAAGGACGCCCGCGACGAGTTCAAACACGACAACGCCGACTCCGGCGCGTTCGACCTGATGCAGGAGTTCTCCGAGGAGGTCGTCTGTCGCTGTGGCGGCGACGTCGTCGTCGCCGAACAGGACACGTGGTTCCTGACCTACAACGACGAGGACTGGAAGCGGATGGCCCACGAGGTGGTCGACGGGATGGACGCCATCCCGGAGAACACCCGCGGCGAGTACGACCACACCATCGACTGGTTGAACGAGTGGCCCTGCATCCGCAACTATGGGCTGGGGACGCGCCTGCCGTGGGACGAGGACTTCGTCATCGAACCGCTGTCCGACTCGACGATCTACATGGCGTACTACACCATCGCCCACCGCCTGCAGGACGTCCCCGTCGAGGACTTAGACCGCGAGTTCTTCGACGCGCTGTTCTACGGTGAAGACGCCGTGGACGATGCCGACGAGCGCGCGCTGCAACTGCGCGAGGAGTGGGACTACTGGTACCCGGTCGACTACCGGTTCTCCGCCAACGACCTCATCTCGAACCACCTGACGTTCTACCTGTTCCACCACGCCGACCTGTTCGACCAGCAGATGTGGCCGCAGGGGGTCGTCATCATGGGGATGGGCTTGCTCGAGGGCGAGAAGATGTCCTCCTCGAAGGGCCACGTCGTCCTGCCGGGCGAGGCGATCGAGAAGTACGGCGCCGACACCGTCCGGTTCTTCCTGCTCAACTCCGCGGAGCCGTGGCAGGACTACGACTGGCGGGCCGACCAGGTCGGTAGCGTCCGCGACCAACTCGACCGCTTCTGGAATCGGGCACAGGATCTCATCGAGGGTGACGAGGGTGACGAGGGCGAGCTGCAGCACGTCGACCGGTGGCTGCTGTCGAAGCTACAAGACACCGTCCGTACCGTCACCGAGTCGATGGAGAACTCCGAGACGCGGTCGGCCAGTCAGGCCGCCTTCTACGGTTTCGAGGAGCAACTCCGCTGGTACCGCCGCCGTGCGGATCTGGACCGTCCCGGCGCGCGGTGGACGCTCCGGCACGTGCTGGAGACCCGTCTACGCCTGCTCGCACCGTTCGTCCCGTTCCTGACGAACGAGCTCCACGAGCAGCTGACCGGGACGCCCGCCGAGGACGCCCCGTGGCCGACGGTCGACCCCGAGTACGAGAGTACCGTCGTCGAAGTCGAGGAACGACAGGTCGAACGGCTGACCGAGGACGTCCACGACATCATCGACGTCACCGAGACCGACCCCGAGACGATCCGGGTGTACGTCGCCGCCGACTGGAAGAACCTCGTGTTCGACACCGTCGCCGACGTCGGCACGAACGTCGGGCAGGTGATGAGCCAGGTGATGCAACACGAGAGCCTCCGCGAGCGCGGCAACGAGGTGAACCAGCTCGTGCAGGACCTCGTCGACGTCGTCCGCGGTCTCGACGACGACGCCGTCGAGGCGATGCGCGAGATGGACGAGGCGGCCGTCTACGAGGACGCGACGGGGTTCCTCCGTCGGGAGTTCGACGCCGACGTCGAGATCTACGTCGAGGGGAGCGAAGACGTCTACGACCCAGCCGACCGCGCCGAGAAGGCGACGCCGTTCCGCCCGGCGATCCACCTCGAGTAGCGACGGAGCGTCGGACCGCCTCCGTCGAGTTCGCTTCTGTTGTCCAGCCAATACTTAACCGCTCGCCGGTGCTACAGAGAGCTATGAGCAGCGAACCCGACGACACAGAGACAGGGGTGCTGACGAAAGCCTACCGAACCGTCACTCCGGGCTACCGGAGTCGCCCGGACACCGAGATGAACGTCATCGGACTGACGTACTTCCTCGTCCTCCTCGTCCTTCTCGTGCCACTGCTGCCCTTTATTATCGTGGTGTGGCTCATCAGCAAGTTCCTCGACTTCGTCGCTGGACAGACCGGGAGCGGCGAAGAGGAATAGCGAGAGAGAAAGGTAGCGTCCGCGAGGCGGCCTCACTCGGCGAGGCCGAGCAGGTCGAACTCGTAGCCGTTGTCGTTCTCGTCGGCGTGTTCGTAGGCGACGTGGGCGGCGGCGACGTCCTGAATCGCGAGGCCGGTCGAGTCGAAGACGGAGACGCCGTCGTCGGCCGTACGCCCCTCTTTCGCCCCGATGACGATCTCGCCGATAGCGCCGTAGATGTCCGAGTCCGAGAGCACGCCCTCGTGGTACGGGACGTTGATCTCGCCGGAGTGTGTCGTCTGGTCGAAGTCGTCGATGACGAGTTTCGCATCGAGGAGGACCTCGTCGGCGAGTTCGTGTTTCCCCTCGGCGTCGGCACCCATCGCGTTGATGTGGGTGTGCTCCCCGACCGCATCCCGGGGAACGATGGGCTCTTCGACGGGCGTCACTGTCGAGAGCACGTCACAGCCGGCGGCCTCCTCGATAGAGCCGGCGCGGACGTCGAACTCGCCTTCGAAGGTGTCGATGAAGTCGGCGACGCGTTCCTCCGAGAGGTCCGAGACGACGACCTCTTCGATGGGACGGATCTCGGAGATAGCGCGCAGTTGCGTGTACGACTGGACGCCGGCGCCGATGACGCCCATACTGGAGGCGTCGGCGACGGCGAGGTGGTCGGTGGCGACGGCGGCGGCCGCGCCCGTCCGGAGCATCGTCAGCTCCGTCCCGTCCATCAGCGCCAGCGGGAACGCGTTCTCGGGGTCCGAGTAGATCATCGTCCCCATCACGGTCGGGAGGTCGAACTTCTCGCCGTTGTCGGGGTGGACGTTGACCCACTTGATGCCGGCGGCGTCCCAGTCGCCCGCGTCGAGGTAGGCGGGCATCGACCGGAAGTCACCGTTGTACTGCGGCAGGTCGATGTAGGACTTCGGCGGCATCTGGGCGTCACCCGTCTCGTAGGCGGCGAAGGCGTCTTCGACGGCCGGGATGAGTTCGCTCATCCGGCAGTTGGCGTGGACGTCGTCGCTGTTGAGGAGCAGCGTCTGCATGCGGGCAAATATTGCAGGGTCGTATTTAGTTCATGCTAAACGCCGAGCGGACGTGTCTCTCCGGTCACCACTAACGGATAGTTACCTGTCAGAACAGAGCGTGTGGCCACGGAAACGGCGAACAAACGACTGTTCTTGCGCGTCGAGGGGTTCCCACCCTGCGGCGACGGCGAGTAGTCCGTCGACTCGACGTTCTTTCGCGAGACGGCGTGTCGAGTGCAGCGGCTACGCAGTCAGAAATAGAGAAGGATCGTTCGTCGAGCGGTGCAGCGGTTCGGGTGAGGCGAGTGCCGCTAACCGAGCGTCACATCGCGTTGGCTGAGGAAACCTCAGCCGCACACGGGAAAGAGGCGTTCGCCGCTTTTCACATCGCGCCGCCCATACCGCCCATACCGCCCATGCCACCCATGCCGCCGGGTGCGCCGCCCTCGTCGTCATCGCCCTTGGTGGAGAGGTCACCAGCGGCGATGATGTCGTCGATTTTGAGGACAAGGTTCGCGGCCTCGGTGGCCGAGGAGATGGCCTGCTCTTTCGAGTGGGCCGGTTCGACGACACCTGCGTCGAAGGTGTCGACGACCTCGCCGGTGAAGACGTTCAGGCCGGCGCGGACGTTGCCTTCCTCGTGGGCCGCACGCAGGTCGACCAGCGTGTCGATGGAGTCGAGGCCGGCGTTCTCCGCGAGGACGCGCGGGACGAGTTCGAGCGCGTCGGCGAACGCCTCGACGGCGAGCTGCTCGCGACCGGAGACGGAGTCAGCGTAGTCGCGGAGTCGCGAGGCGAGTTCGACCTCGATGGCACCGCCGCCGGCGACGACGCGACCGTCGGAGACGGTCGTGGAGACGACGTCCAGGGCGTCCTGGATGCCGCGCTCGAGTTCGTCGACGACGTGGTCGGTGGAGCCACGCAGGAGGATGGTAACGCCGTGGGCGTCGTCGCCCTCGACGTAGAACAGCTCGTCCTCGTCGTCACGGCTGACCGAGCCGTGGCCGAGGTCGGCCTCCTCGAGACTGTCGAGGTCCGAGACGATGGAGCCGCCGACAACGTTCTTGAGGAACTTGATATCGGACTTCTTCACGCGGCGGACGGCGAGGATACCCTCCTTCGCGAGGTAGTGCTGTGCGAGGTCGTCGATACCTTTCTGACAGAAGACGACGTCGGCACCGGAGTCGACGATCTGCTGGACCTTCTGCTTCAGCTGCTTCTCCTCCTGGTCGAGGAACTGCTGGAGCTGGTCCGGGCTGTCGATGGAGACGTTCGTATCCGCGGAGGCCTCCTCGACCTCGATCGCCTCGTTGAGCAGGAGGACGTTGGCGTCCTCTGCCTCGGAGGGCATGTTGTCGTGGACCGGGTCCTTGTCGATGACTGCACCCGTCAGCAGCTCGGACTCGGAGGCCGAGCGGCCGGTTTGGGTCTCGAGTTTGACGTTCTCGAGGTCGACGACGTGCGAGCCGTCGTTCGCCTCGACGGTGACCTGTCGGACGGCGTCGACGACGAGCTGGGCGAGCACGTCCTTGTTGAGTTCGGTGCCCTTGCCCGTCATCGAGGTCTCGGCGACCTTCTTCAACAGGTCCTCGTCGTCGGGGTCGACGGACTCGGCGACGTTGCCGATCTCCTCGCGTGCCTTCTCGCTGGCGAGGTGGAAGCCCTTGATGACCGCCGTCGGGTGGATGTCCTGCTCGAGGAGGTCCTCGGCGTTCTTGAGGAGTTCGCCGGCGATTGCGACGGCGGTCGTCGTCCCGTCGCCTGCCTCGTCCTCCTGCGTCTCGGCGACCTCGATGATCATCTCGGCCGTCGGGTTGTCGATGTCCATCTCCTTGAGGATGGTGACGCCGTCGTTCGTGATGGTGACGTCGCCCATCGAGTCGACGAGCATCTTGTCCATCCCTTTCGGGCCGAGTGTGGAACGTACTGCCTCGGCGACCGCACGGGCAGCACGAATGTTGTACTCCTGCGCGTCACGGTCCTTGACGCGCTGGGAATCCTCTCCGAGAATGATCATCGGCTGACCCTGTTGCATTCGCTGACTCATGGTTCATCGCCTGATTGTTTGTGATTCTATATAAGGGCTTCGGTTCGGTTCGAGAGTGTGTCGCCTGTCGTCAGTCGTCTGTGTTCGACAAACCACCAGACTGCTCGACGCTCGTCCGGTCGTCGTGTGGTTCGTTACCACGCTCCCGGCCGACGGTCGATCCGCGATATCGGGTCGGTTTAAATAGCAATCGAGCGACCCCGAGAGCGGCGTCGGCGCACCGAGCGAGGACGCGTCGCTCGTCGGCGTCGGAGCAGCAGAGAAACGGCGAGCGGCGGCTGGGAGGAGGGTTATCGTGTTCGGTCGAGTTCGACCGCGTTGTCCGCGCGGATCCACGCGAACTCGTCTCTCGTGTCGTAGATCTCGACGAAGCCGTCGTCTGAGACGAGTGCTTCGTACCGCCCACGGGGTTCGGCGTCGTAAGTTTCGTCCACCATGTGGCCTACGTGGAGGAGAGGGCGTCGGGGAGATACCCGTTTCGAATCCGGCGATTCGGTGTCGCTCACTCGTCGACGCGCTCTTTCCAGTGGATCGTCACCGTCCCGACGGCGAACGCGTCGTCTGTGGTGGAGTCACGACAGAACTGGATGGTGTTCGTCCCCTCGTGGAGCGACGCACCGGAGAGCGTGTCGACCCAGTACTGCCAACCCTCGTTCGGCGGGATGTCGAACCCGCCGAGCGACTCGCCGTTGACGAGGATCTCGTGACCGTACTCGGTGACGTCGAACGCCTGCAGGCCGACGTAGGCGTCGATAGGGTCGTCGGTGGTGACGGTGAACTCGAACTCCTCGGTCGTGTCGCCGGCAGTCGTCGCCCAGTCGAGGTCGAGACCGCCGTCGTCGGGCGCGAGCTGTGCGCCGATGTAGACGGTGGCGTAGTTCGCACGGGTGTGCACGCTCGCGGCTACTCGGTGGGGTGATAAAAACGCGACGCCCGAGGCGTCGAGACACAGACGGCTCGTAGGGCCACGACGTCAGTCGGTCAGCTCCTCCATTTCCGCGGGGTTCGCGAGGAACTCCGAGTCGACCTCCTCTTCGGCCGCCTGCGGCGGTTCCTCTTGCCCCTCTGCCCGGAGTTCACGTCGAGTGAGTTCGGCTTCGAGTTGCGCTTCCTTGTTGAGCCCCTTCTTCTCTCGACCACTCTTCGTGTCAGGCATTGTCATGCAAGGAAAAGCCGTGGAGCTTGATGAATGTTTTTATAATGTATCTGATATTTTCGCACGGCGGAGTGAAGACCTGTGTTTCACTGTGGCCTCTCCCCGAGAACGAACGAGAACGGACCCCTAAGTGACTACTCTCGCCACGTATCACGGACTGCGGCTAAGTGTTCCTCCCACAGTCGTTGTCTGCGTTCGCTCGTCCGCGGAACGTCGTCCGTGAGCGTCGTCGCTTTTCGACCATCAGGAAGTACTTGTCCCCCACTGTGGGTTCACCAGACCCCCGCTGAACGACCACGGCAGGAAGTGGTGGATTCCCGATCTCGTCTTCGTGGAGTCCGAGGATACCGAGGACCCACGATTGCCGGGCCGTGAAAACTCCGACCTCGTCGGCGACATCCATGTACGTAGTGAACCTTGAATCGTCCCGTGCTACCGAGACGAGATACGGTTTGAGTGCTTCGAGTTTGTCGATGAGCGTGTCGAACGTGGCATAGTTGTTCGAAATCCGTCCTTCTGTTTCCGTGATTCGTTCGATTACTTCCCGGTCGATGTAGGATTGGTTCCTCATAGCAGTCAGCAACAGATATACTCATCTAAGTGTTGCTATGAAAACACGATCTAGACTGAAGACAGAACACAACGGGAGTTTATCGGTCACGTTCGGAGAAAGGTCACGGGTCAGGGATTTGAACCACGGTCGCTCCTTTCAGTCGCTCCCTCATTCAACTCCCTGCGTAGTCGAGCACCCAAAACAGTGCATCACAGCGCGATGAAACGCGCTGCTCGTCACGTAGTTTCCCGAGAAACGCCAGGACAGGGATTTGAACCCTGGATCCCAGAGGGAACACGCTTTCCAGGCGTGCGCTTTACCACTCAGCCATCCTGGCTCGTATCCCAACGTACCGCGGTGGGAAGTTTAAGTCCTTCCCTTCTGCGCCACGCGATATTCGGTGACGTAGGCCACTCCGACGACGACGACGCCGAGGACGACGGCGACGACGAGACGTCTCGGGAACGACAGCGGCAGCCGACCGCCGACGAGGACGTACCCCTGCGTGAGCGCGAGGAAGGCGAACGCTCCCACTGCACCCCACAGGACGCTCGACTTGACGCGTGGCCGCACGTTCGGCTACTCCAGCGAGGCGATGGCTTCGATCTCGACGCCGACGCCCTTCGGGAGGTTCGCCACCTCGAAGGCGCTGCGGGCCGGCGGCTCGTCGTCGAAGTACGTCTCGTACGTCTCGTTCATCGCCTCGAACTCGTCGATGTCGTCGAGCAGCACCGTCACCTTCAGCACGTCCCCTGCGTCGGCCCCTTCCTCGGCGAGGATGGCCATCACGTTGTCCAGCGACTGCTCGGTCTGCGTGGCGATGTCGGCGTCGTCGAGGAGGTCGCCGTCGGGCGTGAGCGGGATCTGACCCGCGGTGAACAGGAGGTCGCCGTCGGTCGCCGCCTGACTGTACGCGCCCACCGCCGCGGGGGCGTCGTCGGTGCTGATGATTCGCTTCATATCCGAGGCGTCGACCGGACGGGCCTTAAAACGTCGAGTCACGTCGGCCTAGATTGATACAGGCGCCGATCGATCCTCGTGTTAGCATGTCAACGCAGTCCAACGTCGACGCACCGGTCCCCGACGACGACGATCAGGCGACTCCCCATGAGTGACCGAGATCCGGCGAACGGTACCGAGGCCGACAACGAGGACGGACGGAACGTCGCGATCGCCTGTCAAGGTGGCGGCAGCCACACCGCGTTCACGGCGGGCGTCCTCCGTGGGCTCTTCGACGACTGGGACGACGCGGACCGACTCGTCGGAGTCAGTGGAACCTCCGGCGGCGCGTTCTGCGCGCTCGTCGCGTGGTACAACTTCGTCACCGACGGACCCGAGGCGGCCCGCGAGGCGCTGGGGGAGTTCTGGACCGATCTCTCCGCGCGGTCGCCGGTCGACGCCGCGACCAACGAGTGGCTGGTCTGGGGGGCGCGCGTCCGGAGCAGCGGCGTCGCCCTTCCCACGTTCAGCCCCTACGACGTCCCCGGAACGGCTCTGGGAAAACACCGACTCCGGCAGGTGGTCGAACGACACGTCGACTTCGACGAGTTGGGTTCGCTGTGTACCCGCGACGCCCCGAAACTGATCGTTGGGACGGTGGACATCAACGGCGGCGAGTTCGAGACGTTCATCGACGAGGCGGTGACTGTCGACGCCGTACTCGCTTCCGCAGCCGTCCCGACGCTCTTCGAGGCGGTCGAGATACACGGCCACTACCACTGGGACGGAGTGTTCTCGCAGAACCCCCCCGTCAAAGACTTTCTCCAGGGGCCCGTAGAGCAGAAGCCCGACGAGATCTGGATCGTCCAGATCAACCCACAGCGACGCGAGGGCGAACCGCGGTCGCTCGAGGAGATCGCCGACCGACGCAGCGAGTTGGCGGGGAACCTCTCGCTCAACCAGGAGATCGGGTTCATCAACCAGGTCAACGAGTGGCTCGAGGCGGGCCACCTCCCGAAGGACGTCTACCGATCCGTCACCGTGCGTCGGCTCGAACTGGACAAGGACCTCCACTACTCGACACAGCTCGACCGAAGTCCCGCGTTCGTCCGAGAGTTGATGAGCTACGGCGAGTCGCGGGCGGATGCGCTCTTCGAGGAACAGAACGTCGACCGGACGGGGACGTAGCCCACCTCAGACCAGCACGTCGACCTCGTAGCCGTGCTCACGGAGCCCGTCGAGCAGCTCCTCAACGTGGTCCTCTCCGCGGGTCTCGAGGTCCAACTCGACCTCGGCGGCGTTCATCGCGATGTTTCGGGAGGTCCGGTCGTGGCGGATGGCGTAGATGTTCGCCTGGTGGTCGGCGATGACCTCGATGAGTCGCTCCAGTGCACCCGGACGGTCCTTGAGGACGGTCTGGACCTTCAGATACCGGCCGGTCTCGACGAGTCCGCGCATGATGACCGTCGTCAGCACGTTCATGTCGATGTTGCCGCCGCACAGCGCGGGGACGATCACCTCGTCGTCCTCGTAGTCGAACTTGTCGAACAACAGCGCCGCGAGCGGGACTGCACCCGCCCCCTCGACCAGCGTCTTGCTGCGTTCGAGCAGGTAGGTGAGCGCCACCGCGATCTCCTCGTCGGAGACGGTGACCACCTCGTCGACGCGCTCTTGGATGACCTCGAACGGTCTCGTTCCGACGTGGCGGGTGGCGATACCGTCGGCGATGGTGTCGACCGAGTCCAGCGCCTGAATCTCGCCCTTCTGCAGTGAGTCGGCGACGCTGGAGGCTCCTTCGGCCTGGACGCCGACGACGCGAGCGTCGGGAATCTGCTCTTTGACCGCCGTCGCGATGCCGGAGATGAGGCCGCCACCGCCGATGGGGACGACCACCGTGTCGAGATCGGGACAGTCCTCGACGATCTCGAGTCCGATGGTCCCCTGACCGGCCATGACGGAGTCGTCGTCGAAGGCGTGGACGTAGACGCGGTCCTCCTCCATCTCGATCTCATGAGCCTTGTCCTGCGCCTCGTTGTAGTCCGCACCCGACAGGACGACGCGTCCCCCGTAGCGTTCGGTGGCTTTCACCTTCGTGATCGGTGCGTGTTCGGGCATGACGATAGTCGAATCGACGCCCGCACGCGTCGCCGCGAGCGCGACACCCTGTGCGTGGTTGCCGGCGCTGGCGGTGACGACACCCGCCTCCTTCTCCTCCTCGGTGAGCGTCGCGATCCGGTTCATCGCACCGCGGATCTTGAACGACCCCGTCCGCTGGAAGTTCTCCAGTTTCAGGTGGACCTCCGCGCCGGTCATGTCGGTGAACGTGTGTGAGTACTCGAGCGGTGTGTGTCGCGCGACTTCGCTGACGCGCTCGCGCGCGTCGAGAACGTCGGAGAGCGAGAGCATACGTACGGCTACTCTACCGTAGTTGTTAATTGTTTATTAGCGGTGGCGAGCGGCCGAGTCCGCACGACGCCGTCGCTCGGCGGGTTGTCTCGGAAGGGGGAATTAGGTGCGCGTGACGCGCACTCTAACTATCACCCCGAAAGTACATAAACGTCCGCCACCCGGAGTGAAAGTAAAACCGCAAGACTGCGGTGAGATGAGTCGACTGTCAGACGTCCGTCGTCCCCTCGTCCGCCGGCGTCAGTCGGTGGGTCGGACGGTCACCTCGTTAGTCGCGACGTACCGTTCGACGCGATCGCCGAGCGACCCTGCTCCGGGCCACGACACGGCGTCGCCGACGGCGAGACGGTCGGGGTCGCCGACGTAGACAGCGACCGCGTCGTCTCCGAGCGACTCGGCCGTCTCGTCCCACGGAACCGACACCCGGACGTAGAGCCCCCGGTCGACCCCTTCGTAGGCGTCGAGAGCCGAGACGTCGTCTGTCCGGAGGACGCGGCCGCCGACCGACCCACCCGGTGCGAGCGTCGGATACCGGCCCTCCACCGGATGCAACCCCTCCAGTACTGCGGCCCCGACGAACGTGTACGAGTCGACGACCTGTGCGACCTGCGCTGGGTTTGTGAGCGTCCCGTAGACGAAGACATCCATGGGACCGCTTCGGGACACACACAGTTCAACGTACGTCTCGTGGGAACTGCCTGAGAGGCTGCCGTTCCGTGTGTTACGACGACCGAGACGGGAGAGACCACCGGTCGATCGGGCGGATTCCGGTACGGTGAAAGCCGACGCCGCCGGAGAGACGCTGTGCGCGACGGACGACTCCTCGGCGTCTGGAAGCGAGTCTTCGGACTCGCGTGGCCGGTGATGGCCGAACAGACCTTCCGGACGCTGATGCGGACGACCGACATCCTCGTCACGGCGACGATCTCGCCGGTGGCGGTCGCCGCGATCGGCCTCGCGGACCTCTACGCGCGGTTCCCGCTCTGGGTCGGTCTCGGCACCGGCGGCGGGGCCATCGCCCTCTCCAGTCAGGACACGGGCAGCGGTGCCGACGCCAACCGCGATCAGGCGGTCAGCATCGCCATCCTCCTCGGCGCGCTGCTCGGCGTCCCCTTCGTCGCCTTCGGCCTCCTGTTCGGCCGCGACGCCATCGCTCTGCTCGGCGCACCCACTGCCGTCGCCGACGTCGGCGGGCTCTATCTCGGAGTCGTCTTCGCGACGGCCCCGGCCAGACAGGTCGCGCTCGTCGCTGCCCGCTCGTTGCAGGGGACGGGCGACACCGAGACGCCGATGTACGTCAACGTCGTCGCCAACCTGCTCAACATCGTCGGTAGCGTCGTGCTCGGCCTCGGCCTGCTCGGGACGGCCGGAGTCGAACTGTTCGGCGTCGCCGTCACGGGCGTCGTCGGCGTCGGTGTCGCCACCGCCGTCGCGAACGTCGTCACGGCGCTCGCGCTCCTCGCGGCGCTCCGAAGCGAGTGGACCGACGCCTCGCTGGTCCGACCGACCGATCCCGTCGTGGCCAAGCAACTCGTCCTCGTCAGCGCCCCCTCCGTCGCGGAGGGGCTCGCCTCGACGCTCGCGGAGTTCCCGCTCAACAGCATCCTGCTCGGCTTCGGCACCGAGGTGAACGCGGGGTTTCAGATCGGCCGACGCATCTACCAGCAGGTGACGGGACCGCTCTCGCGCGGCTACAACGTCGCCGCGAGCATCGTCGTCGGGCAGGCGCTCGGCGACGGCGACCCGGCGAGTGCACGACACGACGGGTGGGCGACCGTCGGCCTCGGGTTCGCGACCGTCGGCGTAGTCGGTCTGCTGCTCGTCGTCGTCGCCGAACCGTTCGTCCGGGCGTTCACCGACGACCCCGAGACGGCCCGCTACGCGGTCGACTTCGCCCGTCTCTACGGCGTGACGGCGACGTTCCTCGTCGCCTTCACAGTGCTGCAGGGTGCGCTCCGCGGTGCCAGCGAGACGCGACTCCCCTTCCTCGCGCGCACCACCGGCCTGTTCGGGTTCATGGTCGGATTCACCTACCTCGTCGGCGTCGTCCTCGACTACGGTGTCGTCGGCGCGTACGCCGGAATCGCTCTCTCGTACGTCTGGATGGCCGGCGTCGTCGTCGTGAGTTTCTGGCGGAGCGACTGGGCGACACGCGCGGCGTCGATGATGGCCGAGCGGGGGAGTGCGAGCGAGTGACGGCGGCGACGCTATCCGAAGAGTAGTCGGGAGTCCGAAAAACGGGGGTGGGTGTCCTCAGTTCGACCAGAGGCGTCGCGTGAGGTAGCCGACGGCGACGCCGCCCGCGGCGGCACCCGCGGCGAACGACTTGATCATGAGGCTGCGGCGGCGTGCCTGGTACTCCTCGGGGAAGTACCGCGCCATCGAGTCGAGCATCACGTCGCCGAGGTGGTGGTACTCGTCGGACTCGCGGGCGGTCATCGCGGCGTCGCGCATCATCTCACTGACGCGACGCGCGTACCGCTCGCTGCCGGGGTATCGTTCGCGGATTCGCTGTGCGGGGATCTCTTTCAGGGCGTTGACGTCGTCGCCACTCGGTCGTCGGAGGCCATACGGTGCCATACTATACCATCGGTGGCTGTCAGCAAAAGGTTAGCGTCGGACTCGACGGGCGAGTCGCGGACCGATCGAGTCGAGCGACGAACGTCGGTCGAGAGAGTTACCGCTCGTCGAGGGGGACGAACGTCCGGTCCTCGGGGCCGACGTAGCGGGCGCGCGGACGGATGAGGCGGTTGTCCTCGTACTGTTCGAGGACGTGTGCGATCCAGCCGCCGACGCGCGACATCGCGAAGATGGGCGTGTAGATGTCGATGGGGATGCCCATCTGGTAGTACGTCGATGCGGAGTAGAAGTCGACGTTGGGCGCGAGCCCCTTCTCCTCCATGATGTACTCCTCGACGGCGACGCTCATCTCGTACCACTTCATGTCGCCCGCGGCCTCGCCGAGCTCCTCGGACTTCTCGCCGAGGATCTTCGCCCGCGGATCTTTGACGTTGTAGACGCGGTGTCCGAACCCGGGGACACGACGTCCCTCGTCGAGAGCGTTGATGACCCACTCCGTGGGTTCCATGTCGGCCTCGTCGACCTCCTCGAGCATCTTCATCACGTTCTGGTTGGCCCCGCCGTGGAGCGACCCGGCGAGCGTGCCGACGGCGCTGGTGACGGCGCTGTGAAGATCCGACAGCGTCGACGAGGTGACCATCGCCGAGAACGTCGAGGCGTTCAGTCCGTGGTCGGCGTGGAGGACGAGCGCCATGTCGAACGTCTCGGCGAGCACGTCGTCGGGTTCCTCGTCGTTGAGCATGTAGAGGAAGTTCGCGGCGTGGCTCAGGTCCTCGCGCGGCGCAACGGGGTCGTCACCTTGCCGGATGCGCTGGAAGGCGGCTAGCGCGGTCGGGATCTTCGCGGTGATGCGACAGCCCTTCCGGACGTTCGCCTCGTGGTCGGTGACGTCGTCGAAGCCGGCGTCCTCGTCGTACGCCGAGAGGTTCGAGACGACGGTCCGAAGCGCCGCCATCGGGTTCTCGTCGGCCTCGGCGAGTTCGCGGACCGTCTCGTGGACACCGTCTTCGAGTTCGCGCTCGGCGGCCATCCGCTCGCGGAACGACTCGAGTTGCTCCCGTGTCGGCAACTCTCCGTGCCAGAGGAGGTAGACGACCTCCTCGTAGCTCGCGTCACGCGCGAGATCCTCGATGGGGTAGCCTCGGTAGATGAGTCTGCCGGCGTCGCCATCGATGTAGCTGAGTTCGGATTCGGCGACGAGCACGCCTTCCAGCCCCCGCTTCAGATCGTCTGACATACCTCAATGGTTCCCGACCGTCTCAAAAAAGCGTTATCGTTTGCCCGTTTCGTGCCACCATGACTCATACGAGTCGACGGAGGGTTACGGCGACAGCGATCAACCCGTCGCCGTCTCGAGGTCCTCGGGCTACGTACGGCGAGACGGTGGAGGCGAGCAACCCTTTTCCGGTCAGGGGGTAAACGGCCGGGTATGGACCCCGGGGACGTCGAGTACGAACCAGTCAGTGTGAAGGCAGTACTCGCAGAGATGAAAGACACCGCGGAACTGCTCATCGACCTCTCGTACTCGGCGGTACTCCACGGCAGCGACGACATCGCGGAGGAGGTGCTCGCGCTCGAAGAGCGGATGGACGTCCTCCAACTGCGGGCGCGGATGAGCCTGCTTATGGCCGCACGCACGCCGGACGACGCCGAGGCGCTCGCACCCGTGTTGGGCGTCGTCGGCGCGGCCGAGAAGATCTCCGACGCCGCCGGCGACATCGCGAAGATCGTCCTCGAAGACATCGGCCTCCCCGACGCGATGCGCGCAGCGCTCCCCGAGGCGGTCGAGACGGTCGTCCGCAGCGTCGTCATCCCCGACTCCTCCTACGTGGGCCGGACGCTCGCCGACATCAACATGGAGACCGAGACGGGGGTTCGCGTCATCGCCATCCGTCGACAGGGTGACTGGATCACCAACCCCGACCACGAGACGACGCTCGAGGCCGAGGACGTGGTGCTGCTCCGCGGGCTGGACGACGGGCTCAGAACCGTCTCGCGGGAGCTGACGGGCGCACCGTACGAACCGCCGACGGTCCCCGAACCCACCATCGAAGATCTCGAACGCGCGGTCGACTCCATCGTCCTGATGAAGAACATGAGCGAACTCGCCGTCGACCTCGCCTACGGGTCGGTGCTGTTCGACAGCGAGGGCGTCGCGGAGGAGGTGTCGGAGCTCGAAGCCGAGGTCGACGCCCTCGAGTCGCGGTTCGAGGCGTGGACGCTCCGGGCGGCGAGTCGCGTCGACGACCCCATCTCGCTGCGCGGGCTGATGCATCTCGCGGGCGCGACGGAAGTGATCAGCGACGCCGCCCTCGAGATCAGCGAGGGGGTCCTTCGGGGGCTCGACACCCACCCCGTCGTCGCCGCCGCCGTCGAGGAGTCCGACGAGATCATCGTCCGGTTCACCGTCGGTCGGGGGAGCCACCTCGCGAACGCGACGCTGGGCGACAAGATGGTTCGGACGGAGACGGGGATGCGCGTCATCGCCGTCCGCCGACCGGACGGCGGCGAGTGGGTCGTCTCGCCCGGCCCGACGACGAAGCTCACGCCGGACGACGTCATCATCGCGAAGGGGACGCGCGCGGCCGCCGAGCAGCTGAGCGAACTCGCGGGCGACCCACAGAAGTTCGACGACTGACTACAGTTCTCGCGCCAGTCTGTACGCCGAGACGAGTGTCAAGAGCGCCGTGACGAGCATCGCACTCGTCGTCGCGAGCACGAAGGCGAGAAAGAGGAACCACCCCTCCGGACCGAGAAACGGATACTCGCGCGTGCCGAGGACGGGTCCGAGGAGTTCGAACACGCGGACGAGGTAGACGGAGACAGCCAACAGTAGCCCCACGGCGACGCCAGTTTTGGCGTTGCGGGGGACGTTCAGTGCCTGCACGAGTCCGCCCGAAGGCGGCCGTTCGGGGACGTCGTCGCTCACGCGTCTACGTGAGGAGTGTGGGGACAAAGCCTCGTCGTCTCTCTTCGTTTCTTAGGCCACTCACGCGTACGCCTCGAACTCCTCGCCGAAGACGAGGAAGTACGCCGTCCCGACCACGCCTACGGCGGTCGCCACCCCGAACGCGACCGTCGGCGACGACGAGTAGAGCCACCCGCCGAGGGCGGCGCTGGGGATGACGACGACGTTCCGCAGGAGGTAGTACGTCCCGACGACGCGACCGCCGGCGTTCTCCTCGGCGGGGCCGACGATGAGCGCCTTGTGCGCCGGCAGCCCGGCGAACCGCAGGCCGGAGAACGCAAACAGGAGTGCCAACACGAGGGCGTTCGGCGGCGCGGAGATGAGAAGCAGCGGGAAGACCGCATAGACCGCAAAGCCGAGCGCGACGACCGGTTTGAGACCGACACGACGCGCCAGCGCCGCGACGGGAGCCATCACGACCAGTGCGACGGCCATCTCGATCGCCAAGAGCACTCCGAAGTAGGCGTCGGGGTTGACGCGACCGACCACGGGGAGCGTCGCGCCGACCGCCAGAAACTCGACGACGACGATGACGAAGAAGGCGTACACCATCCCGTTGGCGAACCGGACGAGCGTGTCGCCGACGAGCAGCGGGCGCAACGGGTCGGGCATCTGGCGGACGTCGTCGACGACGGCGCGCAACCCCGCGAAGGACTTGCCGAGCGAGTCCTCGGCGGCGTCGTAGAGCCAGTGCTGGAGGACGGTCGCGACCAGACCGAACCCGGCGGCGAGGAGGAGCACGTACCGGAACCCGATCTGGAACTCGTAGACCGCGAGCAGTCCCGCGGCCAGGAGCGGCCCGACGAGGAACGCCGTCCGGCGGAACGTCTCGGTGCTGGCGAACCCGCTTGCGAGGCGTTCGGGCGGGACACTCTGCTTGACGATGGCGAACGTCGCCCCGAGCCCGAACGACTTCCACGCCTGCGACAGCAGGAGGCCGAAGAAGATGCCGACCGGCAGGGTGACCGCCTCGATCGCCAGCGGACCGACCTGGACGCCCGGGAGCGTCAGAAAGCCGAAGGCGGGTGCGAACAGCCAGACAACGAACCCGACCGTCGATGCCAACCCGAACAGCGTCAGCGCCGTCCGCGACCCGATGCGGTCCGACAGCGCGCCGCCGGGGTAGGGGTAGACGGCGCTGACGAGGTTGCCGAAACTCCCGTACAGACCGATGGCGACGCTCCCTGCGCCGAGAACGCTCATGTACCGCGGCATGTACCGCCCGGTCATCTGGAAGCCGAGGCTGAACGCGAACATCGCCACGGAGAGCACGAGCACGTCGCCCTGAAGCGCGAAGAACTGTCTGAACGTGGTGAACGCGCCGACGTCCTCGTCGTCCATACTGGTCCGTCGAAGGGAGTCGACAAAATTACTCTGGAGGGAGCGGGCCGAAACTGCACTACAGTGTCCACCAGAGCAGTATTGTGAGCTTACTCGGTGACAGGTCAGGAAAAATCCATGATTGAGTTGCCAAATTTCATTAATTAATTTCTTTTTGCATCCGTGGAATTAATTGGGTGTAGATGAACGAAACGATGGCAGCCTACCTGAAGCAGCACCCACGAATGACCGGCGTCCTGTTCACGATGCTCCTGCTGTTGTCGCAGGCGGGGACGGCGTTGGCGAATAACTCAGGTGCAATCAACGGCCCTTAACCAAAGCGATCCGGATCTAGCTCGTCACTCCATTGCAAACAGTCGCCGATAATAACCGGTATCACCTCTAATTCGAGGAACGAGAATAATTCATCTACAGAGACACAGAACGTGTCTATTGTGTCTGCCGCTAAGTAGTAGACAGATTCTTCATTTATATATGGAATTATAATCGATCCAACTCCGTAGATAGGAGAAGGATAGTAGTCAAGCTCTATTTCAATTTGACCAGAGGTAGCAGTATCCGAGATACGGCCCAACATAGGCGTTCCACTCTCCGCCTGACACAGCGTCATGCCTCCATCACCCATCGCGATGTACCGATAGCCGACGACCAAGTCGTCCTGCGCGATCGACAGCGCCGATCGGAGCGTGAACCCGCAGTTGAGCAGTCGCGCCAGCGTCCGGCCGAACTCGGTGGCGGCGCGGTTGGGCACCTCCGAGAGCGTGACGACGCCGCCGTAGCTCCCGCGGTCGATGAGCGCCTCGCCCTGCTCGTAGGAACTGCAGGCGTTCAGCAGGAACGACTCGACGGCCACCTCGCCGTCGAGCGTCGTCACGTCGAGGAAGCCGTCGGCACACTGGAGGCCTCGCTCGTCGACGTGGCCGATGTAGTGCAGGAAGTTCGTCGGCGACCGCAACACCTCCACGAGTCGGTCCCGCGTGAGGTCGTAGTGGACCTCGACGTCGAACTGCAGCAGGTCGCGGAGACCGTAGAGGTCGGCGACGACGTCCTCCTCGCGCATCTCGTCGTCGTTGCAGACGACGGTGATCTCGATGCTGGTGCGCTCGACCGCGTCGCGGTCGAGTCGCCGCCGGTAGGCGGTCGGCGTCGCCTTGCTCGCGCCGAGCGGGTAGCCGTCGCCGACCCACGCGTGTTCGACGGTGTCGACCGGATCCGGTTCGACGATCTCCGTCGACGACGACGACCCGCGAGGCTCCCCCGACGCGCCGTCGACGGCCGTCCCGCCGCGGACGAACTCGCCTGCGGGCAGCGGGTCGCTGCGGAAGAAGTCCGAGACTGCGTCGCGTTCGGCGCTGACCGTCTCGGCGCACGTCGCCGTCGGACACCGCACGAGCGAGAGGTCGTTCGCGACGAACGGCAACATCTCGACGTTGCTCGCTCGCGGCTGGATGTCGGTCGTCAGCGTCCACGTCGGCAGGTACGGCTCGAGATCGTCGAAGGGGACGTCGAGATAGGCGCCGACCTGCTCGTCGAGCGGGAGGTCGTAGAGCGCGGGGAAGTCGAGCGCGAGCGCCGACTCGACGGTGCGTCGTTCGTGGAGGTCGACGGGGTAGTAGCCCTCGGTACGCGTCAGGCAGTCGAGGAAGAACACCCGTCGGAGCGTCCGTGCGACGCCGGTCTCGAGACAGCCCTCGACCGTCAGCGAGTGCGACCAGCCGTCGCCAGCGAGGCGAGGGTCACAGCCGGAGACGACGTCCGCGCCGAGGTAGTAGGCGAGCGGGGCCGCCGCGAACACCGCCGGCAGTTCCGGCGGGAGGACGAGCGTCAACCCGGTGTCGGGCGGGTCGACGGTTGCAGGGACGTCGAACTCCTCGCCCAGTTCGAGGAACGGGGGGTGACCCCGAAGCGTCGGGAACGACCGTTCGGGCGAGTGCGTCTGGAGCGACGACCCTAACGTGGCGATCGCCCGCATCATCGCCTCGGGCTCCCCCGTCGTCGTCACCGTCCCCGCCGGACGCTCGTGGAACGACCGCGCACCGATCGCCACGTCGGTAGCGGAGCCGAACGAGAGGCGCGTCTCGCCGGCGCCGTACGAGACGGTGAGCGGCGACTCGACGGCGACGTACAGTTTCATCGGAGCGGTCGTCACCTCGAGGTCGTACCGGTCGTGGGGCAGCGACAGGCCGTCGCGGTTCGACGACTGGGCGACGGTCCGTCCGTCGGGGCCGCGGACGACCATCCCGGTGAGTTTCGGGAGTCGGAGCGTCGCCGTCTCGACGGCGACCGCTCCGTCGACGGGGAACCGAAACCGACCCGGCGGAGCCTCTCGGGGCGAGACTGGGGCGGGCGTACGGAGTTCGAACTGGCTGTGTTCGATGTCGTCGACGACGCGGAACGTCGTCGGTCCGGTCGACTCGAACCGGAGCGTCACGACGGACGCCTCCCGACAGACACCGGTCGGCCGTCGCAGAGACGGCCGGGTTCCCCGCTTCGCATTGCACGTTTTGTTCCTGACAAGGTGGAATAAACGTTTCGTGGGAATCAGTCCGGTGGGACTGCGGAACCGTCACCCAGCGGCGCTCCGACGGACCGAACCCCTAAAGAGTGGTGCGACCCACCATCGGACAATGACCACGCTCGGCACCGCGAGCGCGGCCCCCGGCGAGTTCGACACCGGGCGGCTCGAAGTCGGAGAGACCCGCGACGGCAGTACGGTTGGCCTTCCGGTTGCCGTCATCAACGGCGCACGCGACGGACAGACGCTCTACATGCAGGCTGCGAGCGACGGCGACGAACTCAACGGCGTCGGCGTCATCCAGCAGGTCGTCCCGCAGCTCGACCCCGCGGAACTGAGCGGGACGGTCCTCGTCGTCGGCATCGTCAACTACCACGCGTTCCAGATCGCACAACACCGGAACCCGGTCGACGACACGAAGATGAACCGCGCCTACCCGGGCGACGAGAACGGGACGTCGAGCGAGCGCATCGCCGCCGCCACGTTCGACGTCGCCCGCCAGGCGGATCTGATCCTCGACCTCCATCAGGGGTCGACCAGTCGGATGATAAACGAGGTCCGCGTCCGGTGTGGCCGTCGTCACCGGATGCACCGCGAGTGTCTCGAACTCGCCAAGGCGTTCGGCATCGGCTACGTGCTCGACCAGAAGGGACCCGACGGCCAACTCGCCCGCGCCGGCCCCGACGAGGGCGTCCCGACCATCGACCCCGAACTCGGCGGCTGTGTCGGCTGGGACGACGAGAGCATCCGACTCGGCGTCCGCGGCGTCTTCAACGTGCTCCGTCACTACGACTTCTTCGACGACGACGCCGACCTACAGCGACAGACCCGCGCGAAGAGCTTCGACCAGTACGGGTCGCCCGCCGGCGGCCTCGTGAGCTTCGAAAAGGAGCTTGGCACCCGCGTCAGCCCCGGTGACACGCTGTTCGAGGTGACAGACGTCTTCGGCAAACTGAAGGCCCGCGTCACCGCCGACAACAGCGGCATCTTCTGGCGCTCGCGCCGACTCCCGCAGGTCGCGACCGGCGAGTACGTCTGCTCGGTCGGGACGAACGTCGACACGTACTGAGCCGTCGTTCGTCGCTGTGGGTCCCACACACCACACGAAGACTTTTCGTCCGCTCGACTGTGCGGTCGGCCGTGCAGACCTACATCACGGTCCCCTACGAGAGACCCGACGCCATCCCGGACGATATCGAGGGCGACGACTGGACGCCGGAGACGCTCGTCGAGCGCGTCGTCGAGACGTACACCGACCCCGGTGAGACGGTGCTGGACCCCTTCGCGGGGTTCGGTACCACCCTCGCCGTCGCCGAGCGGCTGGACCGGATCCCCTACGGCGTGGAGTTCGACTCGGAGCGTGCCGCGTTCGTCCGCGATCGAGTCGACCACGGCGAGAACGTCGTCCACGGCGACGTCTTCGAACTCGACGGGAGCGAGCTCCCCACAGTCGACCTCTGTCACACCTCGCCGCCCTTTATCGCCTGGGACGAGGGTGTCGATCCCTTCCGGAGCTACGACGTCGAGAGCAGGACGAGCTACGAGCGCTACCTCGACGACGTCGAACGGCTCTTCGACCGAGTCACGGAGTGGATGAGGGCCGACTCGACGCTCGTCGTCGACGTAGCGAACCTGAAGAACGACCAGGGGACGTTCACCCTCGCGTGGGACGTCGGTCGACGGATCACCGAGCGTGTCGACCGGGCCAAGTTCCGCGGCGAGACGGTGGTCGTGTGGGAGGACGAGGAATCGGACGACCGAACCGACGCGTACGGCCACGGCTACGACCACAGCTACTGTCTCGTCTACGACGTCGCCGGCGGAGCGCGGTGAACGGCCTCGCACACTCGCACGCCAGCGGCGACGCGGGAACCGTCAGCTACTGGTCGCCGCCGTCCGTCCACTCGACCATGCCATCCGCTCTCGTCTGTCCCGACTGCGGGACCACCTACCCCGACCGCTGGCGCTGTGAGTGCGGCCACCCGCTGGAGTTCGCCGAGACGCCGCTCCCGGGCGGTCCGGCCCCCGACCCCGCCGCGTTCGACGGCCGACGCGGCCTCTGGTCGTTCGAGGAGTTCCTCCCCGTCGATCGCGAGGTGACGCTCGGCGAGGGGGCGACGCCGCTCGTCGATGCCCCCGAGTGGGACGCACAGTTCAAGCTGGAGTACGTCTTTCCGACGGGGAGTTTCAAAGACCGCGGCGCGACGACGACGCTGTCGCGGGCGGCCGAGCTGGGCGTCGAGAAGGTGGTCGAAGACTCCTCGGGCAACGCGGGCGCCGCCATCGCCACCTACGCCGCCCGCGCCGGAATCGACGCCGACATCTACGTTCCCGCGTCGGTGAAGGCGTCGAAGCTCCGGGCTATCGAGCGGGCGGGCGCGACGCCGGTCCGCGTCGAGGGATCACGCGAGGACGTCACCGACGCCTGTCTCGACGCCGTCGCGTCGGGCGACGGCTGGTACGCCAGTCACGCGTGGAACCCCGCGTTCTTCGCCGGGACGGCCACCGTCGCCTACGAGATCGCGCGGCAACGCGACTGGCAGGTGCCGGACGCCGTCGTGACGCCGCTGGGACACGGGACGCTCTTCCTCGGCGCGTATCGGGGGTTCCGCGCGCTGTTGGAAGCGGGGTGGACCGACCGGATGCCGCGACTGCTCGGCGCGCAGGCCAGCGGCTACGCGCCGATCGCCGAGGAGCTACACGGGGCGTCGGAGGGGACGAACGACGTCGCCGACGGCATCCAGATCCGCGACCCGGTGCGTCGCGAGGAGATACTGGAGGCGGTCGTCGAGACCGACGGCGACGCCATCGCGCTGGACGCCGACGCCGTCGGTCGAGAACTCGAACGGTTGCACGAACGCGGCTTCTACACCGAACCGACGTGTGCGGTCGCACCCGCCGCGCTCCAAGCGTACCGAGAGCGAGGAGTGCTCGACACCGACAGCGACGTCGTGGTTCCACTGACCGGCAGCGGACTGAAAGGCTGAGCGGGAACTGTCGGCGTAGACACTCGGGAGTGCGGAGTGGCGTGGTCACTCGGCAGTTCAGTTTCGAAGGGAAGAGAGCGTAGAGTGCGTCCGGGAGACGCCTCACGCGTGAACTCGGTCGAACGAGGTCGGGGGAGTACAGCGGGCGACCTCGTCAGCGCGTCTCCGCGAGGCTGACGTAGGACCCCTCGTCTGCGGCGATCCACGCGCCGACGATGTCGTCGTCGTCGACCTCTCGTGGATAGAGGGTGCACTGATCGTGGCCGGTCTCGCTCGATTCGATGACGTACTCGACGTCGAAGACGGGCCACCGGTTGAGCCCGGCACGACGCGGTGCGGACGATTCAGCCTCGGTGGAGTTGTCGGGAGTGCTCATGTGATTGCTCCTGTCTGCCCCGGTGGTGACCACCTGGGGCGCTGCGCTACACTCTCTCCTTCGTCCGAGACCCCCTTTGCTATGGCCCGGTTAAACGAGCCACAGGCTGGCTTATTTCCAGTCTAAGCACACGTTTGCTCTGCGAAACCGACGGTTAGCACGTGACAAACCGGCGTCGAACGGCGTCGAACCGGGATGGGCGGCAGCGGCCCGAACACCCTAGATATCGGCTGGTTCTCGTCACTGTCTCACCGCTCCGGGTGGACCTGAGCGTCGAACCCGCCGCGGACGAGCGGCTTTGCGACGTGTCTCCGGGCACAGGGAGGAACCTCGTACCATCCCCGCTCCAGGTCGCGGGCGAGCGGAACGGTCACCTTTCCGGGTTCGCTCGTCCCGCAGTCTCGGCAGCGATACCCTTGGTTCCGTCCGGCGCTCTTCATCGACCGTCCGCAGTCGGGGCAGTCGGGCGTGACGCGTTCGGTTCGGAGCAACTCCCGGACGGCGAACTTCTCGAGTTTGAGCGTCCCGTCAGACAGTTCGCCGCAGACCGTGAGTCGGTCGCCGACCCGGAGGGCGCGCACCCGGTCGCGGAACCGCTTGGTCGGTTCGAACGCCACGCACGGGAGCGTTCGGCCGTCGTCGCACTCGAGTTCGAGATCGAAGAACACGTGGCCGCCCCGTCGCGTCTCCGGCGACGAGACCACCGCGCCGTCGAGTCGGTAGGCCGCGCCGTCCGTGAGGCTGCCGCCCTCCGTTCGGAGGTGGGCGTCGGTCCCCTGGTTCGTCCGGAACAGCACCGTCCGGTCGACGCGTTCGCCGTCGATCCGGGCGGTGACGTCGCGAACGGCCGCGGGGTCGTCGCCGCGGATCCCGTAGAGGATAGGACCCGGCGCGTGCGGGACGCAGACGGCACCTCCCTCCTCGCGGTCGACGGTGTCCCAGACGTCGGGGTAGCCCGCGTCGGCGGCGGCGAACACCGAGTCGTAGTCGACCTGGCGGGACGTCCCGCAGCGGTCGAACACCCGGTAAGAGATCTGTTCGTAGGTCCACTCGTCGAAGGCGGCGTGCGCACCGACCGCCGCGAGCGCGCCGATCCGGCCGCGACCCTCCTTCCACCCCTCGTGGTGGTAACCCACGTCGTCGGCGAGGGCGACGGCGTCGGCGATGGTGTGGTGATCGCGGAGCGCGCCGCGGGCGAACTCGGCGACGTGGTCCGGAACGTCGGCCGGGTCGCCCGGGGCGACGACGAGGCCGGGACTCGTCCGCGGGTCGTCGACGACGGCCAGCGGGTCGAGACGGTCGCGAGCGACGGCGGCGGCGGTGGCGACGTCGACGTCCGTGTGGAGCGCGAGCGCGGCGTTGCCCCGTGTCTTGTGCTTCACGGCGGGGTTGAGTCGAACGAGGAGGCGATCGAAGACGGTGCCACCGGCTTCCTCGACGGCGTCGGCGACGAGCGCCGCGAGGTAGGTCGTACACATCCCCTGTTCGCGGGAGTCGGTGTCGTCGAGGCCGATGACGGTCATCGCAGAGGCGTAATCAGAGGACGGTAAAGCCGTTTTCGCGTCGTGAACTGCTATATAATTGTATCGGAGAAATAAGGGGTGAATCGAAAGACGTGGGGCGGGTGAGGGACACAACCGTTATATGTTGAGAATCTCCTATTCCCCCCTATGTCCCGGGCAGTCTTGGTCGACAATCTCACGGCGATGCTACACGACGCCGGATTCGTCGTGAGCGACCGCTGTGCGATCCGACCGAAAAGTTTCGACCTCGCGGCCCGGCGAGGTGAGGACCTCGTCCTCGTGAAGATTCTGGGCAACATCGACGCGTTCGACGCCGAGACCGGCGCGGAGATGCGACGACTCGGCACCTATCTGGACGCGACACCGATGGTCATCGGGCTTCGCACCCGCGACGAGGATCTGAAACCCGGCGTGGTGTACTTCCGCCACGGCGTGCCGGTGCTCAACCCCGACACGGCGATGGATCTGTTCGTCGAAGAGGTGCCGCCGCTCATCTACGCGGCACCCGGAGGTCTGTACGTCAACATCGACGGCAACATCATCGCCGACGAACGCGAGCGTCGCGGCTGGAGTCTCGGTCGACTCGCCACCGAACTCGGCGTCTCCCGCCGCACCGTCTCGAAGTACGAAGACGGGATGAACGCGAGCGTCGAGGTGGCGATCCAACTCGAGGAACTGTTCGGCAAGCCGTTCAGCAGCCCAGTCAACGTGATGGAGGGTGCCGAGGAGGTGCGCGACGCCGACCCGACGCCCGAAGACCCGCAGGTCGACCCCGACGACGAGCACGTGCTCTCCGTGTTGACCCGCGCGGGCTTTACGGTCCACCCGACCGCTCGCGCACCGTTCAAGGCGGTCAGCGAGGACAGCGACCACCGCGAGGGGAACATGTTGACGGGGCACTCGGCGTTCACCCGGAGCGCCGAGAAGCGCGCCCGCATCATGTCCTCCATCGGAGAGGTGACCCGCACCCGCTCGGTCTACTTCACCGAGGAGCGCTCGAAGCGCGAGTCGGTCGACGGAACCGCCATCGTCAGCTGCGAGGAGCTCGCGTCGATCGACGACCCCGACGAGATCCGCGACCTCCTCCGCGAACGGGCCCGCGAACCCGCCGAGAGCTAGACGGCGACGTTATCTCTCTGTCGGGCCTACCACGGGAGTGGAAAAGTTCTCCGAGTCGTTCTCGTCGCTCCGAGCGACGTTCGAGCGAGAGGTGTTGAGGTGGCCGTCCGTGTCGAGTCACACGACGTTCGGCTGGCCGTCGTATCTCGTCGAGAGCGAACTCTTCGCCGTCGTGAGCGATCAGGGAGTCTCGTTGACGCGACTCCCGGACGAGGACCGTCGACGGCTGGCGGCGACACACCGGGTGTCGCCGTTCGTCGCGAACGGACGTGCCGTCGCCTCGTGGACGACGGTGGCGGTGACGGCTGACGACGTCGACGCGCTGTTTCCAGCCGTGAAAAAGAGTTACGAGTCCGCTGCTGCGGCGTGAATCCAATGATCAGCTCGCGCTGGAGCTGTACGTCTCCTCGAGATACTCGATGATGTCGTCGCTCTCGGCCATCCCCTCGACGCCGTGTTCCTCGTCGACGAGCACCGGCACGCCGGTCTGTCCGCTGATCGCCTCGACCTCGGTTCGCTCCGAGTGCGAGCGCGGCACCAGATGTGACTCGTACTCGAGTCCGAGATCCGCGAGTTTGTTCTTGACCTTCGCGCAGTACGGACAGCCTTCGAGTTCGTAGAGTTCGAGGTTCGCCATCGACTCCACGTTGGGAACGGGGACTTAAGAACACGGTGGTGGTGTGTGCTCAGAACGCCACACGTAGTCGGGGAGATATGTACCCAGAACGCCACACGTAGTCGGGCATGGAAGACGGGCCAGAGAGATGCGGAACAGACCGAGCGTCCGAGCGACGCCGCGATCAGCGACTGCCGGCCACCGACCGGGCACGGCCGACGATGCGGCGGCGCTGGTAGACGACTTCGGCGATCCCCCACCCGAGAAGTGCCAGCGCGGCGAGGGCGGTGAAGAAGAGGTCCCACCCGGACATCCAAGTCGGACGGATCCACGGGGTGACGTGTGACCAAGTCGCGGCGAACTCCGAGGCGGAGTCGGCCAGCGGGGTGCCGGCGAACGTCGACTCGACCTGCGCCGCGAACGTCTTGCCCTCGCCCGTCCCGGGTTGGAGGCCGGCGCTACCGGTGACGTCGTAGCTTCCGCTGGCGTTCATGTCGGCGACGGTCGGCCCGTTCGACGACCCGCCGTGGGCGACGCGCTCGGCGTCGTATGGTCCCCACGTCGCGTAGTACTCCCAGACGATCTCGCCCTGCGGCGTCACCTCGATGACGCGGTGGTTCAGCGAGTCGGTGACGAGCGTGTTGCCGTTGGGGAGGCGGTCGGCGTCACGCGGCCAGTTGAGTTGCCCCGGGCCGCCGAGTTCCCACGTCAACGTCCAGTTCCCACCTTCTTTGGCGTACTCGACGATGCGATCGTTCTCGCTGTCGGCGACGAGGATGGTGGGCGTTCCGTTCTCGGACTCGAGGTAGTCGGGGTTGTGCTGTTCGAACAGCGTGTCGTGGTCCCCGTCGCTGCCGAGGCGGTCCTCGATCTGCCCGGTCGTCCGGTTCAGGATGACGACCTGATCGAAGTTCCGCGGCGAGAGCAGCAGGCGGTGCTCGTCGATGACGTCGACGTCGTTGACGTGTGTCCAGTCCTCGTTGTACCCGCCGTCGGTGTTCTCGGGGTAGTGGTCCTTGAACTGCCACTCCCACGTGATCTCGTCGGTGCTCCGGTTGTAGACGAAGATACGGTCCTCGGAGGTGCCGTTCTCCCAGTTGCGTATGTCGGCGACGACGAGGTCGCCGTTCTCCATCATGTCGACGTCGTGGGTGTCGTCGGTGTCGAGTCGTTCGACCCAGACGGCTTCCTCGGTGTCGGGGTTGTACTCGTAGACGAGCGTGTGTGCGGGTTTCGTCGAGACGACGAGCAGATTACCGTTGTCCAGCGGGTCGACGTCGTAGAACCACGAGACGTCGTCCTCGATGCCCGTGTGAACCCACTCGGTGTCGGCGTTCTCGTCGGCCGAGACGAGCCGTGCGGGTTTCTTCTCGGCACCCCGGTCCTTGAAGTGGAACCCCTGGATGCCGACGACCGTCGATCCGTTGGCCGGATCGGTCACCGTGCCGCTGGCGAGGTCGGCGTCGTCGCCGGTTCCGGCGACTGCGGCGATGCCCGCCGGTGCGAGAAGTGAGATGATGACCAGTATCACGGCACCGCGTGCGAGCCATCGCCGGGATGGGAGGGCGTCGTTCACAATAGAAGCAGGTGTAGCGGGTGTTGAAACGCTTTGTGGTCGGTGGCGGGACCGAAGCCGTCGCTCAGACCGAACTGGCCAGCAGACCGCTCGTCCGCACGAAGAAGTAGACGACGAATGCGCCCGCGAGCGCGAGGTGGCCCGCGCGGAGGTCGTTGTACTCGCCGGCGGCAACCTTCACGAGCGGGTAGGAGATGATGCCCGCGGCGATACCGTAGGCGATCGAGTAGGTAAACGGCATCACGAGGATGGTCATCCCGGCGGGGACGGTCTGTGTGATGTCGTTCCAGTCGATGTCGACGACGTTACTGAGCATGACGACGCCGATGACGACGAGTGCGATGTGTGAGGCGTACAGCGGGATCGCCGCCGCCAGCGGGACGAGCGCGAGCGAGGCGAGAAACAGACCGGCGGTGACGAGCGCCGTGAGGCCGGTCCGCCCGCCCTCCTCGACGCCGGTCGCGGACTCGATGTAGGTGGTGACAGTCGAGGTGCCGAGCATCCCGCCGACCGTCGTGCCGACAGCGTCGGCCATCAGCGGCTTGTCGACGTCCGGAAGGTTCCCCTCGTCGTCGAGGAAGTCGCCCGCCTGTCCGACCCCGACCAGCGTGCCGGCGGTGTCGAAGAAGTCGACGAAGAAGAACGTGAAGACGACGAGCGCGAAGGCGAACCCCTCGATGTCGCCGAGCCCCTGAAGGAAGGAGCCGGCGAGCGGCGTGATGTCGTAGGTCGCGCTGGTCGACGCGGCGACGAGGCCGGCGTCGGGAGCGACCAGCCCGGCCTGCGTGACCAGCCACCCGAGCACCGTCGTGACGAGGACGCCGAGGATGATCGCACCCTTGATGCCGCGGGCGTAGAGGACGAACGTCAGGAAGAGACCGACCACCGAGAGGACGGCGACGGGGTTCGAGGCGACCTGCCCCATCGTGACGAGCGTCGCGCTGTCGGCGACGACGATTCCCATCTCCTGGAGGCCGATGATGGCGAGGAATAGCCCGATACCGGTGCCGACGGCGAACTTCACCGGTCTCGGGAACAGTTTGATGACGTACTCACGCGCGCCGACGGCGGTGAGTAGGATGAAGAGCACGCCCTCGACGACGACGGCGGCGAGTGCGGTCTGCCACGGGATGCCAAGCGCGCCGACGACGGTGAACGCGAAGAAGGCGTTCAGTCCGAGACCGGGCGCCTGCGCGAACGGCCGGTTGGCGTAGAACGCCATGATAGTCGTCGCCGTCGCCGCGGCGACGATGGTCACGACTGCGAGCATCGACCGGACCTGCGTCGGCGAGAAGCCGTCGATGACGATGCCCGGTTTCGTCCCCGGGATACCAGCGAGGATGGCCGGGTTGACCACGACGATGTAGCTCATCGTCAGGAACGTGGTGATGCCTGCGATGACCTCGGTCCGCACGGTCGTGTCGTGCGCGTCGAGGTCGAAGTACTCTGTGAGCCCCATATAGTGCATAGCCGTGATTATCCATTTAAGCGTTGTTATCGGTGGCGAGCATATATACACATATGTGGATATTTTCTTCGCTTGAGTGCCGGCCGAAAACCAAAATGTGGCACGTGTGTGCACATACAGTCCGGGGCGGGCTCGAACGCCGTCGCCGTCAGCCGACGGCACCCATCCGGACGGCGAAGTAGACGACGAACGTGCCCGCGAGCGCGAGGTGGTCCGCGCGGAAGTCGTCGTCGAGGAAGTCGCGAAGAAGTCGCGAACTCCCACGTACTGGTTCCTCTCTCGGGGAGCAGAAACAGTCCGTTAAGCCCACCGGTTCGGGAGTCGTGTGCGGGACACCGCCACGCCGTCGGGCAGGTTCGTCAGCGGGTCGACGACTCGAACGTCGTCAGCGCCCCGACGGGGGCGTCGGTGATCTCCTCGGCGCGCGAGGTGCCCTCGTCGCCGACGGCGATGAGCGTGAAGACGCCGGTGACGTCGGCGTCAGCCTGCAGAGCGATGTCGAGCAGCAGTTCCTGCGTCTCGCCCGAGCGGATGAGGTCGTCGACGACGAGCACACGCTGCCCCGAGGTGAGCGCACTCGCCGGGAGGTAGTAGGTGAGTTCGATACCCGAGGCGAGTCGCTGACGGGACTCGATGAACTCCTCGACGGCCGTCTCCTTGGACTTCTTGGCGTACGCGAGACGGGCGTCGAAGTAACTGGCCATCGCCGCGCCGAGTGTGATGCCGTCGGTCGCCGCGGTCAACACCACGTCGGGACGTTCGAAGCCGAAGGCGTTGGCGGCGATGGGGGCGACGAGGTCCAGGAACGACTGGTCGAAGACGACGCCGGAGTTGTCGACGTAGCCCTCGTCGTCGAACTCGACGCGCGCCTCCAGTTCGGTCGAGAGTGCGTCGCGACCGATCCCCTCCACGACTTCGCGGGCGCGGTCGGTGCCGGGGAGGACGTGGCCGTTGACGTACCGGTTCAGGTCGCCCGCTGGCAGGCCGGTCACCTCGGAGAGTTCGTCGTAGGTCCGCGTCTCTTTGAGCATCCGCAGGACGGCGACCGCCTGCAACTGCAGGGCGGCCTTCTCTGCTCGGTTCATGCCGTGGAAATCGCGTTTGCGTAAGTATGAACACTTCGATATCGATAGAGCGTTGAGATACACACAGTTGTGTGGGACTGCATCACACGACGGCAGCACGAGGAACGACGGAGTCGACTCGGCTACGGGGCGAAAACAGAGAGACGAACGACTATCGATCGGCCAGGAGATCCGAGGCCGAGAGCAGCGAGTCGAGTTCGAGGTCGTGTTCCGCCAGCAGTTCGTCGGCTCCCTCCTCGCGGTCGACGACGACGATCACGCGGGAGACCTCCGCGCCGGCGTCGCGCAGCGCCTCCGCGGCGTCGACGGCGCTCTGGCCGGTCGTGGCGATGTCCTCGAGGATGACGACCTCCTCGCCCTCCGCTAATCGACCTTCGATGCGCTTGGCCGTCCCGTACTCCTTGGCCTTCTTGCGGGCGATGACGTAGGGGTTGCCCGTCTCGACGCTCGTAACGGCGACGAGCGGGACTGCGCCGAGAGCGACGCCCGCCAGTTTGGTGTCGTCGAGTCGCTCGGCGAACGCCTCGGCGATCAGTTCGAGACAGTGGGGGTCGGTCTCGAAGAGGTACTTGTCGACGTAGTACTCGCTGGTGCCGCCGTGGGAGAGTTCGAACTCGCCGAACTGGACGGCGTCAGCGTCGCGCAGCGCCTGGATGAGTTCCTGGTTCGCCATTACTCGTTGTGGGACGGTGGAGTGGTATAAACGGGGTGGTTGGCCGCCGGTAGAGCGGAGAACTCCCGAGCGAGCTCGATTCGTTAATAAAGAGGGTGTCATCACAACCAAGAGTTGTTTGGTAGTTGTTGGCAACGATTGGAACGGAGTTGACTTAGCGTGGCCGAGAAGCCCCCGAAACCCGGACGATTGAAGCACCGATACGAACAGTGCCCGCACTGTGGCAACCGTGCTCTCGAAGAGTATATCCGAGACGGGAACTGTCCAGCCTGTCGAAGTTGACTCGTCTCTCGGGGAGCCTGATCTTCCCACCGTCTCGTTCGCTATCAGGAGCCGCGTGCTGTAGACGAAACGAGAGCTCCGGAGGCGACCGGGTCGGTCGAGGCGTCGGTGAGCACTGTCGGCATCGAGCTCGGGGAGCAACAGACCCTGTTCCGTAACGGAGCTACCAGGGTTCGTCCTTCAACCCCAACACGTACGCGGCCATGTTCGTCACGACGTGCAGTGCGGGCGTCATCACGACGACGACGACGAGCACGGGGATCCGAAACACCGTCCGGAACCACGTCGGCGCGACGGCGGCCGTCAGGCCGAGCGACCCGACGACGAAGTCCAGTTGGTCGAGACCGGGGAACGCTGCCCCGCGTTCACGACCGCTGCGGCGCTTGAGGAACGACGCTCCGATGTCGCCGAGCATCGCCCCGAAGGAGAGCGCGAACGCCGACTTCACCGAGAAGACGGGGAGCGTTACGTCCAGTCGCGTCTCGATCGACTCGCGAACCACGTCGAGGACGAGCGCCAGGACGACGCCGGCGAACGTCCCCACGAGCGTGCCGCGCCAGGTCTTTCCGTCGCCGAGGAGTCGGTTCCCGTTCCACGAGACTCCTCCGTCTATCGGTCTCCCGCCGCCGGCGAGTACCGCGACGTTGTTCGGGACGTACGCCGGGAGCATCGTCCAGAACGCCTGTAGGACGAGTGTACGCAACATAGAGGTCAGGTGTCGGGGGGAGGATATAATCCCCCTGCGTTTCGGTTGACCGCACGGTGGGACGCCCCACAGTGAGACGAGCGCCGAGAGACGGTCACCGTCGAACGCCGGCACGACGGCCGCGACGTGTGAGGCGAGAACGATAACGGATTTAAATACCGGCCCGGATAGTTCCGTCGTATGATCCCCCCCATCGCCAGCCGGTTCGTCGCGGGCGAGACGCCGGCGGCGGCGTTCGACCACGTCCGAGAGACGAACGAGGAGGGCGTGAAGGTCATCCTCAACCTCCTCGGCGAGCACTACGACAACCGCGCCGAGGCGGACCAGGACACCGCGACGTACGTCCAACTGATCCGAGACATCGGCGGCACCGACCTCGACGCCTGCGTCTCGGTCAAACCCTCCCAGATCGGGTTGGACGCCGGCGGCGACGTCTTCCGCGAGAACTTCCGCGCCGTCGTGGAGGCGGGCGACCACCACGACGTGTTCGTCTGGTGTGACATGGAGGACTACACGACGACGGACGTCACCCTCGACGCCTTCGAGGAACTCGCCCGCGAGTTCGAGGGCGGCGTCGGCCTCTGCGTGCAGGCGAACCTCAAGCGGACAAGAGAGGACCTCGAACGCCTCGTCGACGTCCCCGGGAAGATCCGACTGGTGAAGGGAGCCTACGCCGAACCGCGCGAGGTCGCCTACAAGGACAAATCCGAGGTCGACGCGGCGTACCGCGAGTATCTCGAGTACATGTTCGAACAGTTCGACGGCGGTATCGCCGTCGGCAGCCACGACCCCGCGATGATCGACCTCGCCGTCGACCTCCACGAGGAGTACGGCACCGACTTCGAGATCCAGATGCTGATGGGGGTCCGTGAGGACGCACAACGCGAGTTGGCGGCCGACGGCTACGAGATCTGGCAGTACGCCCCTTACGGGGACAAGTGGTTCTCCTACTTCTACCGGCGCGTCCGCGAACGCAAGGAGAACGCGCTGTTCGCGCTCCGGGCCGTCGTCGGCCAGTAGCCGGAGCGCCGGGCGACGGACCGTCCGAGCGTTTCCTTCACACCACTCTCAGAAAACACAAAGGCGTGCGAGGTAGAAGCGCTGATAAGGGCGGACCTCGCATACCCCGACAACGAATGTCTACGTGGAAACGCGACATCGCGAGCGGTCTCGTCGTCCTCATCCCTCTCGTCGTCCTCGCGTTCGTCGTCAGCTGGCTCTACCAGAAGCTGGTCGCCCTGCCGTTCATGGACAGCATCGACCTCCCGGACTACGTCCCCGCCGAGTACGTCCCGGTCGTCCGGGTGCTCATCGTCCTCGTGGTCTTCGCGATGCTGACGCTCGCCGTGGGCTACCTGATGCGGACCACCATCGGTCGGCTCGGCGAGGGAGCCATCGACGGCGTCATCAACCGCGTCCCGGTCGTCCGGGTCGTCTACAACGCCTCCAAACTCGCCGTCGAGACGGCGTTGACGGGGACCGAGGACCTCCAGAAACCCGTCCAGCTCGAAGTGTGGAGCGGCATCCGGATGACCGCGTTCAAGACGGGCAAGACCACCGCCGACGGTCGCGTGGTTCTCTTCATGCCGACGGCACCCAACATCACCACCGGGTTCGTGATGGAGGTCGAACCCCACCGCATCGAGGAGACCAACGAGAAGGTCGAAGAGGCGCTGACGCGCATCCTCTCGGCCGGGTTCGCCGAGACCAACGAGGGCGTCGACATCGACGTCACCGACGAGAGCGGGATCGAGGACCTCGGACGGATGAACTGACAGTCGGTCACCGTCGCGGACCGCGACGACGCGCCACTCCGACCGAGCGTCGGTGTCGTCGAGCGAGGGGTGTCGGGGAAGAACGAGGAGTACCGGAGAAGAACGAAACGAGACGGGAGCGGAAGGAGAAGCGCAGCTCAGCCGCCGAACGGCTCGGTCAGACGTAAGTGAACCACTCGTCGTGGTCCTCGGTGCGCCGTTCGACGAGATCGAAGAACGCCTGCTGGAGCTCCTCGGTCACCGGACCGCGCTCGCCGACCTCGACGTTGTCGACCTGCCGGATGGGCGTGACCTCCGCGGCGCTGCCGGTGAAGAACAGTTCGTCGGCGGTGTGGAGTTCGCCGCGACTGATGGAGACGTCGTCGTGGACCTCGTAGCCGCGCTCCTCGGCGAGCGTGATGACCGTGTTGCGGGTGATGCCGTCGAGGATGCTCTCCGAGAGGCCGGGCGTGAAGATCTCGCCGTCGCGGACGAGGAAGATGTTCTCGCCGGGACCCTCGGCGACGTTCCCCTCCTTGTTGAGGACGATCGCCTCACGGTAGCCGTTGCGTCGGGCCTCCTCGCCGGCGAGCATGGAGTTCACGTAGAGGCCGGTCGTCTTCGCGTTCGTCGGAATCTGACTGGAAGCGTGCTTGCGCCACGAGGAGACCATCACCTCGATGCCGTTCTCGAGGGCGTCCTCGCCGAGGTAGGTGCCCCACGGCCAGGCGGCGATGGCGACCTGCGTCGGGCAGTCGCCGGGCGAGACGCCGAGCGTATCGTAGCCGTAGAACGCGACGGGACGGATGTAACAGGATTCGAGCTCCTGCCGTTCGAGCAGTTCCAGCGTCGCCTCGGTCAACTCGTCCGGTTCGAACGGGATCTCCATGTCGTAGGGTTTCGTGGAGTTGTAGAACCGTTCGAGATGCTCCTCCCACCGGAAGATGGCCGGGCCGTTCTCCGTGTCGTAGCAGCGGACGCCCTCGAAGACGCCGGTGCCGTAGTGAAGTCCGTGGGTCAGGACGTGGATCTGTGCGTCCTGCCAGTCCACGAACTCGCCGTCCATCCAGATGGTGTCGACGTCCATGTCGTCAAATCCCATAGTCGGGCCATCGGCGGGGACCGCTATAAATTCATGAGGAACGACTCGGTCGTGTGCGGCTTTTTGGGACAGGGTTGCGACGGGGAGACTATGTCGTCACGAACCACAGTCGCCGTCACCGGTGGCAACGGACAGGTCGGTCGCGGCGTCCTCCGCGAACTCGCCGACCACGGCTACCGAACGGTCAACCTCTCACGGAGCAGTCGACGCGAGGACGTCGCCGACGGCTACCGCCGGACCGACCTGCTCGACGCGGGCGAGGTGTACGGATCGCTGGCTGCCTGCGACGCCGACGCCGTCGTCCACCTCGGGATGGTCCCCAACCCCGAGGGCAGCCCCGGCCACGTCACCTTCGAGAGCAACGTAATGACCACTTACCACGTGCTGGAAGCCTGCCAGCATCTCGACGTCGACAGCGTCGCCGTCGCTTCCAGCATGAGCGCGCTCGGCGCGGGGTACGACCCCGACCCCGTCCGACTCGACTACCTCCCGGTCGACGAGGAGCATCCGAGCGACCCGCGGGACCCCTACGCGCTCGGTAAGCGCGTCTTAGAGGTCACCGCCGAGGGCGTCGGGCGACGGAACGACGGCCCGACGGTGAGCACGCTCCGCTTCCCCATCGTCGTCGACGACGAGTGGATTTCGGAGACGCTGGTCGACAGCGACCGTTCGCTCGACACGATTCGTGAGGCTCCGTACTACCACTCCGTCCGAAACACGCTGTTCGCCTACGTCCACCTCGCCGATCTCGCCGCACTCTTTCGACGATGTCTCGAGACCGACTTCGAGGGCCACGAGACGTTCTGGGCCGCCGCGCCCGACACGACAGTCGACCTGCCGACCGCCGATCTCGTCGCCGCGGAGTATCCCGACGTCGACGTTCGAGTGGAAACAGGGGGGTTCGACGGTCACGAGAGTCTGGTCGACACGACGAAGGCGCGAGAACTGTTGGGGTGGGAGGCGGAGCGGAGTTGGCGAGACTGAGTGAGGCTAGCCGAGGCGTTCGACGAGTCGGTCGCCGTCGACGAAGGCGAACCCGTGACGAGTGGCGTAGTCGCGAGCGGCCGCCTTCGAGAGCGCCCGTCCGGTCTCGTCGTCGAGCATCTCGCAGACGACGACTGCGGGGGGGAGTCCCGCTTCGGCGGCGAGCGCGAGGCCGAGTTCGGTGTGACCCTGCCGGTCCGCGAGGAGACTGGGTGCGGCGCGGAGCACGTTGACGTGGCCGGGCGAGCGGAAGTCGGCGGCGAAGTCCGTGGCGTCGTAGTCGCCGGCGACGGCCGCCTCTGCCGCGGAAGCGAGTTCCGAGATGGTCAGCGCCCGGTCGTCGTCCGGGATACCGGTGAACGTGTCGCGGTGGTTCACAGGAAGAGAAAACGACGAGCGGTCGTCGTAGCCGAGTTCGTGACTGCCGGCGCTGGGGTGGTCGATGGTGTCGTCGAGGAACGGCAGCTCCATCGCCGTCGCCGCGTCGTGCGAGAGCGCGGTACAGACCAGTCCGCCGGCGTCGTTCCGGAGACGGGCGACCGCGTCGGCCGTGACCGCGCCGGCCGGGTAGACGATGTCGGTCTCGCCCTCGCGGTCGTCGAAGTCGTGGACGAGAACGGGGAGACCGTCGCGGAACGCCGCGAGCGCGCGGTCGACGGCGTCGCCTTCTCGCTCCTCGTCGCTTCCGGCGAGGTCACCCGTCCGGCCGCTCATCGCGAGACCTCCTCGACGCGGACGGAGACGGTGTCGCCGTCCTCGAGACCGAGTTGGTCGCGCAGGCGGTCGGGCGCGATGATCTCCAACTGCGTCTCGTCGTGGTGGGTGCGCTCGGGGACGATGATGTGGGCCGTCTCGTAAGACGCGCCGTCGTACTCGACCGTCGCCGTGTAACAGGACGCGGGACCGAACGTCCGTTCCTCGTCCTCCCAGCCGTCGATGGGGACGGCGTCGAGCGAACTCATCCCGGCGCGAGCGCGGACGCTCTCCTCGGTGAGATCGACGTTCAGCGTCCCCGGGAACGGTTCGTAGCCGAGTCGCTCGACGAACTGCTCCATGTAGCCCGGAAGCGAGATGTAGTGACGTCCCTCGCCCATCCCGCCGGTGACGGTGCCGGTGAGCGTGACGGAGGCCTCCTCCTCGAAGATGCGCCGGTAGTCGGCGTACTCTTTACGGAGCGCGGCCTCGCCCGCGTCGGTGACGTCGACCCACTGGCCGTCGCTGACGATGTCTCGCTCGACGTAGCCCGCCTCGTCGAGTCGTTGGAGGCGACGCGAGGCGGTCTGACTGGAGGCGTCGAGTCGGTCGGCGAGGGTGGAACAGGAGACTTTCACCGGACCGGCGAGCCCGCCGTCGAGGGCGACGAGCTTCAGGGCGGCGAGTTCGTCGTGTCCGACGGCTGTCGCTGCTGCCGTTTCTGCCATACGCGACACGTCGTCCCCGCTCGCCATAAGCATACCGGAACTGAGATGCGTAACAGAACTGTGATGGTAGGGGAGAGACGGTCGGCGCGACCAGTGGTACGGCGACGACGCGGTTGGTAACTCCGCTATGGCCGTCTCCCATCTAAGTGCGTCGGTCGCGGCGGTCGGCCCGTTCGTGGGACGCGGTCCACGACCCGACGAGTTCGCCACGCCGTGACACGAACCAACAGCCCTTAGAAACCCATTTACCCGACGCTCGAAAAGCACACTCCATGTTCAGAGCGTTCCGTAACGAGGTCGAGGCCGCCCTCGCCGACGCGCTGTCGGCGATGGAGCTGCCGACCGACGACCTCGGCGTGGAGGAGCCGCCAGAAGACGTCCCGGCGACACTCGCATCCAGCGTGGCGTTCCGCCTCGCCAGCGAGGTGGGCGCACCGCCGCCGAAGATCGCCGTCGACATCGCCGACCACGTCTCGGTCGCGGAGTACGACTACATCGACCACGTCGACACCGGCGGGCCGTACGTCAACTTCCACACCACGGGGAAGTATCTGGCCGACACGCTCGCCGCCGCCGGCGACGACGAGTACGGCCGACTCCCCGACAAGGGGGAGTCCGTCGTCGTCGAACACACCAGCGCCAACCCCACTGGACCGGTGCACGTCGGCCGCGCGCGCAACCCGATTCTGGGCGACGCCGTCGCCAACGTCGTCGACTTCGCCGGCTACGACGTCGAACGCCACTACTACGTCAACGACGCCGGCCGTCAGATGGCCGTCTTCACGTGGGCCTACGAGACCTTCGACGAGGAGGACCTCGACAGCGATCCGGAGCGCGACCGCATCGAGTACGACCTCGTACGCTACTACCGCAAGGGCAACGAGGTACTGGAGGAGGGCGACCCCGAGGAGGTCGAGGCCGCCGAGGCCGAGATCGCCGAGATCCTGCAGGGGCTCGAGGAGGGCGACGAGGAGACCTACGCCCGCGTCGAGACCGTCGTCGATCAGGTGCTCTCGGGGATGAAGGAGTGTCTCGCGCGTCTCCCCGCCGAGTTCGACGAGTTCGTCAAGGAGACGAAGTTCATGTTCGACGACTCCACCCAGGAGGTGGCCCAGCGACTCAAGGACAGCGAGTACGCCGTCCTCGAAGAGGAGGCGTGGCAGCTCGAACTCGACGAGTGGGACATCGAGAAGAAGCTCGTCTTCCTCCGCTCGGACGGCACCTCGCTGTACACGACGCGCGACCTCGCCCACCACGAGTGGAAGTTCGAGAACTTCGACCGAGCGGTGACCGTGCTGGGCGAGGACCACAAACTGCAGGCCGAACAGCTCAAAGCCGCGCTGGAAATCCTCGGCAACGACGTCGACCAGCTCGACCACGCCATCTACTCGTACGTCAACCTCCCCGAGGGGAAGATGTCGACCCGCGCAGGAACGGGCGTCGACCTCGACGACCTGCTCGACGAGGCGGTCGACCGCGCCCGCGACGAGGTGGAGAAACGCCTCGACTCGCGCATCCGCGACGACGAGTTGGACGAAGACGACATCGAGCGCATCGCCCACCAGGTCGGGATCGGCGCGGTGCGGTACGACATCGTCTCCAAGCAGCCGACGAAGGCGATTACCTTCGAGTGGGACCGCGCGCTCGACTTCGAGGCGCAGTCCGCGCCGTACGTCCAGTACGTCCACGCACGCTGTTGCGGCATCCTCGACGAGGCCGAGGCGGCCGGCGTCGAACCGACGGACGTCGACCCCGGGGTGCTGTCGACGGAGGCCGAGGAGGAGCTGCTGCGGACCATCGCGCGCTTCCCCGCCGTCGTCGAGGGGGCCGCTGAGGATCTCGAACCGCACACCGTCGCCACCTACACCCGCGAGTTCGCCGAGGCGTTCAACACCTTCTACCGCGAGTGCTCGGTGCTCAACGCCGACGACGAGGCCACCAAGCGTGCTCGTCTCGCGCTCGTCGACGCCTCGCGGCACACGGTCGCCAACGCGCTGGCGCTACTCGGCGTGGCAGCGCCCGACTCGATGTGAGAACGGCTCACTGACGACCCGTCGCGCGGGTCGCGGCGGTGTGATCCGCTCGCACTGACGGCTCGCCCGGGCTACGCGACGATGAGGCTCCCGCCGACGGCGTAGACCATGGCGGCACCGAGCCCGAGCGCGAGCAGCAGAAACAGTGCGATCCACCAGAACGAGACCGATTCGTTGTTAGCCATACCGGCAATCCGACCACACGGCTAAAAGAACTTCCCGTTTCAGCACGCGGGAGCGCGGGAGAGTTCACCCCAGCAGGCGACCCAAGAAGCCCGAGCGGTCGTCGTCACCCTCGTCTTCGTCCGACCCCTCCTCGTCGGCCGCCGCTTCGTCCGACTCCGCTTCGACGGTCGACTCGGCCGACTCTTCGTCGGTCGACGCGGGAGACTCTGCCGCCGAGACGCCGCTGACTTCCGCCTCGTCGACGAGCGGCGTCGTGTAGACATCGTCGTCGGAGGCGTCGGTCCCTCCGTCCGCTGTCGACGACTCGCCCTCGTCTTCGGCGTCGGGGACGAGTGTCTCCTCGTCGTCCGCCGCGTCACTCTCGTCCGCGAGCGGGACGGCTTCGACGTTCGAGTCACCCTCGCTCTCGTCGGTCTCCACGGGGTCGACCGCACCGGCGACGGCCGCCGTTTCGCCGACCTCCTCGGGGTCCGACTCGGTTGCGTCGTCGTCCGTACTGGCCTCCGCGTCGTCGTCAGCAGCGGTCTCCGCGTCGTCGACTGCGTCTCGCGCATCGACCGTCGAGTCGTCTCCCGCGTCCGCGTCGGTCGTCTCGGTCGACTCGACGTCCGGGTCGGAGACCGGTTCGTCAGTCACTGCGCGAGCGAGCCGCCGGTACGCCGCTGCGGCCGGGTCCGCCGGATCGCTCTCGACGAGTGCGTCGCCGGTCGCAGTCGCCTCTGCGACGACCGGACTGGTCGGCACCGTCGCGAGCAGGGGTGCATCGACGCCGTCGATCGGAAGGTCGTCGTCCGGGACGTCTGCGTCGACCTGCGTGACCACGAGGCCGACGACGGAGCCGTCGAGGCGGTCGACGACCTGTCGCGTCTTCTCCGTGTCGCCGACGGCGTTCGGCGTCGTGTCGGTGACGAGCAGCACGTCGTCCGCGAGGCCGAGCGGGAGCACCGTGTCGTGGCTCAGTCCGGCACCCGTATCCAACAGGACGTAGTCCGCGTCCGCGAACGCCTCGAGGACGGTCCGGAGCTTCGCAGGGTCGGCGTCGGGGAACGCCGCCAGATCGGTGTCGCCGGGGACGACTGAGAGCCCCGCCGGTCCCTCGTAGGTCGCCGCCCCGACGTCCGCCCGTCCCGCGAGAACGTCGTGGACGGTCGCCCCGTCGGCGTCGACACCGAGCGTCGCTCCGAGGTTCGCCATCCCGAGATCCGTGTCGACGGCGACGACGTCGTATCCCGCCGCCGCGAGCGTCGTTCCGAGCGCCACCGTCGTCGTCGTCTTGCCGACGCCACCTTTCGCGCTGGCGACTGCGATTACCCGAGCCATAGTTGAGTTGTCTGTGAGTCCCACGACGTCCATATATATGTATTTTATAGATAGAGATATGGTAAAAAGAATGTCTCTCTGAGGCAGGGACTGGGACGGTCGACGCGCTCCGCCGTCACGAGCGACAACAGTCAAAGGTTACTTAGCCACTGGCCGGGCTAGTATCGACAATGAGTAGTGACGCCGCGGATGCGGGCGAGGACCGACGGAAGTACGAGTTCCGGAAGGTCATCGAGGAGTTGCAGGAGTACGAAGGCTCCGGCACCCAGCTCGTCACCATCTACATCCCCGAGGACAAACAGATCTCCGACGTCGTCGCCCACGTGACCCAAGAGCACAGCGAGGCGGCGAACATCAAGTCCAAGCAGACGAGGACGAACGTTCAGGACGCACTGACGAGTATCAAAGACCGTCTCCGCTACTACGACACGTTCCCCCCCGAGAACGGCATCATCATCTTCTCCGGTGCCGTCGACAGCGGCGGCGGACAGACCGAGATGGTGACGAGGACGATGGATAGTCCGCCACAGCCCGTCGAGTCGTTCCGGTATCACTGCGACTCGGCGTTCCTCACGGAACCGCTGGAGAACATGCTGGCCGACAAGGGACTGTTCGGCCTCATCGTCCTCGACCGCCGCGAGGCAAACGTCGGGTGGCTGAAGGGCAAGCGCGTCGAACCCGTCAAGTCGGCCTCGTCGCTCGTCCCCGGCAAGCAGCGGAAAGGTGGCCAGTCCGCCCAGCGTTTCGCCCGCCTGCGTCTGGAAGCCATCGACAACTTCTATCAGGAGGTCGCCGAGATGGCTGACGACCTGATGGTCGCGAAGCGTCACGAGCTCGACGGCATCCTCGTCGGCGGCCCGTCGCCGACGAAAGACGAGTTCCTCGACGGCGGCTATCTCCACCACGAGCTACAGGACAAGGTCGTCGGCAAGTTCGACATCTCCTACACCGACGAGTCCGGTCTCTACGACCTGGTCGACGCCGCACAGGAAGTGCTCGCCGACCAGGAGGTGATGAAGGACAAGTCCCAGATGGAGGAGTTCTTCGAGAAGCTTCACCAGGGCAACGAGGCCACCTACGGGTTCGAACCGACGCGGAAGAACCTCGTCATGGGCTCTGTCGATCGGCTCTTGCTCTCGGAGGACCTCCGTAGCGACGTCGTCGTCTACGACTGTCCGAACGGGCACGAGGAGTTCGAGGTCGTCGACAGCCGCCACAAGACGCCCGACCACACCTGTTCCGAGTGCGGAGAGGAGACGGAGATGCGCGAACGCGAGGACGTGATCGAGCATCTGATCAACATCGCCGAACAGCGCGGTACCGAGACGAAGTTCATCAGCACGGACTTCGAGAAAGGCGAACAGCTGATGGACGCCTTCGGCGGCATCGCGGGGATCCTCCGGTACTCGACTGGCGTCTAGAGCCGTCGACCGCTCGCGCGGCCACTTTTAGAGGAGAGCAGAGAGAACCGTCAGGAGCACCACGAGATACCCTAGCGTGACCAGCGTGTTCCGCCGCGGCGTCCCGACGTACAGTCCAGGAACGAGCCGACAGAGGGGGTCCGAGACGGCCGTCCAGCGCAGTCGCGTACGAGCCATACTCTCGAAAGGGGAAGCGGCACCTAAGCTAATGGCCGATTAATCCCGGTACTCGGCGGTACGACTCCGTTACCGCAGTCGTGAGAGTCGCTCGGTGAACGCGGGTGACTGGGTCGCGAGATGGTAGGTCGCCGAGACGACGAACGCGACGAGGACGGCCGTCGTCCAGACGGCGGCGTCGACTGCACTGACCGTCGGAACGCCCAGCGAGTGAGCGGCGACGAGCAACAGGCCGAGCACGCCGAGTCCGAGATAGAACTCCGCCCACGAGATGTCGTTCTCCGGGACGACCTCCATGTAAACGGTGACGTCGTCGACGGCCGCCGCCAGAGTGATCTCCTTCGTCTCGTCGTCGTAGCCGACGACGTCCAGTTCCTCCAACTTCGGGAGATGTGTCTGGTGTAGCGAGACGTAGACGCTCTGGCGGACGTTCCGCGGTGCGGGCCGTTCGCCCGTCTCGGCGGTCGCGATGGTCTCCGAGAGTTCGCGGACCGACAGCGGTTCGTCCTGTTCACACAACGATTCGATGACGCGACGGCGGCGGTCGTTACGAAGGATGTCGTGAATCTCTGTACGCTCGAGCGAGTCGGGACGGGTCGTAACGGTCGACATCGGCTACCTTCGTCTGGGTTGCTCACCACCATTACGTCGACTCCTGAGTGGACGGCTCAAGGTGTGACCACTACAGTAAAAGTGTTTCTGAGATGACGGTATCTTCGCTCACTCGAGGAGCTGGTGGAGCTGCTCGAGTCGCCGGTCGAGATCGACGTACGGCTCCGGAACGGTCGCGGACAGACGGTCGAACGTCAGGAACACGTCGGCACCGCGCCGTTCGGCCTCTGCGGCGACCGCCTCGATGGCGCGTCGGTTGAGTGCCAGCGAGTCGAGCAACCCGCACAGAAGCGCGAGCGCGACCCCGGCGTCGCCGCTCGGAAACGACGTCGAGAGTGCGTCGAACGAGGGGTCCGTCTGGCCCGTCTCGGCGGCCGTCACCCGGAGACAGTGCGGGCAGACGGTCGCCGCGGCGGCCGTCTCGGGAGCGTACTCGCGGAGCGACGGCGGGACGGCGAACGCGACAGTCTCGACAGAACAGTGGGGACAGTGCATCGGCAAAAGCGAGTGGAGCGACTAGTCGTCGGCCGTGACGGCTTCGACGTCCGCCTTCTCGGCTGCTTCGGCCTCTTTGTCGGCCTTCTCCTCTTCTTCCTTCTTCGCTTTGATCTTCTTCAGCCGGAAGATCTCCTCGCGTTCCTGCTCTTCGAGCTTCTGCTCGATGTACTCCTGGTTCTCGTACAGTTCGGGCAGGAGCTTGAACTCGAGGGCGTTGACACGACGCTTCGTCGTCTCGATCTCCTCGAGCATCTTCTTCATCGCCGTCTCGACCTCCGCCGCGAGGATGATGCTCTCCAGCAGTTCCTCGTAGGCTTCGGCGGCCTCGTCGATGCGTGCGCTCGTGCCGAGCAGCCCGTAGCCACGCTGGTCGAGGCTCTTTCTGACCCGGCTGGACTCGATCTCCGGCACGACGACGCCCATGATGTTCTTCGACTGCGTCGTGATCTCCGGATGCTCCTTGAGCGCGGCGGCAGCACCGCGGACCGCGACGTCACCCTCCATGGCGCGTGCCATGTTGAGCGTCCGCTGGGCCTCCTCGTAGTTCTGACTCAGCCCCGCCCGCACGTCCTGTGCCTGGTCGAGGATGTCCATGAACTCCATGATGAGGCCGTCACGCTTCTGTTCGAGCGTGTCGTGGCCCCGCTCGGAGAGGTCGATACGATCCTCGATCTCCATCAGTTCCTTGCGGGTTGGTTTGACGTCTTTGGCCATACTTTGATCCTCCTAGTGGGCGAAGGCGTTTAAGCCTCCGCCTCGACCGTCTCTTTCTCCTCGTGGTAGTACTTCTCGATGAGCTCCTCGTCGACGCGGTTGAGCTCCGACTTCGGGAACATCGAGAGTAGCTCCCAGCCGATGTCGAGCGTCTCGTCGATGGTCCGGTCCGTGTCGAACCCCTGGTCGACGAACTCTTCCTCGAAGCGCTCGGCGAAGTCGAGGTAGATGTTGTCACGCTCGCTGAGTGCTTCGCGACCGACGATGTTCACCAGGTCGCGGAGGTCCTCACCCTCTGCGTACGCGGCGTACATCTGGTCGGAGACGTCGGCGTGGTCCTCGCGGGTGAGCCCCTCGCCGATCCCGTCGTCCATCAGCCGCGAAAGGCTAGGTAGCGGGTTGATCGGGGGTTCGATCCCCTGGCTGTTGAGTGCGCGGTCGATGTAGATCTGCCCCTCGGTGATGTACCCCGTCAGGTCGGGGATCGGGTGGGTGTCGTCGTCACCGGGCATGGTGAGGATGGGGATCTGCGTGACAGAGCCCTCGCGGCCCTCGATCCGACCGGCGCGCTCGTAGAGCTGCGCCAGGTCGGTGTACATGTATCCGGGGTAGCCACGACGACCCGGAACCTCCTCACGTGCGGCACCGATCTCGCGGAGCGCCTCACAGTAGTTGGTCATGTCCGTCAGGATGACGAGCACGTGGTAGTCCTTCTCGAAGGCGAGGTACTCGGCCGTGGTGAGCGCGAGACGCGGCGTGACCGTCCGCTCGACTGCGGGGTCGTCCGCGAGGTTCATGAAGACGACAGAGCGCTCGAGTGCACCGGTGCGCTCGAAGTCCTCCATGAACTCGTTCGCCTCTTCGGCCGTGATACCCATCGCACCGAAGATGACGGCGAACTCGCTGTCTTCGTCGTCGTCACCCTTCTCGTCCTCCGGCACCGTCGCCTGACGAGCGATTTGGAGTGCCAGGTCGTTGTGGGGAAGCCCCGACGCCGAGAAGATCGGCAGTTTCTGCCCGCGAACGAGCGTGTTCATCCCGTCGATGGCCGAGACGCCCGTCTGGATGAACTCCTCGGGGTACTCTCGGGAGTAGGGGTTGATCGCGGCACCGACGATGTCGTGGCGCTCGTCGGGGACGATCTCCGGGCCGCCGTCGATCGGCTGGCCGGAGCCGTCGAGGACCCGCCCGAGGAGGTCCTCGGTGACGGGCATCTTCAGCGTCTCGCCAAGGAACCTGACGGACGCGTTTCGGTCGATACCGGTGGTGCCCTCGAACACCTGGATGGCGACGACGCCCTCCGAGGATTCGAGCACCTGGCCACGCTTGGTCTCGCCGTTCGGCGTCTCGATTTCGACGATCTCGTCGTAACCGATCGCCTCGTCGACTTCGGCGAACACCAGCGGACCGCTGATCTCGGTGATGGTCTGATACTCTTTCATTAGTAGAGCTCCCGAAGCTGCTCGGTCATCTCGCCTTTGAGTTCCTCAACGTACTCGGCGTAGTCCTCCTGGACGCCGATCCGGTTCAGCCGCGGCGCGGCCTCGATGGCGATGATCTCCTCGACGGGGACGCCCGCGTCGAGTGCCTTCTTGGCCTCGTCGTTGAACGTGTGGATGGCCGTCAGGATGAGGTACGTCTTCTCCGGCGGACAGAAGGTGTCCGTCGGGTGGAACGCGTTCTGCTGGAGATACGCCTCACGGAGGTAGCGGGCCACCTCGAGGGTGAGCTGCTGGTCTTCCGGCAGGGCGTCCTTCCCGACGAGCTGGACGATCTCCTGCAGTTCGTCCTCCTCGTCGAGGATGTCGACCGCCCACTGGCGCTCCTCGGGCCAGTCGTCGCGGACGTTCTCGATGAACCACGGGTCGAGTTGGTTCCGGTAGAGCGAGTACGACTCGTTCCAGTTGATAGCCGGGAAGTGACGACGCTCTGCGAGGTCGGCGTCGAGCGCCCAGAACGTCTTGACGATACGCAGCGTGTTCTGGGTAACCGGCTCCGAGAAGTCGCCGCCCGGCGGTGATACCGCGCCGATCGCGGAGACCGACCCCTCGGTCCCGTTGATGTTCTCGAAGTAGCCGGCACGCTCGTAGAACTCGGAGAGACGCGCCGAGAGGTAGGCGGGGTAGCCCTCCTCGCCGGGCATCTCTTCGAGACGCGAGGAGATCTCGCGCATGGCCTCTGCCCACCGCGAGGTGGAGTCGGCCATCAGTGCGACGTCGTAACCCATGTCGCGGTAGTACTCCGCGATGGTGATCCCCGTGTAGATACAGGACTCACGGGCGGCGACGGGCATGTTCGACGTGTTGGCGATGAGCGACGTCCGGGCCATAAGCGGGTTGCCGGTCGTCGGGTCTTCGAGTTCCGGGAAGTCCTCGATGACCTCGGTCATCTCGTTGCCACGCTCACCACAGCCGACGTAGACAATGATGTCGGCGTCGGCGTACTTCGCGAGCTGGTGCTGCGTGACGGTCTTGCCCGACCCGAACGGGCCGGGGATGGCGGCCGTCCCACCCTTCGCGATGGGGAACAGCCCGTCGAGGATGCGCTGCCCGGAGACGAGCGGTTCGCGGGGCGTCATCTTCGTCTCCGACGGACGCGCCTCGCGCACCGGCCACTCCTGGTGCATCGTGATCTCTTCGCCGTTGTCGAGTTCCGCGATGACCTCCTGGACGGTGAACTCGCCCGCCTCGATGGAGGTGATCTCGCCGCCCTCGAACGTCGGCGGGACGAGCACCTTGTGCTCGATGGTGACCGTCTCCGGGACCGTCCCGAGGACGTCACCGGGGGCGACCTCGTCACCCTCCTCGGCGGTGGGGACGAACTCCCACTGCTTGTCCATCTCGATGCCGGGTGCGTCGACACCACGGTCGAGATACGGACTGTTCATCTTCTCTTCCAGCACGTCCAGCGGTCGCTGGACACCGTCGTAGATGCTGTCCAGCAGCCCAGGACCGAGGTCGACCGTCAGCGGTTCGCCCGTGTTCTCGACGGGTTCGCTGGGGCCGACGCCGGAAGTCTCCTCGTACACCTGAATGGTCGTGAGGTCGCCCTCGATCTCGATGACCTCGCCCATCAGCCCTTCGTCACCGACGTACACGACGTCGTTCATCCGGGCGTCAAGGTCGCGGGCGGTCACGACCGGACCACTCACACTCTGAATGACACCGTCCTCACGAACGGTCTCTTGCTGTGTTGTCTGACTCATAGTTATTCGTCCATTAGGTCGATACCGATTGCTCGCTTGATCTGTTCGCGCAGGCCACTGCTGCCCGCGTCACCGCCGAGGGTGACGAGCGTCGGCTCGATACTCGTCTCGACCGACTTCCGGACCGTCCGGGAGAGATGGTCGAGATCCGACGACTGCATCACGACGATGCCGACGTCCTCGTTCTCGAGGGTTCGCTCGACGGCCTCGTCGAGCTGCTCGTCTTTCTCCTCCTCGGGGACGTTCTCGAACTTCCGAACGCCCGCGAGGCGGAACCCGGTGGTGAAGTCGGGGCTGCCGATGACGGCAATCTCCTGACTCATAGTATCACCAGCTCCTGTTCGATCTCGTTCTCGTCGAGTCCGGCCTCGCGGCCACGGGCGATCGCCCGAATGTTCTCTACCTCACGTTCCTTGGCGAGGATATAAGAGATGATCGGGCCGATCGAGAGCGGGAAGATGGAGCCGAGCGTGTCGGAGTACTCCAACAGCGCCGCTTCGAGGGCACGCTCGAAGCCGATGAGGCTCTCTGCCTCCTCGAGTTCGTTGAGCGCGACGGACAGCTCGTCGCCGTACGTACTCTCGCGGATGCGCGTCACCAGCTCGTCGGGGTTGGTCGCGAGCTGCGACAGTTCGGTCGCGCTGAACAGTTTGCCGCCCTCGATGTAGTACTCCGAGGGGTCGATGTCGGCACCGCTGCGGGCGAGTCGGAGCGCGTTCCGTGCGTTCCGGAAGTCGATCTCGGCTTCGAGGAACTCGCGGTACTGCTGTGTCGCCTCGTCGACGACGAGTCCTTCGAGCAATCGCTCGTAGAACGCGCGGTCGACGGCGTTCTCGAGGGGGACGAGCACGTCCGTGTTCTCGTAGTCCTCGTACGCCTCCTCCAGCAGCTCGCCGAAGATCGTCCCCTTCAGCATGGTTACGAGCTCCTCGATGGTGCTCGCGTCGAGCAGGCGATCGAGGAAGCGATCGTCGAACTCGCCGGCGCGGATCAGGTCTGCGTCGATCGACTCGCGGTCGATGTCGGCGTAGATGCCGCGGATGATCGTCTTGACGTTCCACGCGTCGAACTTCCGGAGGTAGCGAGCGATGAGGTCGTACAGCCGACCCTCGGCCCAGTCGAGGATGTCGTTGAACTGTTTGGCGAGGTTGCGGTTCAGCGCGTACTCGATGAGGTCGACGCCGGAGTATCTGCTCCCGAGTGCGTTGATCTCCTCCTCGTACTCCGACTCCTCCATGAAGCGGGCGATCTCGGCCGGACCCATGCGGGTCAGCTTGCGGTACTCCTCGTCGCTGAACAGGGCGCCGCGTCGTGCACGGACACGGGCGTTGACGTACTCCGGATTCGCACTTCCGGCAGTACTCATTGGTCGAACAGTCGGGTGCTCAGTTCCTTCAGGTTCTCCTCCCAGACGTCTGCGAGGACGGAGTCGAAGGTGTTGTTCACACGGACGCGCGACGACGTACTCTCGACGACGACGCCGCCGAGACAGTCGTACTCGCCGGCGAAGCTGTAGCCGTCGTAGTCGGCGAGGATCTTCGTGAGGAGCGCCTCGTCGGCGGCGCGACCGTACACCTGTACCGTCGCGCCCTCGTCAAACTCCTCGCTGGCGGCGTCGAGCAGACTCCGGGTGAGCGCTTCGCGCTTCTGACCGCCCAACGCAGCGAGTTCCGCCTCGACCTGGTCGCGCACCTGTTGGAGTACGTCGCGACGTGCCTCCAGGCGCTGCTGTTTGGCCTCAAGCTTCGCCGAGGAGAGCGTCTGTTCGCGCTCCTGGGCGATCTGCTTCTCGACGGCCGCCTCGCGCTCTTCGACGATGCGCTCGGCGTCCGCTTCGGCGTCCGCGATGATCTCCTCGGCGCGGGCCTCACCCTCGCTGCGGATCTCTTCCGCACGCGCGCGGGCTTCGTCTCGAATGTCCTCAACGACAGTATCCAAACTCATTGTGAAAGGGGGAGAAGACGTTTAACCGACCAGGAACACGACGACGAGCGCGAGAATGACGAGCGTCTCCGGGAGGACTGTCAGAATCAGTCCACGCACGAAGAGGTCCTCGTTCTCGGCGACGGCGCCGACGGCTGCGGCACCGATCCCACGCTCTGCGTACCCTGCACCGAGGGCGGCGGCACCGACGGCGAGCGCCGCGGCGGCGGGTGCGCCGATAGCCGGTCCACTTGCTGCACTTTCCTGCATGACGATGTTGGCGAGTTCGTACATTGTTAGGTCCTCTATAGCCGTATTGGTCGTCTCCGAACGTCCGTATGTGTCCACAGGGAAGTCATAAAGCTTCCCAAAGCGTTTGACGGGAAGCAGGCCGACAGAGGCGAATATGGCCGCAACGAGCGGTGTGTGAACTCGGTGCAACCGCTCGTTAGAATAAAAAACACCGAGAGAGACGAGGTGGTGTCGGATGTCGCTCAGTCTTCGGTCGTGTACCGTCGGTCGTAGCCGAACGGCGTGTACTCGCGACCGCCACCGTCGTAGAACTTGCCGAAGAACTCCACGTACTCGAGACGCACCGTCTGCAGGCCGGCGCTCGTCACGCCGAGCACGAGCACGAGGAGGTGGCCGAGCACCAACACGAGCAGGCCGCCGACGATGCTCGCCGCACCGCCGTGCATGAGCCCACCGAACATGATGGCCTCCTGGCCGTACTCGTTGATGACCCACTGCGGGCCGTGATCGAGCATGAAGTGGAACTCGCCGTTGTGGCTGTACGCCCCGAAGAACAGCAGGTTGACGGTGAACGCCATCCCCGCCTTCGCCAGCAGCACCGCGGCGATTCGGGTGTACGACAGCACGTTGACGAGCACGTTCAGGAACTCGGGGAGCTCCGCCGGTTCACCGACGGCCAGCAGACCGAGACCGACGGCGAAGAGCGCCAGTCCCGCCCAGCCGACGATAGCCGGGAACCCGTTGAAGCCCAGCGGGATGACGCCCTCCGCGGAGAACGTCGTGAACAGGAACTGCGGAGCGGTCCCCTTCGTGACGTCGCTGAGGATCCACACCCACAGGCCGTTCATCATCAGGAGCCACGAGGCGCTCTCGTACATGGCGTGTTTGAGGTCGTGCAGTTCGAGGTTCTCGACGAAGTCGAAGATCCACCCGACGTTGAGGTGGAGGATGCCGAGCAGCACGCTCACGGTGAGCCAGCCGAGCGCCCAGTCTTTCTCTGCGGGCGCGAGCCCCTTCAGCATCGGCGCGTGCGACATCCCCAGTGCACCTTCCCAGAAGTACGTCGAGATGAGGTGTAAGCCGAAGATCTCGCCGTACAGAATACCGAACAGCGCGGTGAAGATGCCGGCGAAGATGGTGACGCCACCCATGCTCTTGATCCCCTGGCTGTCGAAGTTCGCGTAGAGGAAGTAGCCGATGGCGGCGTAGACGAGGCCGTAGCCGAGGTCGCCGATCATGAACCCGAAGAACGCCGGGAACGTCAGAAACAGGACGATCGAGGGGTCGAACTCGCGGTAGTTGGGTCGACCGACTGCGTTGACGAGCACCTCGAACGGTTTGATGACGCCCGGGTTGTTCTGGACGACCGGCGGGTCGTCCTTCTGCATCACGACGTCCGTCCCGCCGTCGGCGGCGACGCCCGAGCCGGTGTCGCCGACCGGTTCGCGGACGGACTCGTGACCCGTGCTCTTGAAGCTCGCGCGTTCGAGCTCCTCGACCTCTACGTGGCTGCCGACCTCCGAGTCGAGCGCGCTCGCGAACTCGCCGAACTTCGTGGTGGGGATCCACCCTTCGGCGACGAACGCGTTCTCCGTCGTGGCGAAGGAGAGCGGCGCCTCCGTCTTCTGGACGTCGATGGAGAGCTTCTCCTCGGCGGCCAGCAGGAACCCCGCGGCGTCGAGTTTCAGCTCCTCGAGATCGTCCTCGACCGCGTCGAGCTCCGAGCGGAACTGCTGTTTGCGGTGTCGGAGTTCGTCGACGTACTCCTCGGGGGAGGTGTCGGCCTCCGGCACCTCGAGCGTGGCGAACTCGGTCCCGACGAGCGCGTCCGCGAGGGCGTCCTCGTCGGCGCTGTCGGCGGGCCGAGCGAAGACGGCGAGGACGTTCCCCTCGCCGAAGATCTCGTACTGCTCGATCTCGTCGGCCCGAACCAGTGCCGCGTCGACGGCGTCGTGCTTACCGCGGCCGACCTCGACCTGTAGGCTGTCGTAGCCGGAGAGGAGATCGAGGTCGATGCCGAGCGTGGCGAACGGCGACATCGCGTCGATGCGCTCGTCGATGTCGCGGATCTCGGTCCGGAGCTCGTCGCGTCGATCGTCGAGTTCGTTCACGCGGGCGCGAACGTCATTAAGCTCCTCCTCGAGCGCGTCGTCAGTGACGATGCGGGACGGACCCGCGTCGTCGGCGTCGACGTCGAGGATGCTCTCGATAGAGCGTACCGTAACGAGCTTGTCGGAGGCCGTCTCTGCACCCTCCATCGGATCGCCCGGCTGAAACTGTTCCCAACTACCGTCGTAGTCGGTGACGTCCAGCAGGTGGAGGTCGTGGACCGTCTCGATGACGTCGTCCATGAACTTCTTGGACCCCGTCACCGAGACTTTGCTCATCTGTTCAGGTCTGAGCATCCACCGCCTCCTCGAACTGTGTCAAGACGTAGTCGACCGCCGAGTCGACGTTGGACTCGGCCTGTGCGACCAGTTCCTCGCGGGCTCGGATACCCTCTTCGAGGATCTCCTCGCGGCGGGCTTCGGTCTCCGTCTCCGCCTCCGCGAGGCGTTTCTCCTCTAACTCGTCGGCCTCCTGGCGGGCCTCCTCGCGAATCTGGTCCGCCTCCTCTCGCGCCTCGGCGATGCGCTCTTCGCGCTCCGCTTGAGCGGATTCGATAATCTCGTCGGCCTCTTCCTCGGCCGTTTTAATCCGTTCGAGAACCTCTGGTCTCGGCATACTCACTAATCACTGGGAAGTAGCGTAAGCGGCGTATAAGGTGTTTGCGGAACGCTCTCAGCGAATCGTCGGCTCGAACCGCCCCACTGCGGGGAGCCGACGACGAGAGTGAGAGTTAACTGGCCGCCCCACGAACCGAACTGCCGATGGACGCAGACGGGTTGGCCCGGTTCCTCGCCGGCTCTCCGGACCGGCGACGACTGCTCGCCCGACTCCGGACGAGTCCGGATACCCCGAGCGACGTCGCCGACGCACTCGACAGCTCCCACCGGAGCGTCCAGCGGAACCTCGCGGAGCTCGTCGACCGCGGCCTCGCGGAGAAACGTCACGGCGTCTACGCGCTGACGACGGTCGGCGAACTGGTCGCCGAGCGTCACGCCGCCTACCTCGACACCCTCGACACCCTCTGCGAGTACGAACAGTTCTTCGGCCACCTCCCGGACGCCGAGCACACTCCCGACCCCGACCTACTCTGCGACGCCGACGGAGCGGTGGCGACGGCGACGTACCCGCAGGCGGCCGTCGACTACTATCTCGACGTGCTCGACTCGCGGTCGAGCAGTCGCATCCGGATGCTCTCGCCCGTCCTCAGCCGACAGTTCCACCGCGTCCACGCCGACCACGTCCTCCGGGGCGTCGACACCGACCTCGTCCTCGCTGCGGAGACCGTCGAGACGGCCCGCTCGCTGAACCCCGTCGAGTTCGCGTTCGTCCTCCGCGTCGACGGCTTCCGGCTCTACCGCTACCCCAACGACGTCGCCCTGGGACTCACGCTCGGCGACGACTGGGCGGTCGTCAACGCCTACGACGACGACGGCCAACTCCGAGCCTGCGTCTCGGGCGACGACCCCGAGTTCGTCGCGTGGGCGGAGACGCTGTACGACCGCTATCGGTCGCCGAGCACGCGGGTCGAACCCTCCTCCGACCTCCCCTTCGGCCGAGGCGGGTAGCGGCGACGCTGGTGACGCGCTGGCGACCGACCATCGCGGTCGACCCACCGTCCCGTCGCCCGCTCGTCGTACGGAATCCGCACCGTTATGCCCCCCGACGCCGAAGCGCGATGAAATGGGAGTCCTCGAGAACAAAGCACGGGCGCGGCTGTTCTACAAGTACCTCTCGAAGGTGTACGACCAGGTCAACCCGTTCATCTGGAACGAGGAGATGCGCGACGAGGCCCTCGAACTGCTGGACGTCCAGCGCGACGACCGCGTACTCGACGTCGGTTGTGGCACCGGATTCGGCACCGAGGGGCTCCTGCAGTACTCCGAGGACGTCCACGGGCTCGACCAGAGCGTCCACCAGATGGAGAAGGCGTGGGAGAAGTTCGGCAAGCACGACCAGGTGCGATTCTACCGCGGCGACGCCGAACGCCTCCCGTTCAGAGACGACTCGTTCGACGTCATCTGGTCGTCGGGGTCGATCGAGTACTGGCCGAACCCCGTCGACGCGCTCGAAGAGTTCCGGCGCGTCGTCAAACCGGGCAACCGGGTGCTCGTCGTCGGTCCCGACTACCCCAACTCGAGCGTCTTCCAGAAGGTCGCCGACGCGATCATGCTGTTCTACGACGAGGAGGAGGCCCAACGGATGTTCGAGGCGGCCGGCTTCGTCGACATCGAACACCACATCCAACAGCGGAGTCCGGGGAGCCCCCGCGCTATCACGACGGTCGCGCGAGCGCCCGAAGAGTAGCTCGTCCTCGCCCGCCGCACTCACTTCTCTCCGTCACGACACCGTCGTCGAGAGCTGTGCGACCACGTTTCCGTCGACCGCGATCCGTACCGTCACTCGATGGCCGGGTTCGAGCGCAGGGCTGTTCGTCGACGCGACGCGGAGACTGGCCGTCTCACCCGCCGACCACCCCCCGTCGCTGGCGACGTTGAACGGACCCGTCGGCCCCGAGCGGAACCCCGTCGCCGAGAAGAACGGCACCGGCGGCTGGTTGTCCAACGGCGTCCCGTCGACGCTGACGCGGACCGTGAGCTCGTCGACGGCGAGCGTCGGCCCCGCTCGGTGGGTGAACGTCAGTCGGTCGTCCGCGTCGGACGCCGACACCGCGAGTGCGACCGGGGTCGGCGTCGCCGTCTCCGCCGGTACCGACGCGAGCGCGACGGCTCCGACGGTCGCTGCCAACACGACGGTCACGAGCAAGAGCAGCGCGATTCCAAGGGTCGACGAGACGGCACGGTCCGGCACGCCCCGAGGTGGTCTCGGCTTCGGACAAAAAGGTCGGGGCGGAGACGAGAGGGGTCGAGGGGATCGGAGACGCTAACCGCTACGGCCCGCTGACTCGGCGAGCGACGCCGACACCGACTCCGTCGATCCCGCCGTCGAGTTGTTCGTTTCGCCGACCCGTCTCGGTTCGCTCGGTTCGACGCGTATGTCGACGACGGACTGCGTGCCGACCTCGATCGCCTGGACGGTGAAGTTCTCCTCCGGTGAGACGACCCACAGCGCGCCCGTGCTGTTCGTCGTCCCCACCTGGACCGGTTCGGTGTTGCTCTGTGGCGGGGTGATGAGGCTCACGTCGGCGCGAACCGGCTCGCCCGTCCGGGCGCTCTCGACGGTGACGAGCATCGGACCGCCAGGGTACGACGGGTGCACCGAGAGTCGGAGCCCGACGCGACTGCTGTTCAGCCGTTGGGTCGGCGGCGTCCGGTTGAGCCGCAGGGTCCGCTGCTCTTTGAAGACGCTTCCCGGCTTGTCCTTGTCGATGAAGGCCGTGAGGTCCCCCCGGCGGTACTGGATCGTCGAGACCCAGACGTCGCTCTCGCGGGCCGACCCTCCTTGGGAGTCCCAGCGCTCCCAGAGCGACGGGTAGCTCTCCCGAACCAGCGCGTCGACCTCCTCGGGCGTGAGCTGCGAGTTCGACGTCGGCACACGACGCGACCCGTCGTACACCTCTCTGACGTAGGTGTCGTCGGCGATCGTCGACAGCGAGACGCCGGTCGTCGTGGTCTCGACGTACAGACGGGAGGGAGGAACCTCCCCGCGGAGGACCCCGTTCGCGTGGTCACGGACCGGTCCCCGAAGCGTCCGGAGTTCGAGCTGAATCGCGTCGATCCGGGTCTGGACGTTGAACCCGTCGATCTCCTCGGCGGCACGACCCAGTCGCGTCGCGTTCTGCGAGAGCTGTTCGGAGGCGGTGTGGATACGAGCGAGCTGGACGACCAACCCGGTCGTACTGAGCCCGCCAGTGCTGTGTCGGACGAACGCGTCGCGCTCCTCCTGACGGAGTTCGCTCGTCCGGATCTCGACTTCGGTCAGCGCACGGCGGATGTACGCCTGCTTCTCCGCGTCGGTCTCGAGGGCGGCGAGTCGTGTCTCGGTCCGCTCGCTCGCGAACTGTCGGGAGAGGCGAGTATCACGGACGGCGAGCGCCGCACTCGCGTTCGGACCCGGCTGGCTGAAGTTCGTCCGCCGGACGTCGCTCTCCACGAGTGTCAGCACGTTCGTCTGCGTTCGGTTCTGTGCGGCGACGGTGGAGGAGACGTCGTCGGTAGAGCCGTCGACGACGTCGTCGGCATCGGTCGGAGAGGTGGCGAGTCCGGGGAGAGCCGCCGTCCCCGTGACCGACGAGACGAGGAGGAGTACTGCGAGCAGCACGGCGCGGGGTCTCATCAGCGCGACCTTCTGCATCCACGTACTAAAAGTGGTCGGAGGGAAGTCGAGACCACATATTCAGGCGTTGAGGCGGCCGAAACGGCCGATTTATCGCCCGATGGAAAGCGTTTTCAGTCCAGAAAGTGACTCAGACAGCATATGCGGTACGCCGTCATAATACTTGCCCTCCTCATCCTCGTAGTCGGTGGGTTCGCCCCACCGGTCGTGGCTGACGCCGGCGCGGACACAGCGGCCGGGCTCGCCGCGCCCGCGGCGCAGACCGCTCAACTCGGTCAGGACGATTCGGCGCAGACGACCATCGTCGTCAACGTCCACTCGGACACCAACGCGACCTGGAAGGTGCGTACGCGACATTCACTCCGGTCCAGCGAGGACGTCCGCGCGTTCGAGCGGTTGGTCGACGAACTGCAGCGCGGCGAGGCCAACAGCAGTCTCGACGAGGGGATGTTCCGCAACTACGCGGAGCTCGCTGCCGAGTCCACCGGGCGGGAGATGGAGATCGTCGACGTGAGCTACAACGGGACGGTCACCGACGACGGAACGACAGGCGTACTGACGATGTCGTTTACGTGGACCAACTTCGCCGAACGCACCGACGACGGCGGGCTCCGCGTCGGCGACGCCTTCACCACACCCGACGGCGGGACGTGGTTCCCGTGGCTCGCCGAGGGACAACAGCTCGTCATCGAGACGCCGGAGAGCCACGAGGTCCAGAACAGTTTCAGCGGGATCAGAGAAGGATCCGTCGTCGCGACGGGGCCGATGGACCTCCGTGAACAGCCGATCTACGTCGTCTACGAGGCGACGCCGGGGCCGGAGCCGCCCGACCCGCTGTCGCTGGAACTCGTCGCCGGCGTCGGAGCGATGTTGCTGCTCGTCGTCGCCGGCGTGCTGTATCTCCGCCAACAGGAGGAGACCGTCCCGCAGTCCGACACCGGACCCGCGAGCGGATCGGTCGTCGACCGGTCACCGGACGACCTCGACGGCGACGATCCCGACAGCGGCGACAGCGACGGTGGCGACGACGTCGATCTCTCGCTGCTCTCGGACGAGGAGCGGGTGGAGTATCTCCTCGAACAACGGGGTGGTCGGATGCGACAGGCGGACATCGTCAAGCAGACCGGCTGGTCCGACGCGAAGGTCTCACAGCTCCTGTCGGCGATGGCCGACGAGGAACGCGTGAACAAGCTCCGTATCGGCCGCGAGAACCTCATCTCGCTGCCGAACGAGAGCCACAGAACGAACGGCGACGAGTAGCCGGCTCGGATCGAACTGTTGGAGCGGCGAGTCTCGACGGGGCTTCTTCCGAAAACGTTTACATCCGCCTAGAAGTAGTGGTCAATCATGAAGGTTCTCGTGACCGTCAAAGAGGTAGCCGAAGTCGAAGACGACTTCGAGATCGAGGGGACAGCGATCGCCGAGCAGTTCCTCGAGTACGACCTCAACGAGTGGGACGACTACGCCGTCGAAGAGGCCGTCCAGATCCAGGAGGCCGGCGACGACGTCGAGGTCGTCAGCGTCACCGTCGGCCCCGAGCGGAGCGAGGAGACGATCCGGATGGCGCTGGCGAAGGGAGTCGACCGCGCCATCCGCGTCTGGGACGAAGCGCTCGCGGACGCCGAACTGCTGGACGTCGCCGCCAAGACCCAGATCCTGCAGGCGGTCGTCGAGGCCGAGGAGCCGGATCTCGTCCTCACGGGCGTGCAGGCGAACGACGACAGTTTCGGTGCGACCGGCGTCTCGCTGGCCGACGCCATCGGCTACGAGTGGGCCGCCGTCGTCAACGCGCTGGACGTCGACACGCTCCTCGCCGAGAACGTCGCGAACGTCCACCGCGAACTGGAGGGTGGCGTCGAGGAACTCACCGAGGTCGACCTCCCGGCCGTCCTCACCATCCAGACCGGTATCAACGAACCGCGCTACGCGAGTCTCCGCGGCATCCGGCAGGCACAGTCCAAAGAGATCGCCGACCAGGACCTCGACGACCTCGGGCTCGAGGTCGGAGACGTCGAGTCCAGGCTCGCGCTGACGGAGATGTACGAACCGGAGAGCGAGTCCGACGCGACGATCTTCGAGGGGGGCGCCGAGGAGACCGCCGGACAACTTGCGCAGGTCCTCCGTGAGAAGGGGGTGGGGGCAGAATGACGGACGTTCTGGCAGTCACCGAGCACCGTCGCGGCGACCTCCGCGACGTGAGCTTCGAGCTCGTCTCCGCGGGGCGCGAACTGGCCGACGCGACCGGCGGCGACCTGCATCTGGCCGTCATCTCCGGCGACGTCGACGACTTCGCCGAAGAGCTCAACCGTGAGGGCGTCGACCAGATCCACACCGTCGACTACGGCGAGGAGTTCAACCACGACGTGTACGCACAGGCCGTCGAGGCGCTGTACGACGATCTCTCGCCGTCCGTCCTCCTCATGCCGAACAGCGTCAACGGACTCGACTACGCCCCCGCCGTCGCAAACGGGCTCGGCCTGCCGCTCGTCACCGACGCAGTCGCCTTCGAGTGGGACGGCGCGCTGACGGCGACCCGCGAGATGTACGGCTCGAAGGTCGAGACGACGATCGAAGTCGACGCCGAGCGCGTCGCCGTCACGATCCGCGGCGGGGAGTGGCCCATCGCAGAGGAGATCGGCGACGCCAACGTCGCCGCGTTCGACGTCGACATCGACGAGGGAGCGGTCCGCTCCCGCGTCACCGGCTTCGAGGAGGTCGGCTCCGGCGACGTCGACATCTCCGAGGCCGAGGTGCTCGTCTCGGTCGGCCGTGGAATCGAGGAGGAAGAGAACCTCGAACTCGTCGAGCGACTCGCCGACGCCCTCGGTGCGACGCTCTCCTCGTCGCGTCCCATCGTCGACGCTGGCTGGCTGCCGAAGAACCGGCAGGTCGGCCAGTCGGGGAAGGTCGTCACGCCGAAGATCTACCTCGCGGTCGGAATCTCGGGGGCCGTCCAGCACGTCGCCGGGATGAAAGGCGCCGAGACGATCATCGCCATCAACACCGACCCGAACGCCCCCATCTTCGACATCGCCGACTACGGCATCGTCGGCGACCTGTTCGAAGTGGTACCGGCGCTCATCGAGCAGTTCGAGTAACTCTTCGGTCCTTTTTGGTCCAGATTTTCGCCGGCCGAGCGAAGCGAGGACGGGAAAAAGGTGGTCGCTTTCTTTCGACTCCAGTCGACGGGTGACACCGCTCAGCGCTCGTACCACGTCAGCGGCAGATACCGACCTCGGAGGTCGCCGGGCGTCGGCACCGTCCCGACCGCCTTCCAGTCCCCGCGTCGACGTCGCAGCAGCGTCCCTCGGTGCGTCACGGCGAGGACGTCCTCGTCGGTCGCACACCAGCCGATGGCGTGTTCGTCCGGTGTCGGCGACGCCACCTCGTTGAGCGTCTCGCCGTCGTGACACTCGAACAGTGCGTGACCGCCGTCGTCCCACGTCGGCGAGGGACCCGGCGCGGCGCCGGCGTACACGACGTCGTCGTGAGCGAACGCCTCGCGGAAGTAGCGCTGACTGTGGTCCGTGTCCAGCCGCGTCCACGTCTCTCCGAGGTCCGGCGAGCGGTACAGGCCGCTGCCGGTCGAGGCGACGAGCGTCTCGCCGTCCGCCAGCGTGAGGTGATGGACGTCGTCGGTGTGGGGGGCGTCGAACCCCCGGATCGACCGGTCGGTCCACGTGATCCCGCGGTCGTCGCTGACGTGGACGCCGCCGACTTCGACGCCGACGGCGAGTCGGTCGGGGGCGGAGGAGTGCGTACAGACGCTCCGGACCTGCGAGACGCCGTCGTGGCGGGGGAGCCCCCAATCGCTCTCCTCGCGCAGATCGTCGAACGCCGAGATCGGTCGCCACGCTCGCTCGACGGTGGGAACGCCGGCGTTGCAGTCGGCGACGAGCAGCCGCGACGGGCGTGTGCCGACGTAGAGTCGACTGCCCGCCGGGTCGGCGGCGACCGCGTAGGCTTCGTCGACCGGGAGCGGAACCGCCGTCCAGTCGGTGCCGTCGAGCGAGTGGTACAGTCCCGTCGTCGACGCCGCGAACAGTCCGGAGAGCGCGTCGAACCGCTCGACGCGGAACACTCGCCCCGCATCGAGTACTTTCTCTGTCGTCGCGTCCGGGTCGTCGACGTCGGCGACAGAGTACACGCCGTCGTCGCTGCCTGCGATGAGCATACGTAGATACTCGAACACGACCCACTTAGCCGTTGTTCGTCCGACAGTTTCGGCGTCGCTCTCATGCCGCCACAGCGCGGCGGGAGCGTCGGAGACGGCTGGTCCGGGGGGGGAGGGGGAGTCGAGGCGGTACCGTCCGGTCGTTCGCTTTTCCCGGTATTCCGGTACGTACTTCCCTGACCGCCCCTACGACACCGACAATGGAGTATCTGGAGCGCCGGGTCGCCCTCGTGAACGACCGCCTCGAGGCCGTCGTCGAGGCAGTCGAACCCGACGAGCTATCCGACGAACTCGCGCACGTCGCGCTCGCCGGTGGCAAGCGCGTCCGCCCCGCAGTGACGATTCTCTCTTGTGAAGCGGCTGGCGGCACCCCCGACGACGCGGTCGACTTCGCGGTCGGTATCGAGCTCGTCCACAACGCCTCGCTCGTCATCGACGACATCATCGATCGCTCGGACATCCGCCGCGGCACCGAGAGCGCTTGGGCCGAGTACGGCTACGGTCCGGCGATCGTCGCCAGCGACGGCCTGCTCGGGGAGGCGTTCGCACTCTTCTCGGCGAACGAACAGGCGATGCAGGTGGTCGCCGAGTCGATGGTCGAACTCGGCGAGGGCGAGGCGACGGAACTGGTCGCCCGCCCCACCAACGAGGAGGAGTACATGGAGTTGGCTCGCCGGAAGACGGGCGCGCTGTTCCGCGCGGCCGCCGAACTCGGCGCGATCGCCGCCGGTGCCGACGCCTTCACCATCGAGTCGTTCGGCGAGTACGCAGAGCGCGTCGGCGTCGCATTCCAGATCCGCGACGACGTACTCGACGCCACCGCCGACGCCGACGCGCTGGGCAAACCGACCGGCCAGGACGCCGAGATGGATCGCCCGTCGCTCGTGCAGGTGACGAACCTCACGCCCGAGGAGGCCAACCAGCGCGCCCGCGACCAGGCCGACCAGGCGCTGGCGGCGCTCGACGCGGCGAACATCGACGACTCGGAGGCCTTAGAGTATCTCCGCGACCTCGCTGAGTTCGTCGTCGTTCGCGAGCGGTAGACGCCAGTTCGCCTCTCGGCAGTTCCTGGACCTTCGACCGTGGATGTACAGTGTTCCGCAGACGGTCGCCCCCTGCTCCGATCCATCGGCGACGAGAGAGCCACAGGGAGATAGTCGTATCTTCTCTGTTCTGGGCTCAGGTCCCGACTTGCACTCGTCACTCTAGTGGCTGTGCGTACTCGACTTGCTTCGGCTGGAAGTTCGTGTCGCGGTAGAACCGACGTGCGTCCTCGTTCTGCCACTCGCAGGAGACCTTGAGGTGGTCGCACCCCCGCTCGCGAGCCAGCTTTTTCACACGTTCGACGACCTCTGTACCGTGGCCCCGCCCCCGGTGAGCTTCGTCGATTGCGAGGTTCACGATGCGGAGATACTGCGAGTGCTGCCGAGACGGGTGGTGGCCCTCGCGGAGCGTGACGAAGCCGATAGTCTCGCCTTCCTGAACGACGAGATAGTCGGTGACGTCCTCGTCGTCGAGGTGAGCGCGGAAGCCGTCGACGGAGACCTCGTCAACATCCGCGTAGGCGAGTTCGTTCATCTCGGAGTACTGCTCCATCGCGTTTGCGAGATCGTACCAGCGGTCGACGAGCGCGTCGAGGTCGTCAGCGGTGGCTTCGACGAGTTCCATACGGGGACTCTCTGGCACCTGCTCTTGAGGCTTCGCCCGGTGTGGTGGACGTGGGCACGCCTCGGGACGCGAACGTGTCTCCAGTACGAACGAGCCACGACCACCGCTCCGCCCGTCTCACGCCGCGTCCGCTTCGATCCCCGTGGGAAACCGTGACTCCGCGATCGCGAACACGACCGTACTGAAGACGCCTATCAGCGTCCCCACGGTCAACGCGACGGCCAAGTCGGTCAGCCCGATGGCGCGGATCATCACCTCGCCGGTCTGCATCGGTCCGAGACCTACCACGTCCGAGAGGAAGAACCCGGAGACGGCGTAGAGCACGAGCGCGATGGCGACGACGTAGAACGGCGCGTTTAGATAGCGCCACTTGAACCGGTTGGCGAGGTACTCGTCGGTCACCTGTCCGAGACTGCTCGTGATGCCGGCGACGGCGAACCACTGCACCGCGCCGTGGACCAGCGACGCGAGGACGATTCCGGGCGGCAACTCGGCGCCGAAGGCGTCCTGCACTGCGCGGAGCGTCTCCAGTCCCTGTAACCCGCCGACGACGAGCAGCGCCGCGGCGACGATGTAAGTGATGAGCGTCACCCGACCGGCGTAGAGCACGTTCCGCAGATGATCGGCGGTGTCGTCGACGACGGACTCCAACCCGAGGCCGCGAAAGAGCGTATAGAGACCGAGGAGCGCCGATATGAGCCCTAACACGGTCGTCCCGGGCACCTGAAACAGGCTGGCGACGACGACGAACGGGTAGATGAGAAGCAGGATGCCGAGCGGGACGAGGATGGTCCCTCTGGTTTCGGGATCTGCGAGCACCTGCTTCATCGTGTAGTAGATCGACTCCAAGTCCTGTGCCTGCCGGACGACGACCCGGCGAACGCCGTCGATGGGGACGCGAGAGCGGATGACCGGGAGCACCGACTCGTCCTGCGCGCCGTCGGTGATGACGATGGCGCGGACGTTCTCGCCGGTCTGGAGGCTGGCGAGGACGGTGTCGACCTCCTCGCCGACGACGCGGTTGGCCTTGACGTCGCTGCCGTTGACGCCAGTGACGGCGGCGACCTCGACCTCCTCGCCGCCCTCCGCTGCGATCTCCTCGTAGACGTTGATCCCCTGGAAGAGCACGTTCACGTCCGAGTCCTCCGGGTCGGCGGTGGCGAGGGCGACCGCGGCCTCCTCGACGTCGTCTCGGCCGAGGACGGGCGTCCGCATCCCCGTCTTGCGGCCGAGGTCGTCGTCGAGGTCGACACAGAGGACCAGGAGCATCGGGCCAACCTATGACGTCGGGCTATATTTGTTTTCGGGAGCGCGGGGGTCGACGACCGGACGACGGCACCGCCGTCACCGCCCGTTCGGAGACGCTGTGAGCGACCCGCACTGACCGTATCGCAAGTCGTACTGCTTTTGAGTCTGCTCACAGTAGAGAAGAGACAACGAATGATTTCGAAGGGATGTGAACAGTGCGCCATGGGGGGCAAGATGGTCCTGTTCGTCTACGGCTACTGCGACCAGCGGGACTGCTTCTACTGCCCCCTCGGTGAGAACCGAAAGAACGTCACCGACGTCTACGCCAACGAGCGACTCGTCGAGTCCGACGAGGACGTCGTCGCCGAGGCCAAGCGGATGGACGCACTCGGGACGTCCATCACCGGTGGCGAACCGCAGGAGGCAATGGACAAGACCTGTCGTTACCTCTCGCTTCTCAAAGACGAGTTCGGGGAGGATCACCACACGCACCTCTACACGGGCATCACGGGCGGTCGCGAGAACATGCGCCGCCTCTCGGAGGCCGGTCTCGACGAGATCCGCTTCCACCCGCCGTACGAACTGTGGGGCGACATGCACGGTACCGAGTGGGAGGAGATCCTCTACATCGCCCGCGAGGAGGGGCTGACGCCCGCCTTCGAGATTCCGGGCATCCGCGCCGAACAGGAGTTCCTCGACTTCCTCGACGAGGGAGCGGCCGACTTCTGCAACATCAACGAGTTCGAGATGTCCGACGGCAACTATCGTCGGATGCAGGAGGAGGGGTACGAACTCCAAGAGGGGCATATGTCGGCCGTCGACGGGTCGAAGGAAGCCATCCTCGACGTGATGGGTGACCACGAGCGCGTCTACTTCTGTACGAGCGTGTTCAAGGACGCCGCTCAGCACCGCAACCGCCTGAAACGGATGGCGAAGAACATCCGCCGAGAGTTCGACGACATCACCGACGACGGCACCATCGTCTACGGGAAGACGTGGATCACCGAACAGCGTTTGCAGGAGCTCGGCGTCCCAGAGGAGTTCTACACGGTCAAGTCGGACCACGTCGAACTCGCGTGGTGGCTGCTGGAGGAGATGGTCACCGAAGGCGACGTCGAGAGAGGCGAAATCGTCGAGCAGTATCCGACAGTGGACGGCACCGTCGTCGAGCGGACGCCGCTGGCTTGAGTCGCCGCGAACGACTGTGAGGAGCGAGCGGGCCGAGGAGACCTCGACGACGCCAACGTTCTCTCCGGCCCGAGAGTCTCGAGTTCGGACAGTTAGACGCGACTATTATGCCGTCGGAGGTCGTTCTAGTATTCGGTGATTTGACATGGCAAAACAGTTCGAGTGCACCATGGAAGACTGCGACTTCATGATACGGGCCAACGAGGAGGGCGAGGTCATCCACATCGTCCGCGAGCACGCCCAGGACAAACACGGGATGTCCATCAGCGACAAGGACGTCCGCGAGGGAATGGCCACCGCCTGAGACGCCGCGTCCGTCCCTCGGCGGCGACCCCGACTTTTTCGACGATGATACGTGCGGAGCGACGCGTTCCGGGTTCCCTTCAGCCGTGGCAAACGGTTAAGTAGTCGCCGGGGCGTGGTGAAAGTGATGCCAGACGACCCCGAAGAGGGGATGCTGTCGTGGGACGAGTCGGTGTTCCGTGACGAGCACGTCTTCGAGATCGACTACGTCCCGGAGACGTTCAAGCATCGCGAGAGCCAGATGCAGAGTCTCAAGTACGCACTCCGTCCCGCGGTGCGCGGCTCTCGCCCCCTCAACACTATCGTCAGCGGCCCACCCGGAACGGGCAAGACGACCGCCGTCCAGAAGCTCTTCGGGGAACTCACCGCCCAGACCGACGTTCGGACCGTCCGCGTCAACTGCCAAGTCGACTCGACGCGCTACGCCGTCTTCTCGCGGATCTTCCAGGGAATCTTCGACTACGAGCCGCCGTCGTCGGGAATCTCGTTCAAGAAACTGTTCGGCCAGATCACCGACCGTCTCGTCGAGGACGAGGAGGTGCTCGTCGTCGCGCTCGACGACGTGAACTACCTGTTCTACGAGAACGAGGCCTCAGACACGCTCTACTCGCTGTTGCGAGCCCACGAAGCCCACTCGGGTGCTCGCATCGGCGTCATCGTCGTCTCCTCGGATCTCTCCTTGGACGTCATCGACGAACTCGACACGCGCGTCCAGAGCGTGTTCCGGCCCGAGGAGGTGTACTTCCCGGTGTACGACGAGAGCGACATCGTCGACATCCTCCGCGAGCGGGTCAAACGCGGGTTCCACGAGAACGTCGTCGGCGCGCCCGAACTCGACCGCGTCGCCGAGCTGACCGCCGAGAAGGGCGATCTGCGGGTCGGGATCGACCTACTCCGACGCGCCGGACTGAACGCCGAGATGCGTGCCAGTCGGACGGTCAGCGTCGACGACGTCGAGGAGGCCTACGACAAGTCGAAGTACGTCCACCTCTCGCGCAGTCTGCGTGGGCTCTCGGACTCCGAGCAGGCGCTCGTCCGAGTGATCGCCGAACACGACGGCCAGCAGGCCGGTGCCGTCTACGACGTCTTCCACGAGGAGACCGACCTCGGCTACACGCGCTACTCCGAGATCGTCAACAAACTCGACCAGCTCGGCGTCATCGAGGCCGACTACACCGACGTCGGCGGACGCGGTCGCTCGCGCTCGCTCTCGTTGGCCTACGACCCCGAAGCCGTGTTGACGCGGCTGTAGGAACCGGACCGGTTCAGAACGCTTCGACGTGTGGCCGCAGGTCGAGTTCGAGCGTCCACGCACTCTCGTCCTGTTCGATCAGCTGCCAGTAGCTCTCGGCGATGGCGTCGGGATCGAGATACTCCTCGGGGTTCTCGACGTCTCGGTCCGGCGGCAGGATGCCGCCGTCGAGCACCACGTGAGCGACGTGGACGCCCTCGGGGCCGAGTTCCCGCGCCATCGACTCGGCCATCCCACGCACCGCGAACTTCGCGCTGGAGAAGCCGAGCGCCCCGTCGCGGCCCCGGACAGACGAGGTCGCACCGGTGAAGATGATCGTCCCGCCGCCCTCGTCGAGCATGTCCGTAACGGCCTCCTTCGAGCAACAGAACCCGCCGCGGGCGGCGACCGCCCACGACTCTTGGAACTCTTCGACCGAGAGGTTTTGGAGCCCCTTCCACGCCGACCCGCTGGCGTGGTTGACGAGGACGTCGACCGAGCCGAACGTCTCGCGGACGGTCTCGAACGCGTCGGCGACCTGATCGGGGTCGGTGAGATCCGTCGGCACGGCGAGTCCGTTCTCACCCAACTCCGCGGCGAGTTGCTCGAGATAGCTCTCCGAGCGGGCGAAGAGCGCGACCCGACACCCCTCGCTGACGAGTTTGCGGGCGATGGCGGCACCGAGTCCCGGACCGACGCCGGCGACGACTGCGGTTCGTGGCATACCCGGTCGTCGGCGGGGAGACAGATAACGGTTGGTCCGAGTCGGGGACTCAGTCGCGTGACTCCGCGGTCGTCATCGCGTCGGCGACGCCGAGAGCGAGGAGGTCAAGGACGGCCTGCACCACTCCGACGAGTCCGCCGACGACGAACGCGGTCGCCGCGCCGAGTGCGAGAAACAACAGCAGCGGGAGCACCGACGCGACGTCCGGGACCCCGAGGCCACCGTCGATAGCGACCTGCACGACGGCGACGACGACGAGTTCGAGGAGGAAACAGCTCCCCGTCACGCCGCCCCACTTCACTCCGCCCGTCAGTATCTCTCGCCACGCCGAGGGCTCGAACGGTGTCGTCGCGAGCAGTCGTCGGTTCGTCCACCACGTCGTCGCCCAGAGGAGGAGATAGAGCGCGAGACCGACGGTCGTCGAGAGGCCGCCGAGGAGGTCGCCGAGCGCCCCCGTCCAGTGGAGACCGACGACGGGGACGAGCGTGAAGAGCGCCGTGTGGTACGCCGCGAGACACCAGACGAGCAACGGGTCCGGATCGTCGACCGGGGGACTGTGGTCGTCGACCGACTCGAGTTCGTCGGCCGAGTCGGAGTCGTCGAGCGACCCGACGGGCGAGCGCGTCGACGTCTCAGCCATGCGCGAGCACCTCCGCGAAGACGACGACCACCCCGAGCACGAGCGCCGTCGCGGCGTAGCCGACCCGCAGCGCGGCGGTTCCGACAGTCTCGGCGTCCGGCCGACGACGGGCGTCGACGACGAGCAGGCTACGGACGAGCGATCCGAGGAGCAACAGTGCGACGAGGAGGAGCTTCGCCGACAGCGCCGTCCCCCACGTCCCGCCCGGAACCGACGGCGTGAGCGCGCCGAGGTTGCCGACGCCCGTCATCACGAGCAGTCCCATCGCCCCCCAGAACAGCCGTTCGTAGGCCGTCGCGACGACGAGCGCCGTCGTCGACGGAGTGTCGTCTCGGAGGAGTGACCACGCGAAGAGTGCACCGCCTACCGTCACCGCCATCCCGAAGACGTGGAGCCAACGGACGGCGAGATGCGAGAGGGCCGACAGCGGAGGGACCATACCGAGCGTTCGCCCTTCACCCCCAAAACGACACGCGCTGTCGGGAGCGACAGGTGGTGTCGTCGGTGACGCGACGCCGACGCTCGACACGAGGTCGCGACCGCAGCGTCCGGCACCGGGCGGTTTTTGCCCTCCGACGGGGAGACACGAGTATGAAGACGACAGGCGGGAGTGACGCCGCGAAGCGCAACGCCGGGGAGAGCGCCGCCGACCTCGTGACCGACGGGATGGTCGTCGGCCTCGGGACGGGGAGCACCGCCGCCCACGCCATCCGGGCCGTCGGGCGGGCCGTCGACAGCGGCCTCGACGTCCGCGGTGTGGCGACCTCCTTCGCCTCGCGAGAGCTCGCCCGCGAGGCCGGGATTCCGCTTTCCGACCTCGACGAGGTGAACGGCATCGACCTCGCCATCGACGGCGCAGACCAGATCGCCGACGGCGACCTCGTCAAGGGCGGCGGCGCAGCGCACGCACGGGAGAAGATCGTCGACGTCGCGGCCGACCGGTTCGTCGTCGTCGCCGACCCCTCGAAGGAGGCCGACCGACTCGACCGTGCCGTCCCGGTCGAGGTGCTGCCCGCGGCTCGCGAGACGGTCGCCGCCGCCGTCCGGTCTGCGGGTGGCGACCCGACGCTCCGGAGCGCCGAGCGCAAGGACGGCCCCGTCGTCACCGACAACGGCAACCTCGTGCTCGACTGCGAGTTCGGGCCCATCGACGCGCCGTCGGCGCTCGCAGCGACGCTCTCGGAGACGCCGGGCGTCGTCGAACACGGCCTGTTCGTCGGCGTCGCCGACGAGGTTCACGTCGGCACCGACGACGGCGTCACCGTCCGCGAACTGCCGTAGCCGTCGCTCGGCGGTCGAATAAAGGGAGAAGTGTCGGAAGCCGAGTTTACAGGTCGCGCGGCTGGACCGTCTTGCGGTCGTTCTCTTCTGCGCGACGTGCAGCGTCCTCGAGCAGTTCCTTGACTTCCTCGTCGAGTGCGTCGTAGAAGTCGGACGCAACGTTCTTGTCGTCGAGGTACTCCTTGACTGCTGCTTTGACAATGAGGTCTGCCATGCAGCCTCGTCTACCGGGGCCTTATTAATAAGATTTCCTGAATCGCACCGTCAGACGCTCTGCCAGTCCAATATGGCCTTTTACAGCCAACGAATATATATGTGCGGCCGTTCTGAAGGCCCACTCTACCGAGAAAGGCGCTGTCGGCGGTCGTTTCGCGTCGGTGATGTATCGGAAACGATAGTGGAGTCTCGTCGTCGACGCCCTGTCGGGACGGCGACGGACGTAAACGACATCTACGAGTAGCCGCGGGAGCGAGAGATGTCCATGCGCGAGATACTGGACCGGGTCGCCGCCGGCGACCTCTCACCCGCCGAGGCGGAGGTACAATTACGCGGCTACGCGACGACAGACGCCGGGCGGTTCGACGCCGCCCGCGAACAGCGTCGCGGCGTCCCCGAGGCGATCCTCGCCGACGAGAAGACGCCGACCGAGGTCGCGGACCTCGCCGCGACGGCAGTCGAGACGACGGGACGAGCGGTCGTCACGCGGGTCGACGCCGACATCGTCGCCGCGATCTCCGACGAGTTCGGCGACACCCCGACGACGGTCGACCACGACCATCGGGCGAAGACCGTCACCGTCCACGGAGAGGCGTTCGATCCGCCGGCGCTCGACGCCACGGTCGGCATCGTCACCGGCGGCACCTCCGACGCCGCCGTCGGCGGCGAGGCGGCGGTCATCGCTCGCGAGATGGGTGCGACCGTCGAGTTCGTCGAGGACGTCGGCGTCGCGCACCTCGGGCGGGTCCTCGATCACCTCGAGACGCTTCGGAAGGCGGACGTCCTCGTCGTCGCGGCCGGCCGCGAGGGTGCGCTACCGACCGTCGTCGCGGGACTCGTCGACACGCCGGTCGTCGGACTCCCTGTCCCGACGGGGTACGGCGCGGGCGGCGACGGGGAGGCGGCGCTCGATGGGATGCTCCAGTCGTGTACGATCCTCTCAGTGGTCAACATCGGCGCTGGGTTCGTCGCCGGTGCGCAGGCGGGACTCGTCGCCCGCGCGGTCGACGACGCTCGCTCCGAGTGACCGCCACTCTGCGCGAGACTGCCACCAGACACCGTGACACACCGGCACGGATTGCCGCTTTCTCGCGCACACGTGTGCGCGCGTAGGGAACCATTATGGGGATGCGACTCATAGACGAGGACACCGGCAACGGTGGATGCCGGACAACTATGCCAAGTTGCGACCACTGCGGGTCGCACGTATCGGAGCGGTTCGCACGCGTGTTTGCCGACGCGACCGGGCGAGTCTTCGCCTGTCCAAACTGCTCGGCGAACGCGGGTATCGCGGAAGTCGCTCGACAGCGTGCACGCGCATAATCACTGAGTCAGGTAACGCAACGTACACGACCACCACGCGAAGCCAAACTCGATCCACCGCTGTGCGGCCGAGGGTTCCGGACGCCTTATGAGCGTCACACCCCTCTTCCGGCCGTGCACTACGTCTACATCGTCGAGTGTCACGACGGGAGTTACTACACCGGTTACACTACCGACGTCGAGCGACGCGTCTCCGAACACAACGACGGGACGGGTGCGAAGTACACGCGTGGTCGGACGCCGGTCGATCTCGTCTACACGGAGTCGTTCGACTCGAAGTCGACGGCGATGAGTCGCGAGTACGCCATCAAACAGCTGACGCGCCGGGAGAAAGAGCGGTTGGTCGACGACGGATCGGCGACCGTGTGAGACCGGCAGGCGTGGGAGAGTCGGTGACGGTCCGCGAGTCAGTCGTCGCAGGCGGCCATCGGCGTCTGTCGCTCGCCCATCGCGGCGGCGTGTTTGGCGACCAGTCGACCGAGCGTCTCGGCCCGTTCCCGCAGGTCGTCGTCGACGAACTCGCCGGCTTCGAACTGACTGGAGACGCGGGGGATGCCCAGTTGCTGCGGGAGCACCCACCCGTGGACGTTCCGGACGGTGCTGCGCATGTGTTCCAGCGTCGCCCCGTAGGAGGCGCCGCCGGCGACGGCGAGCAGCCCGACGACGGTGCTCTCGTAGTCGTCTCCCGAGCAGTAGTCGTGGAAGTTCTTCAGCGTCGAGGAGTACGACCCGTGGTAGACCGGCGAGCCGAGGATGACGCCGTCGGCCTCGCGGACGCGGCGGACGAGCGCGGCGGAGTCACCCTGTGCGTCCTCGTCGGGGTGGTACAGCGGGAGGTCGGCCGCGCCGAGGTCGACGAGGTCGGTGTCGGCACCGGCGCGTTCGGCCGCGGCGAGGACGTGTTCGAGTGCGGTCTTGGTGTGGCTGCCGTCGCGACGGCTGCCACAGACTGCGACGACGGTTGTCATCGGTCGTGTTCCGGGACCGACGGGGTAAAACTCGTCGCATCGGCGTCGAAACCTACCCGACGCGACCCGTGGCAGGGAGTGGTTTTTTGAGACGAGAGCGGGAGAGACGGGTATGGACCAGATCTCTTTCGGAACCGACGGCTGGCGCGCGACGCTCGACACGTTCACCGACGATCGCGTCCGCATCGTCGGCCAAGCCGTCGCCGACTATCTCCACGAAGAGGGCCACGACGAGCCCGTCGTCGTCGGCTACGACGCTCGCGACACCTCCGAGGGGTTCGCCGAGAGCCTCGCAGAGGTACTGGCCGGCAACGGGTTCGACGTGGTCCTCCCGGAGCGCGACTGCCCGACGCCCGTCGCCGCGTGGGCGATCGTCTCCCGCGAGTGTGCCGGTGCGCTCATGGTGACGGCCTCGCACAACCCCCCGGAGTACAACGGCGTGAAGTTCATCCCCGAGGACGGCGCACCGGCGTTGCCCGAAGTGACAGAACAGATCGAGGCGAACCTCCGAGAGCCCCAGTTCCTCCCGGAGGACGAACGAGGGTCCGTCGAACGCGTCGACCTCGTCGCCGACCACGCCGACCACGCGCGGGAGCTCGCCGACGCCGACCTCTCGGGACTCACCGTCGTCTACGACGCGATGCACGGCAGCGGCCGCGGCGTGACCGACGAACTGCTCGAGTCCGCCGGCGCCGAGGTCGTCACCCTCCGGACCGACCGCGACCCCACCTTCGGCGGCTCCTCGCCGGAACCCAGCGCCGAGAACCTCCGAGAGCTGATCGAGACGGTCCGCGAGCGGGACGCCGACTTCGGCGTCGCCAACGACGGCGACGCCGACCGCCTCGCGCTCGTTACCCCCGACCGCGGCTTCCTCGACGAGAACCTCTTCTTCGCCGCCATCTACGACTACCTGCTCGAGTCCGACAGCGGCCCCGCGGTCCGCACCGTGTCGACGACGTTCCTCATCGACCGCATCGCCGAAGACCACGGCGAAGAGGTGTTCGAGACCCCCGTCGGCTTCAAGTGGGTCGCCCAGGGGATGGGCGAGCACGACGCGCTGATGGGTGGCGAGGAGTCCGGCGGCTTCTCCGTCCGCGGTCACATCCGCGAGAAGGACGGCGTCCTGATGTCGCTCGTCGCCGGCGCAGCGGCGAGCGAGGAGGCGATCGACGACCGCGTCGACCGTCTGCTCGCCGAACACGGCGACATCGTCGCAGACAAGATCAGTCTGGAGTGTCCCGACGAGAAGAAGTCGGCCGTGCTCTCGGAGTTGGAGAACGAGATCCCGGACTCCGTCGCCGGCCGTGAGGTGGCGAAGGTCGTCACACTCGACGGGTTCAAGCTCCTCTTGGACGACGGGTCGTGGCTACTCGTCCGTCCCTCGGGGACGGAACCGGCGATGCGCGTCTACGCCGAGGCGAGCAGCGAAGAGCGGGTCGAAGCGTTGCTGGAAGACGGCCGCGAACTGGTCAGCGGCTTCCTCTGAGTCGGCCACGGAGCCGCGTTCGGTCGCTGTTTTCGCTGTTTTCGTCCGCCGCCGAGACATCGAACCCCAACGACTCGTAGAACGGTCGGACGCGCTCGTCGAACTCGGCCGTGAGGTCGCCGTCGACGCTCGCGGCGGCGGCTTCGACGAGCGCGCTCCCGATGCCGCGTCCGCGACGTTCCGTCTGGACGGCGACGGCGTCGACATGAGCGGTGTCAGCGTCGGCGTCGAGGACGAGCGCACCGACGACGCGACCGTCGCCGTCGGCGACGAGGACGGCGCCCTCGTCGATGCGGTCGCTCACGACTGCTGCGTCGGCTTCGAGCACCGCCGCGTCGAGCAGGCGCATGACCGCGACGAGGTCGCCCCCGGTGGCGGGTCGGACGTCGGCGTCGTGGCTCGTCCCCATCAGTCCTCGTGCGCCGACCGTCCACCTTTGATGAGTCGAAGCACCTTCACGTGGTCCGTCTCGACCGGCTGATCCTCGGGGACGGGGCGGCCGTCGACGAGCACCGACACCTGGTGAGGACTGAGTCCGACCGCGGCCACGAGATCGGCGTAGGTCCCCTCCGGGTCGACGCTGACCTCGTGGCGCTCCTCGCCGACGACTTCGACGGTGACGTCCATACCCGCCGTCAGTGCCGCGTGCGTTTCAGCGTTGCCGTCCCCGGTGGCGACTCGCCGGGGTCGGCCTCGACCCGCCGACCGCTCGCTCTCGGGGAGTTTATCAGGAGACCCGCACCTACAACGGGTATGAGCGAGGCCGAGAGTTCGTCGCCGGGCCGAGAGATCTGGATCGAGAAGTACCGACCGCAGACGCTCGACGACGTCTACGGGCAGGAGGACATCGTCGACCGGCTGGAGAGCTACATCGCCCAGCACGACCTCCCCCACCTCCTCTTCGCCGGACCCGCAGGCATCGGTAAGACCACCTGCGCCACCGCCATCGCCCGCGAGGTCTACGGCGACGACTGGCGCGGCAACTTCCTCGAACTCAACGCCTCCGACGAACGCGGCATCGACGTCGTCCGTGACCGCATCAAGAACTTCGCGCGCGCCTCGTTCGGCGGTCACGACTATCGGATCATCTTCCTCGACGAGGCCGACTCGCTCACGTCGGACGCCCAGTCGGCGCTCCGCCGGACGATGGAGCAGTTCTCGGACAACACGCGCTTCATCCTCTCGTGTAACTACTCCTCGAAGATCATCGACCCCATCCAGTCGCGGTGTGCGGTGTTCCGCTTCGCGCCGCTCTCGGACGACGCGGTGGCGGGACAGATCCGCAACATCGCCGACGAGGAGGGGATCGAGCTCACCGACGAGGGGCTCGACGCACTGGTCTACGCCGCCGATGGCGACATGCGCCGCGCGATCAACTCGCTGCAGGCCGCCGCGACGACGGGCGAGGTCGTCGACGAGGAGGCCGTCTACCTGATCACGAGCACTGCCCGCCCCGAGGAGATCGAGTCGATGGTCACCGCGGCCATCGACGGCGACTTCGCGCAGGCCCGGTCGACGCTCGACACGCTCCTCACCGATACGGGAATGGCCGGCGGCGACATCATCGACCAACTCCACCGCAGCGTCTGGGAGTTCGACATCGACCAGCGGGCGACGGTCCGCCTGATGGAGCGAATCGGCGAGGCTGACTACCGGATCACGGAAGGCGCGAACGAGCAGGTGCAGTTGGAGGCGCTGTTGGCGTCGCTGGCGCTGGACGAGTAGTGTCTGTCGACGAACACGCCGAAAGTCGTCTCTAAAGGCTCCTCGAACGTCTCACAGCTCCGGTTCGATGTAGATCGTCTTCACCCGGCTATCGGTCTGTTTGAGTTTCTTCTCGATCTGCTTGATGTCCTCGCCGATGTCGCCGGTGAGGAGCTCCTTGTCGAAACTGACGTCGGCGGCGACGAGCGCCTTTCCCGGTCCGATGAACATCGTCCGGAACCCGTCGACGTGGACGACGCCGGGGTGGTCGCGGATGACCTCACGGAGTTCGGTTTCGGCGTCGGCGGCGAAGCTCTCGCCGAGGATGAGTCGCTTGTTCTCCCACGCCAGCGCCAGCGCGAACCCCATCAGCAGGAGCCCGATGAGCATCGCGGCCGCCGCGTCGTACGCCGGGTTGCCGAGGAACCGTGAGAGGAGGATGCCGACGAGTGCGATCGCTGCCCCGCCGAGGGCGATTGCGTCCTCGGTGAACGCGGTGAGCGTCGTCACGTCGCTCGTCTTGCGGAACGCCTCGGGGATGCCCGACCAGCCGTACTCGCCGATCTGCCGCTGGAGTTCGGCGTTCGCCTTCACGAACGCGTAGGTCTCGAAGGCGATGGCACCGAGCAGGACGGCGACGCTGACCCAGATGGGATCGAACGGGAGGTTCGGATCGAAGCTGAAGCCGAGGAACTCGACCGCCTGGTCCGTCGGTCCGGTGTGACCGCCGTGGACCAGTTTCTCGTAGCCGTGCTTGAGTGACTCCCAGCCAGCGATACCGAACAGCAAGACGGAGACGAGGAAGCTGTAGAAGAACTGCGCCTTCCCGTAGCCGAACGGGTGCGAGCGGTCCGGTTCCCGCCCGCTGTAACGGATGCCGACGAGGAGAAACACCTGATTGCCTGTGTCCGAGATCGAGTGATACGTCTCCGAGAGCATCGAAGGACTGCCGGTCAGAAGGAACGCGAAGAACTTCAACACCGCAATCGCCCCGTTTGCGATGAGCGCCGCGATGACGACCGACTTGCTACCAGCCATGAACGTCTGGTTCACGAGGGGGCCGGTTAACGATTCCGCCCGTCTCGCTCGAATCGGGTCGCCGTCGGCCGATACGACGGCAGGTTTCTGTACCTCCCGGCCGAACGTGACGTATGCTCACCGTCGTCTCCGACACGCACAGCACCGCGGGTCACCGACTCACCGGTCGGACGCTGGAGGCCGTCCGCGAGGCGGAGCTCGTCGTCCACGCCGGCGACTTCATGACGGAGTCGGTGTTGGACGCGTTCTACGACGAGGCCGACACGCTCCGAGCCGTCTCCGGCAACAACGACGACCACGGGATCCGCGGTCGGATCCCCGAGGCCAGAACCGTCGAGTACGGCGGCGTTCGCTTCGCTGTCACCCACACCCGCAACGGTGGGGCGACGGCGCTGACGCTGTTCGGGCGCGAGCGCGACGCCGACGCGGTCGTCTTCGGCCACAGCCACCGTCCGACGTTCGACGCGACGGGACCCCTCGCGCTGTTGAACCCCGGGAGTCACGCACAGCCACGCGGCTACCGGGCGGCACACGCCGAACTGGAGGAGACGACGGGCGGCCTCCGGGGACGACTCTGCACGCCCGACGGCGACGTGTTCGAAGAGTTCACGATCCGAAAGCGGGAGTGAGCGCGGAGAGAGTGAGGTGTGCGCGCAGGTCGCGAGGCCGTCGCCGTGCTCGTGGAACGGTCGGGTACGCTGGAGGGCCTAACGCAGCGGGGAGCGATGGGAAGGACACGCCGCCCGCCCCGAGCGAGGGGTGGTCGCAGACCGACGGCACGGTCGAGACGGGGAGTCGCCTCCGACGGAGTGCAGTCGTCGAGGCGTGGGGGAGGGCCGAAGCGGGCGGTCGCAGCCGTAGCTATGTCGTCTGCTATCAAATACACTTGGTAGGCTCAAAGAACTGTTTTACCTACTAGCCGATCGTGCCGCGAGCACGAACAGGAGTGCCGTCAGTCCCCCTAGGAAGAAGATGAGACCGGGCGACGCCGCCAGCGCATCCACCATCGTCGGGTCGACCGCGTCGACGGCGGTCTCCGTCGCCGTGCGGGTCGTCTCTGCGTCCAGTGTCGGCGTCGGCGTCGAGCGGACGCTGTCGGCAGCCGTCTCCGTCGACTCGGCTACCTGCGTCGACGTCGGGGCGGCCGTCGGCTCCGCGGTCGACGCGGCGTCTCCTGCCGTACGGGTCGTCTCGACTGCGTCCTCGGTGACCGTCGCGTTCCCGCTCTGGTAGTCGACGTCGGCCGACGACGTCGGCGTTCCGCCCGCGTCGCCGCTCGCGTTCCCACCGGATCCGCTCCCGGCGTCGCCGCTCGTGGGTGCCGCGCCGCCGTCCATCCCCCCACCCGCGCCACCGCCGTCGGCACCGCCAGTCGCGAACAGTCGCGTCGTCGGCCCACCGAGTACACGGTCGACGACGAGACTGGCGACGCCGAGCACGCCCACCCCACCGAGCAGTCGGCGGAGCGTCGCCTTCAGACCCGTCGTCTCCTCCTCGCGGCCGGCGACGACGACGAGCGCTCTGTCCGCCGGGACGTACACCTTCATCTCGCGGCCCTTCTCGGAGTAGACGGTGTCGCCGACCTCGACGAGACCCGCGTCCTCGAGTCGCTCGAGGTGGTACTGGGTGTTCTGCAGCGAGGACTCGATGCGGTCGGCGAGCGCCGCCGGCGAGGCCGGCTCCTCGTGGAGTTCCGCGAGGATACGGCGGGCGGTTCGCGAGGAGAGCGCAGACAGCAGATCGTCGGCGGCGTCGCTGTCGAGGCCGACGACGCGCGGATCGTCGCTGCCGGGACCTGCGACGTCGGACGTGGAGGGCAGGAGGTCGGCCATCGGTCGCGGATTCCCGACGTGGCAGTATGAGTGTTCCCCCTCTCGCCGAAACGGCTTTGGAGCGTCCGCCGGAAGGAGCGGACATGTCTTCGCTCGTGCTGCAGGGGGTTGTCGACTTTCTCGCCCAGAACCCCGTCTTCACTGGTCTCCTGATCGTCATGTTGGTGTTCGTCTTCTTCTCGTATCTGTTCGTCAGACGGACGTTGACGGGGCTCCGCGAGGGGTACGACCGGGGTCGCCGTGGGAACTGACGTGCGGATGCGACGGACCGCGTCGACGACGGTGAACGGACAATTCGAGCACGGAGGCGGACGCTGATGGTCGACGTCGTCACGCTCGGCACGTTCGGCGTCGCCGCACTCGCCAGTCTGTTCATGGCGTGGGCCATCGGTGCCGGCTCCTCGGGGTCGACGCCGTTCGCCCCCGCAGTCGGTGCGAACGCCATCTCGGTGATGCGGGCCGGCTTCGTCGTCGGCCTCCTCGGCTTTTTCGGGGCCGTCCTCCAGGGACAGAACGTCACCAACGCCGTCGGCACCGAACTCATCGTCGGCCAGTCGCTGACGGCGACGGCTGCCGTCGTCGGGTTGCTCACCGCGGCGGGTCTCGTCGCGATCGGCGTCTTCACCGGCTACCCGATCGCCACCGCGTTCACGGTCACGGGAGCCGTCGTGGGCGTCGGGTTGGCGCTCGGCGGCGACCCTGCGTGGGCGAAGTACCAACAGATCGCGACGCTGTGGGTGCTCACCCCCTTCGTCGGCGGCGGCATCGCCTACGCGACGGCCCGGACGCTCCGGAGCCAGCGCGTCCCGGAACGGGTGGCTGTCCCACTGCTCGGCGGCGTCGTCGGTGTGCTCGTGGCGACCATCCAGTTCGCGCTCCTCGGAGGGGCAGCAGGTCCACGCTCCATCGCGCAGATCGTCGGTGCCCGGATTCCGCTCCCGGTCGTCGCCGGCGTCGACGCCGGTCCCATCGCCGCGATGCTGCTTCTCGCCTCTCTCGCGACCGGTGCATTGGCCTACGAGATGCGGCGAGACGAGGCCCGCGGGCAACGGCGCTTCCTGCTCGCGCTCGGGGGGCTCGTCGCCTTCTCCGCCGGGGGGAGTCAGGTCGGCCTCGCCATCGGCCCGCTCGTCCCGCTGCTGGAGGAGGTCACCATCCCGCTCACGGCGCTGCTCGTCGGCGGTGGCGTCGGCCTGCTCGTCGGCTCGTGGACGGGTGCACCGCGGATGATCAAGGCGCTGGCGCAGGACTACTCCTCGCTCGGTCCCCGCCGCTCGATCGCGGCGCTCATCCCCTCCTTCGCCATCGCGCAGGCCGCGGTTGCCCTCGGCGTCCCCGTCTCGTTCAACGAGATCATCGTCTCGGCCATCGTCGGCAGCGGGTACGCCGCCGGCGGCGCGGGCGTCAGTCGGCAGAAGATGTTCTACACGGTGCTCGCGTGGGTCGGCTCGTTAGTGCTGGCGCTCGGAGTGAGCTACGCCGTGTTCGTCGGCGCCGACGCGCTCGTCTGACGGCAGCGGTCCGTGGGCGTCGAGCGCTCTCGCGACTCGACCCGCTGGCCCGCGGCGACGTACGCCCGCTCGTGGAGCGTCCGCTCACCCGACGGCCGACTCGCGTCGTCAGATCGGTTCGCCGTTGCAGAAGTAGTCCTCCGGGGTGGAGCCGTCGCCGATGTGCGTCCCTCCGTCGTCGTCGGTCACCACGAAGTCGGAGGCGTAGCGCTGGGTGAGTTACCCGGTCGCGTCAGTTCCCGCTCTCGACTTCCGCTTCGGGCTCCTCCTCCTCCTCGACGTCGGCCTCCTCGAGCTCCTGTTTGGTGATGCGGGCCTTCATGATGCGCGTGTTGTCGACCTGTTCGATGCGGATGAGCACGTTGTCGTAGGCGATCTCCTCGCCCTCCTCGACGAGGCGGCCCGCACGGTTGAAGACGAACCCTGCGAGCGTCTCGAACTCCTCGCCCTCCGGCAGATCGAGTCCGAGCATCTCGTTGACCTCGTCGATGTTGACCTCGCCGCGGACGAGCGTGGTGTCGTCGTCGACGAGTTCGAACGGCTCTTCCTCGTCGCCCTCGAGGATGTCGCCGACGATCTCCTCAACCATGTCTTCGAGCGTGATGAGCCCCTCCGTCGTCCCGAACTCGTCGATGACGATGACCATCTGCATCCGGTTGTCCTGGATCTCGGCCAGTAGTTCGTCGACGTTCTTCGACTCGGGGACGTGCAGCGTCGGTTGGACGGTGTCGACGAGCGTCCCCTCGCCCTCACCGTAGTACTTCTGGCGGACGAGATCGCGGACGTTGACGATGCCGATGATGTTGTCGAGGTTACCGTCGTAGACGGGGATGCGCTCGTGGTCCGACTGGACACAGGTCTCGATGGCCTCGTCGATGGTGGCGTCCTTCGGGACGGCGGTCATGTCGAGACGCGGCGTCATCACCTCCTTGGCGATGGTGGAGTTGAACCGGAAGATGCGCTGGAGCATCTCGCGTTCGTCCTCCTCGATGACCCCCTCGCGCTCGCCCGTCTGAATCATGTTCTGGATCTCGTCACGGGTGACATACGAGGTCTCGATCGCCGACCGGCCACCGGTCACTTTGTTGATGACGCGGGTGAGGTAGTCGAAGACGACGACGAGCGGCAGGAGGACGTACTCGGAGATCTTCAGCGGGCGGGCGATCCGCAGCGCCCACGACTCGGTGTTCTCGACCGCGTAGGACTTCGGCGCGCTCTCGCCGAACAGCAGGACGAGCGTCGTGATGCCCAGCGTGGAGATGAGCACGGACTGTCCCGGCGAGAAGTCCAGCACCGCGAGCAGCCCCGTCGCCAGCGCCGACATCGCGATGTTGACGATGTTGTTGCCGACGAGGATGGTGACGAGCAGTCGGTGCGGGTCCTCTTTCAGGTCTTTGACTGCCTCGGCACCGGGGACACCCTCGTTGACGAGCGAGTCGACGCGATGCTTAGCGAGGGAGAACATCGCGATCTCCGACGAGGAGAAGAACGCCGAGAGACCGATGAGGATGGTGATGGCGACGACGCCAGCGATCGTGATAGAGCGGTCGTCGGTCGGCAACGCCTGCAGCAGTTGCGCGACGAGCCCGGAGGCGGCGAGAGTGATGACTGGCAGCGGCAAACCCATGTAACACCTCATCTTGACGGGGGTACGGATTAAGAGTTACCCTCAGAGACCCGCTCGCGCGGATCGAGCGGTCGTCGACCCCCGACACGGATCCCCGCGAGCGAAGGGCTTAGGCGGGAAACGACCCAAGAGTCGTCCATGTCGGACGACCAGCCACCGATCACGCTCTACCGGCTTCAGGCGTGTCCCTACTGCGAACGCGTCGTGCGGAAACTACAGGAGTACGACCTCGACTACCGCTCGCGGTTCGTCGAACCGATGCACTCCGACCGGAACGTCGTCAAGCGTCTCAGTGGCAAACGAAGCGTCCCCGCCATCGTCGACGAGAACACCGGCGTGACGATGTCGGAGTCGGCCAACATCGTCGACTATCTCGAGAAGACCTACGGAGGGGCCGCCTGATGGTGGATTTCGACGTGGTCGAACTCGAGGAGACCGACCACGTAGACGTCGGCGAGACCGCCCCCGACTTCGTCCGCCCGCTCGTCAACGGCGAGTACTGGCAGAACGTCGCGCTCTCGGAACTCACCGACGAGGGACCAGTGCTGCTCGTCTTCCACCCGATGGACGGCGCGTTCCCTTCGACGTACGTCTGGAACGAACTCCGCGACCGCGAGTTGGGTGAACACGTCACCGTCGTCGGCTGTTCGATCTCCGACCCCTACACGCACAAGCGGTTCATCGGCGAGCGAGAGATGAGCTACCGGCTCTTCTCGGATCCGAGCGCCGAGGTCGCCCGCGAGTACGGCATCGACCACGAACTCGACGGAATGGCGGGCATCCGCGAACCCCGACCGGCGATCTTCCTCCTCGACGAGGATCGAACCGTCCAGTACGCGTGGGTCGCCAGCGAGTGGCCGGAGTTCCCCGACTACGACGAGGTCGAAGACGCCGTCCAGTCGAACGTGTAACACCGGATCGTCGTCGACGGATTCAGAGCTTTTTCGAGGGTACGGCACCCACAGACAGCTATGCGAGCGGACGTCAGTGCGGCCGTCGACGCCGTGGCACGCGGCGAGGCGGTCGTCTACCCGACGGAGACGGTGTACGGACTCGGAGCGGACGCACTCGACGCCGAAGCGATCGAGCGCGTCTTCGAACTGAAGCGACGGAGCCACGACAAACCGCTCTCGCTCGGCGTCGCCGACGTCGACACCGCGCTCCAGTACACCTACCCGACGCCGACCGAGGAGGCGTTCATGCGCGAGTTCCTCCCCGGTCCCGTCACGGTGGTCGTCGAGCGCAGCGAGCAGGTTCCCGACGTGCTCACCTCCGGGAAGCGTCGCGTCGGTGTCCGCGTCCCCGACCACGAGATCGCCCGCGAGTTGCTCTCGGAGACCGGGCCGCTGACGGCGACGAGCGCCAACGTCAGCGGGTCGCCGAGCGTCACTCAACTTGCCGACCTCGACGAGCGCATCCGCGAGGGCGTCGGGGCCGTCGTCGACGGCGGCGAGGCGCCCGGCACCGAGAGCACCGTCGTCGACCCCGGGTCGGGCGTCGTCCACCGCCGGGGCGCGTCGGCAGACGAGATCGAGGCGTGGTTGGCCGACCACACCTGACGGTCCGAGTCATCGACGGTCCGAGCGACAGACTCGACTCCCTCGCCGACCGCTCGACCACGACGGCTACAACCCCAGCAGCGATCGCAACGAACGGGTCTTCACCCCACACTGACCGCGGTACTCGCAGCTGTCGCACTTGTCGCTCCCGCGGAGTCGCGGCGGTGGCCCGTCCAACCCTCGAACCGTCCGGAGCGCGAGGCGATAGGCCGCCTTCTTCCGCGTCGTCAGTCGGACCGTCCGCACGACGCCGTGGGTGGGGTACTCGACGACGGCTCGCGGAACCTCCCGGCGGCGCACCCACGACAGCGCCTTCGCCGCCGCGACGGCTCGCACCGCCTGCGGTTCCCAGACGCCTCGGGCGGGCGGGTCGCCGGGCGAGACGAGCACCGGCACCGGTGGCTGCTCCGCGTCGTCCCCGAGCAGTTTGTGGACGACGCCGCGGCAGTCCTTCCCGGTCAGGAGCACGTCGCGGTCGGCGGGGTCACAGAGGGCGTCGAAGTCGTCGCGGGTGGCGAGTCGGTCGAGCGCCGTCCGGTACTCCTCGGGAGTGACGTTGACGGGGAGCTCCGAGAGCGTCGCGTCGTCGGCGTCCCGGAGCTCGCGGTAGCGAAAGGCGAGCGAGCGACGTTCGGCGACGTCGGCCGGGGGGCCTCGGTCGTCGTCCCGTCGAGCGTAGTAGAGCTGTCGCGGACAGTACGCCGCGTGAGCGAGGTCGCTGAACGGTACGTGTGAAGACACGGGACGGAATGGTCGCGGCATCACACTTGAACCGTCGCACCGACTGCCGAGACGACGGAGTCAGTGGCGTCGAGAAACGAGTCGGCGAGTCGGCGAGCCGACGAGCAAGTGCGCAGTCGAGTCTCGTCGACCGAGAGACGCGTCGCTCACGGGAACGGACACGTCGAAAGAATGTAGTCAGAACGAGACGTCGGTCTCGAGATCCTCGGTCGCTTCGCGGAGACCGTCCTCGCGGGCGTCGCTCGCCATGCGGTTCGTGAGCGCCGAGTCCGTGAACAGTTCCTCGAACTCGTCGCGGAAGCGGTCGTTCGCCCGCGTGGACTCGAGGTCGGCCTCGACGATCTCGCTGTAGTGAGAGACGACCGTCTCGTCGGTGCCGAGGGCGGCGGCCCGCTCCTCGATTGACGTCTCCTCGACGAGCAGTCGGCGCAGTTCGTCGAGGTCGACGGGGGCATCGCGGTCGGTCTCGCGTACGAGGTGGAGGTCCATCCGCGCGTCGAAGACGGTGTCTTCGTCGACGCCGACTGCCGTGGCGATGTCGGCGTCCGACTCGTCCTCGTAGAACCGCTCGACGACCGTGTGGAGGTCGTCGTCGTCGAGTCCCGAGACGAACGTGTACTTCTCACGCATCGTCCCGACGATCTCTGCGACCCGTACGTCGGTCTGTCCGCCGGTCTCGGTGAGCGACCCGCGAGCCTCCTCCTGACTCTCGGTCACCGTGTCCGACCCCGTGGTGTCGATGAAGATGTCACGGAGTTCAGCAGTCTTCTCGTCCATTGGTACGGATTACACTCTGTGGACGTACTAAAGCCTGTTCCCAAACTGGTTGGGGCAACGGGAGGGTTCACGTCAACCAAAGCGTTCAACACAGTTTACACACGAGGAGGGGTATGGAAACCTCGACCGACTCCGTCGAACTGGTCGGCGACGAAGCCGTCGGCAACCTCGCCCGTGCGGTGCTGTTCGCCGCGCTCATGGGCGCGTTCGCCTTCGTCTCCTTCCCGAACCCCCTCTCACCGGCGCCGATAACCCTGCAGGTGCTGGGCGTCTTCCTCGCGGGCATCATGCTCGGTCCGCTGTGGGGCGCCGCCGCGCTGTTGCTCTATCTGGCAGCGGGTGCCGTCGGCGCGCCCGTCTTCGCCGGCGGGGCGTCGGGACTCGGCGTCCTCCTCGCTGAACCGACGCTGGGCTACCTCTGGTCGTACCCCGTCGCCGCCGCCGTCGTCGGACTCGTCGTCCATCGGGGGTCGCTCGGCGACTACCGCGACACCAGCGTCCCGGTGCTCGTCGGCGCGATGGTGCTCGGAACGGTCGTCATCTACGCGTTCGGCATCGCCGGACTGATGCTGATCCTCGGACTCGGCCCCGTCGAGGCGTTCATGGCCGGAGCGGCCGCGTTCATCCCTGCCGAGGCGTTCAAGATCGCCGCCGCCGTCGGCATCGTCCGCTCGGACGCCATCGCGGCGGCGTAGACGACTGAGAGAAACGATGAGGAGGAGACGATGATCCGAACCCGCAACCTCACCCATCGCTACGGCGACACGGTCGCCGTCGACGACGTCTCGCTGACGGTTCCCGACGGCGAGTTCCTCGTCCTCGTCGGCGCCAACGGCTCCGGCAAGACGACGCTCGTCCGCCACTTCAACGGCCTGTTAGACCCCGACGAGGGCGACGTGCTCGTCAACGACGTCCCCGTCGGCGACGACCTCGTCGCCGCTCGCACCGCCGTCGGGATGGTGTTTCAGGACCCGCGCGACCAACTCGTCGCCGCCACGGTCGGCGGCGACGTCGCCTTCGGCCCGGAGAACCTCGGTCTCTCCCGCGAAGAGATCGACCGCCGCGTCTCGGCGGCGCTGGCCGCGGTCAACCTCGACGGGCGGGCGGACGAGAGCGTCCACGAACTCTCCGGGGGCGAACGCGAGCGCGTCGCCGTCGCCGGCGCGCTGGCGATGGAACCGGACCACCTCGTGCTCGACGAGCCGTTCACCGGTCTGGACGAACCGGCCCGTCGCTCGGTGCTCGACCGCCTCGAAGCACTCCACACCGGGGGGACGGGCGTCGTCGTCGTCACACACGACCTGCGGGACGTCGTCGCGCTCGCCGACCGGGTGGTGGCGATGGCCGACGGCCGCGTCGCCGTCGACGCCGACCCCGAGCGCGCACTCGACGAACTGGCCGGACTGAACGTTCGCGTCCCCGACTCGGTCGCTGCCGTCTGCGAGAACGCCCGCGACGTCCTCGACCCCGGACCCGACCACGACTGACTCTGACCGACACCGATGTTGACCTACACGCCCGGCGACACGCTCGCCCACCGCCTCGACCCGCGGACGAAACTCCTCCTCCAGATCACCTTCGTCGCGGCCGCGTTCGCCCACACGACGCCGCGCAGTCTCGCAGTTCTCACCCTCCTGACCGGGGGGATGCTCGCGCTCTCGCGGGTGTCGCTGCGGACGACGCTCTGGGAGTTCCGCTACGCCCTGCCGCTCCTCGTCGCCGGTCCGCTCGTCGCCGGGGCGACGCTCGGCGCGCCGTGGTTCGTCGTGAGCGAAGCCGCCCAGACCGCTCTCGCCAGCTACCGGGTCGTCCTCGCGCTACTCGTCAGCGCGATCTACGTGCGGACCACGTCGCCGCGGCAGTCGCGGGCGGCCATCCAGCACACGATACCGGGGAGAGCGGGGCAGTTTCTCGGGATGGGCGTCGCGCTCGTCTTCCGCTTTCTGCCGGTACTCCAGTCGGACCTCGCGCGCGTCCGTGAGGCGATGGCTGCCCGCCTCGGTGACGAACGACCGGTGCGAGAGCGGATGCAGTTGGTCGCGACGGCAGGGCTGAACCGCGCGTTTCGCCGGGCGGACACGCTCGCACTCGCGCTGCAGGCGCGCTGTCTGGCGTGGAACCCGACGCTTCCGGAGCTACGGTTCTCGCGACTCGACGCACCGGCAGTTGCGCTGGCGGCAGTTCTTGCGGCCGGCGCGCTGCTCTGAACTCTGGTGCTGCGAGGGGGCGAGTGGGTGAGCCGACCCGCGTCCGGTGACAAGATTTAACCGTTCACTATTCGGGTGATTGAGTATGATATTCCTGCAATCGACAGTCACGCGGGAAACGTTCTGGACTATCGGTCCGGTCGGCAAGGCCGCGTTCTACTTCCTCGCGGCCGCCGCCGTCCTCGTCTTCCTCTACGGCGTTTACGAGCGGTTCGCCCGGTACACGAGAGGGACCGACGACTGGTTCGAGCGGTTGGACGACGTCGGCACTCGGATCGTCTCCTCGGCCAAGATAGTGCTCTCGAACGAGAAACAGTTCGACCGGGACCTGTACGGCGGCATCATGCACGCCTTTATCCTCTGGGGCTTTCTCACCCTGCTCATCGGGACGACCATCCTCGGCATCGACATCGACGGCTATCGCCTCCTCACGGCGCTGCTGACCGGCGAGGAGCAGTCGTTCTTCGTCGGCGATTTCTATCTCTCCTACTCGCTGGTGATGGACGCGATGGGGTTGCTGTTCGTCGTCGGCGTCGGCATGGCGATCTACCGCCGCTACATCGTCCGTAACCACCGGCTGTGGGGCAAACACACGTCGCTGGAGGACGACGCGTTCATCTGGACCCTGTTCCTGCTCGGCGTCGGCGGCTACGTGATCGAGGCGCTCCGCATCGTCGGCACCGGCTTTCCCTCCTTCGAGACGGTGAGCTTCGTCGGCTACTTCGGCGCGCTCGTCTTCGACGCCGCCGGGATGTCCGCCGGGCAGGCCGAGACGCTCTACTGGTGGGGCTGGTGGTCCCACGCACTGCTCGCACTCGGGTTCGTCGCACTCGTCCCCTACGCCAAACCGTTCCACATGATCTCCTCGTTCGCCAACGTCGTCACCCGCGACGAGAAAGCCGGTCAGCGTCTTCCGGGCGTCCCGGCGGATCTCGCACCCGACGACATCGGCTACACGTCCGTCGAGGACTTCTCGTGGAAGCAGATGCTCGACATGGACGCCTGCACGAAGTGCGGCCGGTGTTCGGCCGTCTGCCCGGCGAAGGCCTCGGGTCGGCCGCTCGACCCGCGCGACGTCATCCTCGACCTGAAGCAGTACCGCGACGACCGCGACGCCGGCCGCACCGAGTCGATCGACATCGTCGCCGACGGCGGGACGTCGGTCGTCGACTCGGAGACGATGGAGTCCTGTATGGCCTGTATGGCCTGCATGGACGCCTGTCCGGTCGAAATCGAGCACCTGAACCACTTCACGGAGATGAACCGCCGGCTGACCGAGACCGGTCAGATGAAGGAGTCGGTCCAGGAGACGATGATGAACGTCTTCCAGAACGGCAACACGTTCGGCGAACCCGAGCGCAAGCGCGGCGACTGGACCGACGAACTGGAGTTCGAGGTGCCCGACGCCCGCGAGGAGGCGGTGGAGTTCCTCTGGTACGTCGGCGACTACCCCTCCTACGACGAGCGCAACCAGCGCGTCGCCCGCTCGATGGCCCGCGTCCTCCACGAGGCGGACGTCTCCTACGGCATTCTCTACGAGGACGAGAAACACGACGGCAACGACGTCCGCCGGGTCGGCGAAGAAGGTCTCTACGAGATGCTCGTCGAGGACAACGCCGCCGCCTTCGAGCAGTGCGAGTTCGAGAAGATCGTCTGTACGGACCCCCACTCGTACAACACGTTCACGAACGAGTACCCCGAGATGGTCGACGACTTCGACTACCCGGTCTACCACTACACGCAAGTGGTCGAAGAGCTGGTGAACGCGGGACGGTTAGGGCTCGACGGCACCGAACTCGACTACGACGTCACCTACCACGATCCGTGTCATCTCGGTCGGTACAACGGCGAGTACGAGGCGCCGCGCGAGGTCATCCGCGCGACGGGCGTCGATCTCGCAGAGATGCCGCGGAACCGCGACGACTCGTTCTGCTGTGGCGGTGGCGGCGGCGGCCTCTGGATGGACCTCGAAGAGGAGTCGAAACCCAGCGAGGAGCGACTCCGCGAGGCGCTGGAGGACACCGACGCGGGGGCGGCAGTCGAGAAGTTCGTCGTCGCCTGCCCGATGTGCGGAACGATGTACGAGGACGGACGGAAGACCGGCGACTTCGAGGACGACGTCGAGATCGTCGACATCACGGAACTGCTCGTCGAGGCGTTCGAGGCGAGAGACGCTCGCGCCCATGCCGGGACGAGCGACTCGGGCGGAGCCGCCGGCGGACCCGCGACTGCCGACGACTGAGTCGAGCGGAGGACGCGACGGCCGAAAAATCGAGTGTCGAGGGAAGCGGCGAGTTAACTGTCGTCGTACTCTTTCTTGAACCCGCGGAACTCCGTGCGGTGGGCCTCCTCGTCGGCGAGGATGGTCACCGCGAGATCTTCGGTGACGGGGTCGCCGGCCTCTTCCGCTGCGTCGACGAGCGAACGGTAGGTCTCGATGGCGTCTTCCTCGGCGTCGAGCACGCCGTCGATCACCGAGAGCACGTTCGTGGTGTCCTCCGGCGGCTGGAGGCTGTCCTGGTGGGCGGTGAAGTCGGCCGACCCCGGCGGGCGTTCGTCGAGTTGTTTCAGGCGCTGGCCGATCATCTGGGCGTGGTCGAGTTCCTCTTGGATGTCCGCCTGCAGGGACTCTTTGATCTCCTCGGCGTGGATACCGTCGAGGACGATAGAGTTCGTCATGTAGTTCATGACGGTCTCGATCTCGTCGCCGTACGCCTTCTTCAGCAGATCGGTGACTTCCTGAGAGGTCATTGCGTACGCACTTCTCTCGGCACGACCAAGAAGGTATCCGCCGAAACGGGACCCGGAACCGTCCACCGGTGGGTAACTCGGCGCCCACCCGACCGTGTCACCGCTCGCGACGACAGCGGAACGAGACGTCGTCGACCCCGGAGAGTCCGTGCTCCCGACTCTCGTCGCGGTCCCACCGGAGTTCGGCCCGTTCCTCCTCGCCCGAGAAGCCGGCATCGGCGAAGGGGAACCGGAGCACGAGGTCGTTACGCCCGTCGTCGTCGACGTCGCGGATGCGGCACGCTCGTGTCGCCTCGGCACCGCCACCGTCGGCGACGACGTCGGGTGCACCGAACCGGTAACGCGTCGCGTCGGCGGTCGCCACGACGTCGTCGACGTTGGTGACGGCGACGCGGACCTGTCCACGGTCGTGTCGTGGGAGCGGGCCGTCGCCACGGAACGGCGCGACGGAGACGTCGAGGTCAGCCGGGAAGTGGGCGGTCGCAGTCCCGGCGAAGACGGAGGCGGCCCCGCCGAGAGCGGTGAGACCGGCGAGAGCTCTCAGAAACGTTCGTCGCTCGCTTCGTGTCGTCGGGGAGTGTGGTGGTCGGATCACCACGTGAGCGCACTTCTCGGTCGGACAAAGTTCGTCTGGCGCAGTCGTCGAAAACAACTCTCGAAAGGGGTGACGACGGCGGATGGGCGAGAGAGCGGCGGTCCGGTGACCTCGGAGACGACGAGTGGCACGTCGACGCCGGCGACTCGCGTCGATAGTACCGGTGACTCGCGTCGACTGAACTACCGACTCGCGTCGACGTCGATGGCGTCGACCGGGCAGACGTCGACACAGAGCATACAGTCGATGCACTGATCCTCGCGGGTTGGTTCGACCTTCCGGTCGCTCTCGGGGTGGTCGGGCGTGTCGACCCAGGTGAACACGTCGACCGGGCAGTTCTCGAGACAGACGCCGTCGGCGATGCAGATGTCGTAGTCGACGGCGACGTGCGTCCCGTGGATGCCCAACTGCTCCGGCGGGTCGACGGGTCCCCAGACCGTGACCCCGTTTTCCTCGCCCACCTGCTCGCGGCTCTGCTCGAAGTTCGGGTCGATAGCCATTGGTGACTCTCCAGCGAGGACGCGGTAAAAAGAATCGAAAGCGGGCGATGGATCGACGGAGCGTTCAAGCTGGACGGCGTCGACTCGCCATCATGTCGAAGACGAACGAGTCCGACCTCGAGTGGAGCGAGACCGACCACGGCGAGACGCGGTTCCGACGGAAGAAGCTGGGTGCGGCCGCCGGGAGCGAGCGACTCGGCTGTAGCCTCTACGAGCTCCCGTCGGGTTCGAAGTCGTGGCCGTACCACTACCACACCGGCAACGAGGAGGCGCTCTACGTGCTCGACGGCGAGGGAACACTCCGAGCGGACGACGGGACGCATCCGCTCCGCGCTGGTGACTACGTCGCGCTTCCCGTCGGCGAGGAGGGCGGCCACCGCGTCGTCAACGACGGCGAGGAGACGTTGCGGTATCTCGCCGTCTCGACGATGAGCGAACCGGACGTGTCGGTCTACCCCGACTCCGGGAAACTCGGCGTCTTCGCGGGATCGCCGCCGGGGAGCGACGACCCGCGGACGCTCCAGGGGTACTATCGCCTCGACGACGACGTCGACTACTGGGACGGCGAGGAGTGAGGGAGGGCCGCCGAAGAGCGGGGCTTTTGCCCAGCCAGCCCCAACAGTCAGTCATGACGCGTCAGGCGACCGACGAGGAGCGACAAGAGACGACGGAGACGACACCGCGCATCGTCTACGATGACGACTGTGGGTTCTGTACGTGGGCTGCGGCCTTCGCAGACCGCCACGGCGAGTTCGAACTCGTCGGGTTCTCGGAGTTGACGCGAGCCGAGAAGGTCCGGCTTCCGGCGAACTACGAGAGCTGTGTGCATCTCCTCGTCGACGGCGACGTGTACTCCTGCGGCGAGGCGACAGAACAGGTCCTGGCGCGACTCGATCCGACGGCGCGGCAGACGTTCGAACTCCTTCGGGGAGTGCCGGGGTACGCGAAACGACGAGAACGGCTCTACCGATGGACGGCCGACCGGCGCGCGCTGTGGGGGAAGATCCTCCGACGCGACTCGCTGTGAAGACGAGACGGGGCGACGAGACGGCCCGCGTCACCCGAGCGCCGCGTCGACAGCGGCGAGCACCGAGATGGCCGTCTCGCGGTCACGGTCGGGGGCGTCACCGAAGTAAGTCTGGAGCGCGGTTCGAAGCGACTGGAGTTCGTCCGGTGTGAACACGCGCTCACCTTCGACCGTCTCCAGGAGGTTCACTCGACAGTCGACGCTCTGGTCGTTCTCCACTGCGCGCTCGACGGCAGCGAGAACGGCCGTGTGCAACACCCACGCCTCTTCGGGCGAGAGGTCGAGGGTCACCGGGTCGCCGTGGGCCGTTTCGGTCATGCGGTTGTTCCTCCAGTCACACGTACGGACCGTATACTTTTAATCACGAGTCATGTTGGCATCGAACACGCACAACACCAGAAAGCGTGTCGGCAGAGACGGTCCGACCGGCAGACGTCGACGCTTACTCGAACGCCGAGAACCCGGTCAGATCCTGTCCGAGCACCAGCGTGTGGATGTCGTGGGTCCCCTCGTAGGTGTAGACGGTCTCCATGTTCGAGAGATGGCGCATCGGCGGATAGTCGACCGTGATACCGTTGCCGCCGAGCATCTCCCGGGCGACGCGGGCCTGGTCGCGGGCCATCCGGACGTTGTTGCGCTTGGCCATCGACACCTGCTGCGGGCGGAGATCGCCGCGCTCTTTCAGTTCGGCGAGTCGGTGCGCGAGCAGTTGGGCGGTCGTGATCTGGGTCGCCATCTCCGCGAGCTTCTCCTGTTGGAGCTGGAAGCGTGCGATCGGGCCGCCGAACTGCTCGCGGTCGGTCGCGTAGTCGCGAGCCGTCTCGAAACAGTCGCGGGCGGCACCGACGGCACCCCACGCGATACCGAACCGGGCCTGCGTGAGACAGGAGAGCGGTCCCTTCATCCCGGTGACACCGGGGAGGACGTTCTCCTTCGGGACGACGACATCGTCGAGACCGATCTCGCCCGTGATGGAGGCACGAAGCGAGAGTTTCTCGTGGATCTCGTTCGTCGAGACGCCGTCGCGGTCGGTCTCGACGAGGAACCCCCGGATGGGCCTCTCATCGGCCGACGTGTCGCGCGCCCAGACGACGGCGACGTCGGCGATAGGCGAGTTGGTGATCCACGTCTTCGACCCGTTGAGAACGTAGCTGTCGCCGTCGCGTTCGGCCCGCGTCTCCATCGACGAGGGGTCCGACCCGTGTTCCGGTTCCGTGAGGCCGAAACAGCCGACGGCCTCGCCGGCCCCGAGTTTCGGCAGCCACGTCTCCTTCTGCTCGTCGCTCCCGAAGGCGTGGATGGGGTACATCACGAGCGCACCCTGCACGCTCGCCATCGACCGCAGTCCCGAGTCGCAGGCCTCCAGTTCCTGCATCAAGAGGCCGTAGGCCGTCTCGCTGACGTTCGGGAGTCCGTAGCCGTCGAGATTCGGCGCGTAGAATCCCAGCTCTCCCATCTCTGGGATGAGTTCCGTCGGGAACGTCCCCTCCAGATAGTGGTCGCCGATCTCCGGGCGGACCTCCTCTGCGACGAACTCGCGGGCGGTGTCACGGATCAGTCGCTCCTCGGCGTCGAGGTCGGCCTCCAGTTCTACGTAATCGAGCATGAACGACTCTCGGCGCGGTTCAGTGAAAAGCGTTCGCAAGCGTCGCCTGCTTCTACGCCGCCGCCTTCGACTCGTCGCGAACCCGCTGTGCGTACTGCACGAAGTTGTCGAACAGCTGTTTCGCCTCGCAGGCCGCCTCGTAGTTCGCCGGCGTGATGCCGTCGAGCACCGACTGGATACGGTCGTCGCCGAGGAACTCTCCCTTGCTCTCGGTGATTTTCTCGGCGGTCGCCGTGTCGTACTCGGGGTGGAACTGGACGCCGAAGCAGTGACCTTTCCGGAACCCGTGGTTGCCGTATTCGTTCTCGGCGATGGGGTGAGCACCCGGCGGGAGGTCGGTCACGCTGTCGCCGTGACTCGTGAAGACGGTGAAGCGGTCGCCGACGCCCTCGAACAGCGGGTCGTCGCCGGTGTGTTCGACCTCGGTGTAGCCGAGTTCGAACGACCCCATACCCTCGACGGTGCCGCCGAGCGCCGCCGCCACAATCTGATGGCCGAAACAGACGCCCAGGATGGGAAGATCGCGGTCGGCCGCCTCGGCGACCCAGTCGACGAGGTCGGCGATCCACTCGTCGTCCCAGTAGACCGAGGAACTCGACCCGCTGACGACGACGGCGTCGAAGTCGTAGTGGTCGGGGAGCTGTCCACCGCTGGCGTCGAACTCGACGAGATCGGCGTCGAGTTCGCGTCTGAAGTTTCGTCTCGTGGTCGGGTCGTTGTGTGACGCATCGAGAAAAGCCACACGTAGTCGTCTCATTGTGTCCCGACAGGAGATGGGTGGGAAAATGCCTTGCGTTCGGCGCGGGTTTCTGCCGGTCTCTGCGAACCGTCCGTCGGCTCCGATGACGACCGTCTGTCGCTGATATCTTCGCCTTCTGTCACTCGCTCTGTTCGGCGAGGAAGTCGAGTAACAGATCGTTGACGACCCGCGAGTGCTCGACGTGGGCGAGATGTGCCGCACCGTCGACGAGGTTAAACGACCCTCGCGGGAGTCCCTCGGCCAGTTCGCGACCGCGTTCGACCGGCCAGACGGCGTCTTCCGAGCCGTGGAGCACGAGCGCCGGCGTCGTCACCTCGTACAGTCGGTCGGTGGCGTCGAACCCCTCGACTGCGGCGGACTGCGCTTCCCACGCAGGCTTCGTCGCGTCTTCCTCGCGCCGCCACGCGACGATCTGGTCGACGACGTCCGGTTGCTCCTCGAAGAACGCCCGCGAGAGCGCTGCGTCCAGGGAGGCGCGGAGCTCCGGCGGGTTCGTCGGCACGCCGTAGAGCGGCGAGAGGTCGAGGTCGCCGCCGGAGGCCGCGGTGCCGACGAGCGTCAGACTCTTCGCCCGCGACGAGGACAGCGCGGTCTGCAGCGCGACCATCCCGCCCAAGCCGGCACCGACGAGATGCGCTTTGCGGGCGCCGTGGTCCGCGAGGACGACTTCGAGATCCTGTGCGAGTTCGCCGACCGTGTACGGACCGTCGGGGGTGTCGGACTGCCCGGTCCCGCGAACATTCATCACGAGGCTCTCGTACGGGCCGGCGACCGCGGCGTGCTGCCACCCCCACTGCCAGGCCCCGTAACCGACGTCGCCGACGAACGCGACGGTCTCGCCCTCGCCGTCGGTGTCGTAGAAGAGCGAGACGTCGCCGTTGCGTGCAGTTGGCATGGGAGGATGTACTCGAAGAAATCGGTTCAACCCACCGGTTCGGTCGGTCCTCGTCGAACGCGGACGGAGAGCGCCGGGGAGTCACCCGAGCAGATACCGGAGTTTCGGCCGCTTCCGGACGAACTCGGTCTCCTCCAGGTAGCCGTCGACCCCGAAGATGCGGCCCGCGGCGAAGACGCCGCCGACGACGAACATCAGCAGTCCGAACAGGTCGCCGTTGACGTAGCCGTGTGCCCAGTCGGCGTTGCCCAGGTAGAACAACACCATCAGGACGCCGCCGAAGAACGCCGCGAGTCGGGTGAGCGCTCCGACCAACAGTCCGAGGCCGATGAGCAGTTCACCGACCGGAACCGCGAGGTTCGTGAACTCCAGGAGCAGCGGCGTCTGACCCGCCCACGCGAGAAGACCGTGGATAGGCGCACCTTGCGTCCCCTGGACCAGCCACCCGGCGGCGTCGAACGGCTCCGGCCCCGTCAGTTTCCCGAACCCGGCGTGGAAGAACCACCACCCGGTCACGAGACGGACGAGCACCGTCACGTAACCTGCGACACCCTCCGCGTAGTCGAACTCGACTGCGTCACCGAACCAGTCGGTCGTCGCCCGCGTCGTCGTCCGTGTTGTCGCCATCAGTCGTCACCTCACATGTGAGTGTCGTGCCGCCGACCACGTATAACTGGAAAGCAGTTCCCAGAGACTGAAAACGAACGCAAGACCGGGAGAGGAAAGCGGGTTCGAGACGGCGCGTCTGCGACCCCCGAGGGTCGTCTGTGTGACGTCGTCTCAGGCCGCACCTCCACGACAGCGTGTCCGCGACCACGAAGGGTCGCGCGGACGAGGTCGCTCCGGACTTACGCGTTCAACACGCTCTTCAACAGGTCCGGCGCCTCCGCGAGCGCGTCGTCGAGTTTGTCGACGTCGGGGCCGCCACCCTGTGCGAAGTCTGCGGGGCCGCCGCCGCCGCCGCCGACCTTCCCGGCGAGCTGGCCGACGAGGTCGCCGGCGTTGAGGTCGACGTCGTCGGGGACGCCGACGACGAACGTGGCGCTGCCACCGTCGGCGCTGCCGAGGACGGCGACCTTCCCCTCGTCGACGAAGGCGTTGGCCATCTTCCGGAGCTCGTCGGTGTCGCCGTCGAGTCGCTGGACGACGACGGGCGTGCCGTCGATGTCGATCTCGTCGCCGCCGGCTGCCGCGCGCGCCTCCGCGAGTTCGCTCTTGAGGCGGTCGATGGTCTTGCCGCGCTCCTTCCACTCGGTGAAGAAGCGCTCGGCGGTGTCCGGCACCTCCTGCGGCGTCACGTCGAGCACCTCGGCGGCGTCGTACAGCGCGTCTTCGGTCCGCTGGGTCGCCGAGAGGGCGGCGTCGCCAGCCGCGAAGACGATGCGCTCGATGCCGTCCTGAACGGGCTCGGTAGTCAGCACTTTGACACAACCGATGTCGCCCGTCCGCTTGACGTGCGTACCACCGCAAGCCTGCACGTCGTCGGCGACGTGGATGAGCCGGATGTTGGTCCCCGGCGGGATCCCACCCTGATAGAGGTCGAAGCCGTGTTTCTCCTCGGCTTCGTGGCGGTGGGGCCACTCCTGTTTCACCGGATGGTTCTCCATCACGATCTCGTTGGCGACGCGCTCGATCTCCTTGACCTCCTCGCGCGTGATGCGCTCGTAGTGGGTGATGTCGAACCGGGAGCTGGTCGTCCCCTTCTGGGCGCCGGCCTGTCGGATGTGGTCGCCGAGCACCTGTCGAGCGGCGTAGCCGACGACGTGCGTCGCCGTGTGGTGTCGCATCAGCTGACGGCGACGCTTCACGTCGACCTGGCCGCGGACGAACTCGCCCTTACCGGGGTCGCGGTCAGTCCGGTGGAGGACGACGCCGTCACGGATCTGGACGTCCGTGACCTCGGCCGTCAGGTCTTCGCTGGTCAGCGACCCCTTGTCGGCGGGTTGGCCGCCGCCCTCGGGGTAGAACATCGTCTGATCGAGGACGACGTCGTACCCCTCGTCGCGCTCGAAGACGTCGAGGATGACCGCCTCGAACTCCGTGCGCTGTTGGTCCTCGTAGTAGAGCTTCTCGGTGTCGGGAAGCTCCGACAGCCGGTCGTCGCTCCGTTCTCTGTCCTCGAACGCCTGCTCGGTGTCGTGGCGGGCCGCCACGAGCGAGTAGAAGTCGTCCGGGACGTCGACCTCGGCCCCGCGCTCCTCGGCGATCTCTTTGACCATGTCCGGCTGGATGCCGTGGGAGTCGTACAGTTCGAGCAGTTCGTCAGTGGGGATGGTCTCGCCCGTCCCGGCGTACTCGTCGGCGAGTTGCTCGATGCGGCGGCTGCCGCGTTCGAGCGTCTTGCGGTACTTCGCCTCCTCGGTGCGGACGATGTCGCGGATGGTGTCGCGGTTGTCGTAGTCGAGGCGCTTCGCCTGCATGTCGACGAGTTCGTCGAGCGGCGCGTCGATGCCGACGTTGTCGACGAGGCGCTTCGTCCGGCGCAGCACCATGCGGGCGAGATAGCCCGTGCCGACGTTCGAGGGGACGATACCGTCGCCGAACATGTACGCGAGCGCGCGGCAGTGGTCCGCGATGGCGTAAATGTCCTCCAGCGGCCGCATCAGCGTCGTCAGTTCGCTGACGTTGACGTCGAGTTTGTCCGCGATGTTGTCGCGGGCGACGTCCATGTCCTCGGCCTCGTCGATGTCCATGTGACCGGCGAGTTTCGCGGCGCGGTGGATGAGCCGTTCCTCGTCCTCGGAGTGTTCGATGCCCGCGTTCTCCTTGAGGAAGGCGATCATCTCGGGGTAGACCGCCTCGTAGACGGTCGGCGTCCCCTGACTCATCCACGTCCACCGTTCCAGCCCGTAGCCGGTGTCGACGATGTACGTGTCCATCGGCGAGTAGCGGTTGCCGTCCTTCAGTTCGTACTCGCCCTCGGGGTCCTGCTTCAGCGACATGAAGACGAGCGTCGCCAGTTCGGCCCCCTTGTAGATGACCTCGATGGCGGGGCCGGCGTTGCCGCCGCCGACCCACGGGTCCTCGATGTAGACGATCTCGTCGAGGTTCGCGCCCATCGACTCGAACAGCTCGTCGCAGTAGCGGACGGTGTCGTTCTTCCAGTAGACCTCTCCCTCGTAGGCGTACTCGTCTTCGGCTTCCTCGCGGGCGTTGAACGCGTGATGGGCCATCATCTCGAACGCCATCGTGTGTCGGCCCGTCCGGCCGACGTTGTCGATGTCCTGCATCCGGATGCACGGCTGAGAGATACAGAGCGGGTTCGCTGGCGGCGGCGTCTCGCCCGAGGTGACGAGCGGCTGGAAGTCGTAGATCGACGCCTGCGTCAGGAGCACGTCGTCACGCCAGCGGTTGGCGGCGACCGGGTACGGGTCGATTCGAGTGTGGTCGTTGTCCTCGAAGAAGGAGAGGAACGCCTCCCGCATCTCTTCCATCGTGTAGGCCTCGTCGAACCCGGGGTCGTCGATGAAACTGTAGTCGTCACACGGTGGCTCACCGCACGTCTCTCGATCGTGGTCGCGCGTCCAGAAGTTCGCCCCGCAGGAGGGACACTCCTTTCGCACGAAGTCGTTCTCCTCGAAGTAATCGAGGCGATACTCCGACTCGAGTTCGCTCATTACCAGTTATCTGGCCGATGCCCGGGTAAAACAGTTCCGCAACACCCAGTTCCGAGACCACCGACAGTCGCCTTCACCACAACGTTTTTGCCTGCTGTTGGCAACTGTCGGATACTCGGATACGTCGCCAGATGACCGCGTTAGACCCCCTTCACGTGCTCGTCGTCGCCGACGGACCGACGGTCTCGGATCTTCTCGCCGACAGCGACGCCGTCACGGTGGTCGAACGGTCCCCTGCAGAGGTGTCGGCTGCACTCGTCGCCCTCGACCCCGACTGCCTCCTCGTCGACGACCTCGACGCGCTCGACCGGGCGACCCTCGACGCAGTCGACCGTCGGGGCGTCCCGGTCGTCGCCTACACCGACGCTGCGCTCGAAACGCTCGTCACACGGGAGTGGGTCGCCGGCTACGTCCGCAGCGACGACGGCGACGACCCCGCTCGCCGACTGGTCGACGAACTCGTCTGGGTGACGAGCCAGGAGACACGCCAGCAACTCCGTCACAGCACCGACCGAGTCACGGCACTCCACGACGCCGCGACGCGACTGTTCGTCGCCGAGACGCCCGACGAACTGTATCGGTCGACGGTCGAAGTCGCAGACGACGTCCTCTCGTTCGACATCTGTTACGTCGGCATCGTCGACGGCGATGAGATCGTTCCGAAGGCCGTCTCGGCCGACTCACCCACCGACGGTGCGCGGCGGATGCACGTCGACGAGGGACTCGCCGGGAAGACGTATCGGACGGGGACGTCCCAGCTGGTGCGTCGCGTCACCGACGACGACGAGGCGAACCCCGCGCGACCGGAGTACCGCTCCGGTGTCAGCGTCGCCATCGGCGAGTACGGCGTCTTCCAGGCGGTCGCACGCCGTTCCGACAGGTTCGACGAGACCAACCTCGAACTCGCCGAGCTGCTCGTCTCGCACGTGACGGCGGCGCTGAAGCGTCTCGAAGCAGAGTCGCAACTGCGCAGCGAACGTGACCGTCTCAGCGCGCTGTTCGAGAACGTCCCGACGCCGCTATCGCCTTCGAGTTCGACGACGGCCGACCCGTCGTGCAGCGAGTCAACTCGACGTTCGAGCAGGTGTTCGGCTACGCGGCCGACGACGTCGTCGGCGAGAACGTCGACGAGTTCATCGTCCCGCCGGAACGGGACGCGGAGGCCGCGGCGTTCAACGAGACACTACAGGCGGGGACGAACCTCCGGGCGGAGGTCCAGCGGGCGACGGCGACCGGCGTTCGGGACTTCCTCCTGCACGTCGTCCCGATCCGACTCGACGAGACGAACGCGGGCGGCTACGCCATCTACACGGACGTCACCGACCAGCGGGAGCGCGAACGCGAACTCCGCCGGCAGAACGAACGGCTCGACGAGTTCGCGAGTATCGTCTCACACGACCTGCGGAACCCGTTGACCGTCGCCAGCGGCTACCTCGATCTCGCCCGCGAGACGAACGACGACGCGAACCTCGAGAAGGTCGACGCGGCGCTCGGCCGGATGGAACGGCTCGTCGAGAACCTCCTGCGACTCGCCCGCAAGGGACAGATCGTCGGCGAGACGACGCCGGTCGAACTGCGAACGGTCGCGACGGAGGCGTGGGGACACGTCGAGACGGCGGACGTCGAGTTGGTGCTGTCGCTCCCGACGGACGAGACGATCGACGCCGACTACGACCGACTGGTCGACCTGCTGGAGAACTTGTTTCGGAACTCGGTCGAGCACGGGGTTCGACCTGCCTCCGGTCGCTCCGCTTCCGGAGACAGCGTGAAGCGAAGCTTCACGAGCAGTCGGGCAGAGCCCGACGACAGCGTGGAGCATGGCTCCACGAACAACCGGACGGAGTCCGGTGACTCGGTCGAGCACGGTTCTACGGACGGCCGGACGGAGTCCGCCGACGCAGCCACGGACGGCGAGGTGACGACCGTTCGCGTCGAGACCACCGACGGCGGGTTCGCCGTCGAAGACGACGGTCCCGGCATCCCCGAGGGGGACCGCGAGTCGGTGTTCGAGATCGGATACACCACCGACGACGACGGCACCGGGTTCGGGCTCGCCATCGTCCCGCGTATCGCCGAAGCTCACGGTTGGAGCGTCGCCGTGACCGCCGGCGTCGACGGAGGCGCGCGCTTCGAGTTCTCGGTGTGACCGGCGGAACGTTCAGGCTCTCGGCGGCCGAAGAGTGGGTATGGAACTTACACGGAACGCACCGAGAGAGCGACGCGACTGGGTGACGCTCGTCGGCTTCGTCGTCCTGGTCAACGTCGTCGGCGCGGTGCCGGCAGTGCTCGGCGGGCCGGACAGCGCGTGGTTCGCGGCGCTAGAGAAGCCGTGGTTCTACCCGCCGTCGGTGACGTTCGGGATCGTCTGGACGCTCCTGTTCACGCTGATGGGCGTCGCGCTGTGGCTGGTCTGGCGACGCGGCACCGACAGCAGCGCCGTCCGCCTCGCACTCGGTGCGTTCGTCCTCCAGTTCGTCTTCAACGTGGCGTGGACGCCGGTGTTCTTCGCGCTCCAGCGACCGGCGGCGGCGTTCTGGATCATCGTCGCCCTCGTCGTCGCCGTCGTCGGCACCATCGCCGCTTTCGCCCGCGTCGACCGGCGAGCGGCCGCGCTGCTCGTCCCCTACCTGCTGTGGGGCTGTTTCGCGGCGGTGTTGAACTACACTATCGTCCAGCTGAACGGGTACGCGCTGTTCTGACGCCGACCGCAGACGACGGCGAGTCGAGGAGTCTACGCGAGGGTCGACGCGATGCGGTCGACGGCCTCGTCCACGTCGTCGCGCGAGACGTCCCAGTTCGTACAGAAGCGCGTGGTGTACTCACCGAACGCGCCGCAGCCGACGCCCGCGTCGGTACAGCGCTCGGCGAACTCGTCGCCGGTGAGCCCCGCCTCCCGACTGTCGACGACGACGACGTTCGTGTCGGGTGTCGGCACCGAGAGCCCCTGTATCCCGTCCAGTCCGTCGGCGAGCGCTCGCGCGTTGGCGTGGTCGTCGGCGAGTCGGTCGACGTTGTCGAGCGCACAGAGACCGGGTGCGGCGATCATCCCCGCCTGTCGCATCCCGCCACCGAGGAGTTTGCGTGTGCGCCGCGCGCGAGCGACGAACTCCTCGGACCCCGCGAGCATCGACCCGACCGGCGCGCCGAGTCCCTTCGAGAGACAGAACATGACGCTGTCGACGGGCGCGACGAGGTCGGCCGGGTCGACGTCGAGGGCGACGGCCGCGTTGAAGACGCGTGCGCCGTCGAGGTGGACCGGTACGTCGCGGTCGTGGGCGGCCTCGGCGGCGGCCTCGACGTGGGCGACCGGGACCGCCACGCCGCCGCGACTGTTGTGCGTGTTCTCCAGCGAGAGCAGCCCCGTCCCGGGGCGGTGGAGGTCCTCGTCGACGAGGTTCGCCCGGACCTGCTCGGGCGTCGGCACCGCGCGTTCGCCGCAGTCGACGGTGCGGACCTGCAACCCCGACAGCTGGGCGAGCCCACCGAGTTCCCACTTGACGACGTGCGCCTGGTCGTCGACGAGGATCTCCTGCCCGCGGTCGGTGTGCGTCCGGGCGGCGATCTGGTTGCCCATCGTCCCCGTCGGGACGTAGAGCGCCGACTCCATCCCCACGAGGTCAGCCGCGCGGCGTTCGAGTTCGTTCACGGTTGGGTCGTCGCCGTAGACATCGTCGCCGACGTCGGCGTCGCGGGCGGCCTCGCGCATGGCGTCGCTCGGGCGGGTGACGGTGTCGCTGCGAAGGTCGATCATACCCACTCGATTCGGAGGCGGGGTGAAAGAACTCGTGGTCCCGGCGGAAGAAGAGGAACGCTCAGGCGGTGCGACCGCGCCCGCCGACGAGGACGCCGTACGCCAGTCCGACGACGGCGCTCAGACCGAGTATCCCGCCGATGCCGAAGGACGTCGAGAAGCCGTCGGGACCGCTCTCGAACTGCAGGACGCTCCACGGCGTGCCCGCCGGTCCGAGCGACAGCGACGCGACGCCGAGAACGTCGAGGGCTATCGGCGCGAGCATCGCCGCGAGGAAACAGAGGCCGACGGCGACGCCGAACCCGACGAGACTGCTCCGCAGGACGGTGCGGGGGCTGTCGACGGGTGCGTGCTCGGCGTCGCCGAAGACGCGGAGGCCGGTGACGTCGTCGACGACGGCGACGTCCGCCGGGTAGCGCAGGAGCAGTCGAACCATCCAGAGGTCGCCGACGGCGCCGCCGACGTTCAACGCGAGCGGGACGAGCAACACGGGGAGTTCCAACAGCAGCATCAGCGGGACGCCGACGGCCGTGATGACGACCAGCGGCGTGAGCGCGACCACGATGAACTGGTTGCGCGTGAACTCGGCGTCGGTCGTCGCGTAGGCGTACGGGAGGACGAAGTGGGCGACGCCCGCGCCGTATCGGGGTTCGCCACCGTAGCGCTTCATCGCGACGCCGTGGAGGAGTTCGTGGACGACGATGGTGCCGGCGGAGAGCAGGAGGACGACCAGTCCACCGACGGCGGCGCTGCCGAGGTTCTCGGCAGCGACCGAGACGGCGAGGTCGAGGCGACCCGTGACCGCCGTGTAGAGGCCACCGAGGACGAACAGCGCGACGACGAACCCGGCCGTCCCGAGACCGGTCCATTCGACGGCGGTCTGCCGGGAGACGGTGAACGTGATGAGGGGAGAACGGGAACGCGAAGACATTGCCACGGGAACGATATCGCTCGCTCAGGACATAGCCCTACTGTGAGCAGTGCTCGCGACAGCCACGAGCGTCGCGAGAGCACAACCCGAAAGGGGTATCCGCCACCTGTATGAAGAACCGGTATGGATGCACGAATCCGCGAACACGCAGAGGTCATCGTCGACCACTCGACGGATATCCAGGAAGGCGACAACGTCGTCGTCTACCTGCCGTCGGAGGCCGAGGACCTCGGCGTCGCGCTCCACGAACTCATCGGCGACCGCGGTGCCAACCCGCTCTATCTGAACTACTCGGACCGCGCCGACCGTGCCTTCCTCCGTGCACGCGAGGACGACTTCGAGACGCCGAGTCACCATCTGGCGATGTACGAGGAGGCCGACGTCGTCATCCTCGCCCGCGCGGGGCCGAATCCCTCCGAAAAGAGTGACGTCGCTCCGGAGACCAACGCCGCGTGGCGTCGCGCCTACCAGCCGGTCCAGAAGGAACGGCTGTCGACGCGCTGGTGTCTCACGCAGTTCCCCACCGGGGGATACGCCCAGTTGGCGGGGATGAGCACCGAGGGCTACGAGAACTTCGTCTGGGACGCCGTCAACAAAGACTGGGACGAACAGCGCGAGTTCCAGGCGCAGATGGTCGAGATTCTCGACGACGCCGACGAAGTGCGTATCAAGAGCGGCGACGAGACCGACCTGACGATGTCGATCGCCGGCAACTCCACGCTCAACGACTACGGCGAGAAGAACCTCCCCGGCGGCGAGGTGTTCACCGCACCCGTCAAGGACAGCGTCGAGGGCGAGGTCTACTTCGACATGCCGCTGTACCGCTACGGTCGCGAGATCGAGGGCGTCCGCCTCTCTTTCGACGACGGGGAGGTCGTCTCCCACAGCGCCGAGCGCAACGAGGAGCTGTTGACGGGTATCCTCGACACCGACGAGGGCGCCCGCTACCTCGGCGAACTCGGTATCGGGATGAACCGCGCCATCGACCGGTTCACCTACAACATGCTGTTCGACGAGAAGATGGGCGACACCGTCCACATGGCCGTCGGGAGCGCCTACGGCGAGACGGTGGGCGAGGAGAACGAGACCAACGACTCGGCCGAACACGTCGACATGATCGTCGACATGTCCGAGGACTCCGTCATCGAAGTCGACGGCGAAGTCGTCCAGCGCAACGGGACGTTCGTCTTCGAGGACGACTTCGAGTAGCGGTCTGCGGTCTTTTCATCCACGTTTTGCGAGTGAGCGCAGCGAACGAGCAAAAGGTGGGACTGGGACGTTCGTCTTCGAGGACGACTTCGAATAGCTGTTTGCGGTCTTTTCATCCACGTTTTGCGAGTGAACGGTCTCTCGTCGCACCCGCGACGACGAGAGCGTCTGCCAACTGTACACGGCCGCAGCGAGAAGAGAGGAAGCCGCTGACGACGACGGCGACCGAGCGAGCTCGGGGTCCACGTCCGAGAGAGACTCTCAGCTGAGACGAAAATGTATATCCATATATTTTATTAAAGTATTTAGTACAGAGTTTCTCTCGTATACAATATGCCCAAACTGAACTGTCCGGACTGTGGTCGAGAGATCGGGATGCACGAACTGCAGGCGAAGACGACCGCCCAGTCCGGCGGCTTCAGCACGCGATATCGGTGTCCGTTCTGTCGGACCGACGTGGAGAACGTCGCCGAGCACTTGGCGTAGCCGTCGCTCGGACGAGCGGAAAAAGGGTGTGAGAACGGCGGATTACTGGTCGATGTCGAGTTCGAACTGCTGGTTCTCGACGACGGCGTTGAGCACGACGCTCGTGTTGGACTCGCGGATGTCCGAATCCGTGAGCAGCGTCTTGATCTGTCGGTTCATCCCGTCGGTGTCGGTGAACTTGCCGATGGCGATGACGTCGTAGTCGCCCGTCACTTCGTAGACCGAGATCATCTGTTTCTCCTCTTTGAGTCGCTCGGTGATGTCCGGGAGTTTACTCCCCTCCACCTTCAACTGGAGGACGGCCGTCACGTCGTATCCCAGCGCGTCGTAGTTGACCTTCGGCGTGTACCCCTCGATGACCCCCTCGTCTTCGAGGTCGCGGAGGTGGTTCGAGACGGTCGTCACCGAGACGTCGAGTTCCTCCGCGAGACTTCGGAGACTCGCGCGACCGTCGCCGAGCAGTGCATTGATGAGTTTCGCGTCGAGGTTTTCGTACGTCATTACACCAACGATCTCCCTGGGGGCATTAGAATTTTACGAATATCCAGTTCTAGTCTGGAGCGACCACGTTTGCACCAGCCGATAAAATCTTTATACTGGGTGTATTCGGTAACGAGTGTCCAGAACATGACGGACGAAAACACCACGCCCGATGGCGGCTTGACAGCGGAAGCCCAGGCCGTCGTCGACGAGATCGAAGACAAGGAGGTCGACTTCCTTCGCCTACAGTTCACCGACATCCTCGGCACAGTCAAAAACGTCGCCGTCCCGGCTTCGCAGGCCGAGAAGGCGTTCTCCGAGGGGATCTACTTCGACGGGTCGTCTATCGAAGGCTTCGTGCGCATCCAGGAGTCCGACATGCGCCTCACGCCCGACCCCTCGACGTTCGCGATCCTGCCGTGGCGCGACGGCCGCTCCGCGCGTCTCATCTGTGACGTCGTCAACACCTCGACGGGGGAACCGTTCGAGGGTGACCCGCGGACGATTCTGAAACAGGCTATCGACCGCGCCCACGAGATGGGGTACATGGTCAACGCCGCCCCCGAACCCGAGTTCTTCCTCTTCGAGGAGGACGAGGAGGGTCGCGCGACCACGAAGACCAACGACGTCGGTGGCTACTTCGACCTCGCGCCGAAGGACCTCGCCTCCGACGTCCGCCGTGATATCATCTACGGCCTCGAACAGATGGACTTCGAGATCGAAGCCTCCCACCACGAGGTCGCCGAAGGGCAACACGAGATCAACTTCGAATACGACGACGCGCTGACCACGGCCGACAACGTCGGAACCTTCCGCACGGTCGTCCGCGCGATCGCCGCCCAGCACGACCTGCACGCGACGTTCATGCCCAAGCCCATCCCGCGCGTCAACGGCTCGGGGATGCACACCCACATCTCGCTTTTCACCGAGAGCGGCGAGAACGCGTTCCACGACGACGACGACGAGTTCAACCTGTCGGAGACGGCCCACTCCTTCCTCGCGGGCATCCTCGAACACGCCCCCGCCCTCGCCGCCGTCAACAACCCGACCGTCAACAGCTACAAACGTCTGGTGCCCGGCTACGAGGCACCGGTCTACATCGCGTGGTCCGACCGCAACCGTTCGGCGCTCATCCGCAAGCCGGCCGCCCGCGTCCCGGCAGCGAGCCGTATCGAGGCACGCTTCCCCGACCCGTCGTGTAACCCGTACCTCGGACTCGCAGTGCTCATCCACGCCGGTCTCGACGGCATCGAGAAGGATCTGGAAGCGCCCGACCCGGTCCGCGAGAACATCTACGAGTTCGACGAAGAGAAGCGTGAAGAGTACGGCATCGAGACGCTCCCGTCGAACCTCGGCGAGGCCATCGAGGCGCTCGAACAGGACGAGGTCGTCCAAGACGCACTCGGCGAGCACGTCTACGAGAAGTTCGTCGAGGCGAAGACCCAGGAGTATGACGAGTACCGCATCGACGTCTCCCAGTGGGAGCTCGACAAGTACCTCGAGAAGTTCTAACTCGGTCGGTCACCGGTCCGACTCTCCTTTTATCCCCGAACCGCCGCGACGAGCCGCGGGTACGCGACGATGAGCGCGACCGCCGTCGCGTAGACGACGAGCGTCACGGCTGACGGGAGGACGGCGGTCGCCTGCCGCGCACCGACCCACAGACCGCCGGCGACCACGAGGCCGACGGCGGCCAGCGGCGGTGAGACGGCCGCGTCGGTGACGCCGACGCGGTGCCACGCGAAGAGGCCACCGACCGACGCACTCAGTCCCGCCAGCGACTCGCGGAGTTCGACCGGGTGGCCGCCGACGGCGGCGGCGACGGCCGAGAGCGCGGCGACGACGGCGGTGATGGCGAACATCCGGAGCGGCCGGCCGTCGGCGACGCGGAGTACGACCCCGAGGAAGAGGAGGCCGACGACGGCGCCGACGGCGACGTCGACGAGATAGTGGACGCCCAGCGCGATCCGCGCGAAGCTCACGAGGGCGACGAGCGCGGCCGCCACGAGCGCTCGCCGTCGACGGGTCCAGACGTCGAGCAGCGCCGCGAGACCGCCGTAGACGACGGTCGTCGCGATAGCGTGGCCGCTGGGGAAGCCGAACCCCGTCCCGGTGGCAATATTGCGGAAGACGGGGACGGCGACCGCCGGGAGCCACGCCGGAGGCGTCACCGACGCCGCGCCCGGCGGTCGCGGGAGCGCGAAGCTGCTCTTGAGACCGATCGTCAGCACGAACCCGCCGAGCGCGAGTGCGACGAGGAACGCGCCCGTCCGTCGAGGATCGTCGGTGAGGCGCTCGCTCCCGAGCCAGTAGAGCAGCGTCACCGAGACGAGCAGGAACCAGACGTCGCCGAGTTGGGTGAGAGCGGCGAACAGGAACAGCACGCTTTCGGCGGCCGTCGCGACGAGCTCGGAGAGTCCGAAGCCACGCATCAAAATCGTCTCACCGGTCGGTTACTGTCGCTTCTCGCGGACCTTCCCGGCGGCCTTCGCCGGGACGCTGAGGAGGTTGAAGCTCAGCCCGACCATCACGAACAGCGCGTAGAGCCCGAGCGTCGAGAGGAAGATGATGAGCATTGCGGCGATGGCGAGCAGGCCGCTGTCGAACGTGAAGAAGGCACCCAGCGTCAGCACCGTCCCGTAGAGGAGCACGAGGTACGGCCCCCAGCCGCGGGCGTGACCGCGACGCATCTTCGCGCGGACGTACCGCTTCATCTCTCGTTCGAGTTCGGGTTTCTTCACCGTCCGCTCGTCGACGTCGTGCTCGAAGTCGTCCAGGTCGGCACGGAGTTCCTCGACGCGATCTTCGAGTTCGTTGATGTCCGGTGCCCCCGCCGGCTCGACGCTTCGGCGCGTCGTTTCGTCTGTTCGGTCCTCGCTCATGTCCGTCTGAGCGAACTGTCGGCCCGCGGGCTGTTGTAGCTGCCGGTCCGTGACCCGTCCACCCATCACGGCGTTGACGACTGCGCCCGTGAGGAGTAACATCCCAGAGAAGTAGAAGTAGGTGAGAAGCAGGAGGATAGCACCGACTGCGGCTGCGCCGCCCGACCCGTCGGACGTCGAGGCACTCGCGTAGATACCGAATCCCGCACCCAAGATGGTCCAGCCGACGGCGGCGAACAGTGTCCCGGGGAGCGCCTCCCGCGGGCTGGCGTCGACGTCCGGCAGGACGTAGTAGAACGGGAAGAACGCCACACAGAGCGTCGCGAGCAACACGAGCGGGCTGATGAGGCCGATGAAGGGGAGCTGCACGAGCGCCATCACCGACGTGACCGCGCCGATGCCGACGATGCCCAGTCCGATGGCGACCAGCACGACGAGCCCGTCGCGCACCTGGTCGAGCAGGCCGCCCGCCTCGGAGCCGTAGATGCGCGAGAACGCGACGTCGACGCCGCGGAAGATCTTCAGCGCCCCCCAGAGGGTGAGTACGAAACTCACGACGCCGAGGCCGCTCTGGGCGCTCTCCGCCTCGAGGGTGTCCTCGATGAGGCCGAAGCTCGCGTCGGGGAGGTTGGCCGCGGCGAAGTCGAGGATCTGCTGTCGCAGGGGGTCGCCGCCGACGAACAGCGCGACGACGACGGCGAGCACCAACAGCGGGATCAGCGATACGAAGGCGTAGTAGGAGATGCTGGCCGCCATGAACGTCACGTCGCGCTCCTGTATCGTCCGGAGCACGCTCCGTCCGACGGCGACCAGGTCTCCCGGTCCTGAGACGCTTACTGATGACACGCCAGAGCGTTCGGACGGTTGTTATAAGTAACCGACGGCAGTCTCGACGGGTTAGCTGTCCTTCTCGGGTTCGGCGGCCTCGCGGATCTCGGCGACGTTCGCGTCGGTCTTGAACGACGTCCCCGTATAGTGGGCGTGGCTGGCCTCGTAGCCCGCGTCCCGGAGGTCGGCGAGGAACTCGTCCATCGCGTTCGCGGGGACGTTCCACTGCTTGCACAGGCGGTGTTGGTCGTAGTGGGTCGGCGTGTCGAGTTCGTCGGCGACGGTGTCGAGCAGTCTTCGGGCTTTCTTCGCCTCGCCCATGTCGTCAGTCACCTGTTCGCGGACGGCGCGTGCGAACTCGGCGTCGGCGACAGGGCCGAGCCAGATGGGGCCGGCCGTCAGCATCCGGGTGCCGTCGCAGTTCGGACAGCTGTCGAGGGGATGCGAGTGGAGACCGAACTCGTGGTCGCGGAAGAGACAGTCCTCGCAGTGGTAGACGTGGCCCAGCTGCTCGATGGCGGCGTCGGCGCGGGTCGCCCGGTGGTCGAGTTCGAGGTACGTCCGGGCGTAGTGTCGCGAGACGTGCGAGAGGAGAGGGACGGCGGCGACGTCGTGGCGGGCGGCGGTGCGGACGAGCGCGGAGACGAGCACTCTGAGCCCCATCTCGGCGTGGTAGTCGGTGTTCTGCGGAACGGTCGAGTACTTGCGGATGCCACTCTTCTGGTGGGCACCACAGAGCGGTGCGGTGTCGGTGGCGGTGACGCAGACGAGGTTGCGGGCGTTGGCGAAGGCGGCGTCGGCGAACGGCATCGGCGTGCCGAACGGGTCGATGTCGACCACGTCGAACAGTTCTTCGTGCACGAGCACGTTGGCGTCTCTCTGAATCGCGCGGCCCGGCAGGCCGTTGCGTTCGAGGTTCGACTCGGCCAAGGAGACGGCGTCGGCGTCGATGTCCGCGCAGGTGACGTCGTAGCCCTCGGCGGCGGCGCGGACGCCGCGGACCCCGCTTGCCGCCATCGCGTCGAGGTACGTCTCGACGCGCGGTTCGCGCTCCCGGTAGGCGCGGAGCGCCGCGACGGTCACGTCGCGGTTCAGTTCCTGTGTAGGGTTGAAGAACACCCCGTCGCCTGCGCCCTCGCTGGCCCCGTCGCGGGAGGATTGGACCTCCACGTCGACGCCGCCCTCGCTGATATCCATGTGACGGCGTCGGACGGCGACGGCGAAAAGTCGCCCGATACGTGCTTAGCAAGATGTCGAGTCAGATTTTGTCGCGTGAGGGGTGGTCGTGGTCGACATCGTTGTCTCGTCTGGTGTCGACGGAGAGTCTGCAGCCTCTCGAAAGCCCACGCCTCGTTCGCTCTGCGCACGAGCACACCCGCAACAGCCACACCTTCCCAGCCGATTCCCTCGTCCACTCGCTGACGCTCGGTCGCTCGATCGTCCCTCGCGTGCGTGTTCGTCACACAGAGGCGACGAACCACACGCCACGGTGGTCGCTTCGGTCACCACCGTGTAGCGCATCGAACCTGTTTTGTCCGGCCACCCGGAAGCACGAGACGTGAGCGACGAGGAGGGGGCAGACTGGCGAGCGGCGCTCGAAGACGCGGGGCGACTCACCGCGTCGGTAGCCGAGACCATCGTCTCGATCCACGGCGACCGCGGCCTGCGCGCCATCGAAGCCGTCGCCGAGCACCGCGTGAAACAGTACCGCGACTTCACCGTCGTCGTCGGCTACGACGACGAGTACGTCGTGGAGGACGGCGGCTGTACCTGCAAAGACAGCTCGTACAATCTGGACCCCGAAGACCCCGACCAGCGCTGCTGGCACGTGCTCGCCGTCGACATCGCCGAGGCGCTCGACGAGGTCGACCACCACGACATGTGGTACTCCGAGGTTCGGGAGTTCCTATAGGCTCCGTCGACCGCGCCGACGTGGACCCCTCCCGCAACACTTTCGCACCGACCGCGAGAACCGTACGCTGAGATGAGTACGGACGACAGCATCGAGGAGAAACGCGTCTACAGCGACAGGGCGGGCAAGGTGGAGGTGTTCGTCGCCACCGAACTCGGGGTCGTCACCGTCGACGTCTCCGGCGACCGGGTCGGCGAGTTCGGCCTCGACCACCGCTGTACCGCTCGCGACGTCGCCGCCGCGGGCGAGCAGGTCGCCGTCGCCACTGACGAGGATATCGACCTCGCGGTCGGCGACACCGAGTTCGAACCGACCGGGTTCGGCCCGGCCGTCGCCATCGGCTTCTGGGACGGCCGGCTCGTCGCCGCCAACGAGGACGGGTGGATCGCTCGCTACGACCCCGACGCCGAAGCGGGTGACGTCGACCTGGCCGAACTCGACGCGGCGGACGCCGACGTCGCCGAGACGTTGGCCTGGAAGACGCTGGGTCGCATCGATACCGTCCGCGCCATCGACGGCCCGCTCGTCGCCGCGGCCGACGGCGTCTACCGCATCGACGAGGACGGCGTGACCCACACGGGACTCGACGACGTCCGCGACGTCGTCGGGGTCGGCGTCCCGCTGGCGGCGACCGGCGAGGCGCTGTACAGTCTAGGCAACGGCTGGATGAACGTCCTCGGGGGGAACTTCCGAGCGGTCACCGGCGACGGCGCGGCCCGTGCGCACGCCGTCGCGGCGACGACGCTCTACGCCCGCGAGGACGACGTCTCCGCGAGTGACGCGAGTGGAGGCCCGTCGGACTCGTCCGACGGCGAGTGGGCGGCGGTGGAGCTACCGACGCCCGACCCGGTCGTCGGCGTCGCCTACGCGACCGGGGCTGTCGTCGCCGTCACGGAGGCCGGAACCCTCCTCGTCGACGCCGGCGACGGCTGGCAGAGCCAGGAGCTGGGCGTCCGCGGCGTGGCCGGACTGGCCGTGCGGTAGTCGCCCGCGCACCCGGACCCAACGAAAACCGGTTTAACGCCGAACGTAGTGGCCTCGAATATGATACTACCCGGTTCCACCTCGCAGGCGCTCGCGGCGACGCTGGCCGACGTCGCCGGCGAACCGCTCGCGACCGTCGACTACCGAACGTTCCCGGACGGCGAACGGCTCCTCACGGCCGACGCGCTCGCCGAGGAGACGCCCGAGCGGGCCATCATCGTCGCCTCGACGACCACGAGCGACGCCCACGTCGAACTGCTCCAACTGCAGGACGCCGCTCGCGAGGCCGGCGTCGACGAGGTCGTCACGGTGATCCCGTACATGGGGTATGCCCGGCAGGACTCGGCGTTCAAACCCGGCCAACCCGTCTCCGCCCGCGCCGTCGCCAGGGCCGTCAGCAGCGGAACCGACCGCGTGCTACTGGTCAACCCCCACGAGGAGACGATCGCGGAGTTCTTCGACGTCCCCTGCGAGACGATCGACGCCGCACCCGCGCTCGCCGACCCGCTTCCCGCGGCGCTCGCCGACCCACTCTTTCTCTCGCCGGACTCGGGAGCCATCGACCTCGCGGAGACCGTCCGCGACGCCTACGGGACGGGTGACGTCGACTACTTCGAGAAGGAACGCGACTACGACACCGGCGACGTCGAGATACGTCCGAGCGACGCCACTGTCGAGGGAAGAGACGTCGTGCTCGTCGACGACATCGTCGCCACCGGGTCGACGATGAGCGAGTCGATCGGCGTGCTTCACGACCGGGGCGTCGGCAGCGTGTACGTCACGTGCGTCCACCCGCTCCTGGCGGCCAACGCGCGGACGAAGCTCGCGGCGGCGGGCGTCGAAGCCATCTACGGCACCGACACCATCGAACGCGACGTCTCGGCGGTCAGCGTCGCCGACGCGCTCGCGGCGAAGCTGTAGGCGACGTTCCTACACCCACACCTGTTTTCTCCTCGAACGAGGGGCCACAGGACGGACCGTATCCGGTCGCTATGGCGACGTCGACTACCACCGGCTGACGAAGCGGAGCGTCGCCTTCGCCGCCCCGTTCGTCTTCGGGATCGTGCTGCCGCTCACGGAGTAGCGTCGTCGAGAACTGAGGGTGGTGGCTGTCGGTTACTGCGCTGGCTCGGAACCGAGATAGCTGCTCAGACGGGGGAGCAGTTCGGAGTACCCGAACAGATACAGCCCGAAGTAGAAGGCTAGCAGCCCGAACGCGGCGAACCAAAGCGCGAGGAACGTCTCGCCGGTCGCGAGCGTCTGCAGTGCGAGTTCTTCGAGGTAGACGCCGAGCGTCGAGAGCGCACTCGACCCGACGGCGAAAAACAGGATGGCGGCGAGTTCCGGAACCGTCTCGACCAGCAGTTCGTACATACACCGAACAGTCGGGCACCGAGTTGTGAGTCTTTCGCTCTCGAAAGTGGTTTCAGCCACCGCCGAACTACTACCGAGCATGGCAGGCCGCTACGGCAACCTCGACTACCCCCGACTGACGAAGACCAGTTTCGCGTTCGGCGTCGCGCTGTTCGCACTCGGCGCGCTCGGCCACCTCGCTGGCAGCGCGTTTTTCGGCCCGCTTCCGGGCTGGGAGTCGATGCTCCTGACCGACATGGAGATACTCGGCATCCTCATCGCGTTCTTCTCGCCGATCGTCTTCGGGATCGTGCTGCCGCTGACGGAGTAGTCCACGCCCTTCCCGACGATGCCACGGCATCCACCACCGGAGGCGCGGAACGCGCTCGAACCAGGCTGTTCCCGCTGTCCGGCGCTCGTCGAGTCCCGGACGTGCATCTCGTGGGGAACGCTCCCGGTCGACGACGACGGTGACCCGCTGCTGCCGGAGGCGGCGGACGTCGTGGTCGTCGGTGAAGCGCCCGGCGCGGGCGACCCCGACGCGGAGACGTGGAACGGCGGCAACCACACGGGGCTCGCCTACACCTCGCGGCACTCCGGCCGTCGCGTCCGCTCGCTGTTCGAGGCGTTGGGCTACGGTGACCGGACGTACTACACGAACGCGGTGAAGTGCTTTCCGAGCGACGGTGAGGGGTCGAACCGGGAGCCGACACGCGAGGAACTCGACAACTGCCGTCGCCACCTCGAGACCGAACTCGCGCAGGTCGACCCGGCGGTCGTCGTCGCCACCGGCAAGCACGCCACCGAGACGATGCTCGCCTTCGAGGGGAAGACGGTCGAGGGCTTTCTCGACACCGTCCTCGACCCGGTCGACTGCCCGTCGCTCGGCGTGACGCTCCTCCCCATCCTCCACCCCTCGTACCAGGAGGTGTGGCTCTCGCGACTCGGCTACACTCCAGCGGAGTACCGCGACGCCGTCGCCGCCCGCTTGCCCTGACGGTGCGCTCGGTGGCGCTCACGACCGTCGCGAGCGCGTGACCCTCGGGGGGCGGGAAATCTTCTTACCGCTCGCGGCCGACGCTCGACGCATGTCCGAAGACTGCATCTTCTGTGCTATCGTCGACGGCGACATCCCTGGTCGGATCGTCCGCGAGACAGAGACGACGCTCGCCTTCCTCGACGCCAACCCGCTCGCGCCGGGGCACACGCTCGTCATCCCGAAGGACCACCACGCGCGACTCGACGACCTGCCGGACGACGTCGCCGCCGACATCTTCCGCGACGTCCACGAGCTCGTCTCGCGCGTCGAGGACGCCGTCGACGCCGACGCGACGACCGTCGGCATCAACGACGGCGAGGCCGCCGGACAGGAGGTGCCGCACGTCCACGCCCACATCGTCCCACGGTTCGACGGCGACGGCGGCCATCCCATCCACGCCGTCGCCGGCGACCGCCCCGACCTGAGCGACGAGGAGTTAGACGAGATCGAAGCAGCTATCGCCGAGTCGTAAGATTCCGTCGCTCGACGAAGAATTTTAATCCGAAGAGCGGGGCATCTCAGCCCATGCCCGGAACGACTACCGCGCTTGTCGGCGCGACCGGCGGCGCGGGTGTAACCCGTACGGCAGTCGAACTCGCAGCCACGCTCGCACGGGACGGTCGCGACGTCGCGGTCCTCGACGCCGCCTACGCGACGGAGGGACTGTCCAGTACATTGGCGGTCGGCTCGACCCCGACCTGACGGCTCTCGTCACCGATCACGAGGAGCTGCTGGACGCCGGCCTCGTCGACCTCGAACTCTCGGATGTCGACGGGTCTCCTCGAACAGCGCTGCGCGACCGAACCATCGGACGACGGTCTCATCGTGGATGCGACAGACGTTGCGGAGCGTGCCACGGGCGGCCTGCGAGTACGTGACGACCAACAGCACGCAATCAGCTATCGAATTAATTGAATTAAATCTATCGTCAGCTACCGAGAACGGACGGTCCACTCCTCGCCCGAGAGGTCGACCGCTACGTCGCACAGCGAGACGAGTCGTTCGACCGTCTGTTCGTCGTGGGCATCGGGGTCGACGTGGAAGTGCGCTCGCGCGCCGGCGGCGTAGAACCGTCCCGAGAGGACGTGGAGGAACTGGTAGACGGTCTCGACGTCGACGTACTGGAGCATCGCCGTCAGCGAGTCGAGACAGACGGTCGTCGGGTAGTCGTTGTCGTCCCACCGTCGAAGATAGTCGTTGAGACGGATCCCAAGCCCGGTGAGGTCGGTCGGGTTCGCGATCGTCTCGACCGGACCGGAGAGTGGAGTCTCGTCCGGCCGAGCGGCGGCCGCAGACCGGGCCGACTCGCCGACGCTTACGATCCCGAGGTTCGCCGGTCGGCCGCAGCCGTGCGTTTGCCACCGTCGGAGCAGGCTGTCCGGGGATCGAGTGTACGCCACCCAGAGGAGGTTCCCCGGCGGGTCGTCGGTCGGCTGGAGCAGGTCGGTACAGCACGCCGCCTCGTCGTCGGAGAGCGACGGCGAGAGAAGGAGCACGCTCGACGCCTTTTCGAGGACGTCGTCACCAGTGAACTGTCGTCTGTTAGCTTTCACCCTGGATCACTCCACCGATGGTTGTCGATATTTCTCGGTCTGTCGACAAAAGCGTTTACGTTCCACCGGTCCCGGCGAGTGGACCGCCGCCGGGAGCGGTCACCCGAGGCGTTCGAGGCCGAACGGGACGTCGTCGTCGACGTCTCGGAGCGTCCGAACGCGCTCTCGGGCCTCTGGTTCCGAGCTCGCGACGACGACCGCGTCGTCGCCGATCGCCCGGTACGTCGTCCGGGGGTCGTCGTCGAACTCGGTGGCGTACGTCCGCAGCACCGTCGCCACGCGCCGTTCGGTCGTCGCGAGGTCCATCTCGCCGTCTTCGAACGCTCGGAGCGCGTCTTCGACGTTTCTGAGCGCGGAGATCCGGTCCATCGCTGAAGTTACGTGGTCCGGAGGTGGTCGGTCTTCGGTTCGTACACTTCGCCTTTCCGGCGAAGTTTCTCGATCTCTCCGTCGGCCTTGTCGCGTCCCATCCCGATCTCGTCGGCGCGGTCGAGCACCTCGTCGATGGGTGCTCCCTCCTCGAACTCCTCTTCGATCTCGCTGATCAGCTGTTTGAGCGTCTTGATGCGGTCGCGCTGGCTCTTCGAGGTGCCGGTCTCGACGACGTCGGCGTCGAACTGCCCCGTCTCGGGGTCGACGCCGATGTCCTGCAGACACGACCGGACGATCTCGATGACGCGGTTGGCGTCCTCGGCGGTTACCTCGTCGGAGAGGCGGACCCGCGCGCTCGCCTCGGCCAGTCGGACGAGCGCCTCGAGTTTCCGGGCAGTGACCGGGACGGGGGCGTCCTCGTCGGCCCCCTTCGACCGCAGGTCGACGTAGAAGTCGCGGATCGCCTGCTTGGCCTCCTCGGTCATCGTCGGGAAGCAGTTGCGCTTCGAGAAGGCGATGTACTTCCGGAGGAGTTCGGCGTCGATCTCGGGAGCAACCTCTTCGGTGACGGAGTCGACCTCCTCCTCGGTGAAGTTCGAGGTCGGCACGCGCGTCCGCTGAGTGTTCAGCTCGCCCGCGTAGTTCGTCTTGAGGATGTGGTCTGCGAGTTTCGCGTCGTGTTCGGGGTCCGGCTGATCGGTGACGGTGAAGATGAGGTCGAACCGCGAGATGAGCGCGGGTTCGAGGTCGATCTGCTCGCCGATAGGCTCGTACTGGTCGAATCTCCCGTATTTGGGGTTCGCCGCGCCGAGCAGCGAACACCGGGACTTGAGCGTCGCGTTGATGCCGGCTTTCGAGATGGAGATCTTCTGCTGTTCGAGCGCCTCGTGCATGGCCGACCGATCTTCCGAGCGCATCTTATCTAATTCGTCGACCGCGGCGATCCCCTTGTCGGCGAGAACGAGCGCCCCCGCTTCGAGCGTCCACTGCTGGCCGTCGCCGAAGTCGTCGCGAACAGCGGCCGCGGTCAGACCGGCCGAGGACGAACCCTTCCCGGAGGTGTAGACCGAACGAGGGGCGATGTTCTGAATGTACGAAATCATCTGGGAGTTGTGAGAGATGACTCCGTTCGTCAGGTAGTTGTGCGTCCCTTCGACCTCGAGATCGTAAACCCACTCCTCGGTCGGCTCGACCAGTTCGATGGATTCGATCCGGTCCCATGCAATATCGTCAGTAGCGAGCGATCGTAGTGCCTCGACGTCCTTCCGTGCGGCGATTCCCTCTCCGAGGCGGTCGAGGATCACGTCCGAGGCGTCGTCGACTTTCCCCCCGTCCGGAACGACTTCTTCGCGCTCGTAATAGCTGACCGCTGTTTGGGTGACGTCCATCCCTTCTGCGGGATCGTGCTGGGAGATGCCGAGCGCCTCACGCGCATCGACGACCGCCGACCAGCTACCCTCTTCGATCCTCGATTTGAGGCGTTGAAGCTCCTCGATCCGGTCCTCGAATGCTGATAAGACCCTGCGGAAGTTCTTCCTGCTCGGATTCCGGTCCCCGCGCTCGTAGTGCTGATAGGTCGTACGCGGAACGTTGCAGTCGAACTGCGTCAGACCGAGCGATTCACGAAGCCGTCGAAGTTCTGTCCCGACGTCGGGTACGACTTCGACGTTCGTGTTTTGCGCTACGTCCTCGAACTCTCCGGCCGCCGTCGTCTTTCTATCCGTGATGAAACCTACACGCTCGACGTACCGGACGAAGTTCTCACCCGAGATACGGAGACGATACCCGTCGGGCTCTTTCGACATGAACTGAGACCGGATTCCGAGCGAGAGGAGGAGGCTTCTGACGCCACGGAGTAGTTCGGGACTCATCGACGAAATCGTCAGCTCACGTTCCGTAGTCGAGACGTGGACTTCACTGTCGACGTACGCGCGGACGAACTCGGCGCGGATGCGAGGTCCAGTCCGGAATATCGCGCTCGGAACGCGTTGGTCCGCCGACGCATCCAGCATCGCGGGTTCGAGGTTGGCAAGGAAGTCGACGAACTCTCCGGACCCGGAGTAGATCTCTTTCGCAGACTTCCCCTTGCGCGATGCACGTTCCGTGTAGTTCAGGCCGAGTTCGGAGAGCGCCTCGGCCACGTCGCCGAGGATCTCACAGTCGTCGTTCGTGACGGAGACGTATCCCGTGTTATCGGGACGTTGTTCGACGTACCCTTCCCCAATGATGTATCCGACCAGCCGAGCGAGCGACGCTGTCCACTCGTCGGGGAGGTCTAGCCTCACAGCGTTGTGGGACTTTGACTGCCGAAATCGAACGTCGATCGCGTCGTGCGACTCTGTGGAAACGCGCTGCGGGACGGCGACGAACTGCCCGTCGGTGAGTTCGTCCGCTCGAACTGCGGCGAACCGTCCTTCGGATTGGACGAACAGTGGATGTGACGGCGTAACCGTGATTTCCGTTCCGCTGGCCGTTTCGATTCGATACATCGATTCGGGCGTTTCGCGCTTCCACACCTTCGTCGCACGTCGCTTGACCAACGACCCGTCGGCTGTGAGCGACGGAACGGCGACGTCGACGTCGTCCCAGACGCCGTCGTCGACGGGCTTCGGGTCGTCGAGGTTCTCCTCGACCAGTTTTCTGATCGGGACTTCCGACCCGTCAGCGAGGGTGACGAGCGTGTCGCCGTCGACACACTTCCCCGTACCGGGATCCCCGATCAGTAGCATGTGGAGGTCGCCACGGATCCGCGACCCGTCGGGGAGGTTCTTGGTCACGCCGGAGAACAACTGGAGGATCATCGCGAGTTTCTCCTCCTCGTAGCCGTAGATGGCCGGGGCGACGGAGGCGACCATGTCCTCGTAGATGGTGTCGCGCTCGGAGAGTTCGACGATCTGCTGTTTGTCCTCCTTGGTAATCTCCATATCCTCGAACTCCTCGTCCTCGATGTCGATGGCGACACCGTCCATGTAGAGATCGAAGATGGCGGACTTCTCCTGACCGCTCTGCTGTTGTTCGATGTGGAGGACGCCCGTGACGGTGACGTGGTCGCCGGCGGTCACCTTGCCCGTGACGTCGTCTTCCATGTTGACGTCGATCGACTGCGGCGTCTCGCCGCCGCGGAGCCCCTCGGGGCTCTCCTGGACGCGGATCTTCTGTGAGTCGATGAACTCCGACTGGTCGAAGTTGACCCGGAACGGTCCCTGTCGCTCACACCCCTGACACTCGTGGGGTTCCTGGAAGTTGCCGTCGCTCTGGGGGATGTAGGTCATCGTCCCGCAGCGTTGGCACTCGAAGGCCGCTTCCGTGATCTTCGGGCGGACGTCGGTCGCCTTCCGGACGATCCCCGACACCGAGATCAGTTTCCCGATGTGGTCGTCGTGGACGCGGATCGAGCGGATATCGACGTTACGGTCGATGTTGCGGAGGCGGACGTGCGCCTTCCCGAGTTTGACGTCGGCCGGGAGGTCGTAGAGTCGGAGGGCCTCCTCGGCGTACTCGCGCAGCTGGTCGGGCTGGTTGAGATAGTCGTCCGCGAGGTCCGTGTCGAACCGATAGAGATCTTCGTAGTCGACGTAGAGCGACCGCTGCTCGTTAGGGTAGTTCTGAGCGAGTTGACCGATGGCGTCCCGATAGTAGTTGCGGTAGAACTGGATGAACCGCTCGGTCAGCTCTTGGTTCTGTGCCTGAGCCATTGAGGCGGAGTTATGGCCTCATCGTGTAAGAACTGTCGCCTTGGAGCGGAAGTGGTCTCGAGGAAACCGCCACCCGGAGCCGTCGTGACGCCGCAGCGTCACGTCAGCTCACCGCAGGCGAAGACAACTGTACTCGTCGAGTGGGAGGTGCCAATCGAAGGAGAGTCCGTAGCGAGGTACTGTTTCCCGAGGATGTCGCCGGCGAGGACGTCCGGTCGTCGGCTTGTGACGCCGTCGAGGCGATCGATACTGTTCGATAAACAGAGAACAAATCCCGACAGTCACAGGTTAGTTGACAAGTACCTATCGGTCGATACGTGGACAGTCTCAGGGTATGACACGCAGGCGCGATGTACTCAGGCTCGGCGCGGGAATGGCTGTCCTCGCGGGGGTCGGCTCCGCCGCAGGAACACTACAGGTCGACGACAGCGCCGGTTCACAGCGCTCGCCGCGGTTCTACAGCGCGGGGACGCTCGGCGGTGACGCGGAGGTGCCACCGGTCGAGACCGACGGGACGGGAGCGACGTTGGTCCGGGTGAGCGACGACGGAGAGGCGCTTCACTACGTCCTCCTCGTCGCTCGCATCGAAGACGTCACACAGGCACACATCCACCTCGGAGCAGCGGACGAGAACGGACCGGTCGTGGCGTTCCTCTTCGGCCGCGAAGACGAGGACGGGACCCCCGTCGGGGCGCTGGAGCAGGGCGTCACCGAGAACGGCGTGCTGGCGGAGGGGACCGTCACCGCCGACGACCTCGTCGGACCGCTCGCGGGGGCGTCGCTCGCGGACCTCGTCGACGGGATGGAGAACGGGAACACCTACGTAAACGTCCACACCGAGGAGGTACCGAGCGGCGAGATCCGCGGTCAACTCGGCCGGGTGAGTCAGGTCACCATCGAGCTGACGGAGACGGAACGGATCGAGGCGGGCGAGGGGATCGGCGTCGCCGCCGAACGGGTCGCGACGATCCGGGTCAGCGAGCGGAGCGGCACGGGCGTCGAGGACGGACAGCCGACGACGGAGACGCCCGCGACGGACGACACGCCGGAACCACCAGAGACGCCCGAACCGCTCGAGACGCCGGAACCGCCGGAGACGGACGACGACAGCGCCGGGAACTGAGACGGGAGTCTCGACTCGCGTCGCTCGTCGTTCGATCGAACGAGAGCATTTCCGTGTCGCTCCCGTGACGGGTGGATTGTTACAAATGGGACCACCCGAATTTGAACCGTACCGAGACCACACTCCGTTCGGGCTCGTCGGATTCAGACCGGGCTGTGTATGTCTGACTCCTCACGTGCGTTCGTCGCACAAAAGTGGGACCGCCCGGATTTGAACCGGGGTCACGGGCACCCAAGGCCCGAAGTATACCAGGCTAACCCACGGTCCCGCATATACATCAATACCCGACCGCTTGTAAAGCGTTTCGTTCCCCTGCGCAGCGTGTCACGTCAGGGTCGTAGTCCGAAGAAGAACGCGATGCCGAGCGTCGTCACGACGGCGAAGAGCAGCTGTAGCGGCGCGCCGACGCGCATGTAGTCCGTGAACTTGTACCCGCCGGGACCGTAGACGAACAGGTTCGTCTGGTAGCCGACGGGCGTCATGAACGCCGTACTCGCCGCGAACGTGACGGCGAGGATGAACGCGAAGGCGTTCGCGCCGAGCGTCCGTGCCGCCTCGAAGGCGACTGGGATCATCAACACCACGCTCGCGTTGTTGCTGATGACGTTCGTCAGGAGCGCCGTGACGACGTAGAACACGCCGAGCACCGCCAGCAAGGGCAGGAACTCCCCGGTCATCACGACCAGCTCCGCCAGCAGCGCGGCCGCGCCCGTCTGTTCCATGGCGATGCCGAGGGGGATGACGCCCGCGAGGAGGAAGACGACGTCCCACTGGACCGCGTCGTACACCTCCGTCGGTTTCAGACACCCGGTCGCGACCATCGCTAGCGCGCCTGCGAGCGCCGAGACGACGATAGGGACGAAGTCGAGTGCGGCGAGCCCGACGACGACGGCGACGATGCCGACGGCGACGGCGATCTTCGACTCGCGGTAGTCGTGACGTTCGATCTCCTGGGCGACGATGAAATCGCGGTTCTGGTCGAGTCGTTCGATGCTCTGGGTCGTCGCCTGCACGAGCAGCGTGTCGCCGACGCGAAGCGGGATGTTGTCCATCCGCCGCCGGATGAGTTCGCCGCCGCGCCGGAGTGCGAGGACGGTCGCGTCGTAGCGCTGGCGAAACGACGCCGAGGCGAGCGACTCGCCGACGAGCGACGACCCGGGAGCGACGACGACCTCGACGAGGTTCTGACCGCCGCTCGCAGCCTCCAACTCCGCCTCGTCGACGACGACCTCTGGCACGAGATCGAGCCCTTCGACGTCTAACAGTTCGACGAGCGTGTTGCGGTCCGTCCGGAGGGCGAAGACGTCGCCTGCCTTGATCTGTTTCGGTCCGAGCGGTTCGAGGAACACCTCCTCGTCGCGGATGAGTTGGATCAGGTCGACGTCGAACTCCGTCTCGACGAGCGCCGTCTGGACCTGCTGGCCGACGAGCGGCGAGTCCTCGCGGACGGTCACCTCGGTGAGATACTCCGCCATCTCGAACTCCTCGGTCAGGTCGACCTGCGGTTTGATGCGCTCGGGGATGAGATACCGACCGACGGTGAGAAGATACACCGTCCCGACCAGCGAGACGACGAGGCCCAGTTGGGTGAACTCGAACATCGAGAAGGCGTCGAGCCCCGTTCCGGGGTGCTCCTGCCCGAGTCGCTCCGAGAGCTGGGAGGCGAGGATGTTCGTCGACGTGCCGATGAGCGTGAGCATTCCGCCGAACATCGACGCGAAGGACAGCGGCATCAGCAGTTTCGACGGCGACGTCCTCCCGCGCTCGGCGAGGTCCGTCACCATCGGCAGGAGGATCGCGACGGCGGCGGTGTTGTTGATGAACCCCGAGATGGGGGCGACGAGACCGATTATCGCTCCGAGCTGTTTCGACTCGTCGTCGCCCGTCAGCGACGAGATCTTCGCGCCGAGGAGCTGCACGACGCCGGTCCGCTGGACGCCCTCGCTGAGGATGAACATCGCGAGGACGGTGATCGTCGCCGCGCTGGAGAACCCCGAGATCCCCTGTTCGGGCGTGATCGTCTCGATCGGTGCCCCGAGGAGACCGACCGACACCAGCAGTTCCGACACCGGCGGGACGAGCATCAGCGCAACCATCACGCCGATGGCGGTGATGTCGACCGGGACGGGTTCCGTCGCGAAGAACAACAGTGCGAGGAGGATGATGACGAAGACGGCGACCATCCCCGACGTTATCGCAACCACGTCGTCTGCGACGGCACCGGTCGGCAAAAGGATGTGGGAACCGGGCGTCGAAACCGCTGCTCGGCGGCCGGTTCGTGGGACGGGAGTCGGTGTCGAGCGCGAGTGGTCAGAATGGGTACTCTCGGGGGTCGCGCTGGACGCCGATCCACTTCGGCTGAGTGAACTCCTCGAGGACGTGCTCGCCGTTGAACCGGCCGATACCCGACGCCTTCATCCCGCCGAACGGGACGTGCGGTTCGTCGTTCACCGGCATGTCGTTCAGGTGCACCATCCCGGCGTCGACGTCGTCGGCCACCGTCTCGGCCCGCTCACGGCTCTCCGAGAACACCGACGCGGCGAGGCCGTACTCGGTGTCGTTGGCCAGTTCGACGGCCTCCTCGTCGTCGGAAAAGGGGATGACGGGCGCGATGGGGCCGAAATGCTCGTTGCACGCGGCGGCCATCTCGTTGGTCGCCCCCGAGAGCACCGTCGGTTCGACGAACAGGCTGTCGTCGTCGTCGACGTCGACACCGCCGGGGACGACCGATTCGCCGCCCGTCTCGAGTGTCGCACCCGCGTCGACCGTCTCCGCGACGTACTCCAGCATCTCGTCGCGTTGGGACTCGTCGATGATAGGCCCGACCACCGTCTCCTCGTCGCGCGGGTCGCCGATGGGGAGCGACGCCGCCTTCTCGGCCAACTGCTCGACGTACTCGTCGTAGATCGACTCGTGGACGAGGTGGCGGTTGATGGAGATACAGATCTGCCCCTGGTGGAGGAACGTCCCGAACGCGCCGGCCGCGACCGCCTGCTCGACGTCGGCGTCCTCGAGGACGACGTGTGGACCGTTGCCGCCGAGCTCCATCGCCGGGAGCGCGAGGTTGTCGACGGCCTGCTTGGCGACCCGTCGACCGACCGGCGTCGACCCGGTGAACGAGACGACGCTCGCCTCGGGGTGGCCGGCCATCCGGTCGCCGATCTCCGACCCCTCGCCGGTGACGACGTTCAGAACGCCGTCGGGGAGCCCGGCGGCCTCGAAGAGCCGGGCGAGGAGCAGTCCACCCGTGATGGGCGTGTTCGAGGCGGGTTTGAGCACCACCGAGTTGCCCGTCGCCAGCGCGGGCGCGACCGCCCGGATCGACAGATGCAACGGGAAGTTCCACGGCGAGATGACGCCGACGACGCCCATCGGCTCGCGCTTGACGAGATTCTCCTTCCCGTCGACGTTCGACTCCCTGTAGTCGCCACCCATCCGGGTCGGGAAGCTCGCCGCCTCGCCCGTGATGCCGACGGCGGACTGGAACTCGACCTGCCCTTTCAGCTGGCTACTGCCCGCCTCGACGGCGAGGAGGTCGAGTATCTCCTCGCGGTGCTCGCGCATCACGTCGACAGCCCCGGAGACGATTTCGGCCCGTTCCGCCGGCGACCGGTCGGCCCACGCTTCCTGCGCCTCGGCGGCCACCTCGTACGCGTCGTCGACGTCGTCGGTCGTCCCCCGCGGGACCTCGGCGAACTGCTCGCGGGTCGCCGGGTTCTCGACCGACAGCGTCTCGCCGTCGGCGTCGCGTTCGCCGTCGACGTAGAGCGTCGTCCAGTCGTCCTCGGGGTCGAGCGCGACCGCCGTCGACTCGGAGTGTTGAGACATCGTGCTCCCGAATTGGGGAGTCGGGGAGAAGAGGCGTCTGGAGGCGGTGATACGGAGGGTGAGCGTGCGTCTTTTAGCCGTCGAGCGGGGCGTCAACTGTCTTCTGGCCGGCTATCGTCGGGGGCGCGCTGGCCGTCGTCGTCGGCGCGCTACCCCTCCTCGTCGGCCAGTTCCATCTCGGCGACGATGTCGTACGGCTCTAACTCCGAGCGGATGCCGTCGAGGATGCGGAACGCGTCCTTCGGCGAGAGGAAGTGACGGGTGACGACGCGACCCAGCGGCGTCGGCTGGAAGCCGTCGATGAACTCCCACTCCAGGAGGCGACCGAGCGCCCGCTTCGTGTCGATCTCGCCGAGCATCCGGTCGTTGAGTCGCTTGGCCCGCTTGCCCGCGACGGTGATGTTCGCGAGCGTCTCCTCGACGGCCGCCGACTCCGTGTAGCGGGTCAGGACGTCCTCCATCTCGCCTTTCAGCAGCTTGATCGCCACCTCGTCTTCGGACATGTCCATGCTGCCGTGGTAGCGGCAGTCGGGTTCGACGAGCATGTAGACGATACCGCGGTCGTGGAAGTCGGGACGACCGGCGCGGCCGAGCATCTGGCTGAACTCCTGGACGGAGAGCCACTCGATCCCCATCGCCAGCGAGTCGAAGACGACCTGCGAGGCCGGGAAGTCGACCCCGGCGGCGAGGGCGGCGGTGGTGACGACGGCGGCGAGTTCCTGGTCGCCGAACTGTCGCTCGACCTGCTTCCGTTGGCCGTAGTCGAGCCCGGCGTGATAGGGGGCAGAGGAGTACTCCAGTTTGCGGGAGATCTCGTGGCAGCGTCGCCGGGAGTTGGTGAAGATGATCGTCTGTCCCCTGAAATCCTTCGACGACTTGCGGTCGAACTCCCGCTTGACAAGTCGGTTCTCGATGCGGGCTTTCTCTTGGCCGTCGACGAAGGTGAGGTGGCGTTCGATCGGGACGGGCCGCTCCTCGAACTCGATGAGCGTCGCCCGCAGGCGCTTGGCCAGCCACTCGGGGTTGCCGACGGTCGCCGAGAGGTAGATGTACTGCGCGCCGTCGTAGCTGTCGCGCTTCTTCGCGCGCTCTTCGCAGTAGTGTTTGAGTCGGGAGATCATCCCGTCGAGGCGGTGGCCGCGTTCGTCCTCCTTCAGCGTGTGGACCTCGTCGATGACGACGGTGCCGACGTCGCCGAGATCCTTCCCCGTCCGCAGGGCGTGGTCGATACCCTCGTAGGTGCCGACGATGATGTCGGCGTTGGGGTCGAACCGGTTGCCGTCGTTGTTGATGCGACTCGCGCCGACGCGGATAGTGACGTTCAATCCGAGGTCGCTGTAGCGCTCCTTGAAGTCCTCGTGTTTCTGGTTGGCGAGGGCGACGAGCGGAACCAGAAACAGGAGCTTCCCGTTGCCCTTCAGTGCGCGGTCGACGCCGGCGAGTTCGCCGACCAGCGTCTTCCCGGTCGCCGTCGCGCTCACGACCAACTGGTCGTCACCGTCGAACAAGCCGTTTCGGACCGAGAGGCTCTGGACGGGCAGCAGCGTCTCGAACCTGCTCTCCACCTGTTGCTGGAGCTTCGGATGGAGGTCGAGACTTGCCGTCTCGACGGGGTCGACGTCGTCGACGGTGGCGCCGATCTCGTCGAACTTCGTCAGGTCGGGGTCGAGGTCGCCCTTCAGGAGATTAGTGATACGGTCGAGATCCTGCACGTCGAACAGCAGGTCCTCGAGTCGCTCCTGGGCGGCCTTGGTGAGACCGCCTTTGAACGACAGTTCGCGTTCGAGTTCGCGGGTCGCACAGTCGGGACAGATGTAGTCGCGGTCGGCCTTGATCGCGGTGTCCTCGGTGATCGGCGAGTACCGGCCGCTGCCGGCGCAGTACCGGCAGGTCCGGACGACGAGCGCCTCCAACTGGTAGCCGTCGAGCATCTCGCGGAGTTCGTCGCGACCCGTCTGGGAGGTGTGATCGGAGATGCGGATGCGCTTGGCGTTCCGGGCGAGTTCGACGAACTCGTCGGGGCTGCGAGGCTTCTCGCTCGACCCGTCTTTCTTCCGGAACTTGCCCGGTCGGGGCCCCGCGTTCGTCTCCTTCAACTCGAGCACGCCGCGGAAGACGTGCTCGCCGTCGCGGGTGACCACGACCTGGAATCTGTCGCCGAGTTCGTGGAGGAACAGGGTGTCCACCTGTGCGACCTGCTGAGACACGAGTTACGTTACGAGCACGGGGTATTTCAGCCACACGATAGCGCCGGCACGTACTGCGTCGGTGACGGTCCGTCGGCGGACCGAGACTTGTGGAAACACGTACCGTGACACCCGAAACCAACACGAACAATCAACTAATTCGGGTGGATAGTCAACTATTTACGCTTTTGGTGCGGATAGCGAAGTGAATGTCGAGCACGAACGAACGAACGCCGACCGATCGTCCACCGAAGACGGTTCTCATCTGCCCCTCCTGCGGTCACGAGAGTCCGCTGTCCGGTGACTGGAAACTCGAGACGCGAGAAGACGAGTTCGGGACGTCGACAGCGTACGTCTGTCCACGTTGTGCGTCCGTCGTGACGCGACGACCGGTGTCGTAGGGCGACTCAACCCTCCACGAGGTCGATACTGTCGTCGCCGTTCGGAACGGCACACAGGAACGCCCCCTCCAGTTCACTCTCGTTTCGGTACCAGTGGACCGTCCCTGCCGGGATGAGAAGCGAGTCGCCCGCGGCGACGGTGTACTCCTCCTCGCCGATTCCGACCGTGTACTCGCCCGCGAGCACGTACTGTTCGTGTTCGACCTCGTTGGTGTGCTTCGGCACCGACGCGCCCGGCGCGAGCGTGAACCGTCGGATCGCGAACTGTGGTGCGCCGTCGGAGTCGTCGATGAGGACGCCCTTCTGCATCCCCTCGGCGGCATCGACCGTCTCGTACTCGACGTCGCTCGCGCGCTTGACGACCGGGTGTGGAGTCGAATCGCTCATGGGGTCGTCTACGGGGCCGGTCAGGTAAGGGTTGTCCTCAACGGAACCGTTGCTGTCGTGCCCGAACTTAAGAGTCCGCCCCGACTAGAGGGAGGCATGCGAGGCATTCGGATCGGGAGCGCGTTCGGCATTCCCATCAAACTCGACTTCACGTTCCTTCTAGTGTTGCCGTTCTTCGCCTATCTCATCGGAGCGGACGTCACCAACCTCACCGAGGTGATGAACGGCCTCTTCGGCACCAGCATCGCGACCGGTCCGCTCACGAGCGGGTCGATGTCGTGGATCGTCGGCGTCACCGCCGCCCTCGGACTGTTCCTCGGCGTCCTCCTCCACGAGTTCGGCCACTCGCTGGTCGCTCGGAAGTTCGGCTTCGAGATCGAGTCGATCACGCTGTGGCTGTTCGGCGGCGTCGCCCGCTTCGTCGAGATACCCGAAGACTGGAAACAGGAGTTCTACATCGCCGTCGCCGGCCCCATCGTCAGCGTCCTCGTCGGCGTCGTCTCCTACGTCGGCTTCCTCGCGGTGCCGGAGAGCCAGGCGGCCGTCAAGTTCGTCCTCGGCTACCTCGCGATGACGAACGTCGCACTCGCCGTCTTCAACATGCTCCCCGGCTTCCCGATGGACGGCGGCCGCGTCCTCCGGGCGCTGCTCGCGCGGAATCGTCCGCACGCGAGAGCGACGCAGATCGCCGCCGAGGTCGGCAAAGCATTCGCCTTCATGCTCGGTATCTTCGGGCTCTTCGCGAACCTGTTTCTCGTCGCACTGGCGTTCTTCATCTACATCGGTGCCTCCAGCGAGGCCCAGCAGACGGTGATGAAGGCCGCCTTCGAGAACGTCGTCGTCCGCGACATCATGACCACCCGCGAAGACCTCCATACGGTCACCGAGCAGACCACCGTCGCCGAGCTAATGGAGCGGATGTTCCGCGAGCGCCACACCGGCTACCCGGTGATGCGCAACGGTGCGCTCGTCGGGATGGTGACGCTCAACGACGCCCGCGGCGTCAACGAGGTCGAACGCGACGCCTACCGCGTCGAGGACGTGATGGCCAACGACGTTACCAGCATCACCCCCGACGCCGGAGCGATGGATGCGCTGTCGACGATGCAGCAACACAACGTCGGCCGCCTCCCCGTCATCGATGCTGACGACGAACTCGTTGGGCTCGTCTCCCGGACCGACCTGATGACCGCGCTGAACATCATCCAGACGACCGGGGCGCTGAACGCGACCCGCGCGACCGACGGTGTGGGTGAACGGTCGTCGCCGTTCGAGGCGCGGTAACTCGTCTTCGGCGGCGCTATCGGGACGCAAATCTCGGGTTTCTCGTATCCCCCACACACCGACCTCGAGACGATTCGGCCTCGGCCGCGCGAGCGGCAGTGAGTGCGTGAGCGGCTACTGCTCTCGTGGCTTGCTGATGTTCTGCATGTAACCCCCGCACTCCGAACACTCGCCCGGGCGGTTCTCCGCCTGGACTCGTTCACCGGAGTTCGTACACTCGTATAGATACGGCGGGTTCTGATCGTACGGGTCGACTCCTGACATAGTTATATGTTACCACCACACACGGCTAACTCTGCCGGGAGATGTATCCAGAGTGTGAGTTCCTCGCCGAGCACTGTTTCGAGAGCGGCGTCGCGAGACGACGTGTTCACCGGGCAACGTTCGGAAGACGGTCCAGGTGCGAGAATCGAACCACGGTCGTTCCGCTTCGCTCCACTCCCTGTTTCGGGTTCGCACGTACGACTCATCAGCGCTCACTGTCGTTCGCGCAGAAGTGAGGTCCAAGTGCGAGAATCGAACCACGGTCGGACGTGCTCGCTCACTGGCGTTCGCTGTGCGCGACCTCCCCGCTTCGATTCTCTCCGTCGGCCCGTTTCACTCCGTACGTCGGTTACTCGCGGTGCTCGCTGACGCGAGCATACGCTCGTCGGAGTAACGTCGTGAAAAGGTCCAGGTGCGAGAATCGAACCCGCGTCTCAGCCTCCACAAGGCTGAAGGATGGTCCACTACCCCAACCCGGACACACCCTCTCCTACTCCTGTTTCGCTCAAATACGTTACGACTTCCGGCTTCGTGTGTGTCGATTCAGCACACCACACCGCGCCGCGATCGGCCGAAGCGCGGCCCTTTTCAGGCTCACCGTCGTATCTTGCTCCAAGCGTGGCTATCACGGACAAGATCTACCTGAAGAACCACCGGCAGATCGCCTCCCAACTGGAGGCGAACATCCCGAAGGGGGCGTTCAAGGGGGCGACGCTCGACCTCGTGTTCTCCGGCGAAGGACTGACGAAGCTCGACGACGCGACCCAAGAGCGGGTGCTCGACTTCGCACAGGACTTCCTCGACTGCGACTGCGAGGACAACCCCTACTGCGGCCATCCCGAGCGGAAGTTCATCCGCTACCTGCTGGAACTCCGCGCGCAGGGGCTCGGCCCCGACGCCATCGTCGACGTGATGACCGACGAGTACATGCTCTACGCGTATCCGGGCGACATCCTCTCGTTTCTCGACCAGTCGGTCCGGACGCTCGAGGCGGTCGAGGCGCTCGCGGGCGTCGAGGACGACAGAGAGATGGAGGAGAAGGCGGCGACCGCGAAGCGCGAACTCTCCGGGTAGGAGATTCAGCCCAACCGATAGGACGGTTCGTCGCTCTCGCCGTCCAGATCTTCGAGGAAGATGACTTCCTCGTCGTCGTCGAGTTCCTCGCGGAGACGGTTCACGTAGTGTTTGTACTCCTCCAGCTGCTCGCGGAGGTGGTCGGCCTCCAGTTCGAGTCGTTCGTGCTCGCGGATGAAGCTCTTCGGCACCTCCACTTTCGGCGGGAAACTCGGCTCGTCGCCGTCTCCGAGGTCGTCGAGTTCGTGCTCGGGGACGACCTGTACTTGCCCGTCGTGGGCAACCAACGTGTCGACGTAGTCGCGGAAGACCGCCGACAGGGAGATGTCGCGCTCCTCGGCGATCTCCCGAAGGGTCTCGAAGGCGTCCTCGTTGACCCGAAAGGAGATGGTCTTGTTCTTGTTGCCCATCGGTGGCTCTCTCTCGGCCAGCCATCCACTTAACCGTTTGTCAGACGAGGACGAGACAGTCAGAGGTACTCGATCACCCCCGCGAGAAGCTTGTTCTCCGCCCGACGGAGATGCTCCTCGGCGGTCCGCCGCTCGACGCCGACGACGGCGGCGATCTCCTCGGTCGTCGTCCGCCGCGGGATCTCGTAGTAGCCGGCGTCGAAGGCGGTCGTGAGCACCTCGCGCTGTCGCTCGGTCAGCGTCGGCAACGCGTCGTCGAGCCTGAGAAGCGGCGCGTCCTGCCGGACCGCCGAGATCTCGCGTTTCGACTCGACGCCGACGCGGTAGCCGTCGTCGACGAGGTCGCGGTAGCACGCCGAGAGCGCCGCCGGGTCGAGCGCGAGCACGCGACAGAGCTTCGCACCCCTCGCGTACCGAAGCGGCGGCAGGAGCAGACAGCCGTGCCGGGCGAGATACGTCTCCACGTGCGAGGAGTCGTGTGACTTGAGGCAGTCGGCCGTGACGACGACGAGTTCATCCGTCGTCTCCAGTCGGTCCTGTACGCCGACGAGTTCCTCGACGCGAGCGACGACCGCCGCTGCGGCCTCGCTGTCGTCGCCGGCCGTCACGTGCAGGAGGTCGCAGTGGTCGTTACACCAGAGCTCGATACGGGCGTCGGAGCCGGCCGTCGCCGCCGCGTACGACCCTGCGTCCGGGATTCGGAACGTCGCTTCGTACATCGCCCGTCACGTTCGTCACGAGTAAATAAATACCCCGCCGTATGCGGGGTCGCAGCTATTTGCGAATCGTTCACGAATCCTAGAGTAGCAATGAGCGACCAGAGGCCCTCACAGTCGACGGATCGAATCGGCGAGCCGAGCGCCGAGTGGCGGCGATACCAGGGTTCGCCGACCGGAACCGACATCGAGTGCAAGGGGTGGCGACAGGAGGCGGCGTTCAGAATGCTGAACAACAACCTCGACCCCGACGTCGCCGAGAAACCCGAGGAGCTCGTCGTCTACGGCGGCACCGGGCGCGCCGCCCGGAGCTGGGACGCCTACGACGCCATCCTCGCGGAACTCCGCGATCTGGCGGACGACGAGACGTTGCTCGTCCAGTCCGGCAAGCCGGTCGGTCGGTTCACGACGCACGAACGCGCTCCCCGCGTCCTCATCGCCAACTCCAACCTCGTCGGGAAGTGGGACAACTGGGAGCACTTCCACGAGTTGGAGGCCGAGGGGAAGATCATGTACGGCCAGATGACCGCGGGGTCGTGGGCGTACATCGGGACGCAAGGCATCCTCCAGGGGACCTACGAGACGCTCGCGGAGGCGGGGCGACAGCAGTTCCCCGACCGTGACGGCCTTCGCGGGACCGTCACCGTCACCGGCGGGCTCGGGGGGATGGGCGGCGCACAGCCGCTCGCGGTGACGATGAACCACGGCGTCTGCATCGCCGCCGAAGTCGACGAGGAGCGAATCGATCGACGCATCCAGACGCGCTACTGTATGGAGCAGACCGACGACCTCGACGAGGCCATCGAGAAGGCCAAACAGGCGGCAGCGCAGGGCGAACCCTACTCCATCGCGGTTCACACGAACGCCGCCGACATGCTGGAGGGGATGCTCGAACGCGACTTCGTCCCCGACTTCCTCACCGACCAGACGAGCGCCCACGACGAGTTGGAGGGGTACTACCCCTCGGGCTACACCGTCGCGGAGGCCGACCAGTTGCGCAGAGACGACCCCGACCGCTACGTCGAAGAGAGCCTCGACACCATGCAACGACACGTTCGGGCGATGCTCGACCTCCAGGAGCGAGGCGCAGTCACGTTCGAGTACGGCAACAACATCCGCGGACAGGTGCAGGAACACCGCGGGATGCGAGAGGCGTTCGACTTCCCCGGGTTCGTCCCGGCTTACATCCGCCCGCTGTTCTGTCGTGGGAAGGGACCCTTCCGCTGGGTCGCGCTCTCGGGTGACCCCGCGGACATCCACCGAACCGACGAGGCCGTGAAGGAGCTGTTCCCCGAGAAGGAACATCTGAACCGCTGGATCGACCTCGCACACGAACAGGTCGAGTTCCAAGGGCTGCCGAGCCGCGTCTGCTGGTTGGGCTACTCGACCGACGGTGAAGGTAGCGACGTGCCGAAGGCGCACCGAAGCGGAGGCGCTGAAGGCGCCGAAGCACTCACCGAACGCGCGAAGTTCGCCCTCCGCATCAACGAACTCGTCCGCGACGGCGAGATCAGTGCCCCGGTGGTCGTCACCCGCGACCACCTCGACGCGGGGAGCGTCGCCAGCCCGCACCGCGAGACCGAGGCGATGAGAGACGGCACGGACGCCGTCGCCGACTGGCCTATCCTCAACGCCCTGGTGAACTGCGCGGCCGGGGCGGACATCGTCTCCGTCCACGACGGCGGCGGCGTCGGCATCGGCAACTCGCTGCACGCGAACAACCACGTCGTGCTCGACGGCACCGACCTCGCCGCCGAGAAGGCCCGCCGCGTCTTCACCACCGACCCCGGCATGGGCGTGATCCGCCACGCCGACGCAGGGTACGAGGAGGCGCTCGACGAGGCGACGGCGTCGAACGTCCGGATACCGATGCGGGATCACGATGAGTGAGTTCGTCCAGTCGTTCGAGTGGCGCGGACCCTCCGCGGACCCGAACGACGAACAGTTCGGCCACGTCGTGCAGGAGACGACGAGAGAGGAAGCAGACGAGTTCGACGTCGTCCTCGTCGGCGAGCCGGTCGACGAGGCGGTTATCGGTCGGCGCGGTGCCGAAGAGGGACCGACGGCACTCCGCGAAGCGTTCGCCGATGTCAAGAGCCATCACTTCGAGTCGGGTGCAGTCGGTGACCGACGGAGCATCGGCGACCTCGGCGACGTGGCCGACCTCGTTCGTCTGGGCGACCGGTCGCCGAACGCGACGGTCGGCGGCATCCAGAATCTCGTCCGGCAGACGGGCGAACGAGTCCACGACCTCGACGCCCTCCCGGTCTTCCTCGGCGGCGACAACTCTCTTACCTATCCGAACGTCGCTCCGCTCCTCGATCGCGGTAGCGTCGGCGTCGTCAACCTCGACGCCCACCTCGACGTCAGGGAGGTACGGGACGACGCGACGAGCGGCACTCCCTACCGGCAACTGTTCGATGCCGGACTCGACGGCTACGCCTGTCTCGGCGCACGTCACTTCGAGACGTCGACCGCGTACGCGGATTACGTCGACGAGATGGGCGGTGACGTCGTCACGGCCGACGACGTCGGCGACGACCCGCTCGTTGCCACGGACCGCGCGCTCGACGCACTCGGGTCCGTGGAACAGGTCTACGTCAGCGTCGACCTCGACGTCCTCGACGCCTCTGCGGCTCCCGGTGTGTCGGCACCGACGCCCGGCGGACTGACGACGCGCGAACTGTTCGGCATCCTCCGCCGTCTCGCTTCCGACGACCGGATCGCGGGCTTCGAGGTCGTCGAGTGCGCCCCGCCACTCGACAGAGACGGGATGACGGCAGCGGCGGGTGCCCGTGCCGTGGCCCACTTCCTAAGTGGGCTTGCTGCGAACGGAGGGCATCATGACTGAACTCACCGCCGTCGTCCACGACGCCGCCGAGGTGGTCGTCGGCGACGGGGAGAAGCGCGCGACTCGCCGCGCCGCGGGAGGAGCGAGCGGTGAAACGGCGAGCACGCCGCTCACTCGTCTCGAAGACGCCGCCGTCGCCGTCGAAGACGGCCGCGTCGTCGCCGTCGGCCCGAGCGACGAGGTGACGCGGGAGCATCCGCCGGAGAACGCCCAGTACGCCGTCGACGCGACCGGGCGAAGCGTGGTCCCGGGGTTCGTCGACTCACACACTCACGCCTGCTTCGCGGGCGACCGCTCCGACGAGTTCGAGGCCAAGTTACGCGGGAAGACGTACCAGGAGATCATGGCCGAGGGCGGTGGCATCCTCCGCACCGTCCGCGCGACCCGCGAGGCCGACGGCGACGAACTCCTGTCGAACCTGCTGTCGCATCTCGACACGATGCTCTCACACGGGAGCACGACCGTCGAGGTCAAATCCGGCTACGGCCTCGACACGGAGACCGAGCTCCGGCTGCTCGACGCCGTTCGCCGCGCCGACGAGCAGCATCCAGTCGACGTCGTCCCGACGTTCATGGGCGCACACGCCGTGCCCGAGGGTCGGGAGACCGACGACTACGTCGACGAGGTCGTCTCCGAACAACTCCCTGCAGTGGAAACGCAGGGGGTCGCCGAGTTCTGCGACGTCTTCTGCGAGGAGGGCGTCTTCGCGGTCGAGCAGTCCCGTCGCGTCCTCGAAGCGGGAGTCGACCACGGCCTGACGCCGAAGGTCCACGCCGAGGAGTTCGCCCACCTCGGAGGTGCACAACTGGCCGCAGAGGTCGATGCGGCGAGCGCCGACCACCTCCTGCAGGCCGACGCCGACGACGTCGAGGCCCTGCTCGACGCCGGCGTGACGCCCGTCTTCCTCCCGGGGACGGCGTTCTCGCTCGGCGAAGCGTACGCCGACGCGCGGGCGTTCCTCGACGCCGGCGGCTCCGTCGCCGTCGCGACGGACTTCAACCCGAACTGCTACTCCCAGAGCATGCCCTTCGCCGTCGCGCTGGCCTGTACCGGGATGAAACTCACGCCCGCAGAGGCGCTCGTCGCCGCCACCGAGGGCGGCGCACACGCGCTGAACCGCGACGACGGGACGGGGACGCTACGAACGGGTGCGCCGGCGGACCTCGTCGTCCTCGACGCTCCTTCGTACCGACACGTCCCGTACAACTTCGGCGTCAACCCCGTCGCGACCGTCCTCAAGGACGGCGAGGTGGTCCATGAGTGAGTCAGAACGGGTCGTCCTCGACGGCGACTCGCTGACCGTCGAGGAGGTGGTCGCCGTGGCTCGCGACAACGTGCGAGTCGAACTCGCCGACGACGCCCGCGAGGCCATCCGTACCTCCCGTGAACGCATCGAACACATCGTCGAGAGCGGCGACCCGGTGTACGGCGTCAACACCGGGTTCGGAGAACTCGTCGACACGCACATCCCTCGCGAGAAGGTCGAGGGGTTACAGACGAACCTCGTCCGCAGTCACGCCGCCGGCGCGGGCAGAGAACTGTGTCGTGAGGAAGTCCGGTCGATGCTCCTCACTCGCGTCAACGCGCTCGCGAAGGGGTACTCCGGCGTCCGGGAGACCGTCGTCGACCACCTCCTCGCGATGCTCGACTCGGGGGTTCATCCGGTAGTGAACTCCCGCGGGAGTCTCGGCGCGAGCGGCGACCTCGCGCCGCTGGCGCACATGGCGCTCGTCCTCCTGGGAGAGGGTGAGGCCGACGTCGAGACGGCAGACGGCGACACGAGACGGCTCCCGGGCGACGAGGCGCTCGAGACCGCCAACCTGGAACCGCTGACGCTGAAAGCCAAAGAGGGACTCGCGCTCATCAACGGCACGCAGTTGACCGTCGGCCTCGCGGCGATGGTCGTCGCCGACGCCGAGCAGGTGCTCCGGGCGGCCGACGCCGCGGGCGCGCTGACGACCGAGGTGACGATGGGGACGACCGCCTCCTGCGATCCGGCCGTCCACGCGGCCCGCCCGCACCCGGGGCAGAAGGCGACCGCCCGGAACGTCAAACGACTCTGTTCGGGGTCGGAGATCGTCGAGTCCCACCGCAACTGCGACCGGGTGCAGGACGCCTACGCGCTCCGCTGTCTCCCGCAGGTCCACGGGGCCGTCCGCGACGCCGTCGCCCACCTCCGAGAGGCAGTCGAGGTCGAACTGAACAGCGCCACCGACAACCCCCTCGTCTTCGCCCGCGAACGCGTCGACGAGCGGGCCAGCGGCACGGAGGTCGGAGCGGTCATCTCCGGCGGCAACTTCCACGGCGAACCGCTGGCACTGCGACTCGACTACGTCGTCAACGCGCTCACCGAGCTGGCGGCCATCGCCGAGCGACGGGTCGACCGGATGGTCAACCCCAACCTGCAGGAACCGCATCTGCCCCCCTTCCTCACGGCCGACAGCGGGTTCCAGTCGGGGTACATGATCCCGCAGTACACCGCCGCGGCGCTCCTCAACGAGTGTCGCTCGGAGGGGCGGCCGTCGATGGACAGCACGCCGGTCAGCGGCGGGCAGGAGGACCACGTCAGCATGAGCGCGACGTCGGCGTTCGCCGCGCGACGCGTCACCGAGCGCGTCAGAACCGTCGTCGCCGTCGAACTGCTCTGTGGCGCGCAGGCCGCCGAGTTCGTCGACGAGACGTTAGCACACGCGCCGGGAACGGGCGCGGTCTACGAGAGCGTCCGAGAAGTCGTGCCGCCGCTCGTCGACGACCGGCCACCGCACCCCGACATCGAGGCAGTGACGGCGCTGATCGAAGACGGCCTGCTCGACGACCGACTCGAAGCGACGCTGTCGGAGTCGCTGGAGTAGGCGTCGCGGAACGCCGCCGACGACTTACGGGGTCGACGCCGACGAATCCGAGTCGGACCCTGATTCGGGACAGCTTGCGCGTTCGAGACGGGCGAGATGTACCTCACAGCAGAGGTCGCTGCCGTCGACGCCCGGGAGTCGCCCGCAGTCGGGACACGGCTCGAACGATGAGCGAGAGTCGCCTCCGCCCTCGTGGTCGACGCCGCCGTCGGCGCACAGTTCTCTTGCGACGTCGCGCCACCCGCCGCTCGGAGAGGTGCGGTCAATCGGCATCGTCGCCTCCGTGCTTCTGGTGGCGAGTGCCACACCGGAAACAGCCCGTCCGGAGCGCCGGGTCGGCGCTCTCGAACCCGCAGCGCTCACAGCGCCAGTAGCGGTGGTCGAGCGCGCCGTCGCTGTCGCGGCCGTCGTGCGGGCCGGTGATCCGGCGGTTCGTGTCGGTCGGCTGGTCGTTCGGTCTGTCGGTAGCTTCTTGTGTGAGTCCGGGGGTAACGGAGAGTGGGCTCATGTGTCTACGTGGGGCCCGGCGTCCGGGTGCTGCAACACCCGGGCGACTCGATTCTGCGTCACCCGACGACGCCGGGGTTGTCGATCGTATACGCGGTGCTCTCTGGACGACGAACGTCGCGAGTGGCGACTTCAGCGCGGTGCGCTAAAGTCGCCGGACGTGGGGTCGCATCCTGCGTCGGATTACGCTTCTGACTCCGGTGCGTCGGATGCGAGCTCGTCGGTGGTCTCGGTGTCGAGGCTCTCGAGTGCCCCGATGGCAGCCTGCGTGTAGCTGTCGACGGGCAGGTCGTACTGCTCGTCGGCCATACGAGCGTACTCGTTGCCCTCGTCGTCGAACGACTCGACGCGTTCGAGCGTCCGCTGAGCGGTCTCGACGACCCAGCGGTCGCGCGTCGCGGCGTTCACCTCGGTGATCGACTCGGGTCGGACGGAGACGTTGATACTCCCGTCGTCCGTCTCGTAGGTCCGCGGCTTGCCGACGATGGCGACGTACGACGGTGCCTCGAGTTCGCGCAGCGCGCTCGCGGCCTCGGGTTGGTACTGTCCGGCGTAGACGAAGAACGTCCCCGTCGGGTCGACGATGCGGCCGCGCCAGTACTCCGAATCCTCGCCGACGTCCTCCTTCTCGGTCAGAGTGCCGACGAGGAAGACGCGGTTCGCGCGCTCCCCGGTGGGGAGCAGCAGGTAGACCGGTGCACGTTCGTCGTCGGACTCTTTGAACGTGTAGCCGGCGTCGTTGAACTCTTCGGCGAACACGCGGCGGGCGACTTCTCGGGTAGGGACTGACTGACTCATTTCACATCGACCTCGCTTTGATGAGGACGTCTTCCGCATCGGTTGGACCGCTCAGTTCCTCGAACTCGTCGGCGAGCACGTAGCGACCGAACGTCGGGCCGGTGACGCGGTAGTAGCGTCCGAGCACCATCGTGCGCATCTCGTCGGCGACGACGGTGGTGTCGAGCGCGTCCATCGCCTGCTGTTTGGCCTCCTCGAGCGTGACGCCGGTGAGCTCCTCTGTCATCTCCTGGTTGAAGATGACCTCGTGGACCTCGCTGCCGTCGTCGAGGACGCCCTTGATGCGGAGGTCGAACTCGCCTTCGACGTTGCCGTGTTCCGAACAGCGACCGTTCTGGAGGACGCGCGTGCAGTCCTCCTCGGGACACCGCTTGATGAGGCCGCTGCCGCTCTGGATGTCGACGAGCGCCCCTTCGACGGTGGCGCTGTCGTCGCCGACCTCGATCTCCTCGTCGAGTTCGGTGATCGTCGTCGTCCGGTTGAGTTTGACCGAGAAGTTCCCCTGGTACTCGTCGGTGACGACGTTCTGCAGGCTGTAGGACGTCCCCTCTTCGAGCGCCTCGAGTTCGGAGGTCTGGAAGGCGACGAACTTCATCGTGCCGGACTCGTCGCCGACGAGACCGACCTGTGCGATGGACTCGTGGCCGGGGTCCCAGAGGTCGACGAGCTTCACCTTCAGGTCGACCCACTGTTCGTCCTCGTCGATGTCCGCGAGTTCGACGAGTTGACTGCCGCCGGCGCCGCTGGCGATGTCGTCGCGTTCGAGGCCCGCCTCGTCGAGGTAGCTGTTGGTGACGCTCCGGCGCGCCTCCTCGACGGGGACTTTGTACTCGTTGACGAGGTTGTCCAGTCGCTCCTCGACCTCGTCGACGCTGACGTCCAGATGGTCCGAGAACTGTGCCGCAATCTCCTCTGCGTGGGTTCGCAGGTCTGTCATGGGTTCTCACTGCCTCTGCTTGAGTTTTCGACGAGAGGCATACGCCGGTTGGTTCCCGATGGTATAAAAATGTCGCCACTCGGTGAAAGTAAAATCGAAGGGAAGGGAGCGTCAGTCATGCGTCTGACGCAGTCTAGAGCCCCTCGCGAACGGCTGACTTACTCCTCGAACCGCACGTCCGCGACGACAGGCGCGTGGTCCGACGGCGGGACACCGTTCCAGTCGTCGTCGACGACGGCGTGTTGGAAGACCGACGAGCCCTCGGTGACGAACACGTAGTCGATCTTCTCGGTCGCGCCGTCGAACCGGTTGAACGTCACCGTCGGGCCGTGGTGGCCGTGTTCGGCGCAGTACTGCGCGTCGTACAGGCGGCGGCCGCCGCCGTCGGCGGCAGTGAGCAGTTCGTACGGGCGGTCGATCTCGGTGCAGTTCAGGTCGCCGGTGACGACGGCGGGCGTGTCGCCCGCGATGTCGGCGAGACGGCGGCGGAGCAACCCGGCGCTCTCCTCGCGGGCCGTCGCACTCCGATGTTCGAAGTGTGTGTTGCACACGACGAACGACCGGTTAGTGGTGTGGTCGTGTAGTTCGGCCCACGTCGCCATCCGCGGGTACGAGGCTTCGGGATGTTTGCTACCGCTGACGTGGGGGGTCTCCGAGAGCCAGAACGTGCTGTGGTCCTGCAGCGCGAATCGGTCCCGACGGAACCCGACCGGGCCGTGTTCGCCCTCGGCGTCGCCGTCGACGCGGCCGACGCCGACCCACTCGTAGGCGGGCAGTTGCTCGCGGAGGTACGACAGCTGGTGCTCGAGCGGTTCCTGCAGACCGACCACGTCGGGGCGGTGGAAGCGGATCACGCTCGCGACCCGGTGTCGACGGTGCGGCCACGCCAACTCGCCGTCCTCCTCGGTGTCGTACCGGACGTTGAACGTCATCACGCGCACTGTCTCGGTCTCGTCGCCGGAACCGGGGGGTGTCACACTCTCGTCTGTCATTTCGAGCCTCCGGGCGTGGTGAACCGCATCTACCGCGGTGTGAGTGCTTCACCGACTTAAGACCGCCGTCGAACGGTCGGCGACGCGGCGCGAGCACGGACGCCCCGAGACGACCGGAGGCGACGGACCTTTGGCCTCGGCGGACGCATCCCGACGCATGGACGAGCGGTTCGAACGGTTCGTGCGCACCACGTTCCGCAGCGCCGGACGACGGTACGCCGAGGCCCGCAGCGCCTACCACGAGGGGCGAGACGAGACGGGCGACGAGAGCGACCGGTTCGACTTGCCGCGAGACGACGAGGGGAACGCCCGCCTCGTCTGTCGCCGCTACGCCGAGCGACGCGCCGTCGCCGTCGACGCGGAGGGACGTCCGGCCTGCTTCGACCCGGACCACCCCGACTGCCGAGGCTGTGCGGAGGACGTCCGCGAGGGCGTCGTCGAGACGTGGTGACCGGCGGCGCTCGTCTCGATGTGGGAGACGGCGACCGTCGGACGGCACGGACGCCGCCGAGCGGCGGGGTTTTGTAGCGCCCGCGTCAGGGTCGCGTATGGACCGACCGCTCGTCGCACTCGTCCTCGCCGGCGGCACCGGCACGCGACTCTACCCGGCCAGTCGCGCCGACCGTCCCAAACAGTTCCTCTCGCTCGTCGGCGACGACTCGCTTCTCGCCGAGACCGCCGACCGCGTCGACTTCGCCGACCGCACGTTCGTCTCGACGCGCCCTGCCTTCGCCGACGAGATCTCCGACCACGCCCCCGACGCCGACGTCCTCACCGAACCCGTCGCCAAAGACACCGGCCCGGCGCTGGTCTACGCGACGCACCGAATCCGCGAGGAAGTCGGCGACTGCGTCGTGTTGGTGGTGCCGAGCGACCACACCGTGAGCGACCTCGGAAGCGGCGACGAGGCTGCCGCCGGAGGGGGGCACTTCGAGTCCGTCGCACAAACGGGTGCGCGAGTCGCCGCCGAGACGGGCGCGCTCGTCACGTTCGGCGTCGACCCCAGTCGGGCAGAAACGGGCTACGGCTACGTCGAACCCGGCGAGGGGCGGTCGCTGGACGGCGAAACGTACTTCGACCTGGCGGCGTTCCACGAGAAACCGGACGCCGAGACGGCGGCCGAGTACGTCGACGCCGGCTACTACTGGAACGCCGGTATCTTCGCGTGGACGCCCGAGTCGCTGCTGGCGGCCGCTCGCGACTCGCCGCTGGCGCCGCTCGTCGACGCGCTCGAGACCGACGACGGGTCACGGGGGTTCGACGACGTCCCCGAAGTGAGCATCGACTACGCGGTGATGGAACGTGCAGACCACGCTGCCGTCGTCCCGGCCGCCTTCGAGTGGGACGACCTCGGGTCGTGGGACGCGCTCGAACGCGTTTTGGAGGCCGACGCCGACGGTAACGTCGCACTCGGCGACGCGCTGACCGTCGACGCCGAAGACAACGTCGTCGCCAGCGACGACAAGCACGTCTCGCTCGTCGGCGTCTCGGAGCTTGCGGTCGTCGCGTGGGACGACCGGGTGCTCGTGATACCCAAAGAAGACGCACAGCGTGTCCGCGAGGTGGTTTCGCGGTTGAAGGCCGAGGGAAGGTTTTAGCTCCGCAGTCGGCCGCCGTCGACGGGGAGCGCGGCCCCGTTGACGAAACTCGCACGCCGACTCGCGAGGAACGCGACGACGTCGCCGAGTTCGCGCGGGTCGCCCACCCGACCGAGCGGGATGTCGTCGGCCCAGCTCCGCAGTCCCTCGTCGTAGCTGTCGTACTCGCCGCGCTCGACGGAGTCCTCCACCAGTTCCTCGATGCGCGACGTCTCGTGTGCGCCGGGCAGGACAGCGTTGGCCCGCACGTCGGGGGCGTACTCCCGAGCGAGCGTCTTGACGAGGCCGACGACGCCGCGACGGACGGCGTTCGAGAGCACGAGACCGTCGATCGCCTCCTGCACGCTGGTCGAGGTGATGCAGGTGATCGTCCCCGCGTCGCTCTGTCGCAGGTAGGGGGCGGCCGTCTTCACGGTCCAGACGACGCTCATCACGAGCATGTCGTACGCGCCGTACCAGTCCTTCTCGGTCGTCTCGTCGAACGTCCCCGGCGGGACGCCGCCGGCAGAGGTGACGAGGTGGTCGATGCCGCCGAACTCGTCGACGGCGACCTCGACGAGGTCCTCGATGCTGTCGGGGTCGGTGATGTCGGCCTCGACGCCGACCGCGCGTCCGGTCCCGACGCTCTCCAGCGCCTTCTCCGCCGTCGCGAGTTTCTCCGCGTCGCGTCCACAGATGACGACGTCCGCGCCCGCGTCGGCGAGCGCCTCGGCGCTCCCGTAGCCCAGTCCGGCGGAACTCGCAGTGACGAGTGCGACGTCGTGTTCCAGTTCGAGATCCATGACGAGGGTGTCACAGGGCGGCGACAAAAGTCTGCGTTCCGTCGACGGCGAACGACGTCGCAGCGTCGGGTCGAGAGTCTCGAACGCAGCGAGAGCGATTCACGAACGGACGAGAGTCACGTGGAGCGGACGGGAGTCTCAACGAGGTGACTGCCACAGGTCCTCGACCTTCGCCGAGAGCGCGGCCGGGAGATGTTTCGGAGCGAGTTCCTCCTCGTTGGGGTCGGCGTCTGTCTCGAACCCGGGGTCTTCTGCGGGCGGCCCACCGCGGTACTCGGGCGCCGCGTGGGCGTAGGTACTCTCGGAGTGGGGGTAGTTCCAGACGTGCATCATCCACGGCGTCCGGCAGGGGAACTCCGAGACGTCGCCGTAGACCGTCTGGTACTTCCACCAGGCGTACCGTCCCGGGAGACCGACGTGAGCGTGCCACGGGACACACGCCCCGTCGTCCTCGTAGACTGTCGGCGGGGGGTCCCGACGTTCACCCTCGACAGTTGCCATGAACATCACGCCGATGGGCCGCCACCACGTGTGGTCGACGAGGACCGACTCCGGCCGGGAGGGATCGACCATCGAGTCGTCGCCGATGAACTCCGGGTTGATCCAGTGAGACCAACTCCCGTCGGCGAAGAAGTCGAAGTACGGGATGTATCCGGCGTCGATCAGCGCCCCGACCGTCGGGTACTCGTCCGCCAGAGACGTCTTCACTGCCTCCCGTATCGCGACCGTCTCGGGAGCGTCGTCGGAACACACCTCGTGGATCGAGTCGTTGTAGTGAACCATCGACGGTCCGACGGTCGTCTCGGTACAGCTCTCCGCGTCGCGCCCGGAGCGGGTGGCTCTGACCTCGCCTACGCCGACGGTCGCGAACCCGGCAGTCGCGCCGAGAGCGGACAGCAGCCGGCGGCGCGAGACGGGGCGGTCGTTGGACGGGGTCATGTCGTGTACTCGGGGGTGGTCGAGGAGGGTAGCAGTGTTTCGAGAGCGACTCTCGCGGCGAGGCGTTCGGCCGCCGAGCGACGAGGTGTCGAAGCGGCGGCTCTCGAGTACTTCCCGCGGTTCGTCTGTGGGATACGTGATTTCATGCCAACAGCTTCGATAGAGGTGAACTCCGTGCATAATGGTTAGTGATAACAAACAACACAGTCTGGATGGAGGATAGAACGAGCGGGAGACGTCGGATAGAGACGGCGTACGGGCGACAGGACGAGAGCGGTCGAGTCCAGGGTCGCTGTCCGGCGTGATCGCCGTCGGCGGCGCTGCCGAGACGTCAGTCAGACCGTCGGACGCGGACCGCCCCGTCGCTGGTGACGCCGACGAGGATGGAGTCGCGCACCTCTCGGCCCTGCACCGCGTCGCCGGCCGCGTCGCTGACGCGCTTCATCAGGTCGGGAGCGGTGTGGTTCACTTTCACGCCGGCGGCGTCGCAGGCGTCGTAGACGAGTTTCGGCACGTCGTAGAGGTCGGTCCCGGCGGCGACGTCGACGCGGACCGGGGCGGTGAGTGCCTCGGCGAACGCGACAGTCTCGCGGGCCTTCTCGACGTTCGAGCGGGCGCTGGCCTCGATGCTGGAGACGTTCGCACGCGAGGTGCCCAGAAGGTCGGCGATGACCGTCTGACGGACACCGCGCTCGCGCAGGGCGAGCACCTCCGCCTGCCGACGCGTGAGGATACTCTGGTCGGGGTCGAAGCCGGCTTGCGACAGCAGGCTGTCGACGTCGGGGACGTCGTCCATGCTGAGTCTTGACGTCCGGGTCGCAAAAAAGTACAGAATTCACTGTCCACGGCCGCTCCGAGGGGGTCGACGGCGACTACGAACCGCCCCAGAAGTTGTCACGGCTGCCGAGCCGGTCCGGACGGTCGCGGCCGCGGGTCCGGGAGTCGTCGTCGGTCTCGGTCGGCTCTTCGTCGGCGTCCTCCTCCATCGGGAGCCGTTCGATCTCCTCGCCGAGCGCGTGGTTCGACTTGACCTGCGTGATCTTCACGCGGGCACGGGCGTCGGGGAGCACGCCGTCGACCATCACGATGAACCCGTCGTCGGTGCGGCCGACGCCGGCACCGCTCTCGTGGATGTCAGTCACCTCGACGACGACCTCCTCGCCGGGTTTCACCGGCTGCTGTTTCAGGTCGCGGATCGGCTTGTTGTAGTGTTTGCACCACTCGGCGCCGCCGCGGTCGCCGTAGTGCTGACAGCCCATCCCTTGGATACGTTCTTGGAAGCTGGGGCAGTCGTCGGCCAGTGGACAGTCCGGCATACGCGTGTTTACCTCGGGGGCGGTCTAAACCCTTCCGTTCGGTCGACTGGCGGAGACTAAGCGACTTTCTGCCATCGAAACCCTTTCGCCGTCGCTCGCCAACCCCCGGTCATGAGCCAGCGCGTCCCCGAGTTTGCCCTCGTCATCGGCGGCTTCCTCGCTCTCACCGTCCTCGTCACGAGCGTCGTCTTCACTGGCGACGTCGCACGGTCGACGCTCACGGCCGCCGTCGTCGGCCTCCCGTTCGGCGTCTACGCGGTCCACCACAGCGACGACCCGACGACGGTGCTCCCGCCGCGGGTCGTCCTCGCCGGGGCAGCGCTCCTCGGCGGCGTGCTGTTCGTCGCCGCAGTGCCGGAACTACCGGGTCGGACCGACAGCCTCCCGCGACGTCTCCTGTACGCGCTGTTCGTCACCCTCGTCGTCGGGCTACCGCTGGCCACCTACGCCGTTCAGTACGGCGGACTCCGTCCCCTCCCGCCCCGCGCGACTGCCGCCGGGACGGCCGCGCTCGGCGTCGCCCTCCTCGTCGTCGGCCCGCTCGTCGGCGACGCCGTGCTCGGTGCGGTCGACGCGGTGCTCGTCTTCCTCGCCGGACGCGGCTACGCCGACGTCCACGGCGTCGGCGCGAGCAGACGGGTTCGCCGGGCGCTCGTCGCCGCCGGCGGGTTGCTCTGCGTCGGCCTCGTCGGTCTGGGGGCCGTCGTCGGGTCGGCGGAGACGCTGCTCCCGTGGGTCGTCGCGGGCGTCGCCGCCGCGCTCGCCCCGAGCCTCCACTACGCGCTGTCGGTCGAACGGCGCGGCGATCAGAACTTCTTCAGCAGGCGGTCGTAGAAGGCGTTGCCGCTCTCGCCGGCGAGTTTCTCGACGATGAGCTCCGGCGTCGACCGCGCGAGGTGGTCCTTGACGGGCGAGCGGTTCACCTGCAGCTCCCCGTCTTCCAGCCCGACGGCCTCGATGCCGTCGACGGCGACCGGAAACTCGGCCGCCTCGCGGATCCCGCCGGCGAGGTGGGAGACGAACACCGCCGTCGTCTCCTGTCCGTCGAGCTCTTCGAGGATGCCGGCGATGATCTTCGCGCTCGCGCCGGGTTCGGTGATGCTCTCCAACTCGTCGACCAGCACCAGTCGGTTCGCCGCCCCCTCGGTCAGCGTCGCGAAGTCCCGGAGCGTGCTCTCGAACGCCCCCGCGTCGAGCGTCCCCTGCGACTTCTCGTAGTAGTGTAGCTCCTCGACGACACCGAGTTCGACGCGCTCGGCGGGGACGGGCAGCCCCATCTGTGCCAGCAGGACGACGACGCCCACCAGGTCGAGCGTCGAGGTCTTCCCCCCGCTGTTGACTCCCGAGAGGAGCGTCACGCCCGACACCTCGTAGTCGACCGGGTCGACCTCCTCGAAGGGGACGTCCAAGAGCGGCGAGCGACCGCCTTCGATGGCGAACCCCGCGTGACCGAACTCGGGCATCACACAGTCGAACTCCGTCGCGAACCGGGCGACGGCGAGTTCGACGTCGAGTTCGAGCGCGTCGCGGACCAGCTCTTCGACCGGATCGCGGAGGTCGCCGAGGTCGGTCGCGAGATCGGCCTTCAGGCGGGCCGCCCGCTGGTCGCGGGCCGCTCCCAACTCGGTCTCCAGACGCGCGGCGACGTCCTCGCGGTGGTCGACCGGGAACGACGGGTCGGACGGGAACAGGCGGTCGACGGGACCCGTCTCGCCGGACTGCAGCGAGAGGCTGTCGACGACGTGCTCGCGGGCCTTCGTCAGCGCATCGTCGTACTCGTCGGCCAGTTCGCGGTCCAACAGGGAGTCGACCCGCGCACCCTGTTCGACCAGCGAGAGGAAGTCGGTTCCCTCGATGGTGACGTCCTGTTCGCGGATGGCGTCCCGCAGGTGATCGTTGGCGACGGACTCCGCCGTCGAGACGGCGGCGTCGACGTCGTCGACGGCGGCGGTCAACCGGGCAAGTTCCTCGTCGCCGACGAGTTCGCCGTCGTCGTCGACGCGCGAGAGCCCGTCCCGCAGCTCCGCCAGCGAGCAGGTCGGCTCCATCCCGGCGGCCTCGTGTACCTCGGCGGACGCCTCGAGCCGCCCGCGGTTCACCGCGAAGAAGTCGAGCAGGCGTTCGGGGACGATATCCTCCGGATGCTCCAGCGCGTCCGGACGGACCCGGACGTCGCCCTCGACGTCGATGCCCGCGAACGACTCGTCGAGGACGACCACCGTCGAGTACGACCGGGCGAGTTCGGCGACGTCGCGGGCGTCCTCGACGATCTCGACGGAGAGTTCGGGGTATGCTGCCTCGGCCTCTGCGTAGCGTTCGGCGTCGGCCGTGGCGAGACACCGCTCGCGGACGCGCTGCGTCGGCGGCGAGGTGAGCGGCGAGACGCCCGAGAGCGCCTCGAGGACGGCGTCGTCGACGTCGCGCTTCATCGCATCGGCGGCGAAGGCGCGGACCTCCTCGATGCGTGACTCGGTGGAACTCGGAAACAGCGTCTCCAGTCGCTTCTCCGCGTAGGTCGTCTGCGTCCGTGCCTGCAGGAGGCCGAGGACGTCCTCGTACAGTTCGCGGGAACGGTCCGTCGCGAGGAAGTCGCCGTCGTCGCCGTGTCGCCGCCGGATCGCTCCGCGGGCGATGGCGGCGGCCCGGCCCTCGGTGAGACCCGGCGCACGGGCGAGTGCGGCCACGTCGCCGTCGCGAAGCGCTCGCTCGGCGTCGTCGAGGCGAGCGAGCGAGGCGGCCGTCTTCTCGCCGACGCCGGGGATGGCCGTGAACTCCATTCGTCCCGGGGTATTGCGGCCTCTGATAAAAGACTGCGGGTCGGGGCGGTCCCGGCGCGAGGCAGAGCGCGAGCGCCGCCGGAGCGTCGTTCAGTCGCCGAACTCCGCGTCCTCGAAGTGCTCGTTCGCGAGGCGGTCGATCAACTCTTTCACGTCTTCTTTCGTGTCGTCGTCGACGTCGTCGATCGCACCGACGCCGTGGCCGCCGCTCTTGGCTGTCTGCAGGGCGTGGCGGTTGAGGTTCCCGTCGGGGTCGACGACCGGGAGCTTCAGATCCGTGAAGTTCTCCGGCGGAAACCCGTCCGCCGAGAGGAGGAAGTGGTCGTCGACCGCCGAGAGGTCGTCGGTGTCGAAATCTTCCAGTTGAGGTTCGTCCCACCCTCCGTCCGTCGTGCCCGAGAACTCGGGTTCGTGCAGCGAGTAGTCGGTCATGGCTCCGTGAGCGTCAGCGTCCGTCCGCGTCGGTCTCCTCCGAGTCGTCGTCGCTCACACCGGGTAGCTGTGAGCGAGCGTACTCGGTCAGTTCCGAGAGCCCGAGCGACCGCTGGAGTCGTCCGACGAGGTCGCCGACCGACTCTCCGGGCGGGAGCGCTCGGCGACTGGTCCACCCCGAGGAGTCGGCTCGCAGCTCGTCGGGGCCGAGATCGGTCTCGAGCAGGAGGTTGTCGTCGGGGTGGTAGTAGGCCATCCCGCCCCCCGCACTCCTCCCGATCAGTCGCGCCCCGTCACGTTCGTCGGGGTACGACTCCACGTCGCCGTCCCGCGGTTTCGGGTCGGTCACTGTGTGTCCCTCACGCACCGGTTCGTCCCGACAACTTCTGACTCTTGTGGCGGCACCGGCGGCGGCGGGAACGTCGCCTGTGTGGGACGTACGGAATCGGCTGTGTGAGACGTACGGAAGACAGTGCGCTTTTGCAGTCTCGGGAGTAACGCCGACTATGACTCTCGACGAGAAGCTGTCGGCCGTCCGGGGCGCCCTCGCAGAGCGAGACGGCGTCCTCGTCGCCTTCTCCGGCGGCGTCGACTCGGCCGTCGTCGCCACGCTCGCCCACGACGCGCTCGGCGACGACGCCGTCGCCTGTACCGCCCGCAGCGAGACGCTCCCCGAGGCAGAACTGGACGACGCGAAGCGGGTGGCCGACGAGATCGGGATCCGGCACGAGCTCGTCGAGTTCTCGGAGCTCGACAACCCCGACTTCGTCGCCAACGACGGCGAGCGATGTTATCACTGTCGGACGATGCGTCTGGGCAAGATGTACGAGACCGCTCGGGAGCTCGGCATCGACACCGTCTGTGACGGCACCAACGCCTCGGACCCCGGCGAGGGTCACCGTCCCGGCCTCCGCGCAGTCGAGGAGTTGGAGGTGTACTCGCCGCTCTTGGCCCACGACGTCACCAAAGACGAGGTGCGGGAGATCGCCGATCGCTACGACCTCTCGGTCGCCGACAAACCGTCGATGGCGTGTCTCTCCTCGCGCATCCCGACTGGACTCGAGGTCACCGAGGAGAAGCTCTCGCGCGTCGAGAAGGCCGAGCGCGTCCTCCGGACGTGGGGGTTCTCGCAGTTCCGCGTCCGCGACCACGACGGTCTCGCCCGCATCGAGGTCGCGGAAGAAGAACTGGACGAGGCGCTCGACCCCGAGTTCGTCCGCGCGGCCCGCGATCACCTCTCGGAGGTCGGGTTCGACCACGTGACGCTCGACCTCCACGGCTACCAGACCGGGAGCGTCAGCCCCGCCAACGAGACCTACGACGAGGAGCCGGTCGTCGCCGACGTGTTCGCCGAAGACTACCCGATGCGCGACTGAGAGGGGTTATCGTCGCCGGGCGGAAAACCAGTGATCCACGGCGAGACACAGGTTCGATTCTCACGGAGAAACCCGACGAACATCTACGATAACCCCGATGAGTTCAGAGAAAGCCGGTCTCGTTCTCGGAGACGAGTTCTGGCGCGTTCGCCAGCCGGACCTCGGTGAGCGCACCGTTGTCCTGCTCCTGTCCGAGGATCGCCTCGACGACGTCGAGTCCTTTCAGGTCGGCGAGCACGAACCGGGTCGGGCCGCCGTGGGTGACGACGACCACCGTCTCGTCCGTGTCCAGTCCGTCGACGAGCCCCCGCCAGGCCGTCAGCACACGATCTCGAAGGTCCAGAAAGCTCTCGCCGCCCCGCGGTCGTTCTCCCGTCGCCGCGTGGCCGACGACTTCGAGGGCGTACTCGGGGAACTGCTCGCACACCGCCGCGTCGGTGAGCCCCTGCAGGAACCCGAAGTCGCGTTCGCGCTACCCTGCGTCGAACGTCGGTGTGCGCCCGACTGCCCCGACGACGTGTTCCGCGGTCTCCTGTGCCCGCAGGAGGTCCGAGGCGACGACGCGGTCGACGTCGTAGGTCGCCGCGAGGCGTCAACCGCGACGGTGCCCACCCCTGGATCAGCCCGTCGCAGTTCCACGTCGTCTCGCCGTGCCGGACGAACAGCACCGTCGCCATAGCTGGCGGTTCACACGGCGACGAGATGAGGGTTGTCCCATCTCCAGTGACACGACCTGCCACGCGAAGTTGAACGTCTCGGCCGACGAGTAGACTGTATGCGAGAACTCTCGACCACCATCGACATCGAGGCACCGCCGGAGACAGTGTGGAGCGTCCTGACCGACTTCGAGCGCTACCCCGAGTGGAACCCGTTCATGCGCGTCGTCGGTCGCCCGAACGAGGGTGCCCACCTGGTCGTCGACCTGACGCCGCCCGGAAAGCGGGAGTTCCGGTTCCGTCCCACGGTGACCCGTGTCGAGCGACCCCGTGAACTCCGGTGGCTCGGCCACCTGTTCGTCCCGGGACTCTACGACGGCGACCACCGGTTCACACTGGAGAGCGTCGACGACGGTCGAACGCGACTGACTCACGCCGAGTCGTTCGGCGGCGTCCTCACCGGCATCGTCAACCGATTCGTCGGATCGGCGACCGAGGCGGGGTTCCACGAGATGAACGCGGCGCTGAAGGCGCGAGCGGAGTCGCTGGCCGAGATGGAGCGCGTGGCGGCGAGAGAAGAGAGTAGCGGCGACGAACTGGCCGCCTAGTTGCGTCTAGTTGCCAGTCCACCGCAGCAGCAGCAGCGTCCCCTCGAACAACGCCACCATGGTGATGGCGATGATGATGGGTGCCATCCCCGTCGGGTCGGGGCTGACGAGGAACGCGAGTCCGAGGAACGACCCCCAGAAGATGAGCCGTTTGTCCTCCAGCCACTGTCGAGTGACGAGGTTCATCATGATGGCGAGCATGATGAAAAGCGGGATCTGGAAGACGATGGCCATGTAGCCCATCAGGATGAGGATGAGGTTGAACGTCTCCGAGAGGCCGAACGCGATGAGCGCCGTCCCCTCGGTGTAGCTGGTGAAGTACGCGAAGATGGAGGGGAGCACGACGAAGTGTGCGAAGGCGACGCCGACGACCGCGAGGATGAGACTCGTCGGCACGGAGGCGAGGTAGTACTTCCGCTCCTTCTGGTAGAGACCGGGTCGCATGAACAGATACGACTCGTAGACGAACACCGGTAGGCCGACGACGACGCCGACGAGGCTGGCGACTTTCAGCTTCGTGAGGATGAGTTCGAGCGGGCCGTAGATGTGCGGCCGGAGGTCCTCGTTGCCGGGGAGCCCCGCACCGGGGATATGCTTGTTCCAGAGGAAGTTGATGATGTCGATGGTGCTGGGGACGTACTGGAGTACCTCGCCGAGACCGAACACCGACAGTGCAACCACGCCGCCGATGACGAACACGACGGCGAGACGTCGGACCATCTCCTCGATGTGGTCCGCGAGCGGCATCTCCTGGTCGGTCTCGGGACCGTCGACCATCCCGTCGTCGTCGACGTCGTCGACGTCGTCGAAGTCGTCGTGGTAGTCCTCGGGAGTGGCGAAGTCGTCGTCGAAGTCGTCGTGGAAATCGTCGTCGAAGTCGTCGTGGAAGCCGTCGCCCGACTCCGTGGCCGGGGCTGCGAACCCCTCACCGGCGTCTGCGACGGCGTCGTCCGTCCGATCTGGCCGTCGGTCGGCGGCGTCGGGCGTCTCCTCACCATCGCCGGTTCGAGCGTCGGCCCGTCCGTCCTCGGCGTCTCGGTCGGCGGCCACCGGTTCGAGCGTCGCCGCCTCGTCGTCTTCGACGAGGGCGGTGTCGCCGGGAGCCTCGGGCTGTAGCGCCGGCTCCGAGTCGTCGTCGGTAGTGTCGGCAGCGTCGGCGTCGCCGACCGTCGTCTCACTGGCCGAAGGCGAGTCGTCGGACGGTTCCGAAGTGCCGGTCGCAGGCGGGTCGTCGGTCGGCTCTTCGTCGGTCGACTCCGCGCCGTTCGTTCGGGCCGTCGCGTCGAGATCGACCGAGTCGGCGTCGTCACTGGTCGTGTCGTCGACCTGTTCGGTCCGATCGTCGGTCGACTGGGTGGCGGTCTCGTCGGACTCGGGAGAGGTGTCGTCGCGGTCGTCCAACTGGTCGGTCGGCTCCGCATCCGACTCCGATTCGTCGCCCATTCAGTTGTCCTACGCTCCCGCTCTGTTATAGGCCTTTTTCCATCGTCCGCGGTCGAAAAGATTGATAACTGCGAGATGGCTTTCACCCTGTATGTCTAGCGCGCTCGACGAGGATACCCGCCGCACCCTCGACGAAGGCCGGGCGACCGCCGGTGCGATGCTGCGGTCGGCCCAGAAAGACGGACAGAAGATCTTCCTCGTCTTTCTCGTCGGGTTCCTCGGCGCATTCTACGCACTCCAGTACGCGGTGTGGGATTTCCTCTGGGCGGTCACGGAGTCCCGGATGGACGCCCAGACCGCCGGCGACGTCGAACTGATCGCACAGACCCCCTTCGACGTCATCCTCCTCCAGGCGAAGATCAGTATGGCCGCCGGACTCATCATCGCCGCCCCCGCGTTCATTTACTTCGCTCGCGACGCCCTCCGCGAGCGTGGCTACTGGCCGCAGGCACCCGTCGCGACGTGGAAGCTGGTCGGGATCGGGCTCCTCTCTGCCGTGCTGTTCACGCTGGGGCTCTTCTACGGCTACTTCCTCTTCTTCCCGCTGATGTTCCAGTTCCTCGCGGAGAACGCCATCGCGGTCGACCTCGCACCGCGCTACTCGATCGTCAAGTGGGCGCAGTTCATCTTCCTCCTGACCGTCTCCTTCGGGTTGGCCGCCCAGATGCCGCTGGCCATCACGGCGCTCTCCTACGCCGAGATCGTCCCCTACGAGACGTTCCGCGACAAGTGGCGGTACGCGGTGCTGGCCATCTTCGTCTTCGGTGCCGTCTTTTCGCCGCCGGACCCGTTCACGCAGATCATGTGGGCCGCGCCGCTGCTCGTGCTCTACGGCTTCAGCCTCTATCTCGCCAAGATCGTCGTCACTGCCCGTCGAGGGAGCGAACAAACCGACTTCCGGGCGGTGGCGAAGACGAACTGGAACGTACTCGCGGGCGTGTTCGCCGCCGCCGTCGCCGCCGCGTACCTGTTCTACACCCGCGGCGGGGTCGCCCGCGTCAACGGCTATCTCGACACGAGCACGATCGGCGGGTACACCGACTACCGCCTGCTCCCGGCGGCCGACCTCCTGCCGCTGTCGCCGACGGCCAACGCCGTCCTCGTCGGTGCGGTGCTCGGCCTCGTCGTCGCCGGCGTCGCGCTGATGTACTTCGTCGTCTCGGCGCTCGGCAAGTCGACCGAGTCGACCGGCGAACTGGGCGACCCGACCGGGATCGACCTCCGAGAACTCGACGAGGCGGGCGTCCGTGCGGCACCGCTGGAGGCGTTCGCGGCACTCTCGGAGTCCGAGGCGCTGCAGATCGCCAGCGAGGCGATCGACGACGGCGACCACACGAAGGCGCAGGCCGTCCTCGACCGCTTCGACGAGGCACAGAAGGCCGACGTCGACGGCGACGAGTCGATGGTCCAGACCGGCGAGGGCGGCGACGAGGCCGGGACGGCCGAGGGGAGTGCCCCCGGTAGTATCGAGGACCGGGCGACCCGTGCCGGCGGGTCGTTCCTCTCGGAACTGACCGACGGCGAGCGCGACGAGGACGACATCGGTGGCTACTACACCGACATCATGTTCATCATCGAGAGCCTCACCTCGAAGGCGTTCTGGGTGGTCGGGTGGTTCATGCTCATCCTCGGGGGGACGTTCACGTGGCTCTACAGCGGCGGGATCGGTGACGTGAAGACGAACTTCCTCGACCGTCTGCCAGCGGCCGTCAACCCCGAGGCACTGACGGTCATCACGCTTCACCCCGTCGAGGCGCTCATCTTCGAGGTGAAGTTCTCGACGCTCGTCGCCGGGGTCATGACGCTCCCGCTCGTCGCGTTCCTCGCGTGGCCCGCGCTCCGCGAGCGAAAGCTCGTCTACGGCCGTCGCTACGTCATCTTCGGCTGGATGGGGGCGCTGCTCGTCGGTCTCGTCGGCGGGTTCGCCGTCGGCTACCTCTACGTCGCACCGACGGTGATCTCGTTCCTCGTCGCCGACGCGGTGGCGGCGGATATGGTCATCAGCTACCGCATCTCCGACTTCTTCTGGCTCATCTTCTACACGACGGCCGGCATCGGTCTGCTGGCGGACGTGCCGGTGTTGATGGTGCTTCTCAACACCAGCGGCGTCTCCTACCGGGCCATGCGGGGTCGCTGGCGGGAGGTGACGGTGGGTATCCTCACGTTCGCGGCGTTCTTCACGCCCGCGGGCATCCTGACGATGTTCCTCGTTACGATCCCGCTGATGGCCGCCTACGGACTCGGACTCGCCGTCCTGTACGTCATCACGTTCGGCGGTCGCCGCGACCTAGCCCGGCCCCGCGCATCGGACGTCTGACCCGTCTGACCCGTCTGACCCGACCCGACTCGGTCCCTCCGTTTCTCTCGACGGCGTTCGCCCGTCAGTGGCAACACTTGCAGGCGGTACTCGAACTGTAAGACGTAAGTATTACCCGAAGAATATCCACGTATGGCCAAGATAAGCGTCGAGATTCCCGACGAGTTACTCGCCGACCTGGACGACCACGTCGGCGAGGGAGGGAAGTTCGTCAACCGAAGCGACGCTATCCGCGCGTCGGTCCGGAAGACGCTGGACCTCCTCGACGAGATCGACGAACGACACGGACGCCTCGACGAACGGACCCGAGACGCGGACGATGAGTGAGCGAAGGCGTGAGCCCTCCGTGGCTCCCATCGCACTCGTCGCCCTGTTCGTCACCGCGCTGGTGACCGCACAGCTCGTCTCCTCGAAGCTTCTGTCGCTCACGGTTCCCGTCGTCGGGATCGCACTCACGGCACCGGGCGGGACGCTCGCCTACGCAGCCACCTACTTCGCCTCCGACTGCATCTCGGAGCTGTACGGCGAGTCGTTCGCTCGCCGCGTGGTCAACGTCGGCTTCGCGATGAACTTCGTGATGTTGGCGCTCGTCTTCCTCACCATCCGGATCCCGGCCGCACAGGGGAGTCCCGTCGACCCCGATCAGTTCGCGACCGTTCTCGGGTCGGGCGCGAACATCGTCCTCGGGTCGTCGCTGGCCTACCTCGTCAGCCAGAACTGGGACGTCGTCGTCTTCCACCGGATCCGCGAGGCGACCGACGGTTCGATGCTCTGGCTCCGCAACGTCGGGTCGACGGCGACGAGCCAACTCATCGACACGGTCATCTTCACCGTCATCGCCTTCGCCGTCGCACCGGTCGTTCTCGGTACCGGACAGCCGCTGCCGACGGCCGCCGTCGTGAGCGTCGTCGTCGGACAGTACCTCGCGAAACTGCTCATCGCACTGCTCGACACGCCGCTCGTCTACGCGACGGTCGGCGCGCTCCGACCGGACGGCCGCGAGGGGACCGCCCCCACCGCGAGCAATTAAGGCCCCCGAGGCGACGGGTTCGTCGCCGTGACGCTCCGACCCCGACGCTTCCGGCGAACCTGTCCGCCGACGATACAGTCGTGCTTATGTCTGTCGGTAGCAAATGACACTCATGGCTGGGACGCACCGAATACGACTAACCGAGCGCGACAGCATGGAGGGAGGCGTCCGCTGTCCGAACTGCGGGAGCTACACGTCGTTCGGCGACATCATCGCCACCGGACACTGCAGGGGCGTCAGACGGGAGGAGGAGCCCTGCGAGACGGGGCTCGCGATCGATCTCGTGGTCAGAGAGACCGACATCCGACAGACGGCGTACGAACTGAACGCCCTCGACCCGGAACCGCTCGACCCCGAAGACTGACGACCGAACGGCGGCGGTGTCGAGGAGGAGAGTACGGACGATCGAGAGCGACCGCGTCGGACGGCGATCGCCCTACTCGGCGTCGACGCGTTCGGCGAACGCGAACCGCGGCTTCACGTCGGTGATCTGGACGGTGACGACGTCCCCCGCCTCCGCACCGGAGACGAAGACGGTGAACTCCTCGACCTTGGCGATCCCGTCGCCCTCGCTGCCGACGTCGACGACCTCGACCTCCAGTTCGTCGCCCTTCCGGACGGGAGCCGTGATGCGTTTCTTCGCGACGAGGTAGAGTTCGGAGGACTCCTGTCGGGAGGCGTCGGGGTGGGTCGCCCGGACGTACTGGAACTCCTCTTCCATGTCGGCGCGGAGATCCGGCAGGTCCGGCCCGTCGAACACCTTCACCACGAGGTCACCGCCGCTGTCGAGCAGGTCGAGGGCGACCTCGAACGCCTGACGAGCGAGATAGACCGATCGGGCGTGATCGAGGTTGTACTCGCCGGTCATGTTCGGTGCCATGTCGGAGACGACAACGTCCGCGCCGTCCGCGCCGACGGCGTCCGACAGCCGCGCCTTGGTCTCGTCGTCGGTCATGTCGCCACGGATGGTCTGAACGTTGCGCGCCTCCAGTTCGTCGATGCGCTGGAGGTCGACGCCGACGACCTTCCCGTGTTCGCCGACCTCCTCGGCGGCGACCTGTAGCCACCCGCCGGGTGCGGCTCCGAGGTCGACGACCCGGTCGCCGGGCGAGAAGAGTTCGGCGGTCTCGTCGAGCTGTTTGAGCTTGTAGGCCGAGCGGGCGCGATAGCCCTGCTGTTTGGCCTTGTTGTAGTACTGATCTTTGCGAGCCATCTGTTGAGCAACGGTAGACGACCGAGCGGTAAACAGGCTTCGTTGTCGTCGACGTGCCGTGTCCACCGTCGGGAAGGAAAGAGTAAGTGCGGACGCGCTACGCGACAGTCGGCGGGTTCACTCGATGTGGAGTTCGTCCCCGTCGTCGACGGCGTCGGCGTCCCACTCGAGGTGGAAGTCGACGCTGCGTCGACTCGCGGAGGTCAACATCGCGGAGTCGGAGTCGACGGCGACGTCGAGCGTCATCGTCTCCGGTGGGTTGATCGTGGCGCTGTCGTCGCCGACGTAGAACGTCACCTTGTCGTACTTCGTCCGGTGGCCGACGTCAGCCCCGCTGTCGGTGTCGGTCCGTTCGGCGTTCTCCGAAGGCTCCACGCTCCGGTCGCGTCCGGTGTCGCTCGTCGCGTTCGTCGCGGTCGTTCGGTCGTCCGGCCGCGTCTCCGCGGGGTTCGTTCGTTCCCGGTCGGAACGGGTCGTTCCGTCGGCCTCGTGCGTCCCCTTCGCGTCCAGTTGATCGGCGAACTCGCGGAGGTACGCTGCGACGTCCGCTCGTGACAGCTCTCGTGATGTCTCGATCTCGGTCATGGTGAGAGAACGGTCGCCGGAGAGACATGAAGATGGGCTGTATTTGCAAGTCGTTTATTTACCCGTCCGTCGTCGTCGGCCTGTCCGGCAGATCGTCGCTGACCGCCAACGTGCGCGCTCGCACACGCTACACACTACGGTAAATCAGGAGTATTTTTAAGGCCCATCTCGTAGCACGCACCATATGTTCAAGGCCATCGTCAGTGCGTCGACGCTCCGAGATGCGCTCGACTCGGTAAGCGTACTGGTCGAGGAGTGTAAGATTCGACTGAACGAGGACGAACTCGCCATCCGTGCGGTCGACCCCGCCAACGTCGGGATGGTCGACCTCTCGCTGGAGGCGGCGGCGTTCGAGTCGTACGAGGCCGACGGCGGCGTCATCGGCGTCAACCTCTCTCGACTGGAAGACATCGCGGGGATGGCCAACTCGGACGATCTCATTCAACTCGAACTCGACGAGGAGACACGGAAGCTCCACATCCAGATCGAGGGACTCTCCTACACGCTCGCGCTCATCGACCCCGACTCCATCCGCCAGGAGCCGGACATCCCGGATCTCGATCTCCCCGCGGAGATCGTCCTCGAGGGTAACCAGATGAACCGCGGGATCAAAGCCGCCGACATGGTGTCGGACCATATCCGCCTCCGCGTCGACGAGGAGGCCGAGGCCTTCTACATCGAAGCCGAGGGCGACACCGACGACGTCGACCTCGAGATCACCCGCGAGGAGCTCATCGATCTCACCGCCGGTCCGGCCGACTCGTTGTTCTCGTTGGACTACCTCAAGGACATGAACAAGGCGATCCCCTCCGACGCCGAGGTGACGGTCGAGCTCGGCGAGGAGTTCCCGGTGAAGCTCCACTACGAGTTCGGCGAGGGGATGGGTCACGTGACCTACATGCTCGCCCCGCGCATCCAGAGCGACTGACGGTCGGAGGGCGAATCTATCACCGATCCTACCGTTGGCAAGAACGACTATCTGTGAGGCCGTCGAATCCGGTCGTGTATGGCGACAAACATCACAGAGGACGACGAAGGCAAGCCGGTCGTCGGTGCCGACGGTGAAGAGGTCGGACGAATCGTCAGCGTCGAACACGGGACTGCGTACGTCGAAGCCGACCCCGGGCTGACCGACACCGTCATGGCCAAGCTCGGCTGGGGCGACAGCGACGAGGAGTCCTATCCGCTCCAGGAAGGGTCCGTCGAGCGCGTCACCGACGACGAGATCCGACTGAAGGCGTTCTGAGGTCGCCACACCACTTTTTTTGCGAGACGCAGTGCGAACGCCGAGTCGAAGACTCGCCGACAGACAGACCGTCACCGGGCTGGGACCGATGCGAGACGGACGACACCGACGAGGAGTCCGACGACGGGGAGTAACAGCACCGCACCGGCGACGAACGGCGACCAGTAGGCGACGAGCGCGTACAACGCCGCCATCGTCGGCGGACCGACGGTCCGGCCGAGACTTCCGGCCCCCTGCGTCACGCCGAAGGCGCTCCCCTGTGTCTCCGCCGACGCCGCTATCGAGACGAGCGTCGTGAGCGCGACGTTCAACAGGCCGTTGCCGAGCGACAGCGCCGCGAGCACGACGAGCAGGGCGAGGAGCTCCCGCGTCAGGTACGGCGGCCCGCCGACCGCCGGCAGGAGCGCCCCCAACTGCGGCGAGAAGGGGATGGCCGCCAGCGCGACGAGGAGCAGCGACGCACCCGCGATAGCGATGCGTGACTCGGCGACGCGACGCGAGAGGCGACCGACGACGACGCCCTGGTTGACGACGCCGAGAACGCCGATGTAGGTCAACAGGAGCGCCGTCTGCGTCTCGTCGTAGCCGTAGATGTCCGCCGCGAAGGGGATGAACATGACCTGTACGCCGGAGAACGCCACGGAGACGAGGAAGAACGCGACGACCAGTCCACGGAGGTCGGCGTCGCGGAGCGCGGCGACGAACTGGCCGACGAGCGTCTGTCGGGCACCCCTTCGACGCTGTCGAGCGGGTTCCGGAAGGAACAGCGCCGCGGACGCCAGCGAGAGCAGACTCAGCCCGGCCGCCGCGAAGCTCGGCAGCGAGAACCGCGTCGCCGGGACGAACGAGGGGAAGACGCCGCGGGCGGCCGTGACGACGGCGTCGCTGGCGAAGACGCCACCGAGTGCGGGGCCGAAGACGAAGCCGAGACCGAACGACGCGCCGATGAGTCCCAGCGCTCCCGCCCGTCGCTCCGGCGGCGTGATGTCGGCGATGTACGCCTGCGCGGTGGCGATGTTGCCGCCCATCGCGCCGGCGACCATCCGCGCGAGGAACAGCACGGTCAGACCGGCCGTGAGCCCGAACGTGTCCGAGAACTCGCCCGCGAGTCCGAACACCGTCCACGCGACGACGCTCCCGACGAGCGACAGCATCAGGACGGGGCGACGCCCACGTTCGTCTGAGAGCCGGCCCAAGAGTGGGGCGAAGAGAAACTGCATGAGCGAGTAGGAGGCGGCCAACAGCCCGATGAACACGTCGCTGACGAGGAAGCTCCGCACGTAGAACGGGAGGATGGGGATGACGATGCCGAAGCCGAGCAGGTCGATGAAGACGACGCCGATCACCGCCGCCAGCGCGCGTCGGCGGGAGGCGACGGCGGCGTCCGGGTCGGCGTCGACGACGGTGGCGGCTTCGGGGCCGTTCATACAGGGACCGCGGCGTCGACGGGCCTAACGCTTTCCCCGACCCTCGTGGGCGATGCGAGAGGAGAGTTCGGCTCTCGGGGAGTCGGACCGGCCGGTCACCGACGGGACCGGCGTGCTGAACAGTGCGGTCGTCTCCGACCGGCGTCCGACGGATCGACGCTCTCGAAGGGGAAGGCGGCCTGCAACACGTCCGTCCTGCCGACTACCCAAACAGTTGGTCATCATGCCTAATTGACTCTCGTTAGATGGTTCTTGTGATGGCACTGTTCCAGCAAACGTCCTCATCCGAGGACATCGAAGAAGCAAAGAAGTCGGACATGATCCTTCTCGCAGCGGCTGCTTCGGTCGTGCTCTCACTGCACGAGTTCTACATAAACGACAACCCGGAGCGGGCCGTGTTCATCGGTCACTGGCCGCCGACGATCCTCGCGTTCGCGATCTACGTCCGAGACCGGATGAAGTAACAGTCCGACTCAGGTACGAGTCAGAGACTCGTCTTCCCGTTCCTGATCCGTTTTCATTTTTTTCGGAGTCGAACACGAGCTTGTCGTCTGTAGGGATAGCTACGTGCGGTATTTCTCGGCGTTCTATCGCCAGACCACATGGAGACGCTCGTCTCCTCGGCACGGTCGCCGGAGCGCGTCGGGTTCACACACTCCGGTCGATGACCCGCTTGGCCGCCTGCGCCTTCTCCTTCCAGCCGTAACCGGCCTCGTAGACGTGGCGCTTGCTCTCGACCAGTTGCTCGGGGGAGGCCTCCTCGAACCCGCCGCGGTCCCACGCGCCCGACTCCCGAAGCCACTCGACGACGTGCTCTTTCGTCTCGGCCCACGACAACCCCACCATCTCGTACCACGCGACCATGGCGAAGACGGCGTTGTCGTGACAGCCGGGGACGCTCCCCTTCCGGTAGAGGGTTCGCATCGGCTCTCGGGTCGGTTCGGAGACGAGTTCCTTGTACTCGGCGGCCGTCAGGAGGCGCAGCTCGCCGTCCTCGACGACGACGCGTTGCTGGCGCTTGAGGTAGTCCAGCGCCGCCTTGTGGAGGTTGTCCCACTCGCCGTGAACCAGTTCGGGCAGGCTCCCCTCGGCGCGAGGAGCGACGGAGAGCAGCGAGACGATGTCGACGTAGGCTTTCTCGACCGTCGGCCACTGAGTGCCCTCGAAACGGCAGTCGGCGTCGTGCAGGCTGTTCGTGGTGCGACAGCCGGGACACGGGTAGTCGAAGCGCGGCACACCACGTCGGTTGTGAATCGGCCGTAATAGCTTGCGTGGTTGCCGGTGCGTGCGGGTGGACGCGACACGCGACGGCGATGGAAGCTGCCAGGGAGACGACGCGCGACGGCGGTGGGAGCGACACAGCGACGAGAGAGCGGAAGAGCCATGCACGCTGCGCCGTCACGAGGGGACGATGCATCTCCCGCCCTCCACCGTCGCATCCGCGACGCCGACCCGTCGGTCGCTCCTCCGGGCGACCGGCCTGCTCTCGGTCGGCCTGCTCGCCGGCTGCTCGGCCATCGACAGCGACCCCAAGCCCGGGTCGCTGCTCGTCGTCAACAACGACGACGTCGCTCACACGCTCCGTCTCGACGTCCGCGTGGGCGGCGAGACGCGTCGGGAGACCGTCGACGTCGGTGCCGGCGAGTGGGGACTCCGAAACGAGTTGCTCACCGACCCCGGCACGTACGAAGTGACGGTGACGCTCGACGAGGGCGGTGACGAGTCGGACGGAGAGAACAGCGGGAACGACGGCGCGACCGCGAGTGCCACGGTTGAACTGACCAGAGGCTCGAGCGGCGGCGTCGCAGGCGAGAATCTGGAGGTATACATCGACGAAGGCGGGAGTCTCAGGGCCGTCGCGCGGCAGTACGACTGAGCGTCGGGCTGGACTCGTTAGAAATCGGTGGAGAGCGTCAACGATCCGCGGAGAGCGGCGAAGAACGGCGCCGCTACTCCTCTCGACCGCCGTTGGCGCGGTGTTCGCTGATGATCTGGTCGACCATCGCCGACTTCTGTTCCTTGCGGCGATTCTCGGCACGACGCTTCCAGTCTTCGATGGCGGCCTCGACGTCGCTCTCGCGGGCGATCGCGAGCTCGTCGATCTCCTGAATCGAGACGTCGTCGGCGGGGCCGACGGGGATGCCGTGGTCGAACAGGAGTTCGTCGGCGACGTCCGAGAGACCGCCCGAGCGGAGGACGACGCGAGGGTTCTTTTCGGCGAGGCGCTGGGCGGTGCTCCGGCCGGCCCCGCTGGCGTCGCGGAGATACACCACGTCGCCCGCGGAGATGCCGTACTCCTCGTCGGTGTCCTCGATGGCCCCCTTGGTGAACTGCTCGACTACCTTCACGGGGACGAGATCGCGCCCCTCGGCGACGTCGGCGAAGTTCGAGTGGTCGAGCTTCCAGAGGTCTTTCAGCCGCGAGAGCTTCGACTGGAGCTCGTCGGCGCGCTCCTCCTCGGCGTCGAGTTCGCGTTCGAGGCGATTGTTCTCGCGTTCGAGGCGGTTGATCTCGCGGCGTTCGCGGGCCTCTCGCCGTTCTTCGCGGCGGGCGTCCGACAGCTCCTGCTTGTACTCCTCGATCGTCTCCTCGCGATCCGCGAGGCGGTCTTTCAGGTCGTCGACGTGCGACTCGAGACGGTCGACCTGCGACTCCAGTCGCTTGATCTTCTTCTCCTCGGCGGAGAGTTCCCGTTCGACGTGTTCCGTCGACTCCTCGGACGACGAGGAGTCGTCCGAGAGATCGCGCAGGACGGCTTCGACCGACTCCTCGCCGGAGACGACGCGGGCGACGACCTCCCCGCGGTTGACTCGCGGCGGCACCTTCTGCGTGATGCGGTCGAACTGGTCCTCGTGGGCGTCGAACGCGAACAGCGCGGCGGCCATCGCGTCGCGCTCGTGGTCGTTGTCGTACTCGTCGTTGCGTGTGCGGTGGAGTTTCTCGTCGACCGGGAGGTCCGTGTCGGGCCGCCACCCCGCCGCGTCGAAGCTGCGGCGGAACTTCTCGACCGTCTCGGGCATCGGGTTCACGTCGGCGGCGACGACGATAGGCCGGCCGCGCTCGATGAGCCACTCGATGACGTCGGCGGTGTCTGCCGTCCGCGTCGAGAGGACGTCGAGGACGGTGCCGTCGAGGTCGACGACGGCCGCCGCCGTCGTTGTTCCGGGGTCGATGCCGACGATGACGTGGTCGCGGCGCTTCACCAACGGCTCGAACTCGATACCGTCGCGACGGTCGCGCTCGACCTCGATGCGGATGTCGCCGGAACGGCGGTTCGAGACGGGGATATCCTGTGGTCGCGCCTCGACGGTGAAGATGGCGTTCGAGAAGCCGCCGTACTTCTCGGTGACGTCGCGCTCGTAGTCGAGGCCGGCTTCCTTCAGTTTCGACTCGACGTCGCGGGCGGTCGTCTTCACGTTGCCGTGGATGCGGCGCGTGTAGCGGTCGGAGCTCCACCCGCCCTTGCCGGTCGACCGGCCGCGAGCGACCTTCACGGTCGTCGTGTCGGTGAACGCCGACACCTCGTAGCCGACGTTGGCGGCGGCGAGTCGGGCGGCGGCCTCGGCCTCCTTCATCGGTTCCTTCCCGTAGGGGACGCCGTGACGGGAGGCGACCCGCGAGAGCGGTTCCGGTTGCTCTGCACCGGTCACCTGCACGAGCTTCGTCTCGGCTGGCAACGACTGGAGGAACCGCACGAGGGCGTCCTTGTCGGCCGCCAGTTCGTACATGTTGTCGGTGGCGACGATGGCGGGTTCTTCACGCTCGATGAGTCGTCGTAGCTTCCGAAAGGAGACGACGTCCCTGTCGAGATGTTCGCCGTCGAAGGCGACGACCGCGTAGGAGGGAGCGTCCCCCCGGATGTCGCCACTCTGGATGTCGACGCCGAACACCAGCGAGTCGAGCGCACTCGTCCGGGTGCTCACGAGTCTCCGCTAGGGGGTCGGTCGATAAATACCCAACGCCGGTACTATCTCGGCGCGTCCCGTCGCCCGGCTGTCGGGAATCCGAAACGTCAAATCGGTAGGGGCCGAGTCCTCGCCGTGGTAACATGAGTACCGACCCAGACCCTCCACGAATCGGTCCCGACAACCTCCGACGAACCGCCGTCGTCGGTCTGCTCGCCCTCCTCCTCCTCGCTGCGCCCGTCGCCGGGCTCCTCGCGTGGGAACCCGTCGACGAGGGGAACGTGAAGGTGGTGAAGAAGTGGGGTGCGACCACCGGCACGGTGTTCGAGCCGGGTGCCCACTTCGTCAACCCGGTCTCGCAGTCGACGAGTAGCCTCTCCGTCCGCCCGCAGTCCTACACGATGTCCGCCCAGCAGAACGAAGGTCAACAGAGCGGTGACGACGCCATCCGCGTACTCACCGAAGACGGACTCCGAACCGACATCGACGTCACCGTCCGCTACCGCGTCGACGCCGGTAAGGCGGTGAACTTCTACCGGAAGTACCGCACGCTCGACACCGCCGAAGAGCGGCTGATCCGTCCGTCGATCCGTTCGGTTCTCCGGACGGAGGCGGGACGCCTCCCCGTCACCGAGATCTACACCGGCGAGGGACAGACGAAGTTGAAGCTCGCCGCCGAGCAGGAGCTCGCAGACGAGTTCTCCAACGACGGACTCATCCTCGAAGCCGTCCAGATCCGCAACGTCGAACTCCCCGCGGAGTACGCGAAGGCCGTCGAACAGAAAGAGATCACCGAACAGCGTCGCCAACAGAAACAGAGCGAACTCGAAGTCGAGAAGCTCGAAGCCGACCGCAAAGAGATCGAGGCGCAGGGCGAGGCCGAGGCCAACCGCATCGTCAGCGAGTCGCTGACGGACGAGGTGCTCGCTCAGCAGTACATCCAGCGACTCGACGAGACCGACACCGTCTACATCCCCGTCGGTGGGGACGGCTACCCGCAGTTCGTCCGCAACCTCGAATCTGACTCGGAGGCCGGTAGCTCCGGGTCGACGACTACCGGACAGTCGAGCGGCAACAGTTCGACCGACTCGACGCAGTCGTAGTCGACGATGGACCGTCGTGCCCTCGCCGTCGTCGGCTTCGTTACGCTCCTCTTCGTCGGCTTCCTTGCCCGGGGCGTGTTGCTCTCGGTCGGCCGGATCGCCCTCGTCGCGTTCGTCTTGGCGCTCCTCGCCGGCGTCGCGCTAGTAGCGACCCGGCAACCCGCCTACCGGCGGTCGACGGTCGGGCCGGCGACACGCGTTCTCCGGCGACCGCTCGAAAGGGACGACCGGCATCGCTGTGCGGAGTGCGACGCGGTCGTCGACGACGGCGAACGCCGGCGGTTCGTCCGCGAGTGGGTGCTCTTCGGCGTTCCGATTCTCCTGCTCGACGACGGCGAGAACGTCTACTGTTCGTCGTGTACGGGGAGGACGATCGACGCCGACGAAGCAGTCGACGCCACCGACAGCGACGCCGACCGGCTCCGCGAGAGATAGCCGACGCTACTCGGCGTCCGGGAACGGGACGTCGAACTTCTGACCGTCGCTCGGGACGAAGCACTCCCCGTCGAACCGTTCGCGCGCCTCCGCTTCGATGGGGCTCGCGTCGCCGGCGTAGCGCGAGGAGATGTGCGTCAGCGCGAGTCGCTTGGCGTTCGCCCGAGACGCGACGTCCGCGGCCTCCCGTCCCGTCGAGTGGTAGGTCTGCCGGGCGCGGCCCGCCTCGTCGCTGGCGAAGGTGGCGTCGTGAATGAGCAGGTCGGCGTTCTCGGCGATATCGACCGTCGCCTGTACGGGCCGCGTGTCACCGGTGTAGACGAGTTTCCGGCCCGGTCGTGGGTCGCCGACGACCTGTTCGGGCTGGACGACCCGGCCGTCGTCGAGTTCGACGGCCTCGCCCTCGTGCAGTTTGCCGTACAGCGGTCCCGGCGGGATACCGAGTTCCTCCTCGGCTTTCTCGCGGTCGAACCGACCCGGCCGGTCGTCCTCGACGATGGCGTACCCCTGCGAGCGCGTGCGGTGGTTCGTCTCGAACGCCCGCACCTCGTACTCGTCACCGGCGAGTGCCGTCGACCCGGGTGATACCTCGTGGACGTTGATGGGGTAGCCCGGATCGTAGCCGCCGGCGTGGACGAGACGGTTGATATGCGTCTTCGACCCCGGCGGAACGTGGATGGCCAGCGCCTCGTCGCGTTCGTTGAAGTCCCACGACTGGACCAACCCTGGGATGCCGAGGATGTGGTCGCCGTGGAGATGCGTGACGAAGAGATGCGAGACGTCGAACCCGGTCCCGAACCGCATCATCTGCCGCTGAGTTCCCTCGCCGCAGTCGAACAGCAGTCGCTCGCCCTCGCGGTTGACGAAGACGGCGCTGGGGGCCCGTTCCGTCGTCGGGACCGCCCCGCTCGTTCCGAGAAACGTCACACGCATCGACATTGGTGGGGACGAGACGGGGCGGGCGTAAACGCGTGTCGGAATGGGGCTGGTGGCGAGCGACGCCGAGACCCGGGAACTCGACGCCGCGTGGTTCAGCGTCTCTCACGTACCGTTCGTTCGCTCGTCTCCGCCGGTGTGGACGCCCGTTCTCTCGTTCCGGCGCGACGTTAGCCGGCACAAAGCTACGATAAACTACAGTTTAACCGGGCAACAGCGGAGGACCCGAGTACGGGACGACCGAAACGGTCTCCTCTGACGTACTGTAGTGGACGAGAGTCTGGAAACACCGTATTCGAGTGGAAATCGTTCTTTAATCAAGGTAACATGACTAGTAACTAATGCGACAATCGTCGATTTATCGATTTGTCGGGCCACGCCCGACTGAGTGACAATGGATCGAAAACTCGGAAAACAGATGCTCGTCGTATTCGTCGTCGCCACACTCCTTCTCAGCGGCCTCGCAGGGGTCGCAGCGGCACACGACGACAAGAAAGACGACCGGAAGAAGCACAAGCACGACCACGAGAGCGAGCGAAACGACGCCGACCAGCGCCAGCAGAGTCACGCAGACGCGTGGGCGAAACAGGTGGGCTGGAAGAACGACGCCGATCAGGACCAGGACAGCGATCAGCGCCAGCGGGCACGACAGAAGGGTGACGACAACGACGTCGACCAAACTCAGCGCAACGAGCAACGGCAGCGCGCCGACCAGGACGGGAAGTACAACGACGCCGACCAGGACCAAGACAGCGACCAGCGCCAGCGGGCACGACAGAAGGGTGACGACAACGACGTCGACCAGACCCAACGCAACGAACAGACGCAGCGTGCGAAGCAGGACGGGAAGCACAACGACGTCGACCAGGACCAGGACAGCAAGCAGACGCAGCGCTCGACCCAGCGAGGACACGGTAACTCCGCGAGCCAGTCACAGTCCAGCAGTCAGACGCAGGTCGCCGTCCAAGGCTAGCTGACTTGTCCCACTGAGACGTCCGGTCGAACTGGCCGCTCGGGTCGGATCGCCCGAGCGCCGTTCGAGGTTCGAGAGGCGCAGCAGGCTGCCGAGTACGGTCGGACGACTCACGATCTCTGCGGAGCTACGCGCCCGACGGCAGCCGGTTCGATACGACCGAGTCCGAAGGCAGTTCGAGCGCCACAACCGACCGATTCTTACCCGTCGCCCGGTTACGACAGACCGATGGACGCGCCGCTGTGGACGGACACGCACGCGCCCGCCCTCGCCGACCTCCCGCAGTCGGAGGTGCGCGACCGGCTGGCCCGCGCCGTCGACGAACCGATGAACCTCGTGGTGCAGGGGCCGGCGGGCGTCGGCAAGACGGCCGCCGTCCGAGCGCTCGCCCGCGAGACGCACGACGACCCCGACAACGACCTCGTCGAAATCAACGTCGCGGACTTCTTCAACCGGACGAAGAAGGAGATCCGCACCGACCCGCGCTTCGAACAGTTTCTGGAAGGGCGGAGTCGGATGGCCAAACGCGACATGATAAATCGCGTGCTCAAAGAGTCCGCCAGCTACGCCCCGATGTCGGGGACGTACAAGACGATCGTGCTCGACAACGCCGAGGCGATCCGCGAGGACTTCCAGCAGGCGCTGCGCCGCGTGATGGAGAAACACCACCGGACGACCCAGTTCGTCATCGCCACGCGCCAGCCCTCGAAGCTCATCCCGCCGATCCGCTCGCGCTGTTTCCCCGTTCCCGTCCGCGCGCCGACGACCGACGAAACTATCGACGTGCTGGAAGCCATCGTCGACGCCGAGGACGTCGACGCCGACCCCGACGGACTGGAGTTCGTCGCCAGCGCCGCCGGCGGCAACCTCCGCAAGGCCGTCCTGTCGGCGCAGGCGACGGTCGTCGAACACGACGAACTCACGATGCAGGCGGCCTACCAGACGATCGGCGAGCTCGGCCACGACGAGGCGATACTGGAGGCGCTATCGGCGGCCGAGTCCGGCGACGTCGCCTCGGCGCGGAAAGCCGTCGACGACCTCGTCTCCGACGAGGGGTACGACGGGCAGGAGCTACTGCTCGAACTGCTGCGCGTCGCCCGTGCGAAGTCCGAGATCGCCGGCAGCGACCTCGCACGGCTCTATCGACTGGCCGGCGACGTCGACCTCGATCTGGCGACCGGGACGGACGCGACGATCCACCTCACGCATCTGCTGTCGGCGTGGGCGACCGAGCGACCGAGACAGGGTCGGCCATGAGCGCGCGAGTCACCCCCGGGACGTGGCGCTACGCGGCACCGCCGCTGGTGCTCGCGATTCCGGCGCTCGTCGTCTCCCTACCGGTCGGTCTCGCGCTCCTCCTCGTCGGGGTCGCGGTCGTCGCCTTCTTCCGCGACCCCGACCGTACCCTACCCGAGTCGGGCGTCGTCGCCCCTGCCGACGGGAAGGTCTCCGTCGTTCGCGAGGAGGACGGACGGGTCCGCGTGGGCGTCTTCATGAACGTCACCGACGTCCACGTCATCCGCGCGCCGCTGGACGGCTACGTCGAGTCGGTCACTCACCGTTCCGGTGCGAACAAGCCGGCGTTCTCGAAGGACTCCGACCGCAACGAGCGCGTCGACGTCGACTTCGGCACCCACGAGGTGTCGTTCATCGCCGGCTGGTTCGCCCGACGCATCCACCCCTACGTCGGCGGCGGCGAGTCCGTCGCCCGCGGCCAGCGACTCGGTCACATCGCGTTCGGCAGTCGTGCGGACGTACTGCTGCCCGAGTGGGCCGACGTCGACGACGTCGAGATCGAAAAAGGCCAGCGCGTCTCGGCCGGCGAGACAGTTCTCGTCGAGACGCCGACCGACGAAGCGTAGCCTCCCCCGTCGCCGTCGTTCGTTCTCCAGTGGAAACGAAGGGGTTTGTCAGACAGTCACATCGGAGAGAACGACGGTTCCAACGAGCGTTCCAACGAGCGGACGCTACGCGCGTGTCAGCACGTGGACGTACCGCGTGAGCGACCCGTGAACCCGTCGTTCGAACAGATGGTCGACCTCCCAGCCGGCGTCGACGGCAGCGTCTTCCCACGAACGGTCGGCGACGACGACGGCCCGGGGAGCGACGCGGGCGGCCTCCGCGAGCGCACCGGCGACGAGGTCGGCGAGTTCGTGCCGAGCGATCTTCGACTGGCGGCCGTAGGGAGCGTCGAAGACGACGCCGTCGACGCTGTCGTCGCGGAGCGCGAGGCTGGTGGCGTCGCCGCGCAGCACGTCCCACGTCGCCTCGGGGGTAAGCGCCTCGAAGTTCGTCTGGCTGCCGCGGGCCATCTTCCACTGTGCGTCGGCCCCGACGACGCGAGCCCCGACCAGCGCCGCCTCGAGGAGCACGCCGCCGGTCCCACACATCGGGTCGAGGATGGTCGCTCCGGGCTTCGCTCCGGCGATGTTGACGAACGCGCGGGCGTCGAGCGGTGCCATGCTCCCGGGTTGGAAGAACGGGCGGTCGGTCGGCTTGCGGTCGCCGAAGTCGCGGACGCTCTCGACTTCGAGCCAGCCGAGCAGACAGACGTCGTCGGAGAACAGCGCCCGCAGCACGTGGTCGGGGTCGTCGAGGTCGACCGAGAACCCGCGGTCGACGAGGACGCTGCCGAGCGTCCGTTCGGCGGCCTGTGTGCTCACGCCCGTCTTGCCGTGGACGTCGCGGGCGCGGACGGCGACCGACCCGCGACGGTCGACAGTCGCCGCCTCCAGCAGGTGACGGGCGCTGTCGACGTCGGCGTCGGTGTGGCCGACCAGTTCGCTGGCCCGGTGGGTGTACGCCAGCGTGCGGAGGCGGTCGGGGGAAATGCCCCGGGCCGTCGCGAGGCCGGGGGCGACGACGTCGACGGCGTCGGCCGCACTGGCGGCCTCGCAGGCGGCGAACGCGTCGTCCTCGCCGGCGAGTTCGAGACAGTACACGCTCGCAGTGTGACGGTCGACCGGTATGAGGATGCCGACTCCCACCGTCGCGGTTGCGACTCGGTACCACCCGTCGAGCGACACGAGCGCCTCGAGACACGGCGAGGAGGTCGTTCTCCCACGACCCAGCCGTTTAGTCACGTTGTCGACGTATCATTCAGTAGCACCAATCTTTTTAAACCTTAAATACGACCCTTAAATTGACGCATGACCGACCCCACGGACACAATCAACATCGAAAACGTGGTCGCCTCGACGGGAATCGGGCAGGAACTCGACCTGCAGAGCGTGGCGATGGACCTCGAAGGGGCCGACTACGACCCAGAGCAGTTCCCCGGCCTCGTATACCGCACCCAGAACCCGAAGTCTGCGGCGCTCATCTTCCGCTCCGGCAAGATCGTCTGTACCGGAGCGAAGTCGACCGACGACGTCCACGAGAGTCTCAACATCGTCTTCGACAAACTCCGCGAGCTGAAGATCCAGGTCGAAGACGACCCCGAGATCACCGTCCAGAACATCGTCACCAGCGCCGACCTCGGCAAGAACCTCAACCTCAACGCCATCGCCATCGGGCTCGGACTGGAGAACATCGAGTACGAGCCCGAACAGTTCCCGGGACTCGTCTACCGCCTCGACGAACCGAAGGTCGTCGCGCTGCTGTTCGGGTCGGGAAAACTCGTCATCACGGGCGGGAAGAAACCCGAAGACGCCAAACACGCGGTCGAGGTCATCACCGACCGCCTCTCCGAACTCGGTCTACTCGGCTGACCATCGCATCGACGCACTGCTTCGGCGACGCACCGACTCGCCACCCCGCCGACTCGACGTCTCTGACCCTCTCCTCTGTCGTCTCCGACCCGAGAGCGTCAGGACCAAACCCCCACACCGCCAACAGGGGGCATGGTCACTCTCCAGGCCGGGTCGGTCGGGAGTCCCGTCGCTATCGCCGGGACGGTCGGCCTGTTCGCGCTGTTTCTCTCGATCACCGCCCACATCGCGGCCCGGAACGTCCTCGGCGACGTCGAGGTGAAGAAGGCGTTCGTCGTCGGCCCGCTGCCGGCGACGATCGCCGTCGTCTCGACCGCCTTCGGTCTCAACCCCTTCCTCGCCATCCTCACGGCACTCGTCGTCGACGCGACGGCCATCTCCCTCCTGTACGGCCGCTCGCGACGACTGACCGCGTACGTCACCGCCATCCACGTCGTCGTCAGCATCCTCCTCGGGACGGTGCTTTTCGGACTCGCCTTCCTCCTCGCGAGCGCACCGGGGTGACGGAGGCGACGCGGGCGACGGAAGTGAAACGGAGGTGGAGAAGGAGAGCACTCAAGCGACTGCCGGACGCAGCGCTGCCATGGTCGACTCGCTGAAGTCGCTGGTGTGGAACCGCGCCGAGCGACGACCCCGTGCACCGGTGCGGCTGGTCGCGGGTCTCCTCCTCGTCGCCGTCGTCACGTTCGGGCTCGCCGTCGTCGTCGGACTGCTCGGGGTCGGGTCGTTGCTGGTCGGACTGCTCGGAGCGACCGCAGGCGACCTCGCGACGGGGCTGGTCGGCAGTCTCGTCTTGGGCGTCGCCATCGTCGTCGCCGTCACCGTCGCCGGGCGGTTCCTCGACCGACGGCCGTTCACCGACTTCGGGTTCCACCTCGATCGCTCCTGGTGGCTGGATCTCGGGTTCGGCCTCGGTCTCGGCGCGGGGCTGATGACGCTCGTCTTCGGCGTCGGCGTCGCGGCGGGGTGGTTCCGCGTCACGGGCTTTCTCGTCGGCGACGCCGTCGTCGTCGGCCTCGCGACGCTGGTCGTCCTCTTCGTACTGGTCGGCGTCTACGAGGAACTGTTCGCCCGTGGCTACCTCCTGACGAACGTGGCCGAGGGGCTGGCGGGCTACGTCGGCGAACGCTGGGCCGTCGCCGTCGCCGTCGCTCTCTCCTCGGGCGTCTTCGGACTGCTCCACGCGAGCAACCCCAGCGCCTCGCTCGTGAGCACCGTGACGATCACGCTCGCGGGCGTGATGCTCGCACTCGGCTACGTGTTGACGAACGAACTCGCCGTCCCCGTCGGCCTGCACGTCACGTGGAACCTGTTTCAGGGCGGCGTCTACGGCTTCCCGGTGAGCGGTCTCGGGGTCGACGCGACGATCGTCGCCACGCGCGAACAGGGGCCCGATCTGGTGACAGGGGGGAGTTTCGGCCCCGAGGCGGGGCTGCTCGGGGTGGGTGCGATGCTGCTCGGGAGCGCGGCCATCGTCGCGTGGGTCCGCTGGCGGTACGGGGAGGTCGGGGTGCATCCGGGAGTGACGACGCCGGAGTTGCGGACGGGAGGGCGTCGAGGGGACGACGACGCCTGAACGGAGTCGGTGGGCGTCGGTTCTACTCGACCAACCGCTCGATCTCGGTGACGAGGATGTCAGACGCGCCGACCTCCCGGAGGTCGCTGATGACGGAGAACACGTCGCGTTCGTCGACGACGACGTGGACCGCCACCATCTCGTCGCCGGCGACGTCCATCACCGTCGGGCCGCCCATCCCGGGGATGACCTCCCGGACGTCGTCCAGTCGCTCCTTCGGCGCGTTCATCATCAGGTAGCGCTTGCCGTCGGCGGCGAGCACCGAACGGAGCGCCATCGTCACCTGCTGGACCTTCGGGTCGTCGGTGACGTCCGGGCGGGCGAAGAGGCGCACGGAGGAGGAGAGCACCTCGTCGACGATGCCCAACCGGTTGACGGCGAGCGTCGTCCCCGTCGACGTGATGTCGATGATGGCGTCGGCCATCTCGACGTGCGGGGTGAGTTCGGTCGCGCCCGTCACCTTCACGATCTCGGGGTCGACGCCCTGCTCCTCGAAGTAGCGACGCGCGATGGTGGGGAACTCGGTGGCGACGCTCTTGTCGGCGACGTCCTGTACGTCCTTGATGTCGCCGTCCTCGGGGGCGGCAAGCACGAGTCGGCACTTGCCGAAGCCGAGGTCCAGCAGTTCCGTCAGGTCGTGGCCCGACTCCCGGACCTGGTCGTAGCCCGTGATACCCAGGTCGGCCGCGCCGTCGCGGACGTACTCGGGGATGTCCGCCGCGCGGACGAACAGCACGGTGACGTCGGGGTCGACGGTCTCGGCGTACAGTTTGCGTTCCGCTCCGTTCTCGATGTGGAGGCCGGCGTGTTCGAGCAGGTCGATCGTCGGATCGTGGATGCGCCCCTTGTTGGGCACGGCGATGCGCATACCGGTCTCTCACGCCGGCGGGAGAACTGTCTTTCCCTCCACGGTCCGAACCACACCACCTAATGCGGCCTCCGCGGAACGCTCGGACATGAGTACGCTCCTCATCGCGGACGGGCAGGTGCTCCTGCCGGAGATGGAGGTCGTCGAGGCGGACGTCCTCGTCGACGCCGACGAAGGGACGATCCTCGCGGTCGGTTCGGACCTCGCTACCGCCGACGAGACGCTCGACGCCTCGGGCGGCCTGGTGATGCCGGGGCTCGTCAACGCCCACTGTCACGTCGCCATGACGCTGCTGCGCGGCTACGCCGACGACAAGGAGTTGGACGCCTGGCTGCAGGAGGACATCTGGCCGGCCGAGGCCGAACTGACGTCCGAGGACGTCCACGTCGGGGCCGAGCTGGGGCTGTTGGAGATGATCAAGTCCGGCACGACCGCGTTCGCCGACATGTACTTCGAGGTGCCCGAGATCGTCGACGCCGTCGACGACGCCGGGCTACGGGCCCGCGTCGGCCACGGCGTCGTCACCGTCGTCAAGGACGACGAGGGTGCACGCGCCGACGTCGACGAGAGCCTCTCGGTCGCCCGCGAGTACGACGGCGCCGCCGACGGGCGCATCAGGACGGCGTACATGCCTCACTCGTTGACTACGGTGGGCGAGGAGTATCTCCGCGAGAGCGTCGCCGAGGCGCGCGAAGACGGCATCCCGATCCACTTCCACGCCAACGAGACGACCGACGAGGTCGACCCCATCGTCGACGAACGCGGCGAGCGCCCGCTCGAATACGCCGACGAGTTGGGGCTGCTCACGTCGTCGGACTTCGTCGCCCACGGCGTCCACGTCGACGAGACGGAGATCGACCTGCTGGCGTCGCGCGGGACGGGCGTCGTCCACTGTCCGGCCTCGAACATGAAGCTCGCAAGCGGGATGGCACCCGTCCAGCGGCTGCTCGACGCCGGCGTGACGGTGGGCATCGGCACCGACGGCGCGGCCTCGAACAACGACCTCGACATGTTCGACGAACTGCGCGATGCGGCGATGCTGGGTAAACTCGCGGCCGACGACGCCAGCGCCGTCAGCGCCGAGACAGTCGTCGAACTGGCCACGAAGGGGAGCGCCGACGCACTCGGATTCGAGTCGGGCGTCGTCGAACCGGGTGCGAACGCCGACCTCGCCGTCCTCGACCTCGACGCACCGCATCTGACGCCGCCGCACGACCTCGTGAGCCACCTCGCCTACGCCGCCCGCGGCTCCGACGTTCGACACACCGTCTGTGACGGACAGGTGCTCATGCGCGACCGCGAGGTGCTGACGATGGACGAGTCGGCCGTGCTGGAGCGCGCACGTCAGTACGCCGCGGACCTCGCCGAGCGCGCCGCGTAGCCGAACTGGCGTTTTCACGATTGATAACCGCCCGCCAGACCATTCAAAGATAATATTATTCTCAACTGTAAACTACGTATTGGGAGAAGTTTCTAAACGCTGATGAACGATGTGAGCCTCTCGTTGAACGGAACGAACCAGGTGAACGACGAACCCGGTTTATATCACTCATCGGTCATGGATAGGTCGGAATGAAGACCGACAACCAGATCACAGCGATCGCGGCTGCGGTGCTGCTCGTCTTCGCGGGCATCGCCGGGGCCGCGGGGACAGTCACCGCACAGTCGTCGGGGAACGTCGCCGTCGGCGTCGAACAGGCGGGGAACACCGGCGAGGCGGTCGTCACCGTCACGGAAGACGGTTCGGCCGTCGAGGGGGCGACGGTCGCCGTCGCCCCGGCAGGTGAGGAGACGTACGCGGGCAGCGGCGAGTACGAGACGGACGCGGACGGGACCGTCACGCTCCCCGTTCCCGAGGAGACGGTCGAACTGACCGTGGCCGCCGCGACGGAGACCGGCTCCGCCGAGACGACGGTCGAACTGCTCGCCCTCGCCGACTCGCTCGACGTGAACGTCGCTCAGCACACCGACAGTACGGCGACCGTCACGGTGACGCAGTACGGCGACCCCGTCTCGGACGCGACGGTGGACGTCACGAGCGACGGGACGTACACCGGAACCGGCTCCTATCGAACCGGGACGGACGGCACCGTCTCGCTCCCGGCGCCAGCCGAGTCGACGACGGTGACCGTCACCGCGACGAGCGGTGATCTCACCGCCGAGAGGACGGCGGAGCTCACCGAACAGACGTTCGCGAACTTCGGCCAGCGCGTCTCCTTCTTCGTCCACGGGCTCCTCGATGGGACGGACAACGAGGGCGGCATCGGCCAGGTCGTCTCGGAGTTCGTGAAGAAACACAACCCGAGCAACGACAACAGACCTGACCACGCCGGGAAGCCCAGCGACGCCGGTAAACCCGACGACGTCGGGAAGCCCGCCCACGCGGGCGGCCCGGACAAGGCCGACAGCAAGCCCGCCCACACTGGTGCCGAGGAGGGGCAGCGAGACGACGGCAAACCCGCTCACGCCGGCGGTCCCGACGAGACAAACAGTGAGAACCCAACCGACGCAGGCAGTGACGACGGGGACTCGGACGAGTCCGACGAGGAGACGGCGGACGAGACCGAGACGGCGGACGAAGAGCGCGGTAACGGTTCCGGCGAGGACCACCCCGGCGAGGCGAACGGAGACGGTCCCAAGGCGCTCGCCGTCCCGTTGGCGAACTGAGAGACACCTCGACCCACGGCTGACACACTCGAACAGACAGTAGCACACCGGATCGGCGCGGGGCGCGACGGCAAGGGCGCGTCCATCGCCGAGTACGCGACCGGGGCGTTCCGCCTTCGGTATCGTTTTCACCGCCCTGACCGCACTCAGACGTATGAGCGAGACGTATCCCCCGATCAGCGAACATCTCGACGACGTCGAGGCTGCTCGCGAAGAGGGTCGCCGCAAGATGGACTGGGCGCTGCAACATATGCCGATCCTACAGGCGCTCCGCAAGGAGTTCGAAGCCGACAAACCGTTCGACGGCCAGCGCATCGCGATGGCGATGCACGTCGAGGCGAAGACGGCCAATCTCGTCGAACTGCTCGCGCTCGGCGGTGCCGAAGTCGCCATCACCGGCTGTAACCCGCTGTCGACGCACGACGACGTGAGCGCCGCGCTCGACGCCCACGACAACATCATCTCCTACGCCGTCCGCGGCGTCGACGACGAGGGGTACTACGAGGCGCTGCGGGCGACGCTCGACTTCGACCCGACGGTCACCGTCGACGACGGGATGGATCTCGTCTACCTGGTCCACGAAGAGTACCCCGACCTCATCGACACGCTCCTCGGCGGCGCCGAGGAGACGACCACCGGCGTCCACCGACTGCGTGCGATGGACGAGGACGGCGAACTGCAGTACCCCGTCTTCGCCGTCAACGACACGCCGATGAAACGGCTGTTCGACAACGTCCACGGCACCGGCGAGTCGTCGCTGGCGACGATCGCGATGACGACGAACCTCTCGTGGGCCGGCAAGAACGTCGTCGTTGGCGGCTACGGCTACTGCGGAAAAGGCGTCGCGAAGAAGGCCGCCGGCCAGAACGCGAACGTCATCGTCACCGAGGTCGACTCCCGTCGCGCGCTCGAAGCCCACATGGAGGGGTACGACGTGATGCCGATGGCCGAGGCGGCCGAAGTCGGCGACGTGTTCATTACGACGACGGGCAACCGCGACGTCGTCACCCGCGAACACTTCGAGAAGATGCAGGACGGCGTCCTGCTCGCCAACGCGGGTCACTTCGACGTCGAGATCAACCTCGACGAACTCGCCGACCTCGCGGTCGACCAGTACGAGGCCCGCGACGGCGTCGACGCCTACGAGATGGACGACGGCCGCCGACTCAATGTCCTCGCCGAGGGACGACTCGTCAACCTCGCTGCACCGCTCGCACTCGGTCACCCGGTCGAGGTGATGGACCAGTCGTTCGGCGTGCAGGCCGTCTGCGTCCGCGAGCTCGTCGAGAACGGCGAGGAGTACGACGCCGGCGTTCACGACGTGCCCGACGACCTGGACCGCGAAGTCGCCGAGATCAAGTTGGAGGCGGAGGGCATCGAGTTCGACTCGCTGAGCGAGGAGCAGCGCGAGTACATGGGGTCGTGGGCCCACGGGACCTAACGGCTCACCGGTAAAGACAGTCTTCTCTGTGGGGTGGTCGAAGCCCCCGAACCGAGCGACCCAGCCCAGGTGTCGAACCGGTGCAGGTCGTCCGACTTAAGCCCGCCCACCTGCGAGTCGGAGTATGGCCGCCAACAGGAAAGGTGACAGGCGGGAACGCGAACTCGTCAACAGACTCGACGAGGCCGGATTCGCCGTGATGCGCGCGCCGGCCAGCGGCGGCGCGACGACGCGCGAACTTCCCGACGTGCTCGCCGGCAACGGCGACACCTTCTACGCCGTCGAGGCGAAGTCGAGTTCGGGCAACCCCATCTATCTCACCGGCGAGGAGGTCGAGGCGCTCGTCTACTTCTCGAAGAACTTCGGCGCGAAACCCCGTATCGGCGTGCGGTTCGACCGCGAGGACTGGTACTTCTTCCACCCGGCGGATCTCTACACGACCGACGGCGGCAACTATAGGGTCAAGAAGGAGACCGCGCTGGCCGACGGCGTCGACTTCGACGAGTTCGTCGGCACGTCGAAGAAGACGACGCTCGCCGACCACGCCGAACCGGACGACGGTCCCTCGAAGGGCGTCCGCGACGTGCTCAACGCGGTGAAGGAGGGCGTCGTCTCGGTCGACGAGGCGGCCGAGATGCTCGAGTGAGTTCCGGCCGTCTCGCGTCCGATTGGTCCGACTCGAGTTACACTGGCGCGGCGTCCGTCGTCGGCGCGGCGGCCACGCGTGGGTGGCTCCGTCCGAGTCGCTGGAGGCGCGAGGCGGGGAAGCCGTAGCGTCTCACGCCCTCGAGGTCGACCACGCCGTCGACGGCGCGGAGCGACTCGACGTAGGCGGCCTCGACGACCGGTTCGTGGCCGCCGTAGTGGACGTTGGTCTCGTAGTCGGCGACGGTGCGCCCCTCCTCGGTCTCGTACTCGTCGGCCCGTTCGGTCGTGAGCTCCGTCACCACGAGCACGCTGCCGGTCTCGCGGTCACGGGCGAACTCCCCCGGCGTGAAGCGGTGGTCGTCACACAGCTGTGGCCCCCGCTCGGCGATGGGGACGAACGTTCGGACGCCGCAGACCGCACAGACGGCACTCCGCTTGCCGGGCGGTGGGACGCGGCCCTCGTTCACTTCGATGGCGACACGGCGGAGATGTTTGCAGCGTGCGCCGCGGATCGCGTGGTCGGGGCAGGTACAGGAGCGTTCGTCGAGATCGACGACGTAGGTGCCGTGGTCGGTCTCGACGACGTAGCGGTCGTCCCGAAGCGGTCGGACGACCATCGGTTCGATCCGTGCGCGGAGCGCTCGTCCGGTGAAGCCGTCGGCTGGCAGGGTCGTCGGCGCGTTCGTGGGGGTCGATCGTGGTGACGCTGGTGTGTGTTCTGGATGCGTCATAGTGTATCACGAGGCTGTCGCCTCGTCGTCGACAGAGTTAGGGGATACAGACACCTAAGGCTTCGGCTGAGCCACGAGAGTCCGCGAATTCGTGGGTTTCGGGGGGTTCGAGAGGGGAGAGTTTCCGAAGTCCTTTTACTACGTCCGCGGAAACGGCCGGACATGGCTATCGAAGGGGAGACGCTCAAGGAAATCATCGTCTCCGTCGTCGCAGTCGGCTTCTTCATCGCACTCATCGTCGCAATCGGGGGCGTCTACGGCCCCAGTCTCACCGGGGCCGGTGGCTTCGCCCTCATCGGTGCGATCGTGTTGTTCGTCGTCGCGATGGCCGTCGTCGGCTTCTTCCTCTCGCGGTAGGCTTACGCCTCGCGTTCGCGCCAGTCTCGCACCTCGTCGGCCTCGTCGAGCGCCTTCTCGTAGTAGCTCATCGGATGAGCGATCGTCTCACAGCGCTTGTCCATGTTCACGCAGTCGCCGTAAGCCTGCATCGTCGCGCACGTGGGTGCGCCGAACTGCGTCCCGGTGTCGTCCCGGAGATACTCCGTCTGGTAGCGGACCGTCTCCTCGTCGAGTGCGGTGTCACGGTAGAAGCGGACGATCTCGTCGGTGTCCATCCCGATCCCGGTGAGAAAAGCGGTGAGCGCGAACGTCGAGTGGGCGTCGAGTTCGTTGTCGCGGCGGACCCGGTCGAGCAGATGCGACATACACGGCGGGAAGAGGTCGGGCGCGACGGTGTCGATGTCGCGGACGTCGCGGCGGTCGGCGAGCAGGTCTCTGAGCGTCCCGACCTCCTCGGCCAGCGAGTCGGCGAGGGCGTCGCCGCCGGCGGTGCCGCGGACCTGAAACGGCAACCCGTCGGCGACCCGGCGCTCGACCGCCTCGCGCAGGAGTCTCGAGAGGTCGCCGCGTTCGACGCGGACGGTGCCGTCGACGACCTCGCGGTTGACGAGCCGCCACCGCTCGCCCCAGTCGGGGTCGGCGAGCGTGAGATACGACCCGAGCGCGACCCGGTACCAGTCGGGGTCGCGACCGCGCTCGAGCGGTTCCGCCCGGACGTCGTCGGCCAGATCGAACTCCCGGAGCACGTCGTCCAGCGAGAGACGCCGCCGACTGGTGCTCTTGAGCCCGTCGTCGGAGGTCTCGAAGTCGTCGGTGAAGCGGTCGGCGGCGGTGGCGGCCTCGGCGGCGGCGTACTTCCGCACGGCCGCCGGGGCGTCGATGAGCGAGACGAGGATACGGGCGATAGGGTAGGAGAGCAGTTCGTCCTGCACGCTCCACTCGCGGGGGGTCTCGGACGCCGTCGTCCCCGAGAGCAGCGCCCGTTCGACCCGCTCTCGACCGCGGGCGACGGCCGGCGCGTCCTCGGCGACGAGCGTCGGCAGCGCGACGCCGGCCGCCTCGACCGCCTCACGCGCGCCTTCGAAGAACGGGTACCGAGCGTGGAGCGGATTCATCGCTCTCAGGTTTCGAAGCCCGACCGATAAACACGACGATATGCGAGGGTTGTGCCACGAGAGAACGAGACGAAACGGGAGAGGAGACGTCGACCGAGACGCCGAACCGTTCGCACACATCCAGAAGTCATATCCCGCCCCCCGAGTTTCACACGAGTATGGACGCCTACGAACGGATCACCCGGAACGTCTCCGAGGTGGTCACCGAGGACGAGGTCCGCGCGCTAGCCGAAGCACCCGACGGAAAGCGGGCGTACGTGGGCTACGAACCCTCGGGCGTCCTCCACATCGGTCACATGCTGACGGCGACGAAACTCATCGAACTCCAAGAGGCTGGTCTCGACGTGACGGTCCTGCTGGCCGACGTCCACGCCTACCTCAACGACAAGGGAAGCTTCGACGAGATCCGCGAGACGGCCGAGCGGATGAAAGAGCAGTTCCTCGCGTACGGTCTCGACGAGGAAAAGACCGAGTTCGTCCTCGGGTCGGAGTTCCAGTTCGACCGCGAGTACGTGCTGGACCTCCACGCGCTGGAACTCAACACGACGCTGTCGCGGGCCGAGCGGGCGATGGCCGAAATCAAGAGCGGCGAGTCGGCGAAGGTGTCGCAGGCGGTCTACCCGCTGATGCAAGCGCTCGACATCGTCTACCTCGACGTCGACCTCGCCATCGGCGGGATGGAACAGCGGAAGGTCCACATGCTCGCCCGCGACGTGCTGCCGGCGATAGAGGAGGAGTCGCCGACCTGTCTGCACACGCCGCTCATCGCCGATCTCTCGACGGGCGTCGGCAAGATGTCCTCCTCGACGGGGACGACCATCTCGATGGAGGACTCCACGGAGGACATCGAAGAGAAGGTCAACGCGGCGTTCTGCCCGCCGACGGCCCACCCCGACCCCGACGACGACGGCAACGACCGCGAGAACCCCGTCCTGCAGATCTTCGAGTACCACGTCTTCCCGCGGTTCCAGCAGGTCGTCGTCGAACGGCCGGAAGAGTACGGTGGGGACCTCACCTACGACGACTACGAGTCGCTCGAGGCGGATCTCGAGTCCGGCGAACTCCACCCGATGGACGCCAAGACCGCGCTGGTGTCGTACCTCGACGAACTCATCGCACCGGGTCGCGAGAAGATTCAGGCGTAGCAGCAGCCGTCACCGGGTTTTACAGACGCGACGGGAACACACTGGGACCGCAGTCAGTCGACGAACAGTCGAATGTCGTCGACAGCGTCGTCGTGGTCCCAGTGGGCGTCGTCGGGGACGGCGTCGAACCACTCGGTCTCGAGTTCGTCCCACGGTCCGAACGTCGGGTCGACACCGAGCGGTTCGCCCTCGACGGGTCTCATCCGGAGGACGACGTCGTAGCTCGTCGCCTCCCGGTCGTCGCCTTTCGTCGAGTGTGTGACTCTTTTGACTCGTTCCACTCGATCGACGGCGATCTTGGCGTCGGTAAGCGTCTCGCCGAGCCGTCGCCCGGCGGCCAGCCAGTCCTCGTCGTCGGCTACCGGCCCGTACGGGAGTCGCCACCCGTCTGGACTGTCCATCAAGAGGACCGCGCCGGTGTGGTTAGTGATGCCGACGACGACCAGTCCGCCGATGGCTGCGAAGTAGTCGAACCCCTCTCGGTCGTCGACGGTTCGCTCCTCGCTGAACGCGACGTCCGACCGCGTTCGGAGCGCGTTCGGGTCGGAAAGCGAGTCCATGGTTCACCTCTCGTCGCCGGCCTTCTTGTCGTTTGGGTGGAACGGCCGACTCAGGCCATCCCGAACATCGCCATCACGTTACCGACGAGTCCTTTCGCGATCAGTCCGAGACCGGCGAGCGAGAGCGTGATGCCGGCGGCGACGACGGGTGCACGGACCGCGACGACGGCGATACCGACGAGCAGGAGCACGACGCCGAAGAGTCCGGTCGTGCCGAGTTTGTCGAGCATGGCAGGGGAGTTTCGAGCGCCGGGAGTAAGCCTGTCGCTTTCGAGAGGGATGCGTAGGTGGCCGAGGTGGGTCGCCTCGACCTTACGAGTCCGGCGCGTCGTTCACGCGGACTGCCGCATCACGTGCCACGACATCGGGAAACTCGCCACGACGAGACCGTACACGCCGCCCATCAGCGGAGCGACGCCCAGCGAGGGCGCGAGCAGATAGCCGGAGGCGAAGCCGATCGGATCGAGGACGAGTGCGAGGACGAGTATCTGAACCGAGAAGGACTTCGAGTCGAACCACCGAGAGAGGGACCGTATCATGGAGGGACACCGACGTGTTCTCTGCACCCTCAATTAAAAATACGGCAACTGGTGTCGCCGAGTCCAACTCCGGGAACGACTCTCCCATGGCGCAGACCGTCCGAGTACCGGGAGATCACGTTCTCCCCCGAGTCGAGCGCGTTCTCCACACAGGAGTGGGTCGGCTTCGTCATCTTCGCCGTGTGGGGCGTCGTCCCGCTGGTGTTCGGCTACCGTCGGTTCGCTCGGGTGGACGTCGAGTCGTTCCTCGAACACGGAGCGAGACGCGGCAACAACACATAACTGTCCGGAGCCGTCACGTTCGAATATGGGCGAGTCTGGACAGCGGCGCGACCTCCGAATGCCGGACGACGACGAGGTGTTTGCAGTCGTAACGAACATGCTCGGCGCGAACCGCGTCGAAGTACGCTGTGCGGACGGCACCGAGCGGACCGCCCGCATCCCCGGGCGGATGCAGAAACGAGTGTGGATCCGGGAAGACGACGTCGTGCTCGTCGAACCGTGGGACTGGCAGGACGAGAAGGCCGACATCAGTTGGCGCTACGAGAAGTCCGCGGCCGAGCAGCTCCGCGAGGAAGGCCACATCCACTGACGACGGTCCACTGGCGACGCGGTTCGCTCTCGAAAAGTCCGGTACGACACCGCACGCGAAACTGCGCGGCGAGAGACGACAGACTGGAACAACAGTTATCCACTGTTGCGGACTGTTTTGACTGCTAGCTCGATAGGCACATCTGTACCCCTTTTCAGGCCGGGGTCCGTACAACAGGGTAAGATGACAGGGGAGTTCGAGTTGATCGAACCGGAGGAGGCCGAGGGGTTCGGCGACGAGTGGGAGGAGATCGACGTCTCCGACACCGACGCCGACCGGATCGCGCGGAAGCGCGACAGAGAGTTCAGCGAGTTCAGAAAGCGCATCAAAGACGCAGACCAGTTCAAGGTCGAGCAGTCGGTGTTCGACGACGCGACGTTCGCCGCCATCTACAAACTCGTTCAAGACGGCCACATCGACGCGTTCGGGGGTCCTATCTCCACGGGGAAGGAGGCGAACGTCTACGAGGCGCTCGGCCACGACGAGACGGACGTCGCGGTGAAGATCTACCGCATCAACGCCTCGAACTTCCGGCAGATGCGGAGCTATCTCGAAGGCGACCCGCGGTTCCAGGGGATCGGCAACGACAAGGGGAAGATCGTCCTCGCGTGGGTCCGCAAGGAGTTCGCCAACCTCGAACGCGCCCGGAAGGCCGGCGTGCGCGTCCCCGAACCGATCGCCGTCGAGCGCAACGTGCTCGTGATGGAGCTCGTCGGACTGGTCGAGGAACGCGCCCGGCGGCTCTCGGAGGTGAACGTCGAGAACCCCGAGACGGCCTACGAGGTCGTCCGCGAGTACATGCGGCGTCTCTACAGCGCCGGTCTCATCCACGGGGACCTCAGCGAGTACAACCTCATCATCCACGAGGGCGAACTCGTCGTCATCGACCTCGGACAGGCCGTGACGATCCACCACCCGAACGCCGACGAGTTCCTCCGGCGCGACTGTACGAACGTGGCGAGTTTCTTCACGCGTCAGGGGCTCGAGGTCGACGACGACGACCTGTACGAGTACGTCACCGACGTCGAACCCGACAAGTAAACGAAACGGCGACAGGTCGAAGTCACCCGGTCGTGTCGGCCCACGACGAGGAGTTGCCACGGGTCTTCGAGCGGTACGTTCGTTGCCAGTTCGAGCGGACGAAGTCCAGGTTCTGTTCGAACTGTTCGGGACCAACGACGCCACAGGTCTCCGAATCCGGGATGTGGGACCACGTCACGGTGAAGTTCTCCTGTGAGCGCTGTGGGCAGACACTCCACTCCGATGTCGCTACGAGTCTCCTCGATTACCCCGACACTATCGCGTTCGCTCGAACACACGGCGTCGACGTTCGTGAGACTGCAATCTGGGAACTCCCACTCGTCACGAACGACGAGACGACAGTCACGGCAGAACCGTTCCGCGTCCGGGTGACGTATCCACTCGACGGCGACGAACTCACCTTCGTCGTCGACGAGGAGTTCACCATCGTCGACGTGAGTGGGGAGAGTGACAGATACGATACGTAACAGGTCTTCTGCCGACGCGGCTACAGAAGTGAAGTTCTGCGGACAGTTATCCGGGCGAGACGACAGTAGACGAGTATGTACGTTCCGTTCCGAGATAACGTCCTCTTTCGCAACGCCAATCTCCGGCGACTCGTCTTCGGGCGACTGGTGACGAACGCTGGCGACAGCGTCTACGCCATCGCGGCGATGTGGCTGGTCTACGATCTGACCGGGTCGTCGGCGTACACCGGCCTTGCGGGGTTGCTCACGATGGGACCGCAGGCGCTGCAGGTGTTCATCGGACCGCTCGTCGACCACTGGCCACTCCGTCGAATCCTCGTCAGTACACAGGCCGTACAGGCTGTGCTCGTCCTCGTCATCCCGCTCGCGTCCTATCTCGACGCTCTCTCGGTCTGGGTCGTACTGACCGTGATGCCGCTCGTCTCGTTTCTCAACCAGTTCGTCTATCCGGCTCAGAACGCCGCTCTCCCTCGCATCGTCGACCAGGAGGACCTCGTCTCGGCGAACTCGCTGCTCTCCCTGGCGTATCAGGGTGTCGACATGGCGTTCAACGCGCTCGCAGGCGTCCTCGTCGCCGCCGTCGGTGCGGTGACGCTCTATCTCCTCGACTCCGTCTCTTTCGCCGTCGCGGCGGCGCTGTTCATCGGTCTCCGTGTGCCGAAGACGAGCGAGTCGGCGGGAGGAGAGGCTGAGAAAGACGCCGAACCGGGTGACGACCCCACGACGACGGCGGCAGCGGTCGTGACCGACGGTGGCGACGACGCCGACGGGTCAGCTACTGCCGACGTCGACGAAGACTCCTCGTACCTCGCCGACCTCCGCGCTGGACTGTCGTTCGTGCGCGGGACGATCCTGCTCCCGCTGCTCGTGACCAGCGTCGTCGCCAACGGGACGCTCGGCGGGGTGTGGGCGACGATGCCCGCCTTCGCCGACGCTCGCGGTGGTCCCGAGGCGTACGGGGTTCTCATGGCTGCCGTCGCCGGCGGGCTGCTCGTCGGTGCGCTCGTCGCGTCGTGGTTCGAGGAGTGGCCGCTCGGACGTCTCACCGTCGCGCTGTACGCGTTCTCGGGGTCGTTGTGGCTTGCGGCGGTAGCGTCGTCGTCGCTGGTGGGGACGGCCGGCCTCCTCGCGCTCGCGCTCGTTCCGGTCGGTATCTCGAACGTCATCGTCGTGACGATGTTCCAGACGATGGTTCCGGACGACCTGCTCGGGCGAGTGATGGCGACCATCGGGAGCATCTCGACGGTGGCGATGCCGCTCGGATCGGCCGCCGGCGGGCTGCTGGCGGACGCGACCAGCGCGAGCTACGTCGTCGCCGGCGGCGGACTGGGACTGCTGTTCGTCGCCGTCTACGTCGTCGCGATCCCGTCGCTCCGTCGACTCCCGCGGGCCGACGAACTGGAGACGCTCCGTCGAACGCCGACGGAGTGAACGGCCGGCAGTGCCGGTGTCACGGGTCGCCAGCGGGACGCAGCGCTAGCCGGAGCGTTTAGATGTGTGCGCAGTGATAACACTGATATGACCGCCGAGGTGAAAGTCTCCGAGTTCGACTACGGGGAGAGCGACGACGGAAAGCTACGCGTCACCGCGACGGTGCGAAACGAGACCGACGAACCGACTACAGTGACGCTCATCGCGAACGTGACAGCGGGGAAAGGCGAGAAGAAACAGGAGCTAGATCGGTCCGAGCGGTTCGAAATCGACGACGGTTCGAGTGCGGACGCGTCGTTCACGTTCGACGTCCCGTACACGCGTTTCGAGCGTAACGGGAGTCTCGACTTGGAGGTCCACTCCGAACGACAGTAGTCGGAGAGTCACACCGGGTAGAACGACGGGACGACGAGTGCGACGGATCGGCGGCGGAACCGTTTTCTGACGTCGACGACTACCGACGGTCGATGCAGTCCGCTCTCGACTGTCACCTCTGGTGGCGCTGGTGGCCGCACGCCTCGAGAGCGGACAGTCTCGCGGTCGTCGCCGCCGTGGCGTAACCCGGCGTCCCCGGTCGCGGGTGCTCACTTCGTTCTCTCGCGTATCGACCCCAAAGCACCAGCGACAGCACACCACCATGCACGAGTTCACCGTCACGCCGTACGCCGTCGAGGGCGACGTCGACTACGACCGCCTTCTCGAACAGTTCGGCGCGGACGAACTGACCGACGAACAGATCGCCGACTTCCCCCAGCCAGTCCACCACCTCGTCCGTCGTGGTATCTTCTACGCCGGACGCGACGTCGACCGCTTCACCGCGGCCGCCAACTGTGGCGACACCGTCTCTATCGTCACCGGCATCGGCCCCTCCGGGCCGATGCATCTCGGCCACGCCTACCACTTCTACCACGCGAAGTACCTCCAAGAACAGACCGGCGCGTACGTCTACATCCCACTCTCCGACGACGAGAAGCGGTTCTCGAAGGAGCTCTCCTTCGATGAGATTCACAAACACGCCCGCGAGAACGTCCGCGACCTCGTCGCCGTCGGCTTCGACCCCGACCGAACCAGCATCGTCGTCGACACCGCCGACGCCGACGTGGTCTACCCGCTGGCCGCCGAGTTCGCGACGGAGCTGACGCCCGCGACCGTCGAGGCGGTCTACGGCCCGCCGCCGAACGTCGGTCTCGGCTTCTACCCGGCAGTGCAGGCGACGCACCTCCTCTTACCCCAACTCGTCCACGGCCCCCACCCGACGCTCGTCCCGATCGCCGTCGACCAGGACCCTCACGTCCGCGTCTGCCGTGACCTGGCGGCGAAACAGCGGTACGACGTCGAGAAACCAGCGGCGCTGCTGTCGAAGTTCCTGCCACAGTTGGGCGGGAGCGGCGGGAAGATGTCGAGCAGCGACGACGCGCCGAGCATCCTGCTCACCGACGACCGAGAGACCGTCCGCGAGAAGGTGCTGAGACACGCCTACTCGGGCGGTCGGAGCGACGTCGAGGAGCACCGGGAACACGGCGGCGATCCGTCTGTCGACGTGGCGTACCAGCTGCTCTTCTACTTCTTCGAGGCGGACGACACCGAACTAGAGCGACTGGCCGCCGACTACCGCTCCGGCGACCTGCTCTCCGGCGAACTGAAGCGACACGCCGCCGACCGTATCGCCGACTTTCTCGAAGCCCACCAGCGGCGACGACCCGACGGACCGATCTCCGAAGTCGTCGAACCGTACCGGCTGACCGACGGCGAGCGCGACCAGCTGTCTCCGGAGGTGTTCGACGATGTGTGAGTGACGCGAACGCATCGCGGTTCGGAGACGTGACCGACCGCTCGCCGAGCCCGAGAGAGCCCTGTTCGCTCGGTGGTCGACCGACGAGTTCGCCGAACCAGCCGGTCTGTGAGAGGGCGTCTCCGTGTGTCGGTTCTCCGCACGGGGCGACGACGAACAAACGCTTAAACGGCTCGAACGGGTAGCAGCGTTCATGCAACACGTGAAGGTTCCGCAGGACCGCATCGGTGTCGTCATCGGTGACGGCGGTGAGACCATGCGGGAGATCGAGAGTCGGGCCGAGGTCCGGCTCGACATCGACTCCGAGAGCGGGTCGGTCGCCATCGACTCGGTCGGTGACCCCGTCACGGGACTCGCCGCTCCGGACATCGTCCGTGCCATCGGTCGCGGCTTCAAACCCGAGGTCGCTCTCTCGCTGCTCGACAACGACATGCGGATGTTCGACCTCATCGACATCGGCGAGGCGACGCGAAACAAAAACGACATGAAGCGACAGAAGGGCCGGCTGATCGGCGAGAACGGCCGGACTCGCGAACTGATGGAGGAGCTCTCCGGTGCCCACGTCGTCATCTACGGATCGACGCTCGGCATCATCGGCCAGCCCGAGGAGGTCGAGACGGTCCGCCGTGCCGTCGGGATGATCCTCGACGGCGCCCCCCACGGGGCTGTCTACTCCTTCCTCGAGCGGAAGCACAACGAACTCACTCGCGGCGCGCAGCTCTCGGGGCCTTCGGACGAACAGCTCTGAGCGGCGACGCCCACCGGGTTCGGCTCTCCTCTCCGATTTCGACCGCTCGGTGACCGCTGTTGTCCCCGACGACGGCTACTTATACCACCTCTTTGGGAGACCGTGACACGACGAGCCGTGGTACTCACGTCTTGCGTTTCTGTGGAGTGCGAATCGAAGTATTTTTATAGAACCACAGACAATCCTTGCGTGAATATGGCTCAGCGAATGGGTAATCAGCCGATGATTGTACTCTCGGAGGAGAGTCAGCGCACCTCCGGGAAGGACGCACAGTCGATGAACATCACAGCTGGGAAGGCCGTCGCCGAGTCCGTCCGGACGACGCTCGGCCCGAAAGGGATGGACAAGATGCTCGTCGACTCGTCGGGCGGCGTCGTCGTCACGAACGACGGCGTGACCATCCTCAAGGAGATGGACATCGACCACCCGGCGGCGAACATGATCGTCGAAGTGTCCGAGACCCAGGAGGACGAGGTCGGCGACGGCACGACGACGGCCGTCGTCATCGCCGGTGAACTCCTCGACCAGGCCGAGGAGCTCATCGACTCGGACATCCATCCGACGACCCTCGCCCAGGGGTACCGCCAGGCCTCCGAGAAGGCGAAGGAACTCCTCGAGTCGAAGGCTATCGACGTGACGAAGGAGGACCGCGAGACCCTCGTCAAGATCGCCGCGACGGCGATGACCGGCAAGGGTGCGGAGTCCTCGAAAGACCTGCTCGCCGAGCTCGTCGTCGACGCCGTGCTGGCCGTCGCCGACGACGACGGAATCGACATCGAGAACGTCTCCGTCGAGAAGCTCGTCGGTGGCTCCATCGACAACTCCGAGCTCGTCGAGGGTGCGGTCATCGACAAGGAACGCGTCGACGAAAACATGCCCTACATGGTCGAGGACGCCGACGTGGCCGTCTTCGACGGTGCTCTCGAAGTGAAGGAGACCGAGATCGACACCGAGGTCAACGTCACGGACCCCGACCAGCTCCAGCAGTTCCTCGACCAGGAAGAGGAGCAGCTGAAGGAGATGGTCGACGAGCTCGTCGACGTCGGTGCCGACGTCGTCTTCGTCGGTGACGGCATCGACGACATGGCTCAGCATTACCTCGCGAAGGAGGGTATTCTCGCTGTGCGCCGCGTCAAGAACAGCGACCTCAAGCGTATCGCCCGCTCGACGGGCGCACGTGTCGTCTCCAGCGTCGACGACATCGAGGCCGACGACCTCGGCTTCGCTGGCTCCGTCTCCCAGAAGGACGTCGGCGGCGACGAGCGCATCTTCGTCGAGGACGTCGAGGACGCGAAGGCCGTCAGCCTGTTCCTCCGCGGCGGCACCCAGCACGTCGTCGACGAACTCGAGCGCGCAATCGACGACTCCCTCGGCGTGGTCCGCACGACGCTGAAGGACGGGAAGGTCCTGCCCGGCGGCGGTGCACCCGAGACCGAGCTCGCTCTCGAACTCCGCGACTTCGCCGACTCCGTCGGCGGCCGCGAGCAGCTCGCAGTCGAGGCGTTCGCCGACGCGCTGGAGGTCATCCCGCGCACGCTCGCCGAGAACGCCGGTCTCGACCCCATCGACTCGCTGGTCGACCTGCGCTCGCGTCACGACTCCGGCGAGTTCGGTGCCGGGCTCGACGCCTACACCGGCGACGTCATCGACATGGAGCAAGAGGGTGTCGTCGAACCCCTCCGCGTGAAGACGCAGGCCATTGAGTCCGCCACCGAGGCGGCCGTCATGATCCTCCGCATCGACGACGTCATCGCCGCTGGCGATCTCTCCGGCGGTCAGATCGACCCCGACGACGGCGGCGACGACGAGATGCCGCCGGGCGGCGGTGGCATGGGCGGCGGTATGGGCGGCATGGGCGGCATGGGCGGTATGGGCGGCGCGATGTGAAGCAGGCGCTGAGCCACTAACGCCCACCCCCAGTCCGTTCCCGTATCGACTACCGACCGTCGGCCCGCGCGTTCCACGCGTTCACCGATCCGACTTTCTTTCGGCAGTTCCCTTCAGCCGAGAGCGACGGCGTCGCCGAGACGACCGCGTCGTCGACGCCGGCCACAACTCATTCCCGTTGCCCGCGAGGGAGTGACGATGGGTTGTCAAAATGGCAGACAATCGACGTATGTTTCTCAAGAGCGCGGGTGCAACGATGCTCGGCGTGTCGACCGCCGGATGCGCGGGGAACGGTTCCGAGGGGGACGACGGAACCACCGAGGCGACGACGACCACGACCGAGTCGACGGGGACGACCGACGGCGCGAACTCGTCGACGGCAGAGAGCGGCGACGTCGAGGGGACGGTGGGGTCGGAGTCAGACGCCGACCTTGAGATCACGGAACACACGTTCTTCCAAGAGGGGTCGACCGAGGGCGTCCGTGGGACGGTGACGAACGTCAGCGACAAGACGTTCTCGCTCGTCGTCGTCCACGTCAACCCCGAGAGCGAGGACGGCGACACGCTCGGACGGTTCGAAACCGACAGCAGCGAGTCGACCGACACGCTCGAACCGGACGCGACGTGGGAGTTCGAGGTCGTCTTCGACGGCGACCTCGAGTTCACCCAGTACACCATCTGGGCGACGGGACAGACGGAGGGGACCGCGGAGAACGCCTCGACCACGGGCGATTCGTCGGCCTGACGGCTCCGTCAGCGTCTGAGCTTCTTTTCGAAGAAAAACGAGCGACGATGGAGGCGTATCGGTCCTCTTACAGGAACCAGAGGACGAGACCGATGATCAACAGGAGCAGTCCGATTCCCGACGTAGCCGGCTCGGGGAAGATGAGCAGGATCGCTCCGATGATGATGAGCAGGCTAGCGCCACCCGTCGTTGGTGCGGATCGTCGTGCCATACCCCCACGTTCGACGGAGACAATCAAATGCGCTGTGGCCGATTGGCACACCGTTTCGTCACGACCGAATCGAGGCGGGCGACGACTCGGGGGATGCCATTGGCGTCAGCGAGAGGTACATCTCGAAGTCGAGCGGCTGGCGATCAGTGACAGTGAAGCCGGCCTTCCGGAACACGGCGAGTGCAGCGTCGTTGTCCCGAGCGACGTAGAGGACGAGTGCGTCGAGTCCCGCGGCGGCCTCTCGGCACACGTGACGCGTCAGCTCAGTCCCCAGACCGCGACCCTGAGCGCGGCGGTGGACGTAGATGAAGAACTCGGCGTCGTCACCCTTCCGTGGGACGAACCCCGCGTGGGCTACGATGTCGTCTCCGAGCCACGCGACGAAGCCCGTCCCGCGCTCGTGGAGTCGTCCGACCCACGCGCGAATCTCCCGCTCGTCGACCGGCGGGAGCCCCATCGACCGGTCTTCCGGCGCGTAGTCGCGATACATCGAGACGAGGGAACCGACATCGTCGTCCGTCAGGGGCAGAATCGACACCTGCTCTCCAGCCTCGCCGGTCGCCTGCGAACGGTCCGCCGGAGAGAGCCCACTGCCAGGTCGGATACCGTCGTCCACGGGGGTACACACAGTCGAGGCACTCATCGCTATCACCGTCTATACAACGGTGGTCGAGTCTCAAAGCCGTGTGCCAGCGTATAGACTGGCTTTTTGTACTCGCTGGCGACGCGCGTCGGACGAGCCGAGCAAGGCCGAGCGAAACGAGGCCCAAGAGGTCCGATGGGATTTGAACCGCGGTCGCAGCGGAGCCGCTCTCTGCTTCAAATCCCACGAGGCTCGATACCGGTCGCTCACTGTCGTTCGCAGAGAAGCGAGCACGATGGGATTTGAACCCACGACCGTCGGATTAGAAGTCCGACGCTCTATCCAGACTGAGCTACGTGCCCTCGTTCACAGCCACACGCGGTGGCCTAAAAAGCGATTTGGGTTGCGTTCACCCGTTGAACCGGTACAGCGACGTCACGTAGGGGAGGCGGTCGAACATCCAGTAGGCGACCGGCAGTCCGACGATCGTCACCGCGAGGAACGCCGCCACGTTCGCCCACAGCCAACTGAACCACCAGCCGACGAGCACGAAGTAGACGGCGCGGACGAGAAGCGAGTGCTGGCCGCGAGTCGCCTCGGGGGCGACCCTCGACCGCGGTTCCTTCAGCGACAGCACCGTCGGGACGAGATTGGTGAGCTTGATACCGATCGGGATGAGCACGATCGTCGCGTTGAGAGACCACGCGACGTTGACGACGGCGGGCGTCGCCCACCAGCCGACGACGACGAACCACAGCGCACGGATTACCAACGAGCGTTCGGCCATGCGTATCACTCGGTCGCCGAGCCGTATGTCGATTTCGTCGAGGGCACTGACATTCACAGGGCTTAACCTCGGGAGCGGTGTATGGCCACCTAATGAGAATCATCGGTACCGTCGGACTGCCGGGTAGCGGCAAAGGGGAGGCCGCCGCCGTCGCCCGCGAGGCGGGCATCCCGGTCGTCACGATGGGCGACGTGATTCGACAGGAGTGCCGCAACAGGGGGCTCAACCCCGCCGAGCACCACGGTGAGATCGCGACGGCACTCCGCGAGGAGTACGGCCTCGACGCCATCGCCGCCCGCTCGCTCCCGCTGATCCGCGACCACCTCGACGACCACGACACCGTCCTCGTCGACGGCCTGCGTTCGACGTACGAGGTCGACCGGTTCCGCGAGGCGTTCGGCGACGACTTCCTCGTCGTCAGCGTCGAGGCACCCTTCGAACTCCGCGCCGAGCGACTCGGCGAGCGCGGCCGCGACGACAGCGACAGCGACGTCGAACGCCTCCGCGCCCGCGACGAGCGCGAACTCGGCTTCGGGATGGGCGAGGTGATGGACGACGCCGACGTCGTCGTCGACAACACCGGTTCGTTGACGGCGTTCCGCTCGCGAATCCGGACGCTGCTCCGCGACGGTCCCGAGGCATCGACGGAGGCCGAGCGATGATCTACAGCGTCGACGTGCGCATCGTCGCGCCCGTCCGCGACACCGAGGTGACGGACCGCGTCGCCGACGCCGTCTCGAACCTCTTTCCCAACGCCGAACTCGAACACGAGGCGGGCCAACTCGTCGCCGAGACGCACACGCTCGACCCGTTCTCCGACAGACTCCACGAACAGGAGATCCTCGACACCGCCCGTCGAGAGTTCGAGAAACGCAAGACTGAGGAGGGCTTTTCCTTCGCGCTGAAGAAGCAGGCGGCGTTCAAGGGCGTCGTCAACTTCGCCGTCGGCAACCCCGACGAACTCGGCGACATCGACGTCCACGTCACCGTCCGCGAACCGAGCGTCGACGAGTTCATCGCCCACATCGCGCCGCCGACCGAGGACGGCAGACCCGTCGACACCGACCGCCGCGACTGAGAGCCCGGGCGCGCCGCGGCTCTCACTCGAACAGGTCGCCGTGACGCGCCGCGAGATCCGTGTACGCTCCGGAGTGGTGCGCCTCGAAGATCTCCTCGGGGTCGAGCGTCGTCTCCGAGAGCGGCGTAACGATAGCGGGGACGCCGCGGACGAACGACTCGGACGGGATGTCGTACCCTTCTGGAACGACGGCCCCGGACGCGACGATGCTCTGAGCGCCGACGGTGACCTCGGAGTTGATCGTCGCGTTGAAGCCGACGAGCGCGCCGTCCTCGACGACGGCGTCGTTCAGCACCGCACCGTGGCCGACCATCACCCGGTCGCCGACGACCGACGCGTGGAGCGTCGCGTTGTCGCCGACGTGGCTCTCGCGGCCGACGCGGACGAGGCCGACGTCGCCACGAAGCACCACGCCCGGCCAGACGCTGGCGTCGGCGTCGATTCTCACGTCGCCGACGAGCGTCGCGTCGCGGGCGACGAACGCTTCGTCGCTGATCTGTGGAGACGTACCGTCGAACTCGTAGTGTCGTCGATCGACCATGTGTTATGACAACAACCGACGAGACCAAAACGTTGTCTCCGAAGTCGACGTGACGCCAGTGGGCACACGACCGATGGTCGAGGGCGACCGGGTCAAGGCCGACGGGGAGAGGGCGGCCGAATCGGAGTCGAAAACGATCGGTGAAATCCTCACGGGACGAGGAGGACGGCCACCGCGAGGCCGATGAACACGACCTTCAGCGTGGTGTTGACCGCGACGACCTTCGACCCGAACGACGGCCCCCAGATGCCGTACTGGAACGGGATCGAGCGCTTGAACGTCGAGACGGTAAAGGAGACGATACCGCCGACGAGCATCGTCGCGACGGCCTGCCGCGGTGTGAACACCGACCCGATCTGCGGCGCGACGGTCGCCGCACCGACGGTCGTGTCGAACGTGAACGCGACGACGACGGGGACGGCCGCACCGGGGAGGCCGAGGATCGACGTGAGCGGCGCGGCCGCCTGCGTCACCGTCGTGAGGTCGGTCGTCTCGACGAGCAGCGTCACGAGCACGTAGACGACGGCGAGTCGCGGGACGATGCTGCGGAGCTTCGACCACGTCTTCTCGCCCGCCGTCCGGAGCACGTCACGCGGCGTCTCGTTCTCCTCGTCGGTCGCCGTCGACCGACCCGGTCGGCCGGAGCCGTCCGTCTCGGCCACGGCGGACGCAGACCGAGACCGCGTCCGTCCGTCGAGGAGGAGCGCGCCGGCGAGGACGCCGACGAGCGTGATGGCGAGTGCGATGGCGGCGCGAGCACCGACGTACATGAGCCCGACCTCCAGTCCGAGGATCGGGACGAGGACGGGAACGTAGAACGTGAAGATGTGCTGGACGAAGCCGAAGAACGTGTTCATCGTGACGGCGACGAGCGTCGCGCGGTCGTCGAGCGTCCCGGACTCGCGGAACTCCGCGAGCATGCCGTAGCCCGCCGTCGTCGACGCTGCGGTCGTGAGGATGGCGGTACCCACTTCGTCGGGGAGGTTCGCCGGGCGAGTGAGATATCGCGAGAGCGCGGCGATCCGTTCGACGAGGCCGAAGCCGACGGCGACGTTCGCGAGGAAGACGCCGACGGCGATGAACGCCGCGATGCGGGCGACTCGTGGGAGCACGTCGACGAGAAGCGGCGCGACCGACTCGGCGAGAGTGACGACCGACTGCACGGAGAGGTCTCGGAGAGCGACGGTCAAAGGGCCGTCGGTCGTTCTCGGACGGTGGAACCGACCGTCAGACGAACAGTCGGACCGCGCCGAACAGCACGAGCACGCCGAGCACGTCGCAGGTGTTGGTGACGACCGGGAGGACGACGTCGTCGGGGTCGAGTTCGAACCGGTAGGCGGCGTAGGTCGCCACGAGCGTGACGACGACGGCGAGGACGGCCAAGCAGACGCCGCTCGTGAGCGAGACGAGAAGCACCGTCGAGAGCGCCAACTGCGTCGACCCGAGCAGCGTCGTCAGGAGCCACGCACCCGCGCCGATGAGCGGGAACGCCGAGACGGCGAGGGCGACCGTCGCGATGGCGTTGCCGGCGAGTTCGTCGTCGGTCGGCGAAAACGAGAGCGTCCCGAGGTGGAACGACGTCGAGAGGCGGGCTGCGAGGATGCTCCCGAGGTTGCCCGCGGTGCCGATGGTGACCGGCACGAGAACCAGGAGCGAGGGGAACTGCAGCAGCGACCCCTCGAAGCTCCCGAGGACGAGGCCGCTGCCGATCTCGACGAGTGTTAGCACGAGCAGGACCGGGAGCATCGCCCGGGAGATCGCCCGAACGGTCCACTCGGTCGTCACGCGACCCCTCCCACGAAGAGGACGGCCCGGACGGCGACGAGCAGGAACAGGATACCGAAGACGTCGCCGGTCGTGGTCACCACTGGCCCGACGAGCGTGTCGGGGTTGTAGCCGCGGCGGTAGCCCGCGAAGACGACGGTGACGACGACGACGGTGAGCACCGTCCCCGAGAGGACACCCGCGACGAGTGCGATACCGAGCAGCGTCGGCAGTGGTGCGACGGTCCACCCCAGGAGCGTGAGCAGGAGGAACGCCGCCGCCGCGGCGAACAGACTCGCGAGGATGCCGTTGCCGAGGGCGGCGGCGACGGCCGCGTAGAGTCGTCGGTCGGCGCCGGTCACCCGAGGTTCGACCAACCCCTGGTGGAGGGCAGTCGCGATGCGTGCGCCGAGGCTCCCGTAGACGTTGCCACGAGTCGCGAGGAGGGCAGGGACGAGTACGAGCAGTCCGGGGACGGCTTCGAGTTCCGCCCGCATCCCCCCGAGGACGACGCCCGCGAGGAGTCCACCGAGGAGGCTGGCACCCAGCGCCGGGACCGCCTCGCGGTACGCCTCGACTGCGACCTCGCGCACGCTCATGTCCGGACTCACACACGGCGACGGCATAAATGGCCGTACAACCGACAGGCCCTGCCACGGTCTATCGGTTCCGACGAGTTTCGCCTGTCGCCGCGAACCTCGGAGTAGTCAACCGATGTCCGACCCGCGCGTTCGAACCGCACGTCCCACTCTAGAGGCGCGAGAACTGGAGGGCTGCATATACAACCACCAGAAGTATGTGCTTGGCGCGTCGTCATCCGATAGAACGAGCGCGACTCGCGGTGCGTCCACCCCCGTGGTGGGGTCGTGACAGTATTTTAGCTCGCACGTGCTCGGTCGAGCACGGTTCGCACTCTGGTTCACTCGTTCTACGCGACTGGAGTACACACTATGACCGGAATGCCTGCGGATGTCGACGAGGAGTATCAACGAGAACACTGCGACGTGTGTGGTGACGAAACCCCACACGACGTGACGATGGAGATTCAGGAGACGCACACGGACGCTCCCCGAGAGGAGAATCAGAAGTTCGCCAAGTCACCTTGCCGGGTCATCACTTGCAAACGCTGCGGGAACGAATCCCGGACTCTTCAGCGGTAACGACGCCGCTATTCGGCTCTTTTCGATCGTCGTACACCGACCGTCCGCTCGTCGCGAGCGACAGCCACAGGTCGTCGTCGCGGACCGACGTTGGTCGAGCTAGCGGTCATTCTCAGAGTCTTGGAATCACTGTACAATACTATCTTCGTGGGGGACGAACGTCTCTCTGTGAACGGTGACCGACTGTAACTGCGCGAGACAACGCAGAGGCGGCAGTCGTCGCCGAGGAGACAGCTATGACAACTCAGATCAACGCCGACGTCACCGTCGATGCTCGTGGAGCGACCTGTCCCGGACCGCTGATGGACCTCATCGGGAAGACGAAGACCGTCGACTCGGGGACCGTCATCGAACTACTGACCGAGGAGAAAGGGTCGACGAACGACGTGCCGGAGTGGGCGGCGAAGGCCGGTCACGAAGTGCTCGAAATCGTCGAACGAGACGGTTACTGGGCGATCTACGTGGAGAAAGCGTGATGGAACGGATCGTCATCGTCGGTGGCGGCACCGGCGGACTGGTGCTGGCGAACCGGCTCGCAGACGAGCTCCGAGCGGAGATCGACACCGGCGACGTCCGCGTGACCGTCGTCACCGACGATACGGACCACGTGTACAAGCCGACGTTCCTCTACGTCCCGTTCGGGAAGAAGACGGTCGCGGACGCGAAGCGACCCGTGGCCGAGCTGCTCGACCCCCGGGTCGAGGTGCGGTACGACAGGGTCGTCGCCGTCGACACCGATAGCGAGACCATCACGGTCGAAGACGGCAACGAGATCGTCGGCTACGACCACCTCGTCCTCGCGATGGGTGCACAGCTCTCCCCCGAGGAGGTTCCCGGCCTGACAGAGGGAGGGCATCACTTCTACGGTCCTGAGGGAGCGGAGGCGCTCCGCGACGCGCTGGCGACGTTCACCGAGGGCCACCTCGTGCTCAGTGTCGTCGGCGTGCCACACATGTGTCCCGCCGCGCCGCTAGAGTTCGTCTTCATGGTCGACGACTGGCTCCGCGAGCGCGGCCTGCGCGAGAACGTCGACCTCACCTACACCTACCCCATCATGCGGGCTCACGGGATGGAGTCGATCGCCGAGTGGGCGACGCCGCTGCTCGACGAGCGGAACATCCACCTCGAGACGTTCTTCAACCCCGAGAGGGTCGACCCGGAGGGGAAGATCATCGAGACGATGGAGGGTGAGGAGATGGCGTACGACCTACTCGTCGCCATCCCGCCGCACGCCGGAAACGACCTCGTGACGGAGGCCGGACTGGGCGACGACGGCTGGGTTGACGTCGACAAACACACGCTGGAGGCGACGAACGCGACCGACGTGTACGCCGTCGGCGACGTCGCGGACGTCCCGACGAGCAAGGCCGGGAGCGTCGCCCACTACGAGGCGGGCGTCGTCGCCGACCGCATCGCCAGCCGCGTCCGTGGGCAGGTGCCGACCGCCCGCTTCGACGGGAAGACCGTCTGCTTCATCGAGACGGGGATGGACGAAGCGACGTTCGTCGAGTTCGAGTACGGCCGCCAACCGCAGGTGCGTGACCCCTCGAAACTCGTCCACTGGTCGAAGCTCGGCTACAACGAGGCGTACTGGCTGACCGCACGGGGGCTACTCTAGGAGACAGTGATGACGAACACCAAGACGACTTTCGACGAGACGGTACCGGACGCGCTGGCGGAGGCCATCGCGGAGAACCCTCACGAGGTCGCACGGTTCCTCGAGCGACTCAACCTCGTCAACGAGTTTCTGGACGCGGCCGACGTCGCCGTCTCCGGACTCGACGACGACATGGTCGCGGAACTCGCCGGCACGTCGACGACGCTCGCGCTGGCCGCGAACGGACTTGCGACGTCCGAGACGGTCGAACTCGGCGAGACGGTCGGCGAGAACGCCGACGACCTCTCGGCGGCTATCGAGACGCTCGTCGGACTCCAGCGCGACGGGACGCTCGACGACCTCGCTGCACTGGGCGATCTGGTCTCGCTCGGGTCGGCGGCGCTGGACGACGAGATGGTCACGTCGCTGGCACACACGGGCGGACGACTCGGCGAACTCGCGGACACTGCTGCCGACGACGACACCGCTCGGGGGGTCGGGACACTCCTCACCGCAGTCGGTGCGGCGAACGCCACTGACGCCGAACAGGTCGGACCGGTCGGGATAGTCCGGGCGCTCCGCGACCCGGAAGTTCAGACCGGGATGGGGTTCGTCGTCGCGTTAGCGCGGGAGCTCGGACGGGCGAAGAACGCCTGAGAGGAGGAGAGAAAGCGCGACGCGTTGCCGGCAGGACAGCGGCGATTAGCCGAACGGACCGAGACCGCCACCGCCCATGCCGCCCATCCCGCCGCCGCCCTGGTTCTCGAGTTTCTTCATCATCCGCTTCATGTCGCCGTCGCCCATCTGCCCGAACTGTTTGAGCGTCCGCTCCATCATCTTGTGCTGCTCGAGCAGTTCGCGGACGGTCTCCTCGTCCTTCCCGCTGCCGCGGGAGATGCGTTCGATCTGTGAGGCACCGATGGAGCGGGGCTCTTCCATCTCCGCCTCGGTCATGGAGTCCATGATGACCTCGAACGACCGCATCCGGTTCTGCGTGACGTCCATCGCGTCGTCGGGCAACTGGTCCATCAGCCCGCCGCCGAGACCGGGGATCATGTCCATCACCTGGTCGAGGGGACCCATCTTGTTCATGGCGTCCATCTGACGCTTCATATCCTTCAGGGTGAACTTCCCCTTCATGATGTCCTCGGGGTTCCAGTCCTCGTCTTCGGCCTGCGTCTCCTGCATCGCGCGTTCGACGCGTTCCGAGAGCTGTTTGAGGTCGCCCATCCCGAGGAGTCGCGAGATGAACCCGTTGGGCTCGAACCGTTCGATGTCCTGGACCGTCTCGCCCGTTCCGAGGAAGGAGATGGACGAACCGGTCTCGTTGACGGCGGTCAGCGCCCCACCACCTTTCGCCGTGCCGTCGAGTTTCGTGATGACGACGCCGCCGATGCCGATCGAGTCGTTGAACTCCTTGGCCTGCTTCTTCGCGCCCTGACCGATGGCGGCGTCGAGCACGAGCAGGTTCAGGTTGGGGTTGACGGCTTCCTCGATCTCCTCGATCTCGTCGATGAGGTCCGCCTCGAGGGCGTGTCGACCGGCGGTGTCGACGATGTGGACGTCGGCGTCGTCGGTCGCCTCCATCCCCTCGCGGGCGATCTTTACGGGGTCCTCCTCGTCGGGGTCGCCGTAGAACTCCACCTCGGCGCGCTCACACATCTGCTTGGCCTGGTCGTACGCGCCGGGGCGGAAGGTGTCCGTCTGGATGACCGCTGGACGGAGCCCCTTCTTCGAGAACCACCACGCCATCTTGGCGGCGGTGGTCGTCTTCCCCGACCCCTGCAGACCGGCGAGCATGATGGTCTGCGGCTCCAGCGGGATCTCCGTGGAGTCGCCGACGAGCTTGACCATCTCCTCGTAGACGATCTTGAGGATGTGGTCGCGGGCGGTCGTCCCGCCCGGCGGCTCCTCTTCGAGCGCCCGCTCCTTGATGCTCTGTGAGAGGTCCATCACCAGCGAGACCTCGACGTCGGCTTGGAGGAGCGACCGCTGGATCTCCTTGACGATCTCCTCGACGTCCTCCTTCGAGAGCCGGGACTTCCCCTGCAGTTTGTCTAGCGAACTGCGAAGGGAACTCCCGAGATCATCGAGTACCATTTGCCGTCGCTACGCTGTGGAGTCGTTAAAGACTTTGCACCTGTGATTCGCGGGCGTGTGTTGGGTCACGAGCGAGAGCTGAAGCGGAATGCGAAGGGAACGGTATCGCTACCACTGCAGTCGAGAACATCTCGAAAGCCCACGCGCTCTCGCCGCGACCACCGCCTCCCCAACCGATTCCAACGGAATCGCCCTGCTCTTCACTTATAGCGATTAGCGGAAGTCTTCGTACTGTTCAACGTCACAGATTTCCCACCCTCAAAAATCTGCGTGCTGAATAGAGAGCGCATATGTTGCACGTTGGCACCAGAACGTTTTTTATGGCCTCAATTCTCAAAAGTGGCGTAGTGGTGACAGCTAGTGAACACACGCCCAGACGACTCGGGTTGGGTATTCTCGTGGTCAGCGTCACATACGCTCTGACGCTGACTGTAGCCGATGCGTGGGCAGCAGCCTTCACCGTGGGTTCAAGTACCACTGAAGTTGCTGAGCGACTTCCAGTCAGAATCGCGGGGGGGTTCCTGCTCGGATTTACACTGAACCTACTCGCCGCTCAGATGCCTGGGTCCCGACGACGCCATTTTCTCGTCTGGTGGTCGCTGGTGTATCTCAGCACCGTTGGAGTCATCATCGAAGGGAGAGTCTTCGCCCCCAACCTCGTCCCGCTGGCGACGGTTCCCTGGGACCTCGCAGCACAGGCCGCCGTCGCTGCCACCGTGGCTGCATCCCTCGCGTTCGTGCACGTTCCCGAGAGGACCTCCGGCGCCACCATGCCTGAACTCCCCGATGCCCGGCGGTTGCTCGTGGGGCTACTCGTGGGGACGATGACGTACGCGGTCCTGTACTTCGTCGTCGGTGCCCTCAATTACGCACTCGTGACTGGGCCCTACTACGAACAGAGTGTCGAGGGGCTGGTCAATCCACCATTGCAGGTCGTTTTTATGGTCTTTCTCGTCCGTGGAGCACTGCTGTCTATCTCACTAATCCCATTAGTGCGTACGGTCGAGACCCCTCGCCAGCGGGCCTGGATGGCCGCGCTGGCTGTTGGCGTGCTGACCGGATTTCTCCCGTTACTGACCCAGGTTGGTCGGCTCCCAGTAATCGTTCTCGTTGCAAGCAGCTACGAGATTGTGCTCCAGGTCTGTCCAACCGCTGTTGTGGTCGCCGCCATCCTTGGGAAGGACGCTTCCACATCGTTCCGGACTGAGATTAGGCAGATGTGGCGAGGGCGTTCAACCCAGTGAGTGCGTTACTGAGGTCAAACCCTTGCTGTAGGCGGGACTTGGATACTTGCTTGCGATTGCTTGTGTCCCCTCTGAGTGTTGCACGACGCCTCTGACAGCACCTGGAGAGGTCTCTGAGGCCGTGCTGAACTCAGCGCGCATAGTCAGCACTGTGTATTCTCGGTTATCGTGACCTCCCCATCCGAGTCAACTGAAACCGCGAGATGTTCACAGGACTTGAGATTACTCTCCCAGATAGCTTCGCCATCCATAGAGAGTAAAACAACGTAGGGCGGGTCATCCAAGATGTCCTCAAACGCGAGTTCATCTGTGAGTTCCATCGAGTGAGAACGGTCGTAGATTGCTGAACCGCTTTTCGAGTCGGTAATCTGGATCGTGAGTGTTAGATTACCTGCAGCCCAAATCGCGAATCTTGTAGACGATTTCGTTGATACTGTTTCCTGCTCACCTTCTGTGGAGGGTTCAGAAGATGATAGACAGCCACCCAACACGGAGAGGGAAACGCCTGATACATTGCGAAGAAATCTTCTCCGATATGATAGAGAGGGCATTGAGTAGATGGTTGATTAGTTGATAATATGCTTTCTGCTGCATACACCCTCTGTATGTGTCACGTACCTCCTGACAACTCCCCGAGAATAGACAGAGTGACTATCTGAATCCTTTTGCTAACTCCTAACACTCACTCTCGTAAAGACCTCGCCTGCGTGGGTCGTCGCACAGAGGCGACGAAGCCACGCCCCACGGTGGTTGCCCGGTTGTTCCACCACAGCTTTGAACTCGACCACTCCCCCGGACCTTTATCCGCGAGAGCGCCTCACCTTCTCCCGTGCTCGGTATCGTTCCCGACCTTCAGACGCTCGCGCTCTACCTCGGCGCGGCGGTCGCGCTCATCCTCGCGCCCGGTCCGGACACGATCTACGTCCTGACTCGCGGGATGCAGGGCCGGTCGGCGGGCGTCCAGTCGGCGCTCGGCGTCAGTACGGGCGTGCTCCTGCACACGCTCGCCGCGGCGCTCGGACTGGCGGCGCTGCTCCGCGCTGCACCGGCCGCCTACGAGGTGGTCAAGTACGCCGGCGCGGCCTACCTCGTCTATCTCGGCGTACAGGCCGTCCGGAGCGACGAGTTCGCACTCGAGGAGGGATCCGATCCGACGAACAGCTACCTCCGCGGTGTCGCGGTCAACGCGCTCAACCCGAAGGTGGCGCTGTTCTTCCTCGCCTTCCTCCCGCAGTTCGCCGGCAGCGGCCCCGACGCGACCGGTCGGATGGTCGTCCTCGGCGTCCTCTACGCGGCGATCACGGCGCTGTACCTCTCGGCCGTCGCGCTCGCCTCGAGTCGCGTCCGCCACGTCGTCGCGACCGACAGAGTCCGGTCGAAGCTCCAGTGGGGGGCCGGCAGCGTGTTCGTCGCGCTGGGGCTGTCGGTCGCCGTCGGCGGCCGGTAGCCTCACTCGTTGGCCAGTCGCCAGACGTCGACGTCGTCGCCCGTCTTCGGGTCGCGGTCCGCGGCCGCCTCGAACGCTTCGCGGACCGCCGTCTCGGCGGTGTCGAGGTCGACGTCGTCGACGTCGAGCGCGCCGAGGAGTATCGGCGCGCCGCTCCCCCGTGCCGCCGGCGAGTCCTCGAGGACGCTCCCGTCGTGTCCGATCGCCCGGATACGGGCGACGCGGTCCTCGTCGGGACCGGCGACGATCGCCTCGACACCCTCGTCGGCGGCGATCGACGACGCCCTCGTCGCCAGCGGGTCGACGGTCATCTCGCCGCGCTCCGTTCGGTAGGACCGGACCTCCTGGTCGAAGCGACGGACGAACTCGTCGACGCCGCCGGCGGGGCCGTGACAGACCGCGGCCACCTCGTCGTCGACGACGACGAGTCGCTCCCGCGACGTACTCTCGACGCGGTCGTCTTGGACGAGCAGTCGGTCCGCGGCTAGTAGTGCGCCGTCCGTACACTCGACACCGACGATGGTGCTCATACCCCAGCGGACACTCGCAAACGCAAAGAGTGCTGTTGCCGTTCGCACGTCGACCGTGAGCTTTGACTCCCGGTGGCTCGAACGACGAGCATGAGCCGCTTTCAGAACACCCGCCAGCCCGACTGGGACTGGTGGGGAGAGCTGTGGGACGATCCACACGCGACGCTCCGTGCACTCGACGTCGGCCAGGCGTCCTCGGTACTCGATCTCGGCTGTGGTGACGGCTTCTTCACGATCCCGTTGGCCGAACTCGTCGACGGGCCGGTCTACGCCGTCGACCTCGACGAGGACCACCTCGAACGCGTCCGTTCGGCGGCCGCCGAGGCCGGCGTCGACGTGACCACCGTCGCGGGCGACGCGCGAGCGCTCCCGTCGCTGCTAGCCGAACGCGTCGACTACGTCCTGCTGGCGAACACGTTCCACGGCGTCGACGACCCGGAGTCGCTCGCCGCGAGCGTTCGAGCGGCGTTGCGACCGGGCGGTCGCTTCGGCGTCGTCAACTGGCACGACCGCCCCCGCGAGGAGACGACCGTCGCGGGCGAGGTTCGCGGCCCGCCCGAGGAACTACGACTCTCGCCGGAGGCGACCCGCGAGGCGATCGAACCGGCCGGGTTCGACCACGTCGAGACGGTGGAACTCCCGCCGTATCACTACGGGGTCGTCTTCGAGCGACGCGACTAGTCGGAGAGAAGAGCGCGGCGAAGGCGAGCCGAACGCCTACTCCTCGTCGGCGAGGAGGCTCGACACCAGCGCTTCGGGGTCGAACCGTTCGAGGTCGTCGTACCCCTGTCCCGTACCGAGGAAGAGGATCGGCTTGCCCGTGACGTAGGCGATGGAGATGGCCGCCCCACCCTGCGAGTCGGCGTCGGCTTTCGTGAGGATGGCGCCGTCGATCTCGGCGGCCTCGTCGAACTTCTTGGCCCGCTGGACCGCGTCCTGGCCGGCGACCGCCTCGTCGACGAACAGCGTCATGTCCGGGTCGACGACGCGGTTGATCTTCTCGAGTTGGGCCATCAGGTCGTTGCTCGTGTGGAGACGACCCGCCGTGTCGCCGAGCACGACGTCGACGTCGTGGGCCTCGGCGTACTCGACGGCGTCGTAGATGACCGCCGCCGGGTCGCCGCCCTGTTCGTGGGTGATGAGCTTCCGGTCGAGGTTCTCCGCGTGCTTACGGATCTGCTCGTTCGCACCGGCACGGTAGGTGTCGCCGTTGGCCATCACCGACGAGAGTCCACAACTCTCGAGGTACTCGCTCATCTTGGCGATCGACGTCGTCTTCCCGACGCCGTTGACGCCGGTGAAGATGACGACGACCGGTTTGTCGGCCTGCTGGATGCGCTCCTCGAAGTCGAACTGTCCGACGCTGATGACGTCGAGCAGCGCGTCGTGCAGCGCCTCCTCGACGAGTTCCGCGGTCGTGTCGACCTGCTTGCGGGACTCGCCGATCATCTTCTCGCGGATGGTCTCGAGGATGCGCTCGGCGACGTTCATCTCGACGTCGCTCTCCAACAGCGCCATCTCGAGGGCCCACAGCGGCTCTTCGAGGTCTTCCTCCTCGATGATGATGCGACCGGTGGCGAACGCTTTCGCTCGCTTGAACCGACTGACGGTACTCTCGTCGTCGGCCTCGTCTTCGCTCGCGTCGATCGCGTCGGGGTCGGTGTCCCGCTCCGAACGGATCCCGACCGCCTCTGCCGGCTCGGCGGCCGCCCCGCCGGCCTCGTCGACCTCCTCGTCGACGAGCGACTCGGTGGAGGCGGTCGCGTCCGTCTCCGTCGCGACGGCGTCGTCGGACTCGTCGCCGACGTCGTCCGTCTCGGTCGGAGACGCGTCGGTATCGACGTCTGTCGGGTCGGCTTCGACGTCGGTCGACGCCGCATCGACGTCGGTCTCGGCCCCGGGGTCGGCTGCCGCGTCCGCTTCAGCCTCGGGTTCGGATTCGGCTGCTGCGTCCGCTTCAGCCGCAGCTTCGGCGTCGACCGCCTCCTCGACGTCGGCCTCCTCGGCCTTCTCCTCGGCGGTCTCCTCGACGTCTTTGCGGAAACTATTGAGCTTCTCCTTCAGTCCGTCGAACATCGGAGCTTACTCGTCGTTGCTCTCGTCTTCCTGCATCTGCTGCATCTGCTGCATCTGCTGTTGCTGCATCTGCTGCTGCATCTGCTGGGCCTGCTGTTCGAGCTCCTGGCTCTCCTCTTCGAGCCCCTCGACCTCGCCGCGGAGTTCGGCAATCTGCTCGTCGAGCAGATCCTGACGGCGGTGGAGCGCCTCGATGGCGTCGCCCTGCTCCTGCTCTGCTGCGTAGCCGCCGCCGAGCGAGACGACGACCTCGTCGATGTTCTGGACGTCCGCGCGGAGGTACGCGCCGCCGCCGAGCGGGACCTGCACCGTCGAGCCGGTCTCGAGCGTCTCGATGGCCTCGACGGCCTCGTCGATCTCGTTCTTCTCCGTCTCCAGGTCCTGAATCTCGCCTTCGACCTCGTCGATCTCTTCGTCGATCGCCTGCAGTTCCTGCGAGAGCTGCTGGAGCTGCTGCTGACCGCCGCCCATCATGCTGCGGTCACCTCCGAAACCTCGACGTGGGTGCGCTTGAGGCCGTGTTCGCTGCCGAACCGCGAGAGCACGTGTTCGCTCGCGACGTTCTCGTTTGTTGCTTCGACCTGCTTCGTGAAGGGCTTCCAGCCGTCGCGCGACCGGAAGCGACCGCTCACAGTAAACTGACTCATAAATAGGGTTGCGAGAGCGAGCGGGAAGTATCTTCCTACTCGGCTTTCCAAGCGGGGTCGTCAGTCGATGAAGCCCAGCGTGTCTTCGATGCGGCCGATCTCGGGACCGGTCGTCTCCTCACCGACGAGATAGCCGGCGTCGTTGGCGACGAGTCCGGAGCCGACGAGCGGCGCACCGTAGTTGACGGTGCCGATGTCCGCGTGGACGTCGAGATGCGTTTCGAGCGCCTCGAGTTCGGGTTCGTTGGACTTCGGGTGACAGAGGACGCCGCGGTTGTTCGCGACGGCCGCTGTGCCGACGGTCCGGACGCCGCCGAGGTCGCCGTGTTCGACGGGAACCTCGAGCGCCTCCTTCACCGCATCGAGCGCCTCGTCGCCGAGGTCGGGGTGGACCCACGCGCCGTAGTCGTTCGCGAGGACGACGTTGCCAGCGGCGTTGATGCGACCGGGGAGGTCGACGACCGGGAGATCAGTTGCGTCGGCGATGCGGTCCTTCTCGCGGTCGGTCGCACGGCCGGAGACGAGGATACCGTTCTCGTTGCCGGTGGCGAGCGCACCGACGGTTCCGGAGCCGCCGACGTTGGTTCCGACGACCGGAACGTCGAACTCCGCTTCGAGGTCGGCGACGAGTTCCTCACTCAGGTCGGGGCGGACGAGGACGACGTCGTTGGTCGCACGCGTGAAGACGCCGACGTACGACGATCCGGCGAAAGAGGCGCGAAGCACCGTTATTCGGCCGTCTCAGCCTCGACGACCGCTTCGCCTTCTTCTTCGAAGCGCGCAGCGCGCACGCGAAGCTTCTGCGGCGGGGACTGTCGTCCTCGCGACCAGACGGCCTCGTTGATGCTGGGGTCGAGACGGACGTCGCGCTCGTCGACCTTGAAGTGCTTCGCGAGGTGCTTGCGGACCTCTTTCATCGCGCGGTCGGCCTGTTTCTGTGTCGGTGCCTGCTTCACGCCACGGAGCGGGACGGTGACGACGCGCTCCTCGAAATCACTTGCGCTCATGGCTTACTCGTCGGTGTTGCTTCGCCGCCAGTTACGGCGCTTGGGGTTTCGCGTGACTTCCATGTCGGTCTTCATCATGACCCACGCGGGGACGCGGCTGTTCTGACGCTCCAGCTTTGCCAGACGCTTCTTCTTGGCCTTCGATTTCTTACCCATAGTAGGACAGAGTTCCCCTGCGCGCCATAAAGAGTTGTTCCTTTCACTCGGTCGCCACGGCGAGGACGTGGCGTTCGTGGCCAGAACAGCCAAACCCGTCGCGGCCGGCCATGTTACCATGGCACGCTCATTCCGCGGTGAGGACAGGGGAAAGACCGTCGTCGACGACGAGGGGAACACGGTCGGCACTATCTCGCTCGTCGAGGACGACCACGCGGAGATGGACGCGACGCCGGATCTGACGGGGGCGCTCCGGGAGTTCCTCGGTTGGGGTGACGACGACGACAGCGGTCGCCTCGAACGCGACCACGTCGACGAGATCGGCGAGGAGAAGGTCCGGTTGCGGAACGTCAGAGGCTGAACCGCGTCACCGTCTCGTAGGTCGGACCGTCGGGCGTCAACGTACTCTCGGTGAGTCGGACCTGTTCGACCCGAAACGATCCGAGGTTCGGTGGGTCTCCGCCGACGGCTCGCTGGACCGTCTCTTTGCCGCGAGCGTCTTTCATCCGTCCGAGCGTGACGTGCGGCGTGAACTCGTGGTCCTCGGCGTCGAACCCGATGGCGGTCGTCTCCCGCTCGACGGCCTCGTGGAGGCGCGTCATCTCGTCGGCCCCGTCTTCGACACCTGCCCAGACGACGCTGATGTAGTCCAGGCTCGGGAACACGCCTAGCCCCGCCACCGTCGCCTCGAACGGACCGACGGCGGCCGCGTCGACGGCGGTCTCGATCGCCTCCTCGACGTCGGCGAGGCGGTCCTCGTCGACGTCGCCGAGAAATTTCAGCGTGACGTGGGTCTGCTGGGGGTCGACGAGCGTGAGTCCTTTCGCATCGCGGAGCGGTTTCTGGACGTCGGCGACGGCGTCGGCGAGCGCGTCGGGGAGATCGATGCTGACGAACAGACGCATGCGTGAGTGTCACGCGGCGAAGCGAGTAAGCTTCTGCGGCGGACGGTCGCGGTGCGACCTGTGACGTAGGGCTTAACCACCGTGACCGCCAAAGCCGCGGTATGAGCGACGACCGCGACCGACCGCACCAGTTCTCCGAGGGGCAGGGACTCGACGAGGACTACGACGAGTTCACGCTCGACCCGCCGGAGCTCAAGATCGACCCGACGAAGGTCGACCCGGTCGACTCACACGTACTCGCCGACATTCTCGACGAGCGGAACGTCACCCACGACGAGGTCGACGTCCAGAGTCTCGTGGACGTGGGGCTGTCGTACATGCAGATCAACCGCTTCGAGGAGGCCACGGAGGCGTTCGACCGCGCCGCCAAGTTCGCCGAGGACGACTCCCTCGACGAACAGGAGGCGTGGGTGAACAAAGGAGCCGCACACGCCCAACTCGAGGAGTACGACGACGCGATCGGCGCCTACCGGGAGGCGCTCCGCATCGACGAGGACTCCGAGCACGCCGCCTCGGCACACACCAACCTCGCCTACGCGCTGTGGGAGTGGGGTCACACCGAAGACGCGCTCGAACACGCCGAGCGTGCCGTCGAGGTCGACCCGCGGTTCCCGCAGGCGTGGTACAACCGCGGCTTCTTCCTCGCGGAGCGGGGGCTCCACGAGGAGGCAGTCAACGCCTACGACAACGCGCTCCGTCTCGGGATGCGTAACGTGAACATCCTCGAGGAGAAGGCGCGGGCGCTGGAGGAGCTGGGTCGCGAAGAGGAGGCCGAGGAGCTGGTCGAACAGGCCGAGGAGATGCGCGAGGAGGCCGAGCGCGAACTCGTCGAGGAGTACTAGATGCTACTCAAGGAACGTGAGACACCCGAGGGACTACTCGTGTCGGTCTGTGACCCCGACTGCCTCGGCGAGACGTACGAGAGCGGTGAGGTGTCGCTGACCGTCACAGAGGACTTCTACGGCGGCGAGGAGGCGAAGGACGCAGACGAGGACGCGGTCGTCGACAGCCTCCACCGGGCTACCGTCGCCAACCTCGTCGGCGAGGAGACCGTCCGCGTCGCCATCGAGGCGGGCGTCGTCGACGAGGAGACCGTCCTCGACCTCGAGGGGACGTTGCACGCGCAGTTGCTCTGGCTACGGTAGAAAAGCCACGATGGGTCGTCGCGTTCGTCAGACGGTCGGGCGGTCGGGGCGCTCGGAACTGTTCTCTCGGACGTAGAGGTACGCCGCGAGCGCGAGCAACCCCGGTAGGAGGCCGGCGAAGAGGAGCGCGAGGATGCCCAGCGCCCACGCCGGCGCGTAGGAGACGCCGTGGCGACTCGCGTCCCGGTAGACCCAGTACGCCACAGCGAGTGGGACGACGAACAGGACCAAGAGGACGGCGAGTTCGACCGCGCCCGGAACCCCGAACTGCAGAATGACGGACATAGAGAGAAAGACGTCGGCCAAGGAGATAAACTCGTATCCCGTAACCTCCAGATGACAACTCTCGCGTCGAATGTAACCAGATGTAGTTCACTCGGGCTCTCACGACCGAAGACGTGTTATCCCCACAGTTCGTAGCCGTCTCCAATGAAAGCGCAGGAGTCGTACCCTATCGACGTCGCGGCCATCCGTGAGGATTTCCCCATTCTCGCGCGGAAGGTCGGTGGGGACGTGACCACGCCCGGTGAGGGCGAGGGCGACACGGAACCGTTGGTGTATCTCGACAACGCGGCGACGAGTCAGACGCCGAAACAGGTCGTCGAAGCGATCGTCGACTACTACTACGGCTACAACTCTAACGTCCACCGCGGTATCCACCAGTTGAGTCAGGAGGCCTCGGTGGCCTACGAGCAGGCGCACGACCGCGTCGCCGAGTTCGTCGGTGCCGACGGACGCGAGGAGATCGTCTTCACGAAGAACACCACCGAGGCGATGAACCTCGTCGCCTACGCGTGGGGGCTGAACGAACTCGGTCCGGGCGACCGGATCGTCCTCACGGAGATGGAGCACCACGCCTCGCTCGTCACGTGGCAGCAGCTCGCGAAAAAGACCGGCGCGGAGGTGAAGTACATCCGCGTCGACGACGAGGGTCGCCTCGACATGGAACACGCGAAGGAGCTGATCGACGAGTCGACGAAGATGGTCTCGGTCGTCCACGTCTCGAACACGCTCGGCACGATCAACCCCGTCGACGAACTCGCCGACATGGCCCACGAGGTCGGCGCGTACATCTTCGTCGACGGCGCGCAGTCGGCCCCGACGCGACCCGTCGACGTCGGCGACATCGACGCGGACTTCTTCGCCTTCTCGGGACACAAGATGCTCGGCCCGACGGGGATCGGCGTCCTCTACGGGAAGGAGGCGATCCTCGAGGAGACGGAGCCGTATCTCTACGGCGGCGACATGATTCGACGCGTCACCTACGAGGACGCGACGTGGGAGGACCTACCGTGGAAGTTCGAAGCCGGGACGCCGAACATCGCGCAGGGGATCGGTCTCCACGCCGCCGTCGACTACCTCGACGACGTCGGGATGAAGAACGTCCAGCGACACGAGGAACTGCTCTCGAAGTACGCCTACGACCGGCTGAGCGAGTTCGACGACATCACCATCTACGGCCCGCCAGGCGACGACCGCGGCGGACTGGTCGCGTTCAACCTCGACAGCGTCCACGCCCACGACCTCTCGAGCATCCTCAACGACTCCGCCGTCGCCATCCGCGCCGGCGACCACTGTACGCAACCGCTCCACGACAAACTCGGCGCGGCCGCGTCGGCGCGGGCGTCGTTCTACATCTACAACACGCGCGAGGAGGTCGACGAGCTGATCGAGGCCGTCGACGGCGCGAGAGAGTTGTTCGCCTGAAGCGGCGTGAGTCACGCGCTCCGAGATACGAACACACCTCGTCCGTTCCGTGTCGCTTTATTACGACTCACCGACTCACCGTAGCCATGACTCCACCCACGCTCTCCTGTGTCGCCTGCGGCGAGACCGTCGACGAGTGGACGGCCACACGCTGTGACTGCGGCGGACCGCGTTGGATCGACGTCGACGCCGACGACTTCGGCTGGGACGACGTCACCGACGAATCGGGCATGTGGCGCTACGGGTCGCTCTTGCCCGTCTCGTCGCCAGGCGGCCTCGGCGACGTCGCTGGCGACACCCCACTGGTTCGGACGCCCCGACTCGACGGCGTCGCCGGTGTGAACGTCCACGTGAAGTACGAGGCGGCGAACCCGACGGGAAGTTTCAAAGACCGCGGGAGCGCCGTCGGCGTCGCGTGGGCGCTCGACCACGGCGTCGACACCGTCGGCACCGTCTCGCACGGCAACATGGCGATGAGTATGGCCGCCCACGCCGCCGGCGTCGACCTCGACTGCGTCGTCCTCGTTCCGACGGACATCCCGGCCGAGCGGTTGGGGAACATCGCACAGTACGACCCGACGCTCGTCCGCGTCGACGGCGACTACGGGAAGCTCTACGAGCGATCGCTGGAGCTCGGCGCAGAGGTCGGTGTCGAGTTCGTCAACTCCGACGCTCCGCTCCGCGTCGAGGGGCAGAAGACGACGGTCGTGGAGGTGCTGGAGGCGTTCGCCCCCGACGTACCAGACGCGATCGTCCTCCCCGTCAGCAGCGGCGGGCACGCCAGCGGCGCGTGGAAGGCCGTCCGCGAACTCCGTCGGGCAGGAGCCATCGACCGCGTCCCGCGGCTCTACTTCGTGCAGGCGACGGCCTGTGCGCCCATCGCCGAAGCGTTCGAAGCCGGCGCGGACGAAGTGACGCCCGTCACTGCAGGGGAAACCGTCGCTTACTCCATCGCCAACGCGAACCCGCCGAGCGGGAACCGGACGCTCGCGGCGGCACGCGAGACGGACGGCGCGGTGCTCGCGGTCGACGACGAGGAGATTCTGACCGCCCAGCGCGCGCTCGCCGCACGGGCCGGGCTCGCGGTGGAGACGTCGTCGGCGACGACGCTCGCGGGCGCGAGACGACTGGCGGCGCGAGGGGAGCTCACCTCGGAGGAGGACGTCGTGCTCGTGGCGACCGGGAGCGGGTTCAAGGAACGCGGGACGAGTGAGACGCCCGACGTAGAGACGGTCGCGCTCGACGACCTCGAGACGGTGCTCGGGCGAACGCGGTAGTCGGGGCCCGTGTAGACCCCGTACCCCGGAATCCTTTTACAGCGCACTCACCTACGAACGCCCAACTATGGGCATGGGCTCCGACATGTATCGGCAGCAGATTCTCGACCACTACAAGAACCCGCGCAACTACGGCGAGATGGAGGACCCCACCTTCTCGCACGTCGGGGAGAACCCCTCCTGCGGCGACACGATCAAGATGGACGTCCGACTGGAGGACGACGGCGAGACCATCGAGTTCGTCTCCTTCTCCGGCGACGGCTGTGCCATCTCGCAGGCCAGCGCCAGCATGCTCTCGCAGAAGCTTCCGGGGACGAGCCTCTCGGAGCTGAAGGAGATGGACCGTGACGACATTGTCGACATGCTGGGCGTCGACATCAGTCCGATGCGCATCAAATGTGCCGTGCTGGCCGAGAAGGTCGCACAGGACGGTGCGAAGATCTACGAGGGCGAGATCGACCTCGACAAGACGAAGACCGAAGACTGAGCGGCGTCTCTTCGACTTTTCTCTGCTTTCTGGCCGCCTGCCGAGAGTCGTCTCTGGCGCGTGGCTTTGCCGACGTTTGATCGGCGGGAGACACGTACGCGAGGGTCTTTCAGAACGAGAGGCTACCTGCTCCCCGTCTCAACACCAACCTCGTACGCAAAGAGAGAGATCCGGGGGAAGAACCGAAAACCAACCGAAACTCGTGCCTATTCGGGCTTCAGACCGCCGTCCTGCACGCGCATGACGGCCTCACCGTCTGCCAAGTTGGGTGCGTCGACGAGGCGAACGATCCGCTTGTCGCCCTTCGACTTCCGGAGGTAGATCCGGAACGTCGACTTGTGGCCGAGGATGTTGCCACCGATGGGCTGGGTCGGGTCACCGAAGTAGGAGTCGGGGTTCGAGGCGACCTGGTTCGTCACCAGAATCGCGGCGTTGTAGAGGTTGCCGACGCGGTCGAGGTCGTGGAGGTGGCGGTTGAGCTTCTGTTGGCGGTCGGCGAGCTGGCCACGGCCGACGTACTCCGCACGGAAGTGGGCGGTCAGCGAGTCGACGCAGACCAGTCGGATCGGCCACTCGGTGTCTTCGTGTTCCTGTGCGAGTTCCTCGGCCTTCTCGGCCAGCAGCATCTGGTGGTTGGAGTTGAACGCCTTCGCGACGTGGATCTTGTCGAGGATGTCGGAGATGAGTTCGTCCATCGCGTCCTCGTCGTCGGGCGAGCCCTCGATCTCGCGGTCGTCCATCGCCGCCTGTAGCACTTCGTCGTCGAGGCCGCGGACCATGTCGTCGATACGCTCGGGACGGAACGTGTCCTCCGAGTCGATGAAGATGACGCTGCCACGGAGCCCGCCTGCCTCTTTGGGGAGCTGGACGTTGACGGACATCTGGTGGGTGACCTGCGACTTGCCGGCACCGAACTCACCGTAGGCTTCGGTGATCGACTGGGTCTCTAGTCCACCGCCGAGGAGGTCGTCGACCTCCGGAATCTGCCAGCTGAGTTTACCGATCTGCTGTCGGTGTTCGAGGACGGCCGTCCCGGTCTCGAAGCCGCCGATGTCGGCGGCGTTCTGGGCGGCGCGGACGATGTCGCTCGCCGTACTGTCACCGACGTCTGCCTTCGTCGCGAGGTCCGAGGGGCTCGCGACGGCGAGGCTCTCGTAGGTGTTGAAACCGGCGTCCGTGAGCTTGTCTGCGGTTGCGGGGCCAACTCCGGGGAGGTTTTCGAGGTCGTCGTCTGCCATCGTACTCACGGCTTGTGCCCGTCCGCACATAAACCCTCGTTAACAGCAGAGTGAAAGTGAAACTGGCGGACGGCGTGGGGTTCGATAGCACGCACTGGCGGGGGTTTAGATGCGATAAGCGCGCCTCGACGGACGAGAGGAAACGAGAAGAGGAGGGAGCGGCGGGTCGTCGCGGTGCTCTCCGCAGAGAGCGAGGACGAGTTCGCCGCTACTGCCAGGGGTGGCCGTCGGGCGTGTCGGGCCACAGCGGGTACCAGTACTGCTCCTCGCTTTCGATGCCCAACTCGCCGTCGAGGACGGTCTCCAGTTTGAACTCGAGTCGCTGGTCGCGCTCGTGGCCGCGCTTCGGGGCGAAGGGGTAGTACTTCCCGCGGCGGAACGAGTAGATCCAGTACGCCCGGGAGTCGTCCTTCCGGAAACCGAAGACGGCAGCCAGCAGTCGAGAGCCGTACCCCTGTTCGATGAACTCGTCGGCCGCGAAGTGGATGCTCGTGACGAGATCCTCGGGGTCGTCGTCCTCGAGGACGACCCAGTGGTAGCCGTGGTCGTCGGCGTGACGGCGGAAGACGGTCCCCGTCTCCTCCTCGCCGGCGGCGAGGATCGCTTCCACCTGGTCTAAGGTCTCGGCGAAGTCGGTGCTGTCGACGGAGGAGAAACAGAGCGCCGCCTCGCCGGCGGGGTCGAAGTCGAGGTCGGCCTCCATCGTCAGATACGCAGTGCTCATCCCGAAGAGGTCCTCAGGGTCGGCCGCGCGGGTCGCGTCGGCCTCGGCGCGGAGTCCCAGCGCCGACCGGAGCGAGTCGAACAGTCCCATACGCCACTCTGGGAGCGCGGGGGCCTTAGGTCGTTTCCACAGTGCCTCGAAAGAGAACGAAGTGACGAATCAGAGCGGAGTACCGAGTCGAAGACCAGAAGGCCGTTACCGTCCTTCCATCTCCTGTTCGAGTTCGCGGAGTTTCTCGACGCGCTTCTCGGTGCTCGGGTGCGTGCTGGCGATCTTGCCGATGAAGCCGCTCTTGATGGGGATGATGAAGAACGCGTTCATCTCCGCCTGCTCGCGCATGTCCTCCTTCGGCACGTTGTCCATCCGCCCCGAGATCTTCAGGAGCGCGGAGGCGAGCGCCGAGGGTTTCCCCGTGATGACCGCGCCGCCGCGGTCGGCGGCGAACTCGCGGTAGCGCGACAGCGCGCGGATGAGGATGAAGGAGATGATCCACACCGCGAGCGAGAGCAGGATGGCGACGATGACCGGCACACCGCCCTCGCGACGGTCGCCACCGCCGAAGAACCAGCCCCAGCGGACGACGAGGAACGCGATCGTCGAGAGGAACGACGCGATGGTCATGACCGCCACGTCGCGGTTCTTGATGTGCGCGAGCTCGTGGGCGATGACGCCCTCGAGTTCGTCCTGGTCGAGCGTCTGCATGATGCCAGTCGTGACACAGACGGCCGCGTTCTTCTGGTTGCGGCCCGTCGCGAACGCGTTCGGGATGCGGGAGTCGGCGACGGCGACCTTCGGTTTCGGCAGGTCGGCCTGCTGGGAGAGTCGCCCGATCGTCGCGTGCAACTCGGGGTACTCCTCCTCCGACACCTCCTTCGCACCCATGCTGTAGAGCGCGAGTTTGTCGCTGAAGAAGTACTGGACGGCGAGGAACGGTACCATCAGTACGAGGAACCCTACGTATCGTGTCTGCGAGATGACGGCCGCGAACACGAGATAGAGGGCGAACAGGAGGAACATAGTGAGGGCCATGCGACCCCTGAGTCCCCAGTCCGGTTTCCAATCCATGCGCGTCTCTAGCCGCTCCGATGTATAAACGCTGCCGGAGTTGGCCGTTTGCTGGCACGACGCACGGACGTCCAGACGTCGTGTGAACGAACCCCGTGTCACACGGCAACATATTCCTGCCGAAAAAATATTATAATTAGGGGTTGAACGGTTGGACATGGCAACACGCCAGACAGCCACCTCGGAGAACCACAAGTGTAGCTGTGGACAGACGTTCGCCACGACCGAGGACCTCGTAGCACACGCCCGACGGGAACACGGGCTGTGGGCACACTGACGCTCCCGCTCGACGCCCGAACGTAGCGTCCGACGTACTGCCGCCACACCAGCCTACTTGTTCTGCGCGCCCGACGTCAGGCGTATGACCGAAACCGTACTCGTGACTGGCGGACTCGGCCGCTCGGGCCGCTGGCTCGTCGACGGGCTCGCCGACGACTACCACACTGTTTGCGTCGACGTCGACCACCCCGGCTTCGAGATCGACCCACGCGAGAACGTCGACTTCCGCGCGCTGGATCTCACCGACCGCGGGTCGACCTTCGATCTCGTCACCGACCTCGACCCCGACGCCGTCGTCCACTGGGGAGCCATTCCGGCCCCCGAACGCCACGCCGGCGGCGACGTCTTCGAGAACAACACGCTGTCGACCTACAACGTCCTCGTCGCGGCCGGCCGCGTCGACGCCCGCGTCGTCTGGGCGTCCAGCGAGAGTTCCTACGGCTTCCCGTTCGCCCGCGAGAAGTCACTGCCCGACGAACTCCCCGTCACGGAGGCCCACGCCCAGCGTCCGGAGGACCCCTACGGGACCTCGAAAGTCGTCGGCGAGGAGATCGCGAAGATGGTCGTCCGCCGAAACGACGTCTCCGTGACCTCGATTCGGCCCTCGTGGATTCAGTACCCCGGCGAGTACAACTGTCGCGACCTCCCGAGCGTCGACTGGGACGACCCCGCCGACCTCGAAGCGGGCGCGGGGAACTTCTGGTCCTACGTCGACGTCCGCGACGTCGTGAGCCTCGTCGACGCCGCGCTCGACGCCGGCCTGCCGGGTCACGAGGCGTTCCACGCCGCGGCGACCGAGAACTATCTCGGCAGTTCCACGACGGAGGCGGTCGAAGCGTTCTTCGACCGACTGCCCGAGAGCTGCGACCTCGACGGCGACGACTCGGCGCTGTCGACGGCCAAAGCCGAGCGCCTGCTCGGGTGGACGCCCGCCCACTCGTGGCGCGAGGCGGCCGACGAGGACGTCGACGACCCCGTCCTGTACTCCTGAGCCACGTCAGAGCGATTCGCCGTCTATTTTCGACCGACGTTCGTTCGCCTCGGTATGGAAACCGTCCTCGTCACCGGCGGCCGCGGAAAGTCGGGCCGCTGGCTCGTCGACAGCCTCGCCGACGACTACCACACTGTCTGTGCCGACGTCTCGCATCCCGGCTTCGCCGAACAGGGAGCGAAGGGGATCGAGTTCCGCGCGCTCGATCTGACCGAGCGCGGGGCAGTCTTCGACCTCGTCACCGACCTCGACCCCGACGCCGTCGTCCACTGGGGAGCCATTCCCGTCGCCGGACGACATCCGGGCGGCGACGTCTTCGAGAACAACACGCTCGCCGCCTACAACGTCCTCGCGGCCGCGGGGCGGGTCGGTGCGCGAGTCGTCCAGGCGTCCAGCGACGGTGCCTACGGCTTCTTCGGCGCGGCCGAGACGCCTCTCCCGGACGAACTACCGATCTCCGAGGCACACGCCCTGCGCCCGGAGGACGACTACGGTCTCTCGAAGGTCGCCGCCGAGGAGGTCGCGAAATCCGTCGTCCGACGCGACGGCGTCCCCGTCGCCTCCATCCGTCCCACGTGGATTCAGTACCCGGGTGACTACCCCTGCCGCGACGGGGGCTACGTCTCGGACCTCGCGGCGGGCGCGGGCAACTACTGGTCCTACGTCGACGTTCGCGACGTCGTGAGTCTCGTCGAGGCCGCACTGGCGGGGACGAAGGACGGGAGCGTCGAGGGCCACGAGGCGTTCAACTGCGCCGCCCCGGACAACGCGCTCGGTCGAGAGCTGACCGAGTTGATGCGGGAGTTCTACGGGTCGCTCCCCGAGGACTGCTCGATCGAGGGCGACGCGTCGGCGTACTCGGTTACGAAGGCCGAGCGCCTGCTCGGGTGGACGCCCGCCCACTCGTGGCGCGAGGCGGCCGACGAGGCCGTCGACGACCCGGAGCTGACGGTCTGAGACGCGACCGCCGAACCTGTTCACTCCCGTCTCTCGTCGAAACGAGGGCCACGTATGGACTGTGGTCCATCCGTCAGAGAGGTATCAGCGATGGGGGTAGTTGCCTGGTGACCCAGTGAAAGAGCCGGAGATCGACCCACCCGCGGTGCGCTCTCTTATCTCGGTGGAGAGCCAAGTCTGCGTATGTCACGATATGAGGCCACCTTCGAAGTCGACTCGAAGACGGATTCGTACGCCGTCAGACGCATCGTCGAGCGCCTGTACGACACAGTTCGAGAAGAGTCACGGAAGGTCAGAGACGGGTCGGACGACGCGAGTGAACTGCTTCGAGAGTTCGAGGCGCTCCGCGATGCGGCGGAGCAGCCGACGGCGGGGAAGTTGACGGTTCGGTACGAACAGTACGACGATTTGGACAACTGAACGACCCGAGGCGAGGGCGAAACAACCCACCGACGCTCCGTGGCGAGTTCGACCAGGGAGAGGGTCGCACGGTGTAGTCGACGCAGATACCAGCCCTTTTCCCCCGTTGGGACCTCGTTCGGGTATGTCTTTCTTCGTGCCCCCCCTGACAGTACAGGGTGTGGCCTCGACTTCGGTGACGGCGGATATGCTCGTCGTCTTCGCGCTCATTCTCCTCGCGCTCGTCCTGTTTGCGACCGAGTGGCTCCCTATCGACGTCACCGCGATTCTGGTGATGGTGCTCCTGATGATACTCGAGCCGTGGACGCAGATCACCCCTCGCGAGGGCATCTCGGGGTTCGCCAGCCCCGCGACGATAACCGTCCTCGCGATGCTCATCCTGAGTACGGGCATCAACCGCACCGGCATCGTCCAGCGGCTTGGGCAGAAGATGGCTGCGTTCGCCGGCACGAACCGACCCAAACAACTCGCGGCGACCATCGGCATCACCGGTCCCGTCTCGGGGTTCATCAACAACACACCGGTCGTCGCGATTCTCGTCCCGGTGATTGCGGATCTCGCACACGAGGGGAAGACGTCGCCGTCGAAACTGCTCATGCCGCTGTCGTTCGCCTCGATGCTGGGCGGTACCCTCACCGTCATCGGAACGTCGACGAACATCCTCGCGAGCGACATCGCGGCACGACTCGGCGCCGAGTCGCCCGAACTGGGGTTGCAGGCGTTCGAGATGTTCGAGTTCACGAAACTCGGCGTCGTCGTCTTCGTCGTCGGTGCACTCTATCTCATGACCGTCGGCGTCCGTCTACTCCCCGAACGGGTTCCGGTCGAAGACGACCTCGTCGAAGAGTACGCCCTCCAGGAGTATCTCGCCGACATCGTCGTCCCGGCGAACTCGTCGTTGATCGGACAGACCGTCGGCGAGGCGTTGGGAGACGACGAACTCGACATCGACGTCCTGCAGCTGATCCGGTACGGTGAGCGGTTCTCCGAACCGCTGGCTCGCAAGGAGATCCACGAGAACGACACGCTCCGTGTGCGGACGAACCGCGGGACGCTCGAACGGATCATGAACGCAGAGGGGGTCACCTTCCTCGGCGGCCCACAAAGTGAGAGTGACCTGCACGAAGACGACGAAGAACCGGTTCTCGTCGAGGTCGTCATCCCGTCGGGGTCGTTCCTCGTGGGAGAGACTCTGGCCAGTTCGACGTTTCGGCAGCGCTACGACGCGAACGTCCTCGCCTTCCGGTCGCGTGGTGAAGTCGTCCGCGACCGGTTCGAGGACATCCGCATCCGTGTCGGTGACACGCTTCTCGTCCAGGCACCGCCCGACAGTCTGACGCGTCTCGTCCAGAACGAGGATTTCATCGTCGCCCACGAGTTCGACAACGTGAACTATCGGTCGGAGAAGATCCCCTTCGCAGTCGCCATCATCGCCGGCGTCGTGGCGCTGCCTGCACTGAACGTCCTCCCGATCGTCGTCTCCGCTCTCGCCGGAGTGGTGGCGATGATCGGGACCGGCGTCCTCAAGCCGAACGAACTGTACAAATCCGTCGAGTGGAACGTTATCTTTCTCCTCGCAGGAGTCATCCCGCTCGGAACGGCACTCCAACAGACCGGAGCGGCGTCGCTCATCGGGGAAGCCGTCGCCTCGACGGCGACGTTCCTCCCGGCGATCGGCGTGCTGTGGGTCTTCTACATCGCGACCGGACTCCTGACGAGCGTCATCAGCAACAACGCGAGCGTCGTGTTGATGATCCCCGTCGCTGCCAGCGCCGCGCAGTCGATCGGAGCGAACGCGTTCGCGTTCGTCCTCGCCGTGACCTTCGCAGCCTCGACCGCGTTCATGACGCCGGTCGGCTACCAGACGAACCTCTTCGTCTACGGCCCCGGTGGCTACACGTTCTCGGACTTCCTCCGAGTCGGTGCCCCTCTACAGTTGCTGCTGTCGGTCGTCACCGTGCTGGGAATCGCGTTCTTCTGGGGCGTCCGCGTGTAGGTCGCGGGTCGTCACGACTACCGACAGAGCGCCTCGCGTGTGGTCTCGTGGCGGTCGCGACGTCGGAGGTCGACCACCGTGATCGTGTACCGCACAGTATCGCAGTCAGTCCACAGCCCGGCAGTGAGAACTGCCGATACCACGGAACGTCGTGCTGATTGTGCCGAACTAGGTACCGTTTCGCCACAGAACCGACATTGTGGCCGAATGTCTACGATACTCCGTCTATTAGCGACATTCGGCCAAGAAAATTTGTGATTTGAAAACAGATACAGAACACTTATCCGTGTCGTCGGGTTGTGTTTGATTGCAATGGCAAACGGTAAGGTTGATTTCTTCAACGACACAGGCGGCTACGGTTTCATCTCGACGGACGACTCTGACGACGACGTGTTCTTCCACATGGAAGACGTCGGCGGCGAGGACCTCACGGAAGGAACCGAGATCGACTTCGACATCGAACAGGCCCCGAAGGGCCCGCGCGCGACGAACGTCGTTCGCAACTAACTAGAGTTTCGTCCAGTCGCCACACGGCGACACAGCGTAACTTCGTTTCTTCCACCGAGTCAGTCGCCGAGAGCCGTCAGTATCCGACGGAACGAGGCGCTCGGTAGCCACGAGTTCTAGCCACCAGTCTCCGATAGTTCTCGACAGACGCGAGCACCAGCCACCAGTTCGCGGGCCTTAAACGCCACGACCCCTAACGACACTCGATATGAGCGAGTTACGCGAGTTCTGCCCGCGCTGTGGCGACCCCATCGAGGAGCGGGAGGAACCGCTCCCCGGGGCGCCCCGTGAGAAGGACGCCGTTCTCTGTGACGCCTGCTACTTCGAGGACTTCGACTTCGTCGACGCCCCCGAACGTATCGAGGTGATGGTCTGCGCCCACTGCGGGGCCGTCTACCGCGGCAACCGCTGGGTCGACGTCGGCGCGAAGGACTACACCGACGTCGCCATCGAGGAGGTGTCGAACGCGCTGGGCGTCCACCTGAAAGCCCGCGAGGTGTCGTGGGCCGTCGAACCCGAACAGGTCGACCAGAACACAATCCGGATGCACTGTCAGTTCACGGGGATGGTCCGCGACACGTTCCTCGAAGAGGAGGTCGTCGTCCCGGTGAAGATCAGCCGGCAGACCTGCAAGCAGTGCGGTCGGAAGGCCGGCGGTTACTGGGCCAGTCTGGTGCAGGTCCGCGGCACCGAACGGGTGCCGACGTCCGACGAGGACGCCCGCGCCGTCGAGATCGCCCAGGAGATCATCGCCGACCGCGAGGAGGCGGGCGACCGCGGCGCGTTCATCACCGAGACTCAGGAGACCGACGAGGGCGTCGACATCAAGCTCTCGACGAACCAGCTCGGACAGACTGTCTCCAACCGCATCACGCGGGAGCTCGGCGGCCGCGTCGAGAGCTATCCGACGCTCGTGACCGAGGACGGCGACGGCAACGAGGTGTACCGCGTCACCTACGCGATCCGTCTCCCGAAGTTCACGCAGGGTGACGTCATCGACCCCGACGACGACGACGGACCCGTCCTCGTGACGAGCGCTCGCGGCAACCTGAAGGGGACGCGACTCGCGACGGGCGAACAGTACGAGGCCCGCTTCGAGGAGGGGGAGACACCGCCGGCGACGAAACTGGGGACCGTCGACGACGCCGAGGAGACCACGGTCGTCACCGTCGAAGACGAACACTCGGTACAGGTGCTCGACCCCGAGACGTACGAGGCGAAAACCATCGCCCGCCCGGAGTTCTTCGACCCCGACGAACCGACGGTCAGAGTGCTCAAGAGTCGCGCGGGGCTCCACGTCGTCCCGGACGACGCGGTCGAAAAGTAGCGAAAACGAACGGCGAGAAAGGCTCAGTCGGCGCTCGCGGGGCGCTCGGACCGCGCGTCGACCGAGAGGCCCTCCGGGCGCTGCTCGATGCCGTACTGGCGGAGGACCGCCTCGAACTCTTCTTCGGTCCGCCCGGCGCGTGAGGCCGCCTGCGAGAGTGTAAACGTCCCGCTGCGGTACAGTGTCAGAGCCTGTGTGAGGGCGTTGGAGTGCATCGGTGTACATACGACGGTACTTGGAGGAGGTATGTAAAGCTATCGTGAGAATCGCTCTCAGTATCTTTCGGATTCTCGTGTTAGGTTGTGACTATGTAAACTTCTATCCGAGTGCAGTTGAATATCTGGGAGTGGAGTTAACAATCGTTTAGAACCCGTCCGGCAATAATCGCCAACCCGGGACGAACGGACAGAAGAGCGCCTGTGTGGGTAGTTCACAGGAGACGATGGAGAAAGTATCACTCGTGAACGAGTAAAACACGCTGCGACGGAGACGGACTAGTTGTCGCCCCAGACGTCCGACAGCGGGTGGTCGTTCCGCCGTTCGGCGCTGGACTGTTTGACGCCGGACGACGAACGGTCGCCGCGTCGCCGACGCCGTCGGCCCGACCCTCCCGTGCGGGGGCCGCCCGACAGCTCGCCGAGCGCCGCCTGCGGGTCGAACTCGGGGAGGTCGGGGCTCGACATCCGCCTCACCTGATCGGCAAACCAGGCGGGCATATCCGGTTCGGCGCGGTCGAACAGGTCGAGCAGACTCGAGTCCGCGAGGTAGGTATCGCCGTAGTCGTCGGGCGCGCGAACGACCCGCCCGCAGGCCTGAATCACGGTCCGCAGCGCCGCGCGGTGGTACCACGCCCACTGACCCTCCTCCAGTCGACGAGCGACCCGCGAGTCGCTGGTGTTCAGATAGGGAGCCTTACACAGCACCTGCCACCGACAGAGCCCGCCTTTCAAGTCGAGCGCCTCCTCCATCTTCACCGAGAGGAACAGTTCGGGTTCGTCGGTCGCCTTCCACGCCTCCAGTTCGGCGTCGCGGTTCTCTCGCGTGTGCAGACGGACTCTGTCTCCGACGCCGAACTCCGCCAGCAGCGTCGCCAACTTCTCTTGAATCCCGTAAGAGTGCGCGTGGACGAGTCCCTTCTGGTCCGGATGTTTCGCCAGCAGGCGGACGAGCAGACGAGCGATCTTCGGGATGGTCTCGTCGCGGTGCTCGAACGTCATCTTTCCCTGCGTCACGTCGTACAGCGGCCGGTTCTCGACCGGGAACGTGTGGCCGACGTCGACCAGCGCGACGTTCTGGGGGTCGAGACCGACCTGTCGGCAGAACGCCTCCTTGTTCAGGATCGTCGCCGAGAGCAGCGCGAACTTGTTGCCGCGGTCCCAGACGGTGTGGTGGAGATACTTCTCGGGGTTGAGCGGTTTGACGACGAGTGCCGTGCCTGCGCCGTCGGGTTGGTCGACGACCCACGTCGTCGCGCTCGTCGGGTCGCGGTAGTCGTCGACGAACCACTTCAACTCGCCGTGAAGCTCTTGCAGGCGGTCGCGACGCGCGGCCTCGTCGGGCGTCAACTCCGGTTTCGCGAGCAGGTCGTCTTTCGCCCGCTTGCAGACGCCCATCAGCGTCTCGGCGAACCGCGACGCGCGGTCGACGGGGTCGTCCGCACCCGAGATATCGGGGATGCCGACGTCGTCCCAGACGGGGACCGTCCGGGGTTTGATCTCGATGGTAGCGTACATCTCCGCCCACTCCGCGAGGCCGTGCGCCTCGTCGACGACGACGACGTCCCGCTTCCTGAACACGTCCGACCCGGCAGTCTGCATGAAGTACGCGAGCGTCATCGCCGCGATAGAGCGCGAGGAGGCGATGGCGCGGTCCGAGAAGTACGGACAGCGATGCCGGACGGTGCAGTCGAACCCCTTCTCCCGGACGCAGGGCGCGCGGTTGACGGGCGTGTCGTGTTCGCCCGGGAGGATACAGTCGTAGTTGCCTTTCCCACGGATGATCTTCAGGTCGTCCAGCAGGTCGTCGGTGGCAACGTCGTCGAGCTGTGAGACCTGCGGCGTGGTGTAGTAGGCGTCGGTCGCCTCCTTCGGTTCGGCCTCGTCGGCGCGACGGGCACAGCCGGCGATGGCGCGGGCGAGGAGGGACTTGCCGCTCCCCGTGGGCGCACGGACGAGGACCACGTCGTTGCCGGCGGCGAACGCCTCCCGGACGTCGCGGAGCGCCTGCTTCTGGTTGCCCCGGTAACTCGGCGCCGGGAACCCCTCGAAGATACGGTCCGGGTTCACGTTCGTCCCTGTCTCCACTCCGGCCTAAATCCACCGTTCGGCGGTGCGGGAGCGGTCCGTCGGCAGTGCGTCAGAGTCGTCGTCGCCCGCGAGTCTCCCCCCTACCGTCGCGGCCTCACAACGCCGCGACGTCGTCCGCTGTCACCTCACGGTCGTCCGGCAACCGCTCGATACAGTCGAAACAGAGGAAGTGTTGACTGCCGTCGACGAGCTCCAGTTCGATGCCGCCAGTCGACTCGGTCTCGAAACTCCAGAAGTCGCCGATGCCGCCGGCGATCCGGACGGCCTTCCCACAGGCGTCACACGGTTCACTCGTCATCGTCTGAGAGAGTCCGCCGAGCGACAAGAGCCTTACCCGACGTACATTGATGTGTCGTGACACCGTCTGACAGATACGGATGGACGTGAACTGTGACGGCTGTGCCGGCTGTTGCATCGACTGGCGTCCGCTCGCCCCCGACGCCGACGACCACGAACGCCGCGGCCGCCGTCCCCCGCTCGACGACGCGTACAACCTCGTGCCGCTCTCCCGCGACGAGGTACGCGACTTTCTAGACGCGGGCTACGGCGACGTGATGACGCCCCGTCTCTGGGAGGCGACCGACGGCGACGACGCGGTGACGGTCGACGGCCACGACCTCGTCGCCGTCGGCGACCGACCGGTGTTCTTTCTCGGCCTGCGCAAACCGCCGAAACCGGTCGGCCCGTTCGGCCTCGACCGCCACTGGCTCGACACCTGCGTCTTTCTCGACCCCGAGACGCTCCGGTGTCGCATCCACGACTCGCCGCTCTACCCCCGGACCTGCAGCGACTACCCCGGGCAGAACCTCGCGCTCGACCGCGAGACGGAGTGCGAACGCGTCGAGATGGCCTACGGCGGCGACCGCCTGCTCGACGACACGCCGCCCGACAACGTCGGCCTCGCGCTCGGCCCGCAGGCGCTGGGCGCGAAACTGTTCGTCTACCCCGACCCCGAGGAGTTGACGGGCGTCGTCGACCGACTCCTCGCGGACGAACTCACCGCCGCCGACCGCGCTCGGTTCGTCGGCGTCGCCGTGGGGTCGAGTCCCGGGACGACGACAGTGGACGGGACCCGCGCCGAGGAGGCCAGAACGGAGGCGCGTGCCGCCGACTCGTGGGCCGGACAGGCGATCGAGGCGTGGGAGATGCGGGCCGACGAAACCGGGTCGCTGGCGACCGACGTCGAGTCGACGGGGGCGACCGTCGAGGAGGCGCGCGGCGCACCCGAAACGGAGGGATAATCCTCGTTCCAGCGGGAACAGTTATCCGCTCGCCGACCGTCACTCAGTACCATGAGAGTTCTCGTCACAGGGGCGACCGGGTTCGTCGGCAATCGCCTCGTCCCAGCCCTACTCGACGCCGGCCACGAGGTGACGGTGCTCGTCCGCGACGCCGACCGCTACAGCGGTCCCGCGGACGTGCGCGTCGTCGAAGGCGACCTGCTCGAACCAGGCAGTTTCGACCGTGCGCTCGACGTCGACGCCGCCTACTATCTCGTCCACTCGATGCAGTCGGGTGGCGACTTCGAGGAGCGCGACCGGCGGGCCGCACGCAACTTCGCCGACGCCGCCAGCGAGCGGGGTGTCGAGCGCGTCGTCTACCTCGGCGGACTCGGGTCGGGCAACGACCGACTGTCGAAGCATCTCCAGTCGCGCCGAGAGGTCGAGTACATCCTCGGTGAGGGCGACTACGAGCTGACGACGCTCCGAGCGGCCATCATCATCGGTGACGGGAGTGCGAGCTTCGAGATGGTCAAACAGCTCGCGAAGCGACTGCCGGTGATGATCACCCCGCAGTGGGTCCGGACGGAGTGCCAACCGATCGCCATCGACGACGTCGTCGCCTATCTCGTCGGCGTGCTCGACGTCCCCGAGACAGCCGGTGAGACGTACGAGATCGGCGGTCCGGACGTGCTGACGTACGGAGAGCTGCTCCAGCGGACGGGCGAGCGGTTGGGTCGACATCCCCGCATCGTCTCCGTCCCAGTGTTGACGCCGCGGCTCTCGGCCTACTGGGTCGACCTCGTCACCGACGTCCCCCGGAGCGTCGCCCGCCCCCTCATCGACGGGCTGAAGAACCCGGTCGTCGTCGAGGACAACCGGATTCGGGAGCTCGTCCCTATCGAGTTGACTCCCTTCGACGTCGCCGTCGAACGAGCACTCGGCGACGATCGGTCCGCCGCGACGCTGTCGCCGTCGGTCGAACCGACGCGAGCGGATTAAGAGCACGTGGGTCGAAGCACTCCGAGATGAGTCTGCTAGGGACGGAGTACGGCGAGGCGTGGACGTACGAGAGCATCGTCGGTGCGCTTCCGGGCATCGAACTGAGCGAGCCACAGGCCGTCGCGTTCCAGTTCGTCCTTTTCGAGGTGCTGATCCTCCTCTTCGCGTGGGTGTACGACCTCTGGAACGCGGCGCTCGCCGGTACCGCCGCCGTCGCCGTCGCCGTCGTCGGTAGCGTCGCGATGCTCCGGCTCGGAGCGGGGACGCGCTCGCTGGAACTGCCTGAGACGTACCGGCGCGTGCTGTTCGGGTCGAGCATCGAGGTCGTCCTCGCAGTGCTCGCGTTCATCGCGCTCGTCACCCACCTGTTCGTTTTCGACCCCCAGCAGGCCGCAGCGGCCGGCAGACCTGCGCTCCTCGATCAGCTGTTCGGTCCACAGCCACCCGTCGTCGTCGTCTATCTGATGCTCCTGGTGCTGTGGGATCTCTGCTATCGCATCGGCACCTCCTGGTGGACGGCCGTCGTCGCGTTGTGGCGGTCGTACCGCTACAGGTTCGACGACAAGACCGTCGGTGCGCTCCGCCGGCTGGACGCGACGAACGTGGGGTTCGCGGTGGCACAGCTGCTGCTCGTGCCGTTCCTGCTCGACGATCCGGTACTGCTCTTCGCCGTCGGCGGCCACGTCGTCGCGGTGACCGTCGTCTCGACGGCGGCGTTGGTCACACTGCGAGAAGCGTAGGGTGGTTACTGACCTTTGATCTCTTTGAACTGATCGAGTAGGTCGTCTGCTGAGTCTCCCGAGTCGAACTCGAGGCGGCCGTGGTACTCCGTGCGCATCTCGGAGAAGTCGGTGTCGACCTGACTCGTCTTCTGCGCACGACGCTCGTGTTCTTCCTCGTCATAGTCACCCATTGACATGGTATATGATGACTTAGAAACAGCTCGTTAAAAAGTTGACGATTAGAATGGAAGATGATGTAGGATTCGGCGGCGAGACGTCGGAGACGGCGACGTGAGGGCCGTGCGGAAGAGGTAAACCAACCCACAGAGTAATCACAGTCGTGGCACGACCCTTGCGATTCCGGTACGCACCCGGTACGTGGACGGAGAACCGGGTCCGGAACGACGTGTTTCATCCTCTCGACGGCAACCTCGGCGCGACGATGCGGTCGCCGTGGTTCAAACCGCCGTCGGACTACGAAGCCTCCCGTTTCGAGATGGACAACGGCGACATCGCCCTCCTGGCGTGGAACGACGAGGGTGCCTACTGGCTCGGCAACACCGAGACGCCGAGCAGCCTCTGGCGCACCGACAAGTTCGCGTTCGAGGAGGTCCCGTACCCCATCGCTCGCTGGGCCGAACGCGAACTGCTCGCGCAACTCCACGAGGAGTCGCCGTGGCTCGAACCGTTCCCCCACGTCTCGTGGTTCTTCCTCCCTGTGTTCCTCTCGAAGGACGGTCGACACACCACCCGCGAGTTCTTCGACGAGCACGCGGCAGGGTTCCCCGACGCGACCCGCGAGGAGGCGCTCGGGTTCTACGAGCGCTTCCTCCACACCGGCGCACTCGACGACTACCGAGAGCTGATGGCCGGAAAGCTCGGTACTTCACAGCAGGTGGATCTCGTCCGGATGTCGGCGTCGATGGGCGAGTTCAACGTCGCGAAGGTGCTTCACGACGCCGGCTACGATCTCACCCCCGAGATCGAGGTGACGACCGGCCACTCGCTGGACTACCGGGCGGACCGTCCGGGCGAGGACGGTACGCTCGTCGAGGTGACCCGACCGCTCCCGCCGAACCGGCGGTCGGCGAACACGCCCGTCGCCGCCGTCCGTGACACTGCCGAGACGAAGACGAACGGCCAACTCGAGAACCACGGCGGCGGCGTCACGCTGTTCGTCGACTGCTCATCGTTCCCCGACGACGACTGGTTCGCCGTCCGCGGCGAACAGCCCGAGGTGCGACACCGCCCGGCGGTCGTCTTCCGGGCACGACCGGACGGTCGCATCGAGGGCTACGCGAAGGGTTCGGTCCCGCTCGAGCTCCAGCAGGGGCTCGAGTGGGTGTAGGTCGGCGAAAGAAGTGGGGAGCGGTCGACTCGGTCGGCGTCAGAACGAGACCGGTTCCGGTCCGCTCTCGCCGATCGCGTAGGCGTCGCGGTCGCTGTAGAACCGTCGCCCGATTGCACGGTGACTGACACCCGTGAAGAGGGCGTCCCGGACGTCCTGTGGCCGCTCGTACGTCTCGGAACCGAGGCGTTCGAGTACCGTCTTGAGCGTCTCGGACCCGTTCTGGAGTTCGATCTCCTGGTCGCCGTGCGCTTCGATGAGTTCCTCGCTCGTCGCAGGGTACTCGTAGCCGTCGATCAGATCGTCAGTGCCGTTCAGGCGCATCGTACCAGGTTGTAGCCCGAAGATGATTATAATTGTTTTCCATGTACTACCTTCGACTCTTAACAGTCATTAATGGTCCTTAATGTCAGAACTGCTTTCGGTCTCCCCGCCAGAGGGAGAGGTATGTTGGACGCAGACGACGACGCCGACACTGGTGCGGCCGAGACGTCGACTCCGGAGGACGAGACGCCGGTCGCCGACCTCCACCTCCACACGACTGCCTCTGACGGAACGCTGACCGTCCCCGACCTCCCCGATGCCGCTCGGGCGGGCGGCGTCGACACCGTCGCCGTCACCGACCACGACCGTATCCACCCCGACCTCGAGGCCCCGGTGACGGTCCACGACGGGGTGATCGTGATCCGCGGGATCGAACTCCGCGTCGACACCAGCGAGTTCGCGGTCGACCTCCTCGGATACGCGGTCGACTCGACGCCGGAACTCCGCGCGGAGTTGACCCGGATACAGACCGACCGGAAGGAGCGCGCCCGGGAGATGCGATCCCGCGTCGAACGTCGACTTGACGTCAACCTCGATCTCGACGTCCGGGAGGGCGTCGGCCGGCCGCACGTCGCCCGGGCTATCGAAGAGAGCGAGGCCGACTACGACTACCAGGGGGCGTTCGACCACCTCATCGGCGGCGGCGGCCCCTGCTACGTCGCGCGCGAGATCACGCCGTTCGAGCGCGGCGTCGACCTGCTGTCGGCGTCGTGTGCCGTCGTCGGACTCGCCCACCCGTTCCGCTACCCCGACCCCGAGGCGGCGCTGGCGCTCACCGAACGACTCGACGCAGTCGAGCGCTACTACCCGTACGGACGCCCAGTCGACACGGACCGACTGGACGCCGTCGTCGCCGAACACGACCTGCTGGCGGTCGGCGGGAGCGACGCCCACGACACGACGCTCGGTCGTGCCGGGCCGCCCCGCGAGGCGTTCGAGCGGATCGCCGCTCGTCTGCCGAGAGCGTAGGCTTAAACCCCGTCGCTCCCGAAGTGAACGTATGCAGTGCCACTACTGCGACCGCGATGCCGCGTACGCCGCAGAGAAGGACGGCATCAAGGTCGGCCTCTGTGAGGAGCACTTCCGCGAACGGCTGGAGGAACTCGCAGAGTCCGACGAACTCGCCGCCCTCCGCGAGCAGATCGACGTCGACCGAACGGAGTGAACGTTTTCCGGCGCTCTCAGAGGAGCCGTCCCGAGAAGACGAACAGCCCCGCGAGGATCAACTCGAACGAGAGCGTCCCGACCGCCGACAGAGCCATGAACCGCCGGCCGTCGAGTTCGGAGAACCCCGCCGGGACGGTCAACATCCCCCGCGTGAACAGCATGCTGTTGCTCAGCGGCACCACGATTGGACCCCACCGCTGGAACCAGCCGTCGAACTTATTGAGTTTCTCCTCGCTGACCCGGAACCAGCGTTTTCCGAGCAGGTAGTCGCGTCCACCGCGCTCGGCGAGTTTGAACAGCGCGTACTGACCGACGGTCGCGCCCGCGACGGCGATACCGATGATGAGGACGTTCTCCGGCGCGAGGAGATTGGTGCGGTCTCCGACGAGGAGGATCGCCCCGGGAACGATGAGTTCGCTCGGCATGATGTACATCAGCATCGCCCCTTCGAGGACGAACACGGCGAGGAGAACGAGGAGTGCGTACTCGGAGCTGAGGAGGTCCTGGAGGTAAGACGGCATCTCCCCGAGTTGCAGCACGGTGGTCATCGTCAGTTCATACCCAACTCCCGAATAAATCAGTTGTGACCTCGTGTACGGGCGTTGAGAGGTGTGTAGCGCGTGTCCGAAGCCGGCTCGACGCCGCATCGTCCCCCGTGGCGCGGAGCTTCGCGTCGTTGGATCGTTTTCACGAGCGGAGTGAGTGAAGGGCGAGAAGACCGCAGTCTTCCCACGGGATGACGAAGTGAACGGAGCCTCGAAGAACAACGATTGTTCGGGGTGGGACGAACGCTCTGCGTTCGTAACCAGTGGCCTTGCTCTTCCGGTGAAACCGGAAGGAGACGCGCTTTCGGAAGCGCCGATAGCTTGGGAGACTGCCGTTCTTCGCTCGGCAGACTGTGATGAACACGCCCGCTCGATTCAGCGCGATCGCTGAAATCTCCCGGTCGTCGTCAAAAGGGCCTCCGACGACGCCGTCGAACAACTCCTTACCGACGACCGTATCGCCGAGATCAAACTGATCAGACGAATTATCTCATAAACCGACCGTTAACCATCAGACTGCGACCATCCAGCGGGGGCGGTGACCGAGAGTACCTGTTCGGACAGACTGTTCGAGTCGAGTGTTCTTCTCGACATACTTTCGTCGTAAAAATAGATTTTATCGAAAGGTAGAAACAACTAACTAATACGACATTTGTCGATATCTGTGACTGTCGGGAACCCCCGGCTGAAAGTAACAATGATCAGTAAACGCGGACAAAAATTGCTCGTCGTCTTCGTCGTCGTTACCGTCGCTCTGAGCGGTCTCGCAGGGGTCGTCGCAGCGCACGACGACCATCACAAGGACCGATCCGACAAGAAGCACGACGAGCACGAGAAGAACGAAGCCGACCAACAGCAGCGAAGCTACGCAGAGGAGTGGGCAAAACAGACGGGCTGGGACAACGACGCCGACCAGACCCAGAAGGTCGACCAGACCCAGAAATCCAGCCAGCGCGGCCACGGGAACGACCAGTCGCAAGACCAAGACGCCACCGAGTCCGCCGAGCTGGTCGCTTCCGGGGACGACATCGACCAAGAGCAGTCCCAGGAAGTGAACCAGAACGCTGCACAGGAGCAGGACGGCAAGCACAACGACCAGTCGCAGGACCAGGACGCGACTGCCGAAGCCAGTCAGACCGCCAAGGGAGAGGACATCACTCAAGACCAAGACCAAAAGATCCACCAGGATGCCAGCCAGTCGCAGGACGGCAAGCACAACGACCAGAGCCAGACGCAGAACGCAGAGGCCGAGGCCGGTCAGACTGCCGTCGGTGACGACATCGACCAAGAGCAGTCCCAAACGATCGAGCAGTCCGCCGAGCAGTCCCAGGACGGCAAGAACGGAGACCAGCATCAGTCGCAGGACGCGTCCGCGACGCAGGTGCAGGTCAGCTTCGCCGGCGTCGGTGGCATGGGGATGCAGGGCGCCTCCGTGACCCACGAATCGACCGACGGCCACTCGAAGGACACCGCCCACACCGCCGCGTCGGCGATGTGCACGGACTCACAGTGCGTCGACAGCGAAGCCTCGATGGCCGCCAACAGCGACGACAAGAGCAGTTCGGCCGACTCCGAGACCAACTCCGGAGCGGGTTCCAGCGAGATGGAACAGGAGGTCAGCGTCAGCAGCGACGACGGTGACTCCGACACCACGGTGAAACAGAGCCAGGAACGTTAACCCCAGCAGTTTCCGTCTCTACTTCCCGGGTATCGAAACCCGACTACTTTTTTACACGTCTCATCCGCTAACTTCGGCTCACGCTTACTGACAGCTCCAGGTAGGGCTCTGCGGGCGTGTTGAATAGAGCGCGCGTATCCATCATCGAGTTACACAACGTCGCTCACCATTCATTGTGAGAGGTGTTGGTTAACGAAGACAATCTCCCTAACCCGAGAAGTAGGAATGACTAGCCCTCCGAAATAGAAGTACTGACCTCTCCCAAATGATACCCGATAAGTGATGGTGCAAACTTTTAGACAATCATTTCCCTAGAAGACAAGAAAATCAAATTTGTCCACCTATATTTATATACTCTAAAGACGAATGTATAAACGCCCACGGTTTCTGTGGGCGATTGAGCCGGAATGCCATCTCTGGCGCAGGCAGTACTGCCTATCCAGAGGTCGTAGATCGGTTCCCAATCTCGACCTCCTCTGCAAAGGGGAGGTCGAGGTGTTGCTGACAATCCTGATACGAGACAGACCCTTTCTATTCAGCACACCATCCTTGTCAAAACTCGAGTAACTCGACAGAACTCGGATCGAGAGGGAGCGATGCGGTTTTCCACGCCCCGACCGAACTCGGTCCATGAACCTGACAGACCGGCCACGTCGACTCCGCACCGACGGCGTCCGCCCGCTGATCAGCGAGACGCGACTGGACGCGACGGACCTCATCGCCCCGGTGTTCGTCGACGCGACGACCGACGAACGCGTCCCCATCGAGACGATGCCGGGTCACGAGCGCGTCCCCGTCGACGAGGCTGTCGCCCGCGTCGAGGAGATCCGCGAGACGGGCGTCGAGGCCGTGATGCTGTTCGGCATCCCGAACGCGAAAGACGAGTACGGGTCGCGCGCGTGGGCCGAGGACGGCGTCGTCCAAGAGGCGACCCGCCGCATCAAAGCCGAGACGGACACCTACGTCGTCACCGACGTCTGTCTCTGCGAGTACACCAGTCACGGTCACTGCGGCGTCGTCGAAGACGAGGCCGCCGAGAACCCCCGACTCACCGTCCGCAACGACGAGACGCTCGACCTCCTGACGAAGACGGCCGTCTCACAGGCCGAGGCCGGGGCCGACATGGTCGCACCCTCCGCCATGACCGACGGGATGGTCGGCGCCATCCGGCAGGGACTCGACGAGGGAGGATACACGGACGTCCCCATCATGAGCTACGCCGCGAAGTACGAGTCCGCCTTCTACGGGCCGTTCCGCGACGCCGCCGACGGCGCGCCCGCCTTCGGCGACCGCCGCCACTACCAGATGGACCCCGCCAACGCCCGCGAGGCGATGCGCGAGGTCGAACTCGACGTCCGACAGGGTGCAGACGTGTTGATGGTCAAACCCGCACTCCCCTACCTCGACATCGTCCGGGCCATCCGCGAGGAGTACGACCACCCCGTCGCCGCCTACAACGTCTCCGGCGAGTACGCGATGCTCCACGCCGCCGCCGACAAGGGGTGGCTGAACCTCGAGGAGACCGCCGTCGAGTCGCTGCTCTCCATCAAACGCGCCGGCGCGGATCTGATCCTCACCTACTTCGCCGAAGACGTGGCCGAGGCGCTCTGAACGAGCGACGGTCGACGACGGCGCGACGTTCGCTCCGCGACGTCCTCGGCGTTGTCGAATCGGCCTGTCGACTGTCTTATTCACCCGCCTCTGTGGCGCGACAGAGTGATGTCGGTCGAGCGATAGTATGCTAGAGCATGTCTGACAAATTACCACGGCGACGGCGGTTTCTCCAGTCGCTGGCACTCGGAGTAGGCGTCGGCGTCGCAGGCTGTTCCACGAACGACGACGGGAGTACCGGAACACCGGGCGAATCACCTGCGGACACACCGCCATCGACGACGGCGTCGCCGACGGACGAGACGACAGAACCACCGAACGTCGACGACCTCCAGTACGCGGCACCGCGGGCCGTCGACGACTTCGACGCAGTGGTCGAGGAGCGGAAACTCGCCGCGCTGCGGCAGGTGCTGGCCGCAGACGGGGTCGGGTCACAGGTCACGGAGGCCGTCTCGTCGACGGCGTACCACCGCATCTACGACGGGGTCGACTTCGTCGAGATCCTCGCTCCGCACGAGATGTCCGTCACCGGCAGTCTCGACGGGGGGCAACACACCATCGAGTTCGGCGACATCAGGCAGATCCGGGGGCTCGTCGACCGGCGGAACGACCGGTTGCTGAAGGTGGACGTCCGGACCCGCGAACCGCACGTCATCGAGCGGTCGTACGACGGCCTCAACATGGACACCGTGAACGCGGCGCTGGAGCATCCCGACGTCGCGGCGGCACTGGAGGGCAAAGACTGGTACGTGCTCGCCGCGGACTACTCCATCATCACGGCGTACTCCGAGGAGTATCCTATCGGCGTGGTGACGCCGGTACTGTTCAACTGGAACAACGACCAAGGGGAGTTGGTCGCCGTCGGGGCCGCAGTGACCACGAAGACGTTCAACGACCAGATCGAGGAGAACGAGGTGCTCGACGTCTACCGACCGACCTCGGAGTCGCCCGACCCGCTCGCGGACATCGTCGCGGAGGTCCAGAACACCGACCCCGGCGACTATCGGGAGGGGACGATCGACCCACCGGGGGCGATGGACGACGAGAACTGGGAGATACGTCGACCGTCACAGACCATCGAGCAGGGTGACTGGACGGTCACGTGGGAGAACACGCTCCACGACGCCTACCGCGTGGAGGCGTCGTACAAGGGGAAACCGGTGTTCGGCCGCGAGACGAAGGTGCCGTGGATGCTGAGCGACTACGAACCGTTCGGCATGGCGGGGCCGGGGACCCCGAGCGGCCGCCGGAACTGGCACTTCTGGGACACGCTCGGCTTCACCGGTCCGGGCGTCATCGAGAAACACGACTTCGCGGACGGGTTCCGCATCCGCGGCACCTACCATACGGGGTCGCTCGACCACTGGGAGTGGCGGTTCGGGCAGAACTGGGCACCCTACCGCTACCTCATCGACTGGAACTTCCACGACGACGGCACCGTCGACGTCACCTCGCGTCACCCGACGACCGGGTTCCGGACCACCAACGGCTACCCGAAGTACACGTTCCACTTCGCCGTCGACCCGGCCTTCGAGTCGGCGACGGTGAGCACGGACGACGGGAGCGGCTGGAGCGCGGTGACCGAGGAGTCGCGCATCGACCGGAGCAACGTCGACCGGATTCGCGTCGAGAACGCCGACGGCCCGGAACGCCTCGTCGTCGAACGGCCGGGGATGCGCACCTACGCACTCCAGTACGACCCCGAACTCGTCGAGTACGAACAGACGCTCGACGGCGTCGCGGCGGAGATGCTGACCGACCGGGAGTATCTCGACCCGGAGAACTACCTGCGGGGGAACTCCGTCGACGGTGAACGCCTGTACCTGCGGATGTACTCCGACCGCGACACGAGTCAGGGGACGCACGCGACGACCGACCCGTTCGCGTTCCGCTTCACGATGCGGGCGGAGAACTACTGAAGGGCGTGAGACAGAGATGAGACTCACACGACGCGACGCGCTCGCACGAGTCGCCGCGACGACGGCTGTCGGCGGCATCACCGGTGTCGCCGGCTGTACCGGTGGCACTGGTGGAACGACGGAAGAGACGACCGAGGCAACGACCGCGACGACGACGGCGGCGGCGACGCCGACAGCGACGGCGGCCGAGACGGGGACTGGAACGTCGACGCCGACACGCGGTGAGTACACCGTCGGGATGTACACCGACCTCTACTTCGACCCCGTCGGGTTGCACGTCGAACCGGGCGAGACGGTGTCGTTCGAACTCGTGAGCGGGGCCCACTCGGCGACCGCCTACCATCCCGACAACGAGAACGCCTTCGAGCGGCGCATCCCCGAGGGAGCACCCGCGTGGGACACCGGCGTCTTCGGCGAAGTCGGTGCGTTCCGGAACGTCACCTTCGAGACGGAGGGGACGCACGACTACTACTGCATCCCGCACAAGATGGTCGGCATGGTCGGTCGGATCGTCGTCGGGAGCCCCGGCGGTCCGGCGGAGGAGAGCGAGAACCCTGACTTCCCGCTCCCGGACTCGACCCGCATCACCGAGGAGGGGTCGATCGCGTTCGACGACTGGCAGAGTGAGCAACAGTGACGCCTGCGCACCGCGGAGCGACGACAGCCGACACATAATTTCGATAACAGCTGTTTCACAACTACTTCCGACAGACGTCCACAACTGAACGAAATACAACCTTATATCGATTAAACTGTTCTAAATTTCGAACGTATGTCCACGATCATCACACTATTCTTGTTCTTTTCAACCCTGTGATTTATGTAGTGCCTCACCATGAGCCACGACCGTGATCGAGAACACGAATATAAATCAGTTTGGTGAATCGTTGTGTGAACGTCCAGCTACGCGGGTAAACGGTGGTGGATTGCTGTGATATCGCTGCCACTGCAGGTCGATCCGTCTACCGTCGCGAACGGCATCAACTACGTGTGGATTCTGGTGGTGTCGTTCCTCATCTTCTTCATGCAGCCTGGCTTCGCGCTGCTGGAGGCGGGGCAGGTCCGCGCGAAGAACGTCGGCAACGTGCTGATGAAGAACATGACCGACTGGGCGCTCGGCGTGCTCGTCTACTTCGTCGTCGGGGCGGGCGTCGCGACCGTCGTCGGCGGGCTGACGTCTCCCGGCGGCGTCGACCTCGCCAGTGCGTTCGCGTACGTCGGCGACTCCGGTGCGTGGCTCGATTGGCTCTTCGGCGCAGTGTTCGCTATGACGGCAGCCACCATCGTCTCCGGCGCCGTCGCCGAACGGATGAACTTCAAGGCGTACGTGCTGTTCGCGGCGCTCATCACGGGGTTCATCTACCCTGTCGTGCAGGGGCTGACGTGGTCCGGCGGGCTGCTCGCCGGGTCGGGCTTCGTCGGACGGGCGCTCGGCGTCGGCTACCTCGACTTCGCCGGTGCGACGGTCGTCCACATGGTCGGCGGCGTCGCCGGTCTCGTGGGCGCAAAGATGGTCGGTCCGCGGAAGGGCCGCTTCGACGAGAGCGGTAACAGCCAGCCCATCCCGGGGCACTCGATGCTCCTGGCAGTCTTGGGGACGCTCATCCTGGCGTTCGGCTGGTACGGCTTCAACGTCGGCACGCAGGCGACGGTGCTCGCCGTCGTCGACGACGGCAGCCTCCAGTTCATGGGCGAGGCGCTCGGCCGCGTCGCCCTCGTGACGACGCTCGGGATGGGTGCCGGCGCGGTCGCGGCGATGGTCGTCTCCACCTCGTGGCAGGGGAAACCCGACCCGCTGTGGATGGCCAACGGACTGCTCGCCGGCCTCGTGGCAGTGACGGGCGCGGTCCCCCACGTCACGTGGTGGGGCGGCCTCCTGCTCGGTGCGCTCGGCGGCGCGATCGTTCTGCCCGCCTACCGGTTCACTGTCGACACGCTGCGGATCGACGACGTCTGCGGCGTCTTCGCGGTCCACGGTGCGGCCGGCGCGCTCGGCACGGCGCTCATCCCCGTGTTCGGCGTGGGCGGCTTCATGGGCGTGAACCAGCTCGCCATGCAGGTGCTCGGCGTCGTCGTCATCGCGCTGTGGACGGTCGTCGCCTCCGGTGTCGTCTTCGGCGTCGCCGACGCGCTGTTCGGACTCCGCGTCTCCGACGAGGAGGAGACCGAAGGGCTCGACCAGGGCGAACACGGCGTCGTCACCTACCCCGAGTTCGTCGGCGACAGCGGCCCCGAGTCCGCGCTCGGCAAGCCCGTCAGAGCGGACGGCGGGTCCGAGTTGGCCTCTGTCGCCGACTCGGTCGGTGGGAGTGCCGACAGTCCCGGAGGTGACGGCGAATGAGCGAGTCGAACCGCGACGAGACGACCGACGAGGTCGAACAGTCGAACGACGGCGACATCAAGCTCGTGATGGCGGTCGTCCGTCCCGACCGCCTGAGCGAGATCAAGACGGCGCTCGCCGAGGTCGGTGCGCCCTCGCTGACGGTCACACAGGTCTCCGGCCGCGGCAGTCAGCCCGCGAAGAAGGGGCAGTGGCGCGGCGAGAGCTACACGGTCGACCTCCACCAGAAGGTGAAAGTCGAGTGTGTCGTCGCCGACATCCCCGCCGACGACGTCGTCGACGCCATCCGCGACGCCGCGAACACCGGCGAACCCGGTGACGGGAAGATCTTCGTCGTCGACGTCGAGCGGGCGGTACAGGTCCGCACTGGCAAGGAGGGAACCACCGCGGTCTGAGCAAAGCACGTCCCGGTAGGTCCGCGCTAACCCAGCCGAGTCGTCTCCGCTCGTTCGGCCCTCCACGAACCTCACGTCGACCGAACTGCGGCTCTTCTCACGCCGATCGAACGTCTCGTCGTCGAACTGCGTCGACTCCGACGTCGGCGTCCGCGTCGACGGGAACAGCTCCGTCTCCGCCGCCGCGCTCGCTCGTTACTCCCCAACTCGGTGCCGTCGTCGGCGCCGTCGCGCACCGGACGAACGCCGAGAGTTCCGTCAGTTTCCGCACAACGATCGTCCAGCCGAGTGGCAACATTTGTCCGCATATCCCCGAGACAAGGCCCTTATACACACTATATATGCTTGTAGTTCTATCGAACGTCCAGTTCAGATCCAAATAATTTGTCTTTGTCGTCATCATACTTATTACCCTCCACGTGCAGACTGTTGACTGGATACGGTTGACAAACATGGCCTCGAATTCAGAAAACATCGACAACTGTCCAAGCACCACTAGCAAAGCACCAGCAGAGGGGAGCGAATGAGTCTCTCGGCCCTCTCACTCCAGACGGGCATGGACGCCGTCGTCACCGGCGTCAACCTCGTGTGGGTGCTCACCGTGACGTTCCTCATCTTCTTCATGCACGCCGGCTTCGCCATGCTCGAAGCCGGGCAGGTGCGCTCGAAGAACGTCGCGAACCAGCTGACGAAGAACCTCCTGACGTGGAGCGTCGGCGTCGTCGTGTTCTTCCTCGCCGGGTCCGCCGTCTCGACGATCGTCGGTGGGATCACCGGCGGCGGGTCGTACTCCGTCGCCGGCGCGTTCATGGACCTCTACGCACCCGACGCGGCGAGCGTCACCGCGTGGACCGACTGGCTGTTCGGCGCGGTGTTCGCCATGACGGCGGCCACCATCGTTTCTGGAGCTGTTGCCGGTCGGGCGAAGCTCCGCGCGTACATCAGCTACACCATCGTACTCGCGGCGGTCATCTACCCCGTCGTCGTCGGCTTCACGTGGGCCGGCGGCTTCCTCGGCGCGATGGGCTTTCAGGACTTCGCGGGCGGGATGATCGTCCACGGGATGGGCGGCATCGCCGGCCTCACCGCCGCGTGGATCATCGGCCCACGGATGGACCGCTTCAACCCGGACGGCTCGGTGAACGTCATCCCCGGCCACTCGCTGTCCTTCGCGGTGCTCGGGACGCTCATCCTGGCGTTCGGCTGGTACGGTTTCAACGTCGGCACCGCCGCCGCGCCGCTGGCGATGGAGGGTGGCGAGGTCACGCTCGGTTCGTTCGCCTACGTCGGCCGCGTCGCGCTCGTGACGACGCTCGGCATGGCCGCCGGCGCGATCGGTGCCGCCGGCGTCGCGATGTACAAGACCGGTAAGGTCGACACGCTCTACGTCGCCAACGGGCTGCTGGCCGGCCTCGTCGGCATCACCTCCATCGCCGACGCCATCGTCTGGCCCGGCGCGCTCGTCGTCGGCCTGCTCGCCGGCGCACAGCTTCCCGTCGTCTTCGGCTTCGTCGAGAAGCGCCTGCAGATCGACGACGTCTGTGCGGTGTTCCCGGTCCACGGGAGCGCCGGCATCCTCGGTGCGCTCCTGTTCCCGTTCTTCGCGACGGGGCTCTGGAACGGGACCGCGTCGTTCGTCTCGCTTGCGATCCCGCAGGTCGTCGGCGTCGCGGTCATCGCCGGGTGGACGGTCGCGGCGACCTACGTCGTCTTCCGCGGCATCAAGACGCTGGGCGAACTCCGCGTCACCTCCGAACACGAACGCGAAGGGCTCGACACCTCCGAACACGGCGTCGACACCTACCCCGAGTTCGGTAAACCTGAGACCGTCACCGACGGCGCGGGCGTCCCCCTCGACGGGAACGTCCGGACCGACGGCGGCGTCGAACCGGCATCGGTCGCCGGTGAGATCGGTGGCGTCTCCGACGTCTCTGGAGGTGACGACGAATGAGCGACGCGCCGAACGACGGCGAGATCAAACTCGTGATGGCCGTCGTCCGCCCCGACAAACTCGCCGACGTGAAGCGCGGCCTCGCCGAGATCGGCGCGCCGTCGCTGACCGTGACGAACGTCTCCGGCCGCGGCAACCAACCCGCGAAGAAGGGGCAGTGGCGCGGCGAGGAGTACACCGTCGACCTCCACCAGAAGGTGAAGATCGAGTGCGTCGTCTCCGAGATTCCGGCCGACGACGTCGTCGACGCCATCCGCGAGGCAGCGTACACGGGCGAACTCGGTGACGGGAAGATCTTCGTCCTCGACGTCGCCGACGCCGTGCAGATCCGGACAGGCGAGCGCGGTCGGGACGCGGTCTGACGACGTCGGACACGGGGCCGACCCTGCGAGTTCGGTCGGCGACGACGACCCAGTAACTACTATCCGCCACCCGTGCGAACTGCCGCCACATGAACCACGAGCGTTCACGCGACCTCTACGACCGGGCTCTCTCAGTGATGCCCGGTGGCGTCAACTCCTCGGTGCGTGCGACCCGACCGTACCCTTTCTTCGTCGAGCGCGGCGACGGCGCACACGTCGTCGACGCCGACGGCAACCGCTACGTCGACTACGTGATGGGCTACGGCCCGCTGTTGTACGGCCACGACGCCCCCGAACCGGTGCAAGCCGCCGTCCAGAAGCATTCCAGCGCCGGTCCGATGTACGGCGCGCCCACCGAGATCGAGGTCGATCACGCCGAGTTCGTCGCCCGCCACGTCCCGAGCGTCGAGATGATCCGGTTCGTCAACAGCGGGACGGAGGCGACCGTCTCGGCGGTGCGTCTCGCCCGCGGCTACACCGGCCGCGACAAGATCGTCGTCATGCAGGGCGGCTACCACGGCGCCCAGGAGTCGACGCTCGTCGAGGGCGACGCCGACCACCCCCGACCCAGCACCAGCGGCATCCCCACGGAGTTCGCGAAGCACACGCTGCCGGTCCCGTTCAACGACGCCGAGGCGGTTCAGGAGGTGTTCGAGGAGCACGGCGACGAGATCGCGGCGGTGCTCGTCGAACCGATCCTCGCGAACAAGGGCATCGTAATGCCGGTCGACGGCTACCACGAGACGCTGCGGGATCTCTGTGACGACCACGGGTCGCTGCTGGTCTTCGACGAGGTGATCACCGGGTTCCGGGTCGGCGGTCTCGGCTGTGCGCAGTCGAAGTTCGGCGTCACGCCGGACGTCACCACCTTCGGGAAGATCGTCGGCGGCGGCTTCCCCGTCGGCGCCATCGGCGGGAAGTCGGAGATCATCGAGCAGTTCACGCCCGCCGGCGACGTCTTCCAGTCCGGAACCTTCTCGGGGCATCCGGTGACGATGGCCGCGGGCCACGAGTATCTGAAGTACGCCGCCGAGAACGACGTCTACGAGCACGTCGACCGTCTCGGCGAGAAGCTACGCAGGGGGATCACGGAGATCTGTGCGGATCAGGCCCCCGAGTACACCGTCGTCGGCACCGACTCGCTGTTCAAGACGGTGTTCACCCGCGACGCGCCGTCGACGCTCGACGGTCAGTGCGAGACCGGATGCCAGCAGCGCCCCGACTGCCCCCGGTACGACCACTGTCCGAAGACCGGTGGTGACGTCGCCGACGCCGAGACCGAGCGCTGGGAACGTATCTTCTGGCACGAGATGAAAGAGCAGGGCGTCTTCCTCACGGCGAACCAGTTCGAGTCGCAGTTCGTCTCCTACGCCCACACCGAGGAAGACATCGAGCAGACGCTGGAAGCGTACAAGAACGCGCTGTAACGCGCGTTGCGCGGGACGTCCACTACGCCGTGAGCGACGTGGTCGCCTCGCGCTCCGAGCGGGTGACGCGTAGTTCGATTCCGTCGGGCGCCACCGACACCGTCACGTCGTCGACGGCGCGGCGGTACTCCGAGGCGTGTTTGCCCGAGCGCCGGACGCGAAGCCGTTCCGAGAGGAGGTCGAGCTCCGTGAGCAGATCGAGCTTTCGGTAGGTCGTCGAGAGTGCGAGATCGCAGCGCTCCGAGAGTTCGCTCGCCGAGAGCGCCTCGCCGTCGGTCGCCGCGAGGATGCACCGACAGTCGGCGTCGTCGAGCGCGTCGAGCATCGCCTGGACGGTCTCATCGTCGTCGACGGTGACGGTCTGCTCCGAACGGGTCGGCTGTGCGGCGGCGGCGAACTGACTCTGGCTCATATCTCATAGAAGTCACCGAGCGACGACTAACTGTCAGCCCCGATAGCGTGGGAGGTTTATATACTCCGGCGAGAGACCTCCCGAGACGGCCGTGTGTTGGTGTTTGACACGGTCGTCAGGACCCGTCTTCGAGGACGTCGCCGAGGAGCTTCGTCTGGGCGGCCGCGAGATGTTCCCGCAGCGTCGACTGGTTGATGTCGAGCGCCGCCGCGATCTCGGTGGCGTTCGCGCGTCGTGGATGGTCGAAGTAGCCTCGCTCGTAGGCGGTCTGGAGCACCTCGAACTGGCGGTCGGTGAGTTTGCTGCGGTCGACGAAGACACTGTCACCGGGCGACTCACCGACCGGCGACCGGACGAGGCGCTTGATGTCGAGTCCGGGGAACCGATCGCGGAGCGCGCCGATAGCGGTCTGTAACTCGACGTAGTCGGCCGCGTAGAACACGACGGTCAGCGAGCCGCGTCGGGCGAAGTAGCGGTCGACGGGACAGCCGAACTCGCCGAGACAGCTACAGGGGCAGGAGACGTCCTCGTGATCGATCCGGTAGAGATGCTTGTTCCCGTACGAGAAGATCGGGTCGACCGGGAGGGTCGCCGGGTCGTGGTCCGTGTCGACGACGAACTCGGTGACGCTCGTCGACTCCGGCGTCGAGACGACGCTCGTCGAGACGCTGTCGACGACCGAGTCGGTCGTCGCCGACACCGACGCGATGGGACACACTTCGGGAGAGTCGAACTCGACGGTCGCGCGGATCCCGGACGACATGAGCGTGATACCGAGTTGTGGGTGGGTAAACTTGAGGATACGGGTCTGCAGCCACGGACGGGTCGAGCGAAGCGACGAGACGACACGGAGTGCGAGGCGGCAGGCAAACGCGAGATGGGGCCGACACGGCGACCGTTAGGGGTTGTCGTAGCCGGCCGGAAGACCAGTGGTCCTCGGCGAGCCACCGGGTTCGATTCTCGCGGAGAAAATCGACGAGCGTCTACGATACCCCTCTCAGTCCTCGGCGACGAGTTCGATCCGGCGACCGTTCAGCGAGTCGGCGGTGAGTTCGTACAGTTTGATGTCGAGATCGCGTTTCGACTCGCCCCAGATCTCGAACAGCGGCCGTTTCGCCTGCCCGTACTGGACGATGCGTTCGGTCGTCATCTCGTCGGTGGTGATACGGTCGAGCGACCCTTCGGCGATGACGCTCCGGTAGGTCTCGCCCTCCTCCTCGTAGACGACGAGGCGGACGCTCGGCGACGAGGAGAGGAACTGTCGTTTCTGACTCTCGGGCGTCGAGACGAGACGCATGTAGAAGCGACGCTCCTCGGGGTCGTATCCGTAAGAGATGGGTATCGCGTAGGGTTCGTCCCCCTGTGCGAGCGAGAGGACGCCGGTCTCGTGTCGTGCGAGGACCTCGTCGATCTCCGCGGGGGTCATCTTCGTCTGTTGGTCCAGAGCCATTCTCGTACCTTGGGATACTTGGGTGACAGGTAATGACTGTTGCTCTTGTGGTGGGCGACGAACGGCGTTCAGACGACGACGCGTTCACCCGTCGATGCTGACTCGTAGAGCGCGTCGATGACCCGCATGTCTACGAGACCGTGTCTCCCGTCGGGTTCGGGCGGACGGTTTCGCTGTAGACAGTTGGCGAAGTAGTCGAACTCCTCGCGCATCTGGTCGACCGGGTCGGGGTGGATCTCCCGGTCGGCGTCGTCCGTCGAGAGCCGTAACACCTTCTCGCTCTGCGGGAAGAACAGCCCCTCGAGCGTCAACTCGCCGTCGGTGCCGACGAGGCGGAGGCTGGAGGCGGTCCGAGCGCTGTGACTCGCGGTACAGGACGCGAGAACGTGGTCGGGGAACTCCAGTTGGAACGCGGTGTGTTCGTCGGTTCCCTCGTATGCCGCCTGTTCGGCCTCGGTGCGAGCGTAGACGGCCTGCGGGTCCGCGTCCAGCACGAAGCGGATCGTGTTCAGCGGGTAGATACCGATGTCGTTGACGGTCGTGCCGCCGGCCAGATCGGGGTCGAGTCGCCAGGAGTCCTCGCTCGCGAACTCGAGCATCGTGTCGGACATATGCCCCAGCACGCTCACGACTTCGCCGACGGCGCCGTTCCGGACCAGTTCGCGGGCCCGTCGAGTGATCGGTTCGGTCTGGACTCGGTAGGCGACCATCAGCGGGACGTCGGCGTCGTCGCAGCTCTGCACCATCGCCTCGGCGTCCGCGACGTCGGCGGCCATGGGTTTCTCACAGAGGACCGCCTTCCCGTGGTCGGCCGCGGACTCGACGTACTCGCGGTGGAGCGCGTTGGGTGTACAGACGTACACCGCGTCGTAGCGGTCGGTCGCCGCCCCGTCGTGGAACTGCTGGTACGAGAGGGTCGCCGTTACGGTGTCGACGTCGGCCGCGACCGACTCGGCCTTCTCGGTCGACGAACTCACGAGCACCGTCGTCTCACAGGCGGTGGCGTCGGCCACCGCCGGGATCGCCTGCTCCCGCGTCCACCATCCGAGGCCGACCATCGCCACGCGGATCGGGTCCTCGTCGGTCGGCCGCTCCCAGTCGCGGGTCAGAACGTCGTCGAGTACGCCATCGAGTGCCATGTCCGGCCGTTCCGTCCGGAGAGGGAAATAAAACGTCCCCGAGGAGAACAGCACCGACCGGCGTTTTCGACGAGCGACGCGGCACTGTGTGACTCGGTTCCCGACGAAGCGAGGGGAGTCACGCGTCGCTGAAAGCCCGCCGAGAGACCGACGACCCGCAGACCACACAGCCGTTGTCGAGGAGGGCGTCACGCATCGACTCGTTGACCAGTATGGACTCGGCGCACTCCGGGCAGACGAACGTGTAGTCCGTACTGTCTGTCACGATACAGTATAGTAGGGAAGCCAGTCCTATATCAACCCCGGTGGTTCTCCGAGGCCGGGAACCGGTCGGTCGGGTTGACACTCGGTGTGGTCGTCCCGTTCTCGGCCGACGGGAACCGCCGAGAAAGCGTATATCCGTGGCGCACGTCTCTCCGAGTGAACTGGGTCGCGGCGGCGGTGACGTCACCGCTACGCCGCCAGACCGGTCAGGGAGCAACAGACGATGAACGACGATACGGTCGACGAACTGGATGAAGCACAACACCCGACCACCGAGACGGCAGCCGAGGGGCCGGTCGTCGGCTTCGAACTGACACTCGCCCGGAACAAGCCGGCAGAGTGTACGCTGTTTCTCGTCGAGAAAGGGGGTGACTCGTCGGGCGACGCTTGGATCACGGCGAGAGAGGGCGCGTTCGTCGACCTCGACTCGTCGAGATAGTCACTCACGGCGAGGACAGCGAGACGAACGCGGTCTCGGAGACGGGCGCACCGCAGACGGGACAGCCGCTCGCGAGCAACGCACGCCGCATCTCGCCGTCGACCTCGAACGCTTCGCCGCGCTCGGGACAGACGAACTCGAACCGGTCGGTGTGAATCTGGGTCATGGGTAGGTCAGTCTCCTCCGAGCGTCCCGTCTCATCGCCGGGACACCTCGTCTTCGTCTCCGTCGACGCCGCCGTCGGTGACGACCTGCCGGATCTCGACGGCGTCGACGCCGGTCAGCGAGACCGAGAGCGTGTCGAACTGCGTGCTGAACTCGCTGGGGAAGTTCCGCTCGGCGTCGATGCGGACGCGCTCCGCGAGGAGCGCGGCGTCGGTGAGTACGCCGAGTTTGCGGTAGACGGTCGACAACGGGACGTCGCAGGCGGCGGCACACTCCTGTGCCGTCCGGGCGCGCTCGCCACAGGTGACGAGGATGCGCCGACAGACGCCGTCGTTGAGCGCGTCGAGGACGGTGATCGGGTCCACGTCGTCGGGCGTCGGGTGTGTGCTGTGCGTGAGTGCGGGATGGGAGACCTGCATCGAGGAGACTGTCATAGCTCTAGAGACGGACGCTTCCCCGAGGTAACTTACACCGCGATATCCGGGGTCGTTTAAGTACTCACGCCGACCCGTCGGCGTCCGACCCGCCGAAGTCGGTGTCGAGTCGCGCCCGCGCGTCGCGCCACGCCGCGACGAGCCGGTCGGGGACGGGGTCGGTCTCCCAGTGGTCAACCCGGTCGCGGTCGTCCAGCCACTCGACCGTTCGTCGGACGCCCTCCGCCCACGAGACGGTCTGTTCGTGGCCGAGCTCCGCCTTCGCCTTCCCGTTGTCGAACACCGTGCTGTACTGGAAGTGGTCTCGTAACGGTTGGGTCCGCTCGGGGACGAGTTCCGAGAGGACGTCGGTCGGGACGTGGACGAGTTCCGGTTCGGGAGCGTCGAGGGCGGCGGCAACCGTTCGATGATACTCGTTCCACGTCAGATGCTCCTCGGCGGTGACGTGGTAGGTCTCGCCCTCGACCCCCTCCGTTTCCACTGCAGACACGAAGGCGCGGGCGACGTCGTCGCGGTGACAGGGGGCCCACACCGACGTGCCGTCGCCGTGGACGACGATGGGTCTCCCCTCGCGGATGCGACTGACGTAGCTCGTCGCGTCGCCGAGCGTGTGGATCAGTCGGCCACCCTCGCCGTAGGTGTGCCACGGGCGGAGGACGGTGACGGGGAACCCCTCGTCGACGTGGGCGGCGAGGAACCGATCCTCGGCGGCGGCCTTGTTCGCGCCGTACTCGCTCGTCGGCGGGTGTCGCGGCGTGTCCTCCGCGAGCGGCATCCGGGAGACCGGGCGAGAGTAGACGTCGATGGTGCTACAGAAGACGTAGCGGTCGATGCGGCCCGAGAAGGCGCGGATCGCGCTCTCGGCGTCCTCGGGCGTGAAACAGACCATGTCGACGACGGCGTCGACGTCGACGTCCGCCATCTGTCGCTCGAAGCGGTCGTAGTCGGTGCGGTCGCCCTCGAGGAAGTCGACGCTGTCGGGGACCCTGGGTTCCGTCTCGCCGCGCGTGTAGCAGGTGACGTCGTGACCCCGCTCGACCAACTGTCGGGTGATACCGGTGCTGATGAGGCCGGTACCGCCGACGAGGAGTACGTCCATGGCGGGGAGCACTCGCCACGGCGGTAAGTAGCCACGGACCGCGGCACTGGGTCGTCGGTGTCGTCGACCGACGGTCGGTCGTCCGTCGACAGTCAGTCGTCCACCGAACGCGAGCCGCGCGGATATTTATGGCCGAGGCCGCCGAACGGTGGGGCATGGACAGCCCTCCATCGGCTAACAGCGCAGTCGAGAAGCGGGACTCCTCGTCGGGGACCGCCGTCGGCGACCTGCTCCCCCGGGCGAGCGTCGACTCGAGGTGGTGGTACTGGATCGCCGCCGTCCCGCTGTTCGCGCTCGTCGGCACCGTGTTCGGGGTACTGTTCGGCATCGTCGGCTTCGTCGGGTTCTTCTTCGGCGTCGGCTTCGACGCCGGGATGCTGTCGGTGCTGCCGTTCGTCGCCGTCGCGCTGGCGGTCACCCTCGTCGCGGCCGTCGGCGGCCTGCTGACGCTCGTTTTCCCGCTCGCGATGTACGTCGACGCGCGGGCGATCACCGAAGCGGCGGCAGACTACGAGTGGCGACCCGACCCGGCGCTGTACGGGCTCGTCGCCCTCGCAGGCGCGCTGACGACGACGTTCGTGGTCACCGTGCCGCTGGCGCTGTACTACCTCTACCGGCGTCACGAGACGGTCGGAACGCCCTGACCCAGCGACGACCCCTCCGTCGCCCGTCTGCGACGGCCCCCCACGCGGGCGACGGGAACTGGTGGCCTTTTCACGGTCGGACGCAGAGACGTGGGTATGAACCGTGGGACGCTTCGACTCGCGACGCGAGGCTCCGACCTCGCGCTGCGACAGGCGGCGAGTGTACAGGAGGCGCTCGAGAGCTACCGATACGAGGTCGAGATTCAAGAGGTCGACACGCGCGGCGACCAGTTGAAAGACGAACTCATCCACCGACTCGGGAAGACCGGCGCGTTCGTCCGCAACGTCGACCAACGCGTGATCGAGGGCGACGCCGACCTGGCAGTCCACTCGATGAAAGACATGCCGACCGAACAGCCGGCGGAACTCACCGTCGCCGGCGTCCCCGAGCGCGCGCCGGCGTTCGACGCGCTCGTCTCGCCCGAGGGGTACGAGTTCGACGACCTCCCCGTCGGGTCGACCGTCGGCACCTCGTCGCTGCGTCGGAAGGCGCAGATCCTCAACGCGCGGCCCGATCTGACGGTCGAGCCGCTGCGCGGCAACGTCGACACGCGTATCGAGAAGTTGCTCGCGGCCGACCTCCAGACCGAACACGAAGAGCGGCTGGAGGCGTCGAAAGACGAGAAGGGTCACGCCGGCGACGACGACTACGAGGCCGAGTACGAGCGGTCGGTCGAGGAGTGGTTCGACGACCTCTCTGAGCTCGAACGCGGCGCGCTCGAACACGACCTCGACGTCGAGTACGACGCTATCGTCCTCGCGGAGGCGGGGCTCCGCCGGAGCGGCCTCCACCACCACGTCGAGTTCGAGCGGCTCCCGCGCGCGAAGTTCGTCCCCGCACCCGGACAGGGGGCGCTCGCCGTCACGGCCGCCGACCCGGACGTCGTCGAGACGGTCAACACGGCCGTCGACCACCCGCGGACGCGCATCGAGACGACCGTCGAGCGGACGGTGCTCGAGGAACTCGGCGGCGGCTGTGTCGCACCCATCGGAATTCACGCCATCCTGCAGGGGTCGTACGTTCACACGGAGGTGCAGGTGTTGAGCCAGGACGGCGAGGAACTCGTCGAATCCAAGCGTGATCTGCCGGTCGACGACCACGCGAACGGGGCCGTCGAACTCGCGGCCAGCCTCCGTGACCGCGGCGCGGCCGACCTCATCGAGGCGGCGAAACGCGAGACGAGCGACGAGGGGACTCGAAACGAATGAGCGACTCGAGCGAACCGAACGAGCACCGCGTCGGGAAGGTCTACCTCGTCGGTAGCGGCCCCGGCGACCCCGAGTTGATGACCGTGAAGGCGCGTCGACTCGTCGAGGAGGCCGACGTCGTCCTCCACGACAAACTTCCCGGCCCGGAGATCCTCGGACTCGTCCCCGAGGAGCGCCGCGAGGACGTCGGCAAGCGCGCCGGCGGCGAGTGGACGCCACAGGAGTACACCAACCGCCGACTCGTCGAGCTCGCGGAGGAGGGGAAGATGGTCGTTCGACTGAAGGGTGGCGACCCGTTCGTCTTCGGCCGCGGCGGCGAGGAGATGGAACATCTCGCCGAAAACGGGATCCCGTTCGAGGTCGTCCCTGGTATCACCTCTCCCATCGGCGGTCCCGGGGTCGCAGGTATCCCCGTCACGCACCGCGACCACACCTCCTCGGTGTCGTTCGTCACCGGTCACGAGGACCCGACGAAGGAGGAGTCCGCCGTCGACTGGCAGGCGCTGGCCGACACCGGCGGCACCATCGTCGTACTGATGGGCGTCGGCAAACTGCCGCAGTACACGCAGGCGCTGCTCGACGCGGGCAAATCCCCCGAGACGCCCGTCGCGCTCGTCGAACGGGCGACGTGGCCCGACATGCGCGTCGCGACGGGGACGTTGGAGACCATCGTCGACGTCAGGGATAGCGAAGATATCGAACCCCCCGCCATCACCGTGATCGGCGAGGTCGCGGCGACTCGCGAGAGAGTCGTGACGTTCCTCGCGAACCGAACGGGCGAGTACGAGGAGGAAGGAAGCGAATGAGTCAGCAGGTCCGCGTCGCCGTCTTCCGCCCGGACGACGAGCGCATGGCCGACGCCGTCGAACTGCTCGACTCGCTCGGGGCGACGGCCGTCGCCGATCCGATGCTCGAAGTCCGACCGACCGGCGAAGCGCCGCACACCGACAACGCCGACTACGTCGTGCTGACGAGCAAGACCGGCGTCGAACTCGCCGCCGAGGCGGGGTGGGAGCCCGGCGACGCCGTCGTCGTCGCGATCGGCGACAGCACCGCCGACGCGCTCCGACGGGCCGGCTACCGCGTCGACCGCGTACCCGAAGAGTTCACCTCGTCGGGGTTGGTCGAGCTGCTCGCCGACGAAGTGAGCGGGAAGCGCGTCGAAGTCGCCCGCAGCGACCACGGGAGTCCCGTGTTGACCGACGGCCTACGCGAGGCCGGTGCCGACGTCACCGAGACGGTGCTGTACCGACTCGTGAAACCCGAGGGCGCAGGGGAGTCCGCCGAGATGGCCGCCGCCGGCGATCTCGAAGCGGTCCTGTTCACCTCGTCGCTGACGGTCGAACACTTCCTCGACGCCGCCGAGGAACGCGGCGTCCGCGAGGCGGCGATCGAGGGGCTGAACGACGCCGTCATCGGCACCATCGGAGAGCCGACGAAGGAGACCGCCGAGTCCTACGGTATCACGGTCGACGTCGTCCCCGACGTCGCCGACTTCGAGGAACTGGCGTGTGCCGTCGTCGAGACGGCCGCGCCGACGTACCACGAGTAGAACGTTTCCCGGAGAGGGTGTTCAACCGCCGTGGCGCGTGGCTTCGCGCCGCTCGTCGGCGCGTAACACTCGTGCGAGGGATGAGCGAACGCCAGTGAGCGAATCGGTTGGGGAGGGTGTGGCTGTGCTGTACGGGCGGGACTGAAGGGGGACGTATTCTCGACGACGGCGGACGCAGCAAGCACCGCAGCGAACGTAGTGAGTGAGGCGCGCAGCGAGACCCCCGAGTCGAGAATACGTGGGCTTTCAAGGACCGCGAGCAACGCTACGAGTTCGCGACGACGCATCAGAGAGTTGTACAAACCAGAAAACCCGGCCGCACTCGTTACGTTTACCCCGCACAGTCCCAGATTCTCGAACAGTGGCAACCGAGTCGAACGTGACGAGTGCGTCGAGGAGTTGGCGGTCGGTGGCGACGGTCGCAGGCTGGCAGACGGCCGCGAGCCTCTGTTACTACACCATCTTCGCGGCGACCGGGTTCGTCCGCGACGCCTTCTCGCTCTCGGAGTCGCTGGTCGGCGTCTTTCTTACTGCCGCGTTACTCGGCTACACGGTGATGCTCTTTCCAAGCGGCGCGGCCGTCGACGGCTTCGGCGAGAAGCGGCTGATGATCGTCGGCCTCGCGGCGCTGGCCGTCGCCGCCGTCGCCGTGTCGCTGGCACCCTCCTACGGCCTGCTGTTGGGCGCCGGCGCCGTGCTCGGGGCGGCCTACTCGACGGCGATGCCCGCCTCGAACCGCGCCATCGTCGCCAGTTCGCCGCCGGGGCGACAGGGGCTCGCGATGGGACTGAAACAGGTCGGCGTCACCGCCGGCAGCGGCGCGGCGTCGCTGGTCGTCACGGGCGTCGCCGCCGTCGCCGCCTGGCAGGCGGGGTTCTGGGTCGTCGCGGCGCTCGCCGGCGGCTACGCGCTCGGCTTCGTCGCGCTCTACGACGGCTCTCGCGGGAGCGGCGAGTTCTCGCTGCCAGACCTCTCGGGGCTGTGGGACAACCGCGCCTACGTCCTGCTCGTGGCCGCCGGTCTGTTCGTCGGCGCGTCCATCTTCTCGATGCTGGGCTACACCGTCCTCTACGTGCAGGACGCCGTGGGAGCGAGCGCCGCCGCGGGCGGTATCGTCCTCGCGCTGACGCAGGTGACGGGGAGCGTCGGCCGCATCGGTGCCGGCAGTCTCGCGGACCGCCTCGGCGGCGCGAGAGGGGCGGCCACCGTCGCGCTCGGACAGATGGGCGTCTCGATCCTGCTGTTCGGTACCCTCGCCGGCGGCGAGTGGTCGCTCCCGGTCGTCGTCGGCCTGTTCGTGGGACTCGGCCTCTCGGTCCACGGGTCGACCGGCGTCTTCTACTCCTGTCTCTCCGAACTCGTCGACGGCGACGACATCGGCGGCGCGACCGCCGGGGGACAGACGGCCATCAACGCGGGGGGGCTCGTCGCCCCGCCGCTGTTCGGCCTCCTGGTCGAGACGGGCGGCTACGGCCTCGGCTGGGGGCTGTTGACCGGGACAACGCTGGCGGCGACGGCGCTCTTCGTCGGCGTACTCTGGCGGCTGTAGCCGCCGCGTCGGCAGGAGTCGACAAGAGTCGGCAACGTCACTGACGGACCAGCCACGGCAGCGACGCGTGCATCGGCCACGACGGGGAGTATCGGACGGCCGGCTCGGAAGACGGCGTCGGGACGCCCGCGGCGTCGAACAGCGTGTTCTCCCAGAGGGTCGCCGTCGCCGGCCGGAACGCCGGCGTCTCGCGCTCGACGTCGAGCGCCCACAGCGTCCCGCCCGCCGCACCGAAGACGCGGCCGTGTCCACCGATCCAGCGGTCCCGGTCGCGGCCGTCGACGGCACTCGACTCCCCGTCGAGCGTCACCGTCGCCTCGAACGTCGCCGGCGGCATCCCGAGCTGGTCGCGTCGGCTGACGACGTGGACGCCGTCGTCGTCCCGTTCGACGCGGCCGTCGGCGGCGACGTAGGGGATCCGCGAGGTGAGTCGGAAGAGGTGTGCGATCGGGCGGTCACCGGCGTCGACGCTGAAGACGTACCGACCGGGTGTCCCCCGGTGCCAGACGTAGGTCTGGAGTCGGAGTTCGGAGAACGATCGACCCAGCCGCGCGGGGGTTCCGCGCGGTCGCAGGTCGGTCGCGCCGAACGCGACGACCGAGAGCCACGCCGTCTCGTCGAACAGCGACAGGTCGAGCGGGGTCGGCAGTCGAGGGCGGAGCAGGTCGGGGTCGACCGGCCAGTGGAGACAGACGACGTCCTCGGCGGTCATCGTCGCCACCGACGGGCGCACGGGCGGAGTCATCCGTGCGGACAGTCGGCCGACGGTGGTATCACCGTTCCGGCGGCAGCGACCACACCGAGAGCGAGCGTTTAAATCCGAAACCGCCCCAATCGGGAGTGATGGCAGGTCCCGTTCCCGAACTTCACGACCGCGCGGTGGCGTGTGCCGACCGGTTGCGCGCGGTCGACTCCGTGCTCCTCGCCTCGCACATCGACGCCGACGGGCTCACCAGCGCCGCCGTCGCGTCGGCGGCGCTCGAACGCGCGGGAATCCCGTTCGACACCGTCTTCTCGAAACAGCTCGACGCCGAGGAGATCGCCGCCATCGCGGCGACCGACCACGAGACGGTGCTGTTCACCGACTTCGGGAGCGGCCAACTCGACATCGTCGCCGAACACGAGGCGGCGGGCGACTTCACGCCCGTCGTCGCCGACCACCACCAGCCCGCCGATGCTGAGACCGAGTTCCACCTCAACCCCTTACTCTTCGGCATCGACGGGGCGAGCGAACTGTCGGGCGCGGGGGCGAGCTACGTCCTCGCACGAGCGCTCGAACCCGAGGGAGGAGACAACAGAGATCTCGCCGCGCTCGCCGTCGTCGGCGCGGTCGGCGACATGCAGGACTCCGAGGGCGGCCTGCAGGGAGCCAACGAGGGCATCGTCGCCGAGGGCGTCGAGGCGGGGGTTCTCGACCCCGCGAAAGACCTCGCGCTCTACGGTCGGCAGACCCGTCCCCTCCCCAAACTGCTGGAGTACGCCAGCGAGCTCCGAATTCCGGGCGTCTCGAACGACGAAAACGGCTCTATCGCCTTCCTCTCCGACCTCGGACTCGACCTGAAGGCCGACGGCGAGTGGAAGCGGTGGGTCGATCTCACACAGGAGGAGCGCCAGACCGTGGTCAGCGCGCTGATCAAGCGCGCCGTCTCGAAGGGCGTCCCGCCGGATCGGGTGAACACGCTCGTCGGGACGACGTACAGCCTCGTCGACGAGGAGGAGGGGACCGAGTTACGGGACGTCAGCGAGTTTTCGACGCTCCTCAACGCGACGGCCCGCTACGACCGTGCGGACGTGGGTCTCGCGGTCTGTCTCGGCGACCGCGGAGAGGCGCTCGACCGCGCGCGGAAGCTGTTGCGAAACCACCGGCGGAACCTCTCGGAGGGGCTCCAGTGGGTGAAGACCGAGGGCGTCACGGTCGAAGAACACATCCAGTGGTTCGACGCCGGGGCGCGCATCCGCGAGACCATCGTCGGCATCGTCGCCGGGATGGCTGTCGGCGCGGACGGCATCAGCCGCCGCAAACCCATCCTCGCGTTCGCCGAGAAGGGCGACGAAGAGCTGAAGGTCTCGGCCCGCGGCAGCCACTTCCTCACCGAAAAGGGGCTGGACCTCTCGGTCGTGATGCGCGAGGCCTCACGACACGTCGGCGGCGACGGCGGCGGTCACGACGTCGCCGCCGGCGCGACGATCCCCGCAGGGAAGCGAGCGGCGTTCGTCGCCGAGGCCGACCGGCTCGTCGGCGAACAGTTGGGGTAACGAATCGGCCGGCGACCTTACGAGGCTGTTGTGCGTCACGTCGAGTAGAGCAATGGCTGACGACGACGCGAACGACGCAACAGGCGGGACGGATCTATCGAGACGCCACTATCTGGCCGGCGGGGTCGCGGCCCTCTCTGTCGGAACCGCAGGCTGTGTCACGACGGGGTTACGACTCGAAACCGAGGACGTCGAGTCGTCGGACGTCTTCGACTCCGTGTCGCTCTCGGAGTCGTGGACGGCGAGCACCGCGACGGCGAAGGTGAAACTCACCGAGAGCGGAGCCAAGGAGTCGAACGTCCGGGGGTTGACGACCGTCGCTTCCGACGGCAGCAGCACCTGGGCGGGAACGGTCGACGCCGGGCAGACGAGCGTCTCGAACGTCCTCCTCCCCGTCGGCGAGTCGGCGACTATCGTCGCCGCCAACGGGAGCAAAGAGTTCGTCGGCGAGGTGAGCGTCCGAGTGGTCGGATCGACGGTTCCGTAGAGACGAGCCCGTCAGAGGCAGGCTCTTTCGTATCGCCCCATATAATTTACCGAGGTGGCAGACGCGGGTGGATGTCGCTGTACCCGTCGCGTCGACTCGGGTGTCGCGACGTCATCGTTGCGGGAAGCAAGAGTACAGCGGTTCAGCTATCGTGAGACACCGTGAGCGACGCCCCGACCGAGTTCGTGTCCCGACGTCGCTGTGAGCGCTGCGCGCATCGGTCCCGACCCGGAGACGTCGTCCACAGAACCATCCGGGTAACGCGCTAGTTTCTCTCGGAGACGAGGAGGACTCGGACGTCTCCCCCCTTTCCAGAAAGACCGGCGTCGCGGTGACGGTCATCCCGAGGTGCAGAGCGATCAGCGTCCCATCTCGTCGATGCGCGAACGGTAGCGTTCGGGACACCGACCCCGGAATAAACCATAGCGTGCGATACGAAATTCCCGCCGCGACCAATCGTCCGACTTTTCTCTCTGCCCGCGAACTCCCGAGTATGACCGAGTTCGACCCCGAGAAGTTCGAGGACAAGTACGTTCACTACTTCCAACAGCTCCAGCGGGCGTACAAGAACGCCTTCGAGACGATGAACGAGCAGTACGACTCCGAGCTCATCCACGGTATCGACCAGCAGATACTGAACGAATCCGAACCGTTCTACGAGGACGGCGAGTTCTACGTGCAGCTCCCCGAGAACCCGACCGAGCGGTTGACCGCCATCGTCGCCGACGAGGAGAAGGTGGAGACGACGTTGGAACGATACGTCGACGAGATCGAAGCCGAGCTACACCGAGTGTTCGGCGTCGACCGTAACTGAACTCGCGCGCACGCGTGAACCAAAGGCCTAAGAACGCAGACCCCCAACCCCGGAGCATGAGCACGGAGAGCCAGGACACCGACGACCTCAAAGACCGCGTGACAAACTTCCTGCGCCGAAACTTCCCGCAGATTCAGATGCACGGCGGGAGCGCCGCCATCCAGGACCTCAACCGCGAGACGGGAGAGGTCACCATCCTCCTCGGCGGTGCCTGTTCGGGCTGCGGTATCTCGCCGATGACGATCCAGGCGATCAAGACCCGGATGGTCAAGGAGATCCCCGAGATCAACGAAGTCCACGCCGAGACGGGGATGGACGGCGGCGGCGGCGGGATGGGCGACAGCGGCGGGATGAGTCCGTCGTTCCCCGGCGAGACGAGCGACGACGACGGCGGCAGCAGCGACGAAGGTCCGCAGGCCCCCTTCTAGCGAAACCGACTTTTCTCCGTTTTCGACAGGTGTGAGCGGTGCCGCCGGCCGCTGGCCGTCGACAAACAGGAGGTTTATCCTACCGAGCGTCGGACTCACCTGTATGACCAGCGAGTCCCCCCGGAACGTGTTGTTCGTCGTGATGGACACCGTCCGGAAGGACCACCTCACGCCGTACGGCTACGACCGACCGACGACGCCAGGGTTGGAGGCGTTCGCCGAGGAGGCAACCGTCTTCGAGCAGGCAGTCGCACCGGCTCCCTGGACGCTCCCGGTGCACGCGTCGCTCTTCACCGGGATGTATCCGAGTCAACACGGGGCCGACCAGGAGAACCCCTATCTCGACGGCGCCACGACGCTCGCGGAGACGCTCTCTGCGGCGGGGTACGACACCGCCTGTTACTCCTCAAACGCGTGGATCACACCCTACACCCACCTCACGGACGGGTTCGACGACCAGGACAACTTCTTCGAAGTCATGCCCGGCGAGTTCCTCTCGGGACCGCTCGCGAAGGCCTGGCAGACGCTCAACGACAACGACGCGCTGCGCGCCGTGGCGGACAAACTCGTCAGCCTCGGCAACACCGCCCACGAGTATCTCGCCGGCGGCGAGGGGGCGGACTCGAAGACGCCCGCCGTCGTCGACCAGACGATGGAGTTCGTCGACGACTCCGAGCAGTTCTTCGCGTTCATCAACCTGATGGACGCACACCTGCCGTACCACCCGCCGAAGGAGTTCAGAGACGAGTTCGCCCCGGGCGTCGACTCGACGGACGTGTGTCAGAACTCCAAGGAGTACAACTCCGGCGCACGCGACATCGACGACGACGAGTGGGAGGACATCAGAGGGCTCTACGACGCGGAGATCGCCCACATCGACTCGCAGTTGACTCGCCTGTTCGACCACCTGAAGGAGACGGGACGCTGGGACGACACGATGGTGGTCGTCTGTGCGGACCACGGCGAACTCCACGGCGAACACGACCTCTACGGCCACGAGTTCTGCCTCTACGACCCGCTGGTGAACGTGCCGCTGATGGTGAAACACCCCGAGTTAGAGGCGGACCGCCGCGAGGACCAGGTCGAACTCGTCGACCTCTATCACACCGTCCTCGACTCGCTCGGCGTCGACGGCGGCACGCCGGCGTCGCCCGGCGACGACGTCGTCGCGCTCGACCGGACGCGGTCGCTCATCTCCGGGAGCTACCGGCAGTTCAAACGCGCGGACGCTACGGACCCCGGCCAGCGCGGCGACGGGAAGTACGCCTTCGTCGAGTACTCCCGTCCGGTCGTCGAGCTGAAACAGTTGGAGGAGAAGGCCAAGGACGCCGGAATCACCCTTCCCGAACAGTCGCGCTACTACTCGCGGATGCGGGCGGCCCGTCGGCGCGAGGCGAAGTACGTCCGCATCGACCGCATCGAGGACGAGGCGTACCGCATCGACGAGGACCCCGAGGAGACGACCAACCTCGCGGACTCCGAGGACGACCTGATCGCCGAGACCGAGGCGACGCTCGCGGAGTTCGAGGAGGCCGTCGGCGGCGCGTGGGACACCGCAGACGACGCGGACGTCTCCGACGACGCGGTCCAGGAGATGGACGAGGAGGCCCAGGAGCGACTGCGCGATCTGGGCTACATGGAGTAGCCGCGAGGACCGACGGAGCGTCGAGCGCGGCGACTCGGGTCGGCCCGGCTCAGGCGGTCAACTGCAGACCGACGACGCCGGCGACGATAGTGCCGATGCAGGCCAGTCGGGCCGCAGTCACCGGTTCGTCGAAGAGGACGATACCCAAAGCCGCCGTGCCGACGGCACCGATGCCGGTCCAGACGGCGTAGGCGGTGCCGACCGGGAGCGACTGGACGGCTTTCGCGAGGAGTCCGACGCTGAGTGCCATCGCGACCACCACGACGACCGAGGCCCGGAGGTTCGAGAACCCGTCGGCGTACTCGAGGTTGACGGCCCAGATCGTCTCGAAGAGGGCGGCGACGAGGAGGACCCCCCAGGCGAGTCGACTCATTACGTCCGACCAGTCGGCCCAGCGCGAAGTAGTCGACGATTCTCCTCTCAGCGGAGTTCCCGGCCTGACTCCCACGCCCGCAACAGCCCCGCGAGGACTCGGTTCGTCGGCACGTCGATATCGTGCGCGTCGGCGCGGTCGACGACGGTCCCGGTGATGGCGTCGACCTCGGTGCGTCTCCCGCTGTCGACGTCTTGGAGCATCGACGACCGGTTCCTCGCCGTCCCGTCGACGACGTCGTCGAGTGCGGCACGGGCGACGCGGTTCGGTAATCTCACCCCCTCGGCGCGGGCGACGCGAGCAGCCTCGCGGGCGGCCGCGTGGGCCAACTCGGCGGCGTCGCCGTCGCCGAGCGCACCGTTCTCGACGCGAGCGAGAGCGGTGACGGTGTTGATACCCGCGTTGACGGCCAGTTTCTCCCAGCGTCGCCGGGGCATGTCGGTCGCGACGAGCGTCTCGACGTCGGCGTCACGAAACGCCTTCCCGACCCGTTCGGCGAGCGACGAGGGGCCGCCGTCGAGCGCTCCGAGGGCGACTTCGCCGACGCCGGTGCACGCGACGTGGCCGGGTTCGCGGAGACGTGCGCCGTACGTCGCGGTGCCTGCGAGCACGGGCGTGTCGAGTCGGTCGGCGAGAATCTCCTCGGTCAACCCGTTCTGCAGCGAGAGCACCGCGTCGAACGAACCGGTGGCGAGGGCGTCGGCGGCCGTGGGGGTGTCGAACGACTTGACGGTGACGACGGCGAGGTTGGCCGTCAGGTGGCGACCGTCGGTCACCGCGTCGGGGGAGACGTGAGCCTCCAGTTCGCCGGTGACGCGGAGACCGCCCTCGCGGACACGGGCGACGTGCGGGTCGCGACCGACGAGCGTCACGTCGTGTGCGCGCGCGAGGAGCCCACCGAGGAGACTCCCGAGGCTTCCCGCACCGAAGACGACGATATCCATACGCTCACGTCGACGGCGGGGATGAAAAACGGGCGCGGTTGCGGTCGGTTCGCCGGACACCGACGCGACCGGTCAGTCCTCGGTCCAGTAGAACAGGTTCTCTCTCGGTGCGTCGCAGTTCGGACAGCGCTTCGGGAGGTTGTCGGTGAGCTTGTCCATCTCGCCGCAGTCCCCACAGCGCCAGACGAGCTCCGCCTCGCCAAACTCGTGGCCCGAGCGCTCGTGTTCGATGGACAACGACTCGATACCGTCGCGGGTCGTCACGAAGAAGCCGTCGTCTCCCAGTCCACGGATGGTCCCGATCGGGTCGCCGCCCTCGGTGTACACCGTCGTTCCGATGGACACTTTGGTCGTCTCTTGGCTCATGTAGTGTGTGTACGCGTGCCAAGGGCATAAAGTCGGGCGGCAGAGGACGAACCGCTCGGTGCGAAACAGTCAGGGCAAAAATCGCAGCGACCGCTCTCTCACATGAAGTCCGCGATGCCGGACTGCTTGTTCTTATCGTTCTCGAACACGCTCTCGAGAGAGCGTTCGAGGATGGCGAGTCGCTGTTTGGTGTACTCGCGACAGCCGAACTCCTCGGCCACCTCGATGGCGACGTCCATGTACTTGTTCACCGACCCCTGGTGGACGGTCAGGTTCACGCGACCGCCACACTCCCGGCAGTCGCCGGTGAGCGGCATCCGCCGGTACTTCTCCCCGCAGTCGAGACAGCGCGTCTCCTGGCGCGAGAAGGCGCGGAGGTTCCCGATGAGGTCCGGCAGGAAGTGCCCCTCGATGACGCGTTCGGCGACGTCGGTCTCGTCGACGGCGCGGAGCTTTCTGGAGAGGAGCAGTTGGGCGTCCATCTTGTCCATCATCGACCCGAGCGTCTTGTACGCCGAGAGATCCGGCCCGAGCGCGATGTCCGTCGTGTCGTGGGTGTGGTCGAACCCGGCGTACTCCGAGTCGGTGCCGAGGGTGTCCTCCGCGATGGCGATGAGGTCCTCGACGTCGCCGGGGTCGGCCATCTCCCTCGTCGCCTCGTAGAACTCCCTGGGATACTCCCGGACGACGTCCATGTTGTGCGCCTCGTCGTCGATCTCCGAGGGGTCGATCCGGGAGGACATGACCAAGGGCGCGTCCATCCGCCCGCCCCGTTTGTCCGGGAGGAACTCCTTCGAGAAGTTCAGCAGGCCGTCCATGAGGAGCATGACGCAGTCCTCGTCGCCGTCGCATTGGCCGCTGGCGATATCGTTGACGACGACAGTGTGTGTGTCCTCAACGGTGAGACAGTAGGTGTGTTCGGTGGTGCTTTCGGTGTAATCGACCGACGTAACGCGGTCACGGTCGAAATCGGCACCGCCGTCGGCCACAACAGCAGCACCATCATCGACGCTCTCTGTAACCGGTTTTAGCGACGAAGTCGGGAGTTCATCACCGACCGAGAGTTCGGTCGCACGAACCGTGGATACACCATCATTCCAGCGGAGCATTCGGTGGTCGGGAGTGACAGTGAGAGACCGACCCGACTCGGTTTCGATTCGAACGAGGTGGGCTGGTGACTGGTGTTTCGAGACTGCCTCGACAGGTTTCACGACGCGAGTACCGTCCTCGTCTATCGACGGCACGAACACCTCGCCGTCGAGTTCCTGCACGAGCGTCCCGAAGTCGTCCGTGTCGGGGTCGTCGAGTCGATCCTCGACGAACTGTTCGATTCGGTCGTGATGCCACGACTCGTCCTCGTCCTGGAACCAGAGTTTCGTGTCCGGGTGGAAGCAGTTCCGCCGCTTCGCCGCGTGGAAGTACGGATGGGCGTACCCGACCGCCGCCGAGGTGAAGCCGACGACCCGCCCGACCGTCGCCGCCGACGTGTGGGGGGCCATCCCGAAGACGAGTTCGCCGATCAGGTCGTCGCGTTCGTTCACCTCATAGAAGGGAGGTAGATCGTAGAACTTCTCCAGCAGGTCGTCGACGAAGTCGGCCGTCTTCAGCATGTGTTCGGCCGCGCCGTCCGAGAGGACGATGTCCTGCACTTTGAGTTCGACCAGCTGGTCGTCGAACCGCAGGGGATCACCGTCGATGTCCTCCTCGTAGCCGAGTTGGCGGAAGTGGTCGGCCGTGACGTCCAGTTCTTCGGGTCGGACCGACGTGACGGGCAGGTCCGTCATGTCGTATCGGACGGTGCCGTCTTTGAACGCGGTGACGCCGTTCTTGGCGCGGAGGACGCCTTTCTCGATGGCTTCGGGCGTCTTGTGCGCGGAGGTGAGCCCCTTCACACCCTTCAGGATCTCGAAGGAGGCCTCGCGCTCGCCGACCGTCTCCATCGCCGAGTGGAACTCGTCGTTCAGGTCGACGGTGTGCCACTCGGGGCTCTCGATCTCGCGTTCGCAACGCGGACACTCGACGCGACCCGACTCGTCGGGTTCAGCCTCGATGTCGCACTCCTCGCAGACGAAGTGGGGTTCAGTGTGGCTTCCACACTCGGGACAGTTCGGCTTGTAGCTGTGGTGTCCGCAGTCGGGACACTCGCGTGCGCCGACGAGCAGATCCAACACGCCGCGTTGCCCGCGGTCGTTCATCTGACGGGCAGCGTCGGCGACGTTGCGCTGGCTACCGCCGGCCTCGCTGATCGGGAACAGCGTGTGGACCGCCGGCGAGAGATCGCGGCTCTCGGACTTCTCCGGTCGGCCCATCCGTGCGCCGATGCGGGTCGGAGCGCGCTCCTGGAGGGCGAACGGGGCGACTTCCTCGACTGCCGTCGTCGCGTTGTCGCCGTCGTCCCACCGTTTCGCCTCCTCGGAGAGGTCGTCCCACTCCTTTCGAAGGCCGTCGGAGACGCCGAGCGACCGGACGAACGGCCGCCACTCCGGGATGCGGAGCGCGTCCGGCGTCTGGGAGTGCGGGAGGAGGAGCGCTTCGAGCGCCGTCCGCGTCGCCTCGGTGTGTTCGATGGCGAGGATCCCCTCGACGACGTCGCCGTCGGTGACGGCGTCGGCCAGCGTCTCGAACTGGTCGACCGAGATGTCGTGCCAGAGGTAGGTGTACTCGGGGTGCAGCGGCGCGTCGTACTCGTCGGCCCACTCTAGCGCCTTCTCGGTGGAAGGGTGGGCGAGGTCGACGTGCGGGTCGTCCCGCATCGCCTGGACGTCCGCGCCGGCGTGTTCGAGGTCCTGCACCCACCACTCGTGGGTGTACGACGCAGGAGCGAGCGGGTGGTTGTTCTCGACGAACTCGCCGTAGTTGACCAAATACTCTCCGAGGTCGAGGATCTTCTCGACGCCGTTTCGGAGTTCGAGCGCCGTCTCGGGGTCGTCGATGCGACGGACGTCGCCGTTAGCGAGGCGGACGGTCGGCCCCTCGATGGAGTCGACGGGGATGACGCCGCCCGCCTTCCCCGGTCGCTCGGTCTTGATCTGGGTTCCCGTCGCGAGGAAGTCGTCGACGAGATGCATCGTCGCCGGGTGGACGCCCGCGGTCGCGAAGCCGTGGTTACGGGCGCGACCGTAGCGGAGTCGGAACCCGCCCGCTTCGCTCGGGTGGCCGAAGACGGGGCGGCCCGCGATGAGGTCCCGAAGATACTTCGTCGACGGTTCGACGCGGGGCGGTCCCTGCGGTTCGTCGGGGTCGACGTCGCCTTCGGTCTCGGATTCGTCTCCGTCTCCGTCGGCTTCGTCGTCGCTCTCGTCGCCGTCTGGAGCCGCCTCCTCGTCGTCACTCTCGTAGTAGCTGCCGTCGATGAGGTCCTGAAGCCACGGCCAGTCGACCTCGTCGAGACCGCGGGTGTAGCGCTGGATCTTCGGGGCCTTCAGGGCGATCCCCTCGGCCATGACGAGACACATCCCACCGCGGGCGCTGTTGGTGTCGACGCGTTCGAGGTCGCGGAACCCCGAGACCTCCTCGTCGCCCGTCGCCTCGCCGTCCAGCATGATGGGCATGTGTTCGGCGATGAACTTCGTCTCCTTGCCCTTCGGCGAGTACTGGAGGCCCGTCTCCTTGTCGTAGAGGGCGACCTCCTCGGCGTAGCGTTCGACCTCGTCGCTCCGGGCGTTGTACTCCTCGATACCGAGCAGCGAGCGGGCGTAGTCGGCGACCAGCACGGAGAGTGCCTGCGCCGTCCCGCCGGCGGAACGGATCGGCCCGGCGTAGTAGACGTTGACGAACTCGGTACCGTCGTCGTTCTGGAGGATCTCGACGCGGTCGATCCCCTCGATCGGAGCGGCGACGACCCCCTCGGTGAGGAGAGCGACCGCCGTCCGAACTGCGCCTTCGACCTTCCCGGCCTTGCTGTCGAAGTCGCCGACGGTCCCCTCGACGAAGTCGGTGACGAGTTCGAGCGCCGCCTCCTCGCGGGACATCTCGCCTTCGAGTTCGCGGACGCGCTCGGCAACGCCCGGAATCCCCAAGATGTTCTCGACGCGGTCGGCCATGTCTTTCGCGACGGGAATCTCGATCTCGGTCGCGGGGTCGTAGCCCTGCGCGCGGGCCGCCTCGGCGCGGTCGAACGCCTCGTCCAGTCGGTCCTCGATGCGGGCGAAGTAGCGTTCGTCTTCCGGTCTCATTGGGGTCCGAGCCTCACAGCCACAGGTCGAGGTCGGTCACGTCGTCGTGTTCGCGTTCGAGCGCCTCGTCGAACGCGCGGAGGTGGACCTCACCGGCGAAGACGGTCGCGGCGTTGAGGTGGCCGGCGAGCGTCTGCCCGCTGCGCCGCGAGAGGACGACGTGGGTGTGTGCGAAGTGGTCGCCGTCGTCGGACTGCGTCCGACTGCCAGAGGGACTCTGTCCCTCGCTGTCGAGGAGAGAGACGTTGCCGACGCAGGAGGCGACCTCGAGCGGTTCGTCGAACGTCACCGACTGGTACTCCTGATCGTCTTGGTCGTAGTACCAGAGTTCGGCGTCCTGGACCGCACCCATGGCGGTGAACCAGGCGGCGTCGATCTCCTCGCGAGCGGCGAACTCCTCGATCTCCTCGCGCCAGTCCGCACCGTGTTCGAGTCGGGCGACGAACTCGCGACTCGCAGTGACCTCCCGATAGTTCATAGCCCGAGCGACGGGTGACGGCGACAAAAATCCCACCGTTTGGGACGGTCCGACCGGAACCGCCGCTGGTCGAAGTGGGTGGTCGGCCGTCAGAAACGGGAAGGTGGCGACTGTCGACTACCGCCAGTCGTCGAGCAGCGGCGCGTCGTCGGCTCGCACCGACACCCACGCGTCGTCGCAGGTGATGTCGGCGATAATGAACTCCGCCGACGGGGAAGTGGAGTCCACCGAGGCCATGACCTCGGGAGCCGACACGTCGATGGCAGTCGTGTCTGTCGCCATGTATGTGACTCACTGTCACAAACATATAAACGCGTCGAAACCGACACGGGATTGCTCCGCCGGATGAGTAAAATCGAGATTTCAGCCTACGACGGATACTTACCGCGACACGTCCGAGTGGCAGGATATGTCGTACCGAACCACGAAAACAGTGAAAACTGTTAACACGATTAACAATCGTGAGAATACGGTAAACTTATCAGAACCGGTCAAAAAGGGGGAGTGGGATGACAGACAATAACAGCCTTTCGCGCCGTCGCTTCCTGCAGGCGACGGGCGGTGCAGCCTCCGCAGTCGCCATCGCGGGATGTACCGGTAACGATGGCTCGGACGGCTCCGACGGTGGGAGCGGAAACCAGAGCGGCAACAACAGCGGCGGCGGCAACGCCAACCGCGACATGAAAGAGGGGTATCTCCAGCTGACGAACTCCTCGATCGAGACGCTGGACCCCGTCGCCAACACCGGCACCGCAGGCGGGACGGTCATCGTCAATACGTACGACTCGCTGATGATGTACCCCGACGGCGAGGCCGCGGTCGAACAGCTGCTGGCCTCCGAGTACGAGTCCTCCGACGACAACACGACGTACACGTTCACGCTCAAGGACGCCACGTTCCACAACGGCAACGACGTCACCGCACAGGACTTCGTCTACTCCTTCGAGCGACTCGCCGCTTCCGACAACAGCCGTCGGACCTACTTCATCCTCGACTCGCTGGGCGTCGCCCACGAGACCAAGACGGTGACGCAGGACGGCGAGGAGACCGAGGTGTACAAACCCGGGACGCTCGCCGTCGAGGCCGTCGACGAGAAGACGCTCGAGATCACCCTCGAGAAGCCGTTCCACGCCTCCCTCGAGATGCTCGCCTACGCCTCCTTCGCGGCGGTTCCGGAGGGTATCGTCGGCGACGTCGAAGGCCACGACGGCGAGATGGAGTACAACAAGTTCGCCAACAACCCGGTAGGCTGCGGCCCCTACCAGTTCGAGTCGTGGGAGAAGGGGACCGCCGTCGAGGTCAGTAAGTTCGACGACTACCATGGGACGGCCGCGAAGAACGAGGGTGTCCACTGGCAGATCATCGAGGACACGCAGGCGCTCTACAACTGGGGCCAGAACAAGAACGCCGACGTCATCGGTATCCCCTCCTCGGAGTACAGCGCGGACAAGATCTCCGTCGACGAGGAGGACGACCTCGGTCGCGAGATCGGTACCTACGGGCCGATGCGGAACGGCGACACGGCCAACTACATGTCGATCCCCGAGATCTCGGTGTACTACGTCGGGTTCAACATGGAGGCCGTCCCGAAGCCAGTCCGACAGGCGTTCGCCCACGCGATGAACCAGCAGACGATGGTCGAAGAAGTGTTCAAGAGCCGCGGCGAACCCGCGTACCACTTCACGCCGCCGTCGATCTACCCCGGAGGGGCGAAGGAGTACGCGAGCCACGCCGAGGGGAGCTACCCCTACGGCTACAACACGTCCCAGCTCGACAAAGCCCGTCAGGTGATGGAAGACGCCGGGTACGGCCCGGACAACATGTACGAGATCCAGTGGACCCAGTACGAATCGACGACCTGGGAGGACATGGCGAAGATCCTCCGCGACCAGCTGCAGTCGGCACACATCAACATGAGCATCGAGAAGGCGCCCTTCTCGACGCTGCTGAAGCGCGGTCGCAACGGCAACATGGAAGTCTACACGCTCGGGTGGATCGCCGACTGGCCCGCGCCGGACAACTTCCTGCAGCTGCTGAACCCGCCGCAGACCGACACGTCGAAGGCGGCGCCGACCTCGTACATCAACTGGAGTTCGGAGTCCGGCGCCGCCGCACAGCAGGCGACGGACGCCTGGTCGACGATCTCGAACAACCTCGGGCCGACCGACCAGGCCGGCAACGCGCGGTCCGAGGCGTACGTCAAGATGGAGGAAGCCAACTGGGAGGACGTCGGCTTCATCCCCGTCTACCACTCGCTGGGTGAACGCTTCTGGTACGACTGGCTCGACCTGGCACCCCACGGTGGCATGGGCGCCGAGCGCCAGAAGTACCACGAGGCCGAACTGAGCGAGCGTAAATAACCCCGGACGCTCGTCAACTTTTTCGTACGCACAGGCCGTCTACTGCCCAGTTTGTCAGAAAGTATGGGCAAAGGTTGCATGAAGCAAAACGGAAGACATAACCATGACGATTCGGAAAGTGACGCATAGTATGACCAGTGGTATGGCACATCAGAGGGTCGCCCCATGAGTCGGTGGCAGTACTTCCTCCGTCGGTTACTGCTGTCGATCCCCGTCGTGCTGTTCGGGACGACCATCACGTTCATGATCATCAGACTCGGACCGCTCGACCCCGCGGCGGCGATTCTGGGACCGACGGGTGACCCCGCCGCGTACAACCGGATACGCGAGCAGCTCGGCCTCACACAACCGCTGTGGCAGCAGTACTTCGACTTCATGCTGCGGCTGTTCACCTTCGACCTGGGCAACTCCTGGGTCATCAGCTCCGGGACGAGCACATACGAACTCATCAGTATCTACGCCCCCCGGACGATCTGGCTCGGCTTCTGGTCGGTGCTCATCGCCCTGTTCGTCGGGATCCCGCTCGGCTTCTACGCCGGACTCAACCCCAACACGTTCAGCGACTACACCGCCTCCTTCGGCGGGATCGTCTGGCGTGCGATGCCGAACTTCTGGCTCGCGATCATCTTCGTGAGCCTCCTCTCGCAGTCCGAACAGCTCATCGGCTGGAACTGGAAGACGTGGCTCGTGACGACGCCGGTCGTCACGTCGCCGCAGATCGGCTTTCTCACCGATCCGCTCTCGCTGGTGACGAACCCCGGCACCACGTGGCCGAACCTGGTCGCTGCGATCAAACAGATCGCCCCCGCGGCGATCGTGCTCGGCTCCTCCTCGATGGGTAACGAGATGCGTATCGGCCGCACCGCCGTCCTCGAGACGATCAACTCCAACTACGTCGAGACCGCCCGCGCGAAGGGCGTCTCCAACCGGACGATCGTCTGGAAGCACGTCTTCCGGAACGCGCTCATCCCGCTCGTTCCCGTCATCACCGGTGAGGCGTTCCTCCTCATCGGCGGATCCGTGCTCGTCGAGACGGTGTTCGCAATCAACGGACTCGGCTGGCTGTTCTTCCAGGCGGCCATCCAGGGCGACCTCCCGCTCGTGGGGTCGCTCATGTTCATCTTCATCCTCCTTCTGGTGGGGACGAACATCCTGCAGGACTTCCTGTACACGATCATCGACCCACGAGTCGGCTACGACCAGAGCTAACCAATGAGCAACACACAACAAACGGACGAGGTACCGCTCAGACAGCGAATCAGCGAGAACCCCCAACCGGCGATGGCGTGGGCGCTCGCCGGCGTCGTTCTCCTCGCCATCGAGTTCGGTGCGGTCGTCGGCGTCTTCGTCGACATTCTAGCCGTCCTCGTGAACATCCTCCCCGGCAACCCGGGGATCGGCGCGGTGCAGTCTCTCGAGGGACTCGTCGAGAGCATCCCGACGCTGCTCTCCCGGGAGGTCATCCCGAACCAGGGGTACTGGAACGGCCAGGGCTGGGAGAACACGTTCCTCGGCCTCGAACCGAAGTACGCCTGGCTCGTACGGAGCGCCCTCGTGTACGTCTACGCGTTCCTCGGGTTCGCGTGGGCGTGGAACGGCTACACCCGCTTCCGCCGGCACTACCGCTACGCCGACTGGACGCCGCGCGACGACGTCATCGACCGACTGCGTGGTCACACGTGGGGACAGTTCGGCTTCGTCGTCGTGTTCTTCTTCATCGTGATGGCCGTCTTCGCCCCCGCACTCGGGCCGACGACGGTCGAGGCGAACATCATCGACCCCTACTCCAACAGTCTCCAGTACTGGGACGGCGAGGTCGGCACCGCCAACGGCGAGGTCGCAGAGGCCACCGTCGGCACGGCGAACCTCCAGTCGGGATCGCAGGGGACCGCGAGCGAGAACTACGGCCCGTGGACGTACGACGACTACAACCGCTTCCACCCGTTCGGGACGACGACTAACGGGAAGGATCTGTTCACCAACATGGCGACCGGTGCGAGGATCTCGCTGAGCATCGGTCTCGTGTCGATGGGGGCCGCGGGCCTCATCGCGCTCACGCTGGCGATGGTGACGTCGTACTACAAGGGTCTCACCGACCTCTTCGTCATCCTGACCTCCGACTCGATTCAGGCACTGCCCATCCTGATGGTGCTCATCCTCGTGATGGTGGTGTTCCAGGGGACGTGGTTCGCCGAACTGTACGACGGCGCGGTGTTGATGATCGGTATCTTCATCCTCACGCAGTGGCCGTTCCTCTGGCGGGCGATCCGTGGCCCCGCGTTGCAGACGGCCGAACAGGAGTGGATCGACGCGGCGAAGAGCTACGGACAGAAGCCGTTCGTCATCATGGAGAAACATATGGCACCGTACGTCATCGGCTACATGCTCGTCTACACGTCGATGAGCCTCGGCGGGATCATCATCGCCGTCGCCGGACTGTCGTATCTCGGCCTCGGTATCAACCCGCCGACCCCCGAGTGGGGACGGATCATCTCCGACGGCCAGCCCTACGTGGCGAGCGCTTCGTGGCACATCTCGCTCATCCCGGGGGTTCTCATCACGCTCGTCGTGACCGGGTTCAACGCGCTCGGCGACGGCATCCGCGACGCCATCGACCCACAGAGCGGGACCGGTGAAGGCGAGAACACCGAGGCGATGGCAGGAGGGTCCGGCGCATGAGCTCGCAGACTACCACCGACCGCGACCGCAGCAGCGAGGAACCGATCCTGTCGATCCAGGACCTCCGGACCGTCTTCTACACGGACAAGGAGGTCATCCGCGCGGTCGACGGCATCAGTTTCGACATCCACCCCGGCGAGACCGTCGGCATCGTCGGCGAGTCCGGATCGGGGAAGTCGGTGACTGCCCGGTCGATCATGGGGCTCGTCGACAGCCCCGGCCGCATCGAGAACGGTCGCATCGAGTTCAGAGGCGAGAACCTCGTCGGCAAGAGCCAAAAGCAGTGGCGGAAGATCCGTGGCAATGGTATCGCCATGGTGTTCCAGGACCCGCTGACGTCGCTGAACCCGGTGTACACGGTCGGCAACCAGATCAAGGAGGCGCTCCGACTCCACCAGGGGCTCTCCGGGCAGGCGGCGACCGAAGAGGCGATCAGCCTGCTCGAGGCCGTCGGGATCCCGGACGCCGGTCGGCGGGTGCGCGAGTACCCCCACCAGTTCTCCGGCGGGATGCGCCAGCGGGCCGTCATCGCGATGGCGCTGGCGTGTGACCCCGAGCTGCTCATCTGCGACGAGCCGACGACGGCGCTCGACGTCACTATCCAGGCACAGATCCTCGAACTCCTCAACGAGCTCCAAGAGGAGCGGGATCTCGCCATCATGTTCATCACGCACGACATGGGCGTCATCGCCGAGATCGCAGACCGCGTCAACGTGATGTACGCCGGCGAGATCATCGAGACCGCGTCGGCAGTCGACCTGTTCGGGACGCCGAAACATCCCTACACGCAGGGGCTGTTGCGGTCGATCCCCGGCAGCCACGAACAGGGCGAGCGGCTGTGGACTATCGAGGGCGACGTCCCCACGCCGAACGAGGAACCGACCTACTGTCGGTTCGCACCGCGGTGTCCCAAGGCGTTCGACGAGTGTGAACGCGTCCACCCGGTGTCGGTGCCGGTCGAAGACGGCGCACAGGATCACACGACGGCGTGTCTCCTCTACCCCGAGGACCGCTCGGAGACGGAGGCCGTCGCGCTGCACGAATCCCGTTCGACGACAGGAGGTGACACCGAATGAGCAGACAAGCGAGTATGCAATCGACGACGAGTAGCCAGCCCGGCGAGACGCTCATCGAGGTCCGCGACCTGAAGAAGTACTACGATGGTGGCGGGCTGTTCGGAGGGGATCCGGTGAAGGCGGTCGACGGAGTGAACTTCGACATCAACCGCGGCGAGACGCTCGGTCTCGTCGGGGAGTCCGGCTGTGGGAAGTCAACGCTCGGTCGGACGCTCATCCAACTCGAGGAGGCGACCGACGGCGAGGTGCTGTTCGACGGTACCGACGCGACGACGCTGTCGGGCTCGGAGCTGAAACAGTGGCGACGGAACAGCCAGATGGTGTTTCAGGACCCCGAGTCGAGTCTCAACGACCGGATGACTATCGGCGAGATCATCCAGGAGCCGCTTGACGTCCACGAGGTTGGTTCGCCGCGTGAACGCCGCGAGAAGGTCAAGGAACTGCTCGACACGGTCGGCCTCCGGCCGGAACACTACTACCGCTACCCCCACCAGTTCTCCGGCGGGCAGCGCCAGCGCATCGGCATCGCCCGTGCGCTCGCACTCGAGCCGGAGTTCATCGTACTGGACGAGCCGGTCTCCGCACTCGACGTCTCGGTGCAGGCGAAGATCCTCAACCTCCTGGAGGACCTCCAAGAGGAGTTCGGCCTCACGTACCTGTTCATCGCCCACGACCTCTCTGTCGTTCGGCACATCTGTGACCGCGTCGCCGTGATGTATCTCGGCAACATCATGGAGCTGGGTCCGGCCGAGGCGCTGTTCGACGACCCGGCGAACCCCTACACCCACGCGCTGCTGTCGGCGATCCCGGAACCGGACCCGACGGCCGAGCGCGACCGCATCACGCTCCGCGGGACGCCGCCGAGTCCGCGCGACCCGCCGTCGGGCTGTCCGTTCAGCACGCGCTGTCCGGTGAAGATCCGCCCCGAGGAGTATCGCGACCTCGACGACGAGCTGTGGCTGCGCATCGAGATCCTGCGCGAGGTGCTTCGCGAGCGATCGCGGGCGGAGAAGTCTCTCTCCGACCGGGCACGCGAACTGCTCGGGATGGAGACGCGCTTCTCGGACATCACCGAGATCCACCAGGAGCTGTTCGGCGACGTCGAGGTTCCCTCGCGGATCCAGACGCACATCGACGAGGTCGAACAGTACGTCCAGGCGAACAAGGACAGCGAGGCCCGCCAGTACCTGCTCGAAGAGTTCGGCAGCGAGTGTGACGTCGACCAGCCGGAGCACCACGTCGTCGGCGAGACCGGCCGTGCGAGCCTCTGTCACCGGCACAAGTCGGAACACGAGGAGCCGGGCGTCGTCTACGAAGAGAAGGTCAGGCAGACCTCACAACTCGACTGAGCTCCGATGAACGTCCGACGAGTCGGTCTCCAGACGCTCGACGCACTCACCTACGCCATCGTCATGACGGCGCTGCTGTTCGCCGTCTCGACGGCGGTGAGTCTCCTCTTGGGGTACGGCCTCGTCGGCACCAAGCATCTCCTCTTCTTCGTCGGGTTCGCCATGTTCGGCTACGGCGCGTTCCGTCTCCAGCCGGTGAAGCCGTGGAAGGACGACGAGCGATCGAGCGACGACACGCCGAGGGGCGTCCAGCAGTTCGCGCTGCGACTCGTCCCCGAGGGCTACCGCGTCCACTCGCGACACCGACTGTCGACGGGGACGAAACTGTTCGTCGCCAGCGTGTTCGTCCTCGGGACGTCCGCGGCGATGGAGTTCGTCTTCGGCGTCAACGCCGTCTAGCTCCGGGACGTCGCCCGCCTCGGGAGTCCGACACGTTTTACCGCGTCCGTCGTCGAACGGTGTGTATGCCAGACACCACCGAGGGAGATGACGTCGACTACGCGGAGCGGCTCGCCGCGAGTTCCGACGTCGGGAAGAACGCGTGGCAGGCGACGCTCGACGAGATGGACGCACTGGCCGACGAGTTCGAAGCCGAGGGGTGGCAGACGGTGACCATCGCCGCCGGTCACACCGCCCCGGAGAACCCCTCGACGGGTGAAGGAGACCGCTTCGGTCTCACGCACGTCGTCCCGAACAACAAAGCCGAGGAGTTCACCGACCTGTTCGAGGAGGGTGCGTTCCCCCAGTACGAGGTGTACCGCAACGAGATCGAGGGGCGAGAGTTCGTCGTGACGGTCCTCTCGGACCCCGAGAAGGAGGCGGCCATCCTCATCGCCGGGTCGTACGAACTGCGTCACGCGCCCGGCTGTGTGAAGGCCGCAAAGCGCGAGGGGAAGATGTACACGCACGTCCAGACGCTCGACAAGACGCATCTGGGGTCGTTCGAACACGACGACTACACCCGCTTCTTCCCGAACGCCGACCGCATCGAGAACTGGGTCAGAAGCGGGAACTGAGTCCCGTCTCTCGGTCGCACCCCTTCGTAGAGTACAAGAGGCGGCGGCCTGTACGGCAGGGTATATGAACGTAGCCGACGCGATGACGCCCCGGTCGGAGGTCGTGACTGTCGAACTCCCGGGTACCCGCGACGACGTGCTCGAGTACCTACAGGAGCGCGGCTTCTCCTCCGTCCCCGTGGTGAAAGAGACCGACGACGGCGAGGAGTACCGGGGGCTCATCTCCCGCGACGACCTTATCGAACATCCCGACGAGGACCAACTCGCCATCCTGATGCGCGAGGTGCCGACGACGACGACCGACACCGACCTCGAAGACGCCGCTCGACTGATGGCCCGAGAGGGTGCCCGTCGGGTTCCGGTGGTCGACGAGAGCGGCGACGTCACGACGCTCGCGGGGATCGTCACCGTCACTGACGTCGTCCGCGCCATCGCCCGCGGCGACATCGACGGGGAGACCCCGGTGGGCGAACTCGCGGCGACCGACGTCAACGCGACCTACGTCGGGACGCCGCTGACCGTCGCCGAGCGCGAGATCTTCTACGCGAACGTCCCCTACGCGGTCGCGCTCGACGAGGACGGCCGGATGACCGGCATCCTCACCGAGGTCGACATCATCGACGTCGCACGCGTCGTCGAGGGCGAAGACGACACCGGCGAGAGCCTCGCCGACGAGGACGATGAGTGGATGTGGGAGGGGATCAAGGCCGTCGGCAACCGCTATCTGCCGACCCGCAACGTCGAACTGCCGAGCGAACCGGTGAGCGAGTTCATGAGCGACGACCTCGTCACCATCTCGCGGAAGAAGTCCGCCGAGGAGGCGGCCCAGATTCTCATCTCCAACGACATCGAGCAGATCCCGCTCGTGAGCGGCGACGCGCTCGTCGGCATCGTCCGCGACGTCAACCTGCTGGAGGCACTATGAGCGAGGGTGCAAGGGAGAGTGAGAAACTCACCGAGCTGGCGAAGCGCCGCGGGTTCTTCTTCGGGTCGGCGCAGGCGTACGGCGGCGTCGCCGGCTTCTACACCTTCGGTCCGGAGGGGGCCGCGTTGAAGCGGAACGTCGAGTCGTCGTGGCGCGAGCAGTTCACGACGAAACTCGGCAACGAGGAGATCGAAGCGCCGACGATCATGCCCGAACCCGTCTTCGAGGCGTCGGGCCACCTCGACGGCTTCGACGACATGCTCGTCGAGTGCGGCGAGTGCGGCGAGTCCCACCGGGCGGACCACCTCGTCGAGGACAACACCGACGTCGAGGAGGCCGAGTCGTTACCGATCCCGGAGGTCGAGGAGCTCATCGCCGAGTACGGCCTCGAGTGTCCGAACTGTGGCGCGCCGCTCGCCGGCCGGGAGGTCGTCGACTTCAACCTGATGTTCGAGACCTCCATCGGCCCCGGCAGCGGTCAGCCCGGCTACCTCCGTCCCGAGACCGCACAGGGCATCTTCGTCGAGTTCCCCCGACTGAAAGAGTACGCCCGCAACCAGCTGCCGTTCGGCATCACGCAGGTCGGTCGGGCCTACCGCAACGAGATCAGCCCGCGGAAGGGGATCGTCCGGACCCGCGAGTTCACGCAGGCGGAGTTAGAGCAGTTCATCGACCCCGAGTCCGACGAACCGCCGCTCGAGGACGTCCGCGACGTCGAGGTCGTCCTCTACCCGGCGGTCGAACAGGAGGCCGAAGACGTCGAGTACGTCGAGACCACGATCGGCGACGCCGTCGACGACGGCACCATCGCCAGCGACTGGGTCGCCTACTTCCTCGGCGTCGCCCAGGGCTGGTACGAGGAGGTCGGCGTCGACATGGATCGGTTCCGCTTCCGGCAGCATCTTGCCGGCGAGCGCGCCCACTACGCGAGCGACTGCTGGGACGCCGAAGCGGAGTTGGGCGGCGACTGGGTCGAGATCGCCGGGTTCGCCTACCGTGGCGACTACGACCTCTCGAAACACGAGGAGTACGGCGACGACTCCTTCACCGTCTTCCAGCAGTACGACGAGCCGAAGACGGTCGAACGCGCCGTCGTCGACCCCGACATGAGCGCACTGGGACCGAAGTTCGGCGGGCAGGCGACGGCCGTCGCCGAGGCGCTGCAGGAGCTGGCCGACCGGAACCCCGACGCGTTCGACGGCGACGAGGTCACCGTCGAGGTCGACGGCGAGGAGCTGACCGTCGACGCCGACGTCGCGAACTTCGGCGTCGAGGAGCAGACCGAATCCGGCGAGCACGTCACGCCGCACGTGGTCGAACCCTCCTTCGGCGTCGACCGGACCGTCTACACGGTCATCGCGCACGCGTACGCGGAAGACGAGGTCGCGGGCGAACAGCGGTCGTTCCTCCGACTCGAACCCGAGGTGGCACCCACCTCGGTCGGGGTGTTCCCCCTCCTGAGCAACGCCGAGGAGTTGACCGAGCGGGCCGACGCCATCGTCGACGACCTGCGCGCGGTCGGACTGTCGGTCGCCTCCGACGAGTCGGGCAACATCGGCCGTCGCTACCGGCGACAGGACGAGGTCGGCACGCCGTTCTGCGTCACCGTCGACTACGAGGGGCTCGAGGGCGACGGTCCCGACACGGTGACGCTCCGCGAGCGCGACTCGACCGGCCAGATCCGGCTGCCGGTCGACGCGCTCGTCGAGGAGGTGCTCGCGGTGCAGAGTGGCGCGAAGACGTTCGACGACCTCCGAGACGCCTACGAGACGGTCGACACCGACGAAGCGTGAGCGAGATCGGCCGGCGACTCGTCCACGTCAGCGGCACGGCTCTCCCGGCCCTCTACCTGCTGGGCTGGGTGACGTGGCAAGAGTTGGGGCTGTTGCTCGTCGTCGGCTCGGTCGGCGTGGCGATACTCGAGCTCTTGCGTCTCCAGGTCGGTCTCGACTGGTGGATCTACCGCGAACTCACCCGCGAGTACGAACAGGACAACCCGGCGGGGTACGCGCTGTACTTCTTCAGCATGACCGCCGTCGCGCTCGTGTTCGACCCGCATATCGCGGTGCCGGGGATGCTGATGCTCACCATCGGCGACCCGATCAGTGGCGTTCTAGGGTCGAACGAGGCCGGGACGGCCAAACAGGCTGGCGTGCTGCTCGTCATGTTCGGCGTCTGTTTCGCGCTGGCGTGGCCGTTCGTCGCCGCGCAGACACCGTTTCCGGTCGCCGTCGCGGCGGCGGCAGTCGGCGCGCTCGGGGCGACGCTGGCCGACGGGCTGAAGCCGGTCGTCGCGGGCTACGTCGTCGACGACAACCTCTCGATTCCGCCCGCCGCGGCGGTCGGTATCTGGACCGTGCTGGCGCTGTTCGGGTGAGGACGAGGACCGATTCGACGGCAGCACGCGGCGTCGGTGAACGGCGTACGACGGCCGCGGCGGAGGCCTACCCTTATTAATCGTCTCCGACAACGACTCCGTATGACGGTCTACGAGAGCGACTTACCCGGCGTCGGAAAGAAACACGAGATCGAACTCGACGACGGGTCGCGACTGGTCGTCGTCACACACCACGCCGGCAAGCGAGAAGTGTACCGCCGGCCCTCGGAGGACGCCGACTCCGAGAAGCTGTTCGAGCTGTCGGACAAACTCGCCCGACAGGTCGGCACGATCCTCGAAGGGGCGTACTTCCAGCCCGTCAAGACCGACCGCATCGAGACGCTCCTGGCCGGCAACGTCGTCATCGAGTGGGTCGACGTCGACGCCGACTCGTCGCTCGTCGGCGTGACGCTGGCCGAGGCGGACGTCCGCCAGCGGTACGGCGTCTCCATCATCGCCATCCAGCGGGGCGACGAGACGATCCCGAGCCCCGGCGCCGACGTCGCCATCGAGGCGGGCGACACACTGGTCGTGCTCGGACAGAAAGACGCCTGCCGATCGTTCGTCGGCTACGTCTCCGGTGACGAGGACTGATGGCGGCCGGGCTCGCACAGATCGGACTGCTGTTCTTCGGCGTGGCCGTCGCGGGGGTCATCGCGGCCCGTATCGGCCTGTCGGTCATCCCCGTGTACGTCGTCGCCGGCGTCGTCCTCGGGCCGAACGTCGCCGGCGCGTTCGACCTGCTGTACGTCGAGGCTGGCGAGACGACGACTGTCCTCGGCGAGTTGGGGATCATCCTGCTGTTGTTCTTCCTCGGGCTGGAGTTCAGCATCGACCGACTGCTCTCGACGCGAGACCGCATCACGAGCGCGGGCCTCATCGACATCGTGGTCAACCTCCCGATCGGCGTCGCCATCGGGCTGGTGTTCGGCTGGTCGCTGGTCGAGTCGCTGCTGCTCGGCGGCATCGTCTACATCTCCTCCTCGGCGATCATCACGAAGTCGCTCATCGACCTCGGATGGATCGCCAACCCCGAGAGCGAACCGATCCTCGGCATCCTCGTCTTCGAGGATCTCGTCATCGCCGTTTACCTCGCTATCGTCGCCTCGCTGGTCGCCGGCGGGAACGGACTGCAGGAGACGGCGACGAACGTCGGCGTCGCGATGGCGTTCCTGCTCGTGCTCGTCGTCGCGGTGTACTACGGCGGGCAGTGGTTCGAGCGCGCCCTCGACGTCGACGGCGGCGAACTGTTCGTCCTGCGGGTGCTCGGCATCGCCGTCCCCGTCGCGGCGCTCGCGCTCGCGCTCGGCGTCAGCGAGGCGGTCGCGGCGTTCTTCGTCGGAATGGGGTTCTCCGCGACGAAGCACAAAGAGCGCATCGAGAATCTGCTGACCCCCGTCCGCGACGTGTTCGCGGCGGTGTTCTTCGTCTGGATCGGGCTGGGGACGGATCCGGCGGTCATCGTCGACGTGGTCGGCCTGCTCGCGGTCGCCGTCGTCCTGACCGCGCCAGCGAAGGTGGTGAGCGGCTACTACGGCGCACGACAGTTCGGGCTGGACGAGCGGCGGTCGTTCCGGACGGGCGTGACGATGGTCACCCGCGGGGAGTTCTCGCTCATCATCGCGGCGACGGCCGCCGCGGGGACGACAGAGGTGATGACACAGGTGATCCCGGCGTTCGCGGTCGGCTACGTGCTCGTCATGAGCGTGCTCGGGTCGGTGTTGATGCAGTACGCCGACCAGCTTGAAGCGGTCGTGCTACGGCGCGGGTCGACGAGTTGACGAGGCGAACCCCGTGTCGCCGTGACACGACTCGTAACCCTTGCCGCCCCGAAAGCGTTTAATAGCCCGCATCGACAACGAATCACCAATGGAAGGGACTCGTCCGACCGACGCTCGCACTCTCGCGAGCGCCGCCTCCCTCCTTCTCCGACGACGAGTCCGACGACCGGGCCTTTAGGCCCACTCTTATCTTCACCCCGACCCCGAGTTCCCGACTACAGACTCACAAGCCTCTGTACCGCCTATAGGCATCTCTGCGACTTTATTTCAGAAATTAGAAACCAAGAATTTAATACTCTCAACGGCAGACGTTGAGGTACATGACAAAGCGCGTCGCCCTCGCGTTCAGCGGAGGACTCGACACGACAGTTTGCGTTTCACTACTCAAAGAGGAGTACGGCTACGACGAGGTCGTCGGCGTCACCGTCGACGTCGGCCAACCGGAGTCGGAGTTCGAGGAGGCAAAGGAGACGGCCGACGCACACGGGTTGGACATCCACGTCGTCGACGCCAAAGACGAGTTCGCCGAACTCTGCTTCGACTCGGTCCGCGCGAACGCGACGTACCAGGGCTACCCCCTCGGAACGGCGCTCGCCCGTCCGATCATCGCCAACGCCATCCTCGACGTCGCCGAGGAGGAGGACTGCGACGCCATCGCCCACGGCTGTACGGGCAAGGGCAACGACCAGCTCCGTTTCGAGGCCGTCTGGCGCACCTCCGACCTGACGGTGATCGCTCCCGTCCGCGAGATGGGACTCACTCGCGAGTGGGAGAAGCAGTACGCCGACGAGAAGAACCTGCCCGTCCAGTCGGGTAACGACGGCGTCTGGAGCATCGACACGAACCTCTGGAGCCGTTCCATCGAGGGCGGCCAGCTCGAAGACCCGAGCTACGTGCCGCCGGAAGACATCTACGAGTGGACCGACGACCCGGCGGAGGCGAACGAGCCGGCGCTCGTCGAGATCAGCTTCGAGAACGGCTACCCCGTCGCCGTCGACGGCGAGGAGATGGACCCCGCCGACCTCATCGAACACCTCAACGACCTCGCCGGAAAGTTCGGCGTCGGTCGCACCGACATGATGGAAGACCGCATGCTCGGGCTGAAGGTGCGCGAGAACTACGAGCACCCCGCGGCGACGGTGCTTCTCACTGCCCACGAAGGGCTCGAACAGCTCGTACTCACGAAGGAGGAGCGTGACTTCAAGACGCAGGTCGACGACCAGTGGTCCCAGAAGGGCTACGAGGGACTCGTCGACGCGCCGCTCGTGAAGGCGCTCGAGGGGTTCATCGACGAGACGCAGACGAAGGTCACGGGGAAGGTGACGGTCAAACTACAGGGCGGGCAGTGCCGCCCGGTCGCCCGTGAGTCCGACTACTCGGTCTACTCCGAGGAAGTCGCCTCCTTCAACACGGAGACCGTCGGCGACATCACGCAGGAGGACGCCACGGGCGTCGCCAAGTACCACGGCTTCCAGGGCCGCCTCGCCAACGACGTCGCAGCAGGCGTCGAGAAGCCCGAGTTGGCGGCGGACGGAAGCGGCGCAGACGAGAGCGAGGAGTAACCGATGAGCGAGGACACCTCCGACGACACGGGCGTCGTCCGCCGCGAGCGCTTCAGCGGCGGCCCCGCGCGGGGGTTCCTCTCCAGCCTCGCGGCCGACGAGCGCATCTTCCACGCCGACCTCGCCGTCGACCGCGCGCACGTGGTGATGCTCGCCGAGCAGGGGATCGTCGACGACGACACCGCCGGCGAGATCCTGCAGGCGCTCGACGACGTCGAAGACGCCGGCCACGGCGCGCTCCCCGACGGCGAGGACGTCCACGAGGCGATCGAGTCTGCGGTCATCGACCGCGTCGGCGCGGAGGGCGGGAAGATGCACACCGCTCGCTCGCGCAACGACGAGGTGGCGACCTGCATCCGCTATCGCCTCCGGGAGGACGTGCTCGACGCCGTGGAGAACACGATCGCGTTGCGCGAGGCGCTGGTGGACGTAGCGACGGAGCACACCGAGACGGTGATGCCCGGCTACACCCACCTCCAGCCCGCCCAGCCGACCACCGTCGCGCACTACCTCCGCTCGTACGAGGCGGCGGTCGCCCGCGACACGGCCCGGTTGCTGGACGCCTACGACCGCATCAACCAGTCGCCGCTCGGGTCGGCAGCGTTCGCGGGGACGCCGTTCGACGTCGACCGCGAACGCACGGCCGAACTCCTGGGGTTCGACTCGGTGCTGTCGAACTCGATGGACGCCTCCGCCGCCCGCGACTTCCTCGCGGAGACGCTGTCGGCGCTGGCGACGCACGCGACGACGCTGTCGGGACTGGCCGAGGACGTCATCATCTTCGCCAACAAGGGGTACGTCGACCTCTCGGACGACTACTCGTCGACGTCGTCGATCATGCCCCAGAAGAAGAACCCCGACACGCTGGAGCTCGTTCGTGGGACCGCCGGCGACGCCGTCGGCGGCCTCACCGGGTTGCTGACGACGCTGAAGGGACTCCCACGGGCGTACAACCGCGACCTCCAGCGGGCCCACGGCCATGCCTTCGACGCGGTCGACGCCGTGGCCGACGCCACCGACGTCGCCGCCGGGGCGGTGGCGACCGCGACGTGGAACGCCGAAGTTCTCGCCTCGGAGGCCGCGGACGGCTTCTCGACTGCGACCGGCGTCGCCGACCTGCTGGCGATGGCGGGCATCCCGTTCCGGACGGCCCACGAGATGGTCGCGGAGGCGGCCGCAAAGGCTAACGGGGGGAATCCGAGCGTCGCAACACTTGACGCGGTCGCAGAGGAGGTGTTAGGTGCGTCGCTATGGGAGTATGTGACTCGCGACGCCGTCGAAGCCGCGCTCGACCCGGCCGAGAGCGTCGCGTCTCGCGACTCGCAGGGCGGTCCCGCACCGACGGCAGTCGCCGCCGACCTCGAGACGGCGGCGAGCGAGCTCGCGAGCGACACCGACGCGCTCGCGACACGTCGCGACGACCTCCTCGCGGCCGCCGACGAACTCCGCACGGAGGTGGCACGCTTTGACTGACCGACTCCGACGCCGACAGCGACGCCCCCGACGGGACGCCGTCGTGGCACCGAACCCGCGGCCGCCACGACTGCGACCACCGTCCCCCTCCGGGGACAACTAATACTATCTGAACTCCGCCATCCGATTCAGACACGGACGATACAGAGCTTCTAACACCCGTAGCGTAGCCTGCAGTTAGTGTGAATTTTCTTACAACTTCGATGGGTTTATGGTATCGAACGTCGAACGCTGGAGTACACCATGACCGAAGCAGAATGCGTCGAATGTGGGGGCGACGTCGCCCTCTCGGACGACCTGGAGACGGGAGAGATCATCGACTGTGGAACCTGTGGCGCAGAGCTCGAAGTCATCGACGTCAACCCGCCAGTCCTCGACCGAGCACCGGAGCTCGAAGAGGACTGGGGGGAGTAAATTGCACAGTACGAGCTCACAGCGTCGGCTGACGCACGCCCACGAGGGGTGGTCTGCGTGAAAGTCGGTATCCTCTACTCCCGTATCCGCAAAGACGAGAAGCTTCTCCTCTCGGAGCTCCGCGACCGCGGCCACGAGGTGACGAAGATCGACGTTCGCAAACACCAGTTCGGCCTCGACGGGACGACCGCACCGGTCGACGACCTCGATCTCGTCGTCGACCGCTGTCTGTCGACCTCGCGGTCGCTCTACGCGACGCAGTTCCTCGACGCCTACGGCGTCACCGTCGTCAACGGTCCCGAGACGGCCGACGTCTGTGCGGACAAGGCCAAGAACAGTCTCGCGCTCGCACAGGCGGGCGTCCCCACCCCCAAGACGGACGTGGCGTTCACGAAGGAGAGCGCCATGGAGTCGATCGAGAAGTTCGGCTACCCCTGCGTGCTCAAACCCGTCGTCGGGTCGTGGGGACGGCTAATGGCCAAGATCGACTCGGAGAGCGCCGCCGAGGCGATCCTCGAACACAAGGCGACGCTCGGTCACTACGAGCACAAGGTGTTCTACGTCCAGGAGTTCGTCGAGAAGCCCGGTCGCGACATCCGCGTGCTGGCGACCGACGGCGAACCGGTGGCCGCGATGGTCCGCTCGTCGGACCACTGGCTGACCAACGCCGCGAAGGGGGCGACCGTCGAGTCGTTCGACCTCGACGACCGCGCGCTCGAACTCGTCGAGCAGGCGAGCGACGCCGTCGGCGGCGGCCTGCTCGGCATCGACCTCATGGAGACGGGTTCCGACTACACCGTCCACGAGGTCAACCACACCGTCGAGTTCAAGGCGCTGAACGACGCCGTCGGCGACGACGTCGACGTTCCCGCCACCGTCGTCGACTGGCTCGAAGAGAAGGCCGCCGAGGCCGACGACGCCGACGAAGTGGAGGTGTCGGCGTGACGGAGACGCTCTCCGCCGCCGTCGTCGGCGGCTCGGGCTTCACGGGCGGCGAACTGCTCCGCCTGCTCGACGGCCACCCGGAGTTCGAGATCGCACAGGCGACCTCTCGGGAGTACGAGAAGAAGACGCTCGGGTCGGTCCACCCGAACCTCCGTCATCTCGACGTCCGGTTCAGCGACCCGACCGACCTCGAGAGCGTCGACGTGCTGTTCGCGGCGACGCCCCACGGCGTCTCGATGCAGCACGTCGACGCGTTCCAGGAGGCTGCAGACACCGTCGTCGACCTCTCGGCGGACTTCCGGCTGGACTCGGAAGAACAGTACGACGAGTGGTACGACGGCCACAGCTGTCCCGAGTATCTGGAGAAGTCGGAGTACGCACTGCCCGAGATAAACAGAGAAAACCTGCCTGGGGCGGAGCTCATCGCCGCGGGTGGCTGTAACGCGACGGCGACGATCCTCGGTCTGAAACCGTTGTTCGAGGCAGGAATCTTAGAGGGCGACGAGCAGGTCGTCGTCGACGTGAAGGTCGGCTCCTCGGAGGGCGGCGCGAGCGCCGGCAAGGCCTCCAGCCACGCCGAGCGTTCGGGCGTCGTCCGTCCGTACGCGCCGATCGGCCACCGCCACGAGGCCGAGATCGAGCAGTTCCTCGGTCTCGACGTTTCGTTCACCGTCCACGCCGTAGACATGATCCGCGGCGCGTCAGCGACGTGCCACGTCTTCCCCGATGGCCCCGTCACGAAGGGCGACATGTGGGGCGCGTATCGGGAGAGCTACGAGGACGAACCGTTCATGCGGATGGTCGCGGGCGGCGGCGGCGTCTACCGCTACCCCGAACCGAAGGCCGTCGCCGGGACGAACGTCGGCGAGGTCGGCTTCGAGGTCGACCCCTCGAACAGGCGTCTCGTGCTCTTTTCGGCCATTGACAACATGATGAAAGGCTCGGCCGGGCAGGCGGTCCACGCCGCCAACGTCGCGCTCGGTCTCGAAGAGACAGCAGGGTTAGAGTTCACCGGCTTCCACCCCGTCGGAGCACCGTAGGGGAGCCACCACAGAACACCAATGACGAGCGAATACACGCGCGAGGACCTCCTCGCCGCACACGACGATCTCATCGACGCACAGGCTCAAGACTGCCTCTACACGGACGGAGGCGAGCCGCGAGAGCCGCCGGTCGTCGTGAAGATCGGCGGCGCGCGCGCCGTCGAACCCGCGGGCGCGGTCGAGGACATCGCACACCTCGTCGCCAACGGTCGGCAGGTCGTCGTCGTCCACGGCGGGTCGACGGCCGTCGACGAGACCCTGGAGGAACTCGGCGAGGAACCCACCTACGTCGAGACCCCCTCGGGCGTCTCGGGTCGCTTCACCGACGAGCGCACGATGGAGGTGTTCACGATGGTGATGCCCGGGAAACTGAACACCGAGCTGACGGCGACGCTCCGCGAGGCGGGCGTCGACGCGCTCGGCCTCTCCGGCGTCGACGGTGGCCTCTTGACGGGCAAGCGCAAGTCCGCCGTCCGCGTCGTCGAGGACGGCAAGAAGAAGATCAAGCGCGGCGACCACTCCGGGAAGATCACCGACGTCAACGCCGAACTGCTGGAGACGCTCCTCGACGGCGGCTACACGCCCGTGGCGACCGTTCCGATGCTCGCCGACGACGGGGTTCCCGTCAACGCCGACGCAGACCGTGCGGCCGCCGCCGTCGCCGGTGCGCTCGGTGGCGAACTCGTCGTGCTCACCGACGTCGAAGGTGTGTACGAGGATATCGACGACCCAGAGTCGCTCATCTCGTCGGCGTCGACGCCGGCCGAGTTGGACGCGCTGAAGGACGCCGCCGAGGGGTTCATGACGAAGAAAGTGATGGCGGCCACGGAGGCGCTGGAGGGCGGAGCCGCGAAGGTGATCGTCGCCGACGCCAACGTCCGTGACCCCATCACGACGGCGCTCGGCGGCGGCGGCACCCACGTCGAACCCGGCGTACTGAGCGACGTCGCCGACGCGGAGGAGGTGGAGCAATGACCGGGTTCGTCTTCAACGAGAAACCCCTCCAGATCGAGTCCGGCGAGGGGCCGTATCTCTACACCAACGACGGCACCGAGTTCCTCGACATGGGCGCGAACTACGCCGTCACGCCGCTCGGCCACTCCCACCCGAAGGTCACGGAAGCGATCCAAGCGCAGGCGGCGAAGTTGACCTACGTGCAGGCGTCGTACCCGGTCGAGGTCCGCACCGAACTGTACGAGAAACTCGCCGCGCTCGCCCCCGGTGACCTGGAGAACGTCTGGCTCTGTAACTCCGGCACCGAGGCCAACGAGGCGGCGATGAAGTTCGCCCGCGCGGCCACCGGGAACTCGAAGATCGTCGCCACCAAGCGCGGCTTCCACGGCCGGACGATGGGCGCGCTGGCGATGACCTGGAAGAAGAAGTACAAGGCCCCCTACGAACCGCTGGCGGGCGACGTCGAGTTCGTCACCTACGGCGACGACGAGGAGCTGGCCGAGGCCGTCGACGACGAGACGGCGGCGGTCTTCCTCGAACCCGTCCAGGGCGAGGGCGGCATCCACCCGGCGACGGCCGACTATCTGGCACACGCCCGCGACGTGACCGAAGACGCGGGTGCGGCGCTCGTCTTCGACGAGATCCAGACCGGGATGGGCCGGACGGGGACGCTCTGGGCCTGCGAGCAGGCCGGCGTCGTCCCGGATATGCTCACCACCGCAAAAGGGATCGCCAACGGTCTCCCGATGGGTGCGACGCTCTGTGCGGACTGGCTCACCGAGGAGTTCGGCGACCACGGGTCGACGTTCTCGGGGGGGCCGGTCCCCTGTGCGGCGGCGAACGCGACGCTGGACGTCCTCGTCGAGGAGGATCTGCCGACGCACGCCGGCGACGTCGGCTCCTATCTGATGGAGAACGTCGCGGCGGCCGCCGAGGAACACGACCTGCCCGTCCGCGACGTGCGCGGACAGGGGCTGATGGTCGGCATCGAAGTGAAACGCGGCGCAAACCGCCTGCTGAAGCAGCTCGCGCTCCAGGAGGGGATCCTCGCGCTGCCCGCCGGTCGGTCGGTACTCCGTCTCTTGCCGCCGCTGATCGTCGACGAGAGCCACGCCGACCGCATGACCCAGGCGCTGACAGAGGTGCTCGAATGAGCAGTACGACCGGCGACCTCACCGAGCGGACGGTGGCGGCGCTCGACACCGAGGCGCGGCAGCTGCTGTACGACCTCGTCTCCACTCCCTCGCCGTCGGGCGAGGAGGGGCCGGCCGCGGCGGTGCTCGTCGACTTCTTCGAGTCTCACGACCGCGAGGTGTGGATCGACGAGGTCGGCAACGTCCGCGCGCCCGCCGACGACCGCGTACTCCTGACGTCACACATCGACACCGTCCCCGGCGACATCCCCGTCGAGGTGAGAGACGGCGAGGACGGCGTCGGCGAGTCGCTGTGGGGGCGCGGGAGCGTCGACGCAACCGGTCCGCTGGCGGCGATGGCCGTGGCGGCCGTCGAGACCGGGATGAGCTTCATCGGCGTCGTCGGCGAGGAGGTCGACTCCCGCGGCGCGCTCCACGTCGTCGAGGAGGGCCGCGCCGAACCGGGCGCGGTCGTCAACGGCGAACCCAGCGGTTGGGAGGGGATCACCCTCGGCTACCGCGGCCTGCTCGCGGGTACCTACGTCGCCACGAGCGAGTCCGGTCACACCTCCCGCCCCGAGAACAACGCGATCCAGGACGCCCTCGACTGGTGGCGGAACGTCGAAGACGAGTTCGAGACCGACGAGTGGACGCCCGTCTTCGAGCGCGTCACCTGTAAGCCCGTCAGTATGGCCGGCGGGACGACCGACGACGGGCTCTCCGTCGAGTCGACGATGGACGTCCAGTTCCGCGTCCCGCCGGAGATGACCGTCGAAGAGGTACGCGAGGTCGCCGACTCGCAGCTCAACGGCGGGACCGTCCGCTGGTACGACGACGTGCCGCCGGTGATGATGAGCCCCCGGACCGACGTGGGCCGGGCGTTCCGGGTCGCCATCCGGCAGGAGGGCGGCGACCCCCGCCTCCTGCGGAAGACCGGCACGAGCGACATGAACGTCTTCGCGAAGGTGTGGGACTGTCCGATGGTCACCTACGGTCCGGGCGACTCGGATCTCGACCACGCGCCCAACGAACATCTGCCGCTCGAGGAGTACGACACCTCGATCGACGTGCTCGTCGCGGTCTGCAACCGCCTCGGAGGAGAGAGCTGATGCTCGACGTCGACCACCTCGTCGACATCGACGACCTCTCTCCGGAGGATCTGAACACGGTCCTCGATCGGGCGTCGGCGCTGAAGTCCGGCGAGGACGGGACGCGACTCGACCAGCAGACGCTCGGGATGCTGTTCGAGAAACCGTCGACGCGGACGCGCATCTCCTTCGAGACGGGGATGACGCAACTGGGCGGTCACGCCATCTTCCTCGGCCCCGACGACATCCAGCTGGGCCACGGCGAACCGCTGAAAGACACCTCGCGGGTGCTCTCGCGGTACGTCGACGTGGTGATGGTCCGCCTGTTCGATCACGCGGATCTCCTCGAGATCGCGAACTACGCGGACGTCCCCGTCGTCAACGGGTTGACAGACGAGGCTCACCCGTGTCAGACGCTCGCCGACCTGCTCACCATCAAGGAGACGTTCGGCGGCTTCGACGACGTGCAGGCGACGTGGATCGGCGACGGCAACAACGTCGGCCAGTCGTTCGTGCTCGGCTGTGCGCTGGCGGGCGTCGACCTCACCGTCTGCACGCCGCCGGGGTACGGGATGAGCGACGCCGTCCTGGAGCGGGCCGACGAACTGGGTGACGCACCGACCGTCGTCGACGATCCGGTCGACGCCGTCGCCGACGCGGACGTCCTCTACACTGACGTCTGGGTCAGCATGGGCCAGGAGGACGAGCGCGAGGAGAAACTCGACGCGTTCGAGGGCTACCAGGTGAACATGGAGCTCCTGAACGAGACGGACGCGCTGGTGATGCACTGTCTGCCAGCGCACCGCGGCGAGGAGATCACCGACGCCGTCCTGGAGTCCGAGCGCGTGCTGGTGTGGGATCAGGCCGAGAACCGCCTGCACGCCCAGAAGGGACTGTTGGTCGAACTGGTAGAGTAACGCGGACACCGGCGTCACAACGGACTACGGACACGGTGTCGCTATCGTGTCCCCGATCTCGAAAAGTCGGGTTCTTCGGCGTCAGATTCGTCTACAGATCCCGCACGAACGGGAACACCGCACCCAGGACGGCACCGTACGCGAGGTGGCCGACGAGGCTCATCGGGTTGAAGTTCGGCAGCGGCGGGGCACCCGGGAAGCCGACGGCCGAGAGCCACACCGGCATCACCAGCGCCGCGAGGACGACCCACAGCACCGCGCCGTAGACGGCGCCGAGGCCGACGCTCTTCGGGACGTTCTCACCGACGCCGAGCGCGTTGGCGATGCCGGCGAAGGCGACGCCCAGTACCGCCGAGTTGCTCATGTGGATGACCCAGCCTGCCGCCCCGCCGGAGAGTCCGTACATCGCGGGGATCGCTACCTCGATGACCGGCGTCATCATCACCGTCAGCATCACGCCCATGACGGCGCCGCCGGCGAGTCCCGCACCGAGTCCTCCCTTCCACGTGCTCGTTTCGGTCGTCCCAACGGTCGCTGTCGTGGTTTCGGTTGACATCGTATACCATGATTTCGCCGAGACGGGCAAAACGGTACGTCGACGGGGTGTTCGCGGCGCACCCCGGAGATAGCTTGATAATCGATGCGCACGCATCGTCTAGGTTCGGACGGCCGGGTCGGATCCACCCCGGTTCCCGAGCGTTTTAACCCGATGACGACCAACGCTCCGTAGTGGCAGACTCGAACGGACATCTCCGCTTCTTCCCCTACGACGAGCCATACCCGAACCAGGCGGAGGCGATGGACCGCATCGCCAACTCGCTGGCCCGCCAGCAGGACGTCCTGCTCGAGGGCGCACCGGGGACGGGGAAGACTCTCTCCGCGCTCGTGCCGGCGCTGGACTACGCCCGCGAACACGACAAGACCGTCGTCATCACGACGAACGTCCACCAGCAGATGCGCCAGTTCGTCGCGGACGCCCGCGCCATCACCCGCGAGAAACCGATCCGCGCGGTCGTCTTCAAAGGGAAGGCCTCGATGTGTCACATCGACGTGGGCTACCAGGAATGTCAGACGCTCCGCGATACGACCCGCAGCGTCGTCGAGAAGCGTGCCGACAAGGCCGAGTTGAAACAGCGCGAGCAGGCGTTGCTCGACCGGATGCAGGACGGCGACGACACCGCCGCCGACGCGCGCAGCGCCGTGATGGACGAGCTCGACACGATCGAACGGGACCTCGAGGAGATGGAGGACGGCAGCGTCTGTGAGTACTACTACAACAACCTCGTCGACGACACCGACGAGTTCTTCGGCTGGCTGTTCGAGGACGTCCGCACCCCCGACGACGTCTACGAGTACGCCGAGAAGCAGGGCTACTGCGGCTACGAGCTGCTGAAGGAGGGGATGGAGGGCGTCGACCTCGTCGTCTGCAACTACCACCACCTCTTGGATCCGATGATCCGCGAGCAGTTCTTCCGGTGGTTGGACCGGGACCCCGAGGACGTCATCACCGTCTTCGACGAGGCGCACAACATCGAGTCGGCCGCACGGGACCACGCCACCCGCACGCTGACGGAGAACACCCTCGAGAGCGCACTCGACGAACTCGACGACGTCGACGACTCCCGTGCCGAGCACGCCCGCAACGTGATCGGCGCGTTCTACCGCGCGCTCAAGTCGACCTACGAAGATGCGCTGGGGTCGTACGAGCGAGACGACGTCGGGGAGAACTGGTACGACGTCGCCATCGCCGACGAGAACCGCCGCGACGACCTGACGATGGCGTTCCTCGACAGCTACGAGGGCCGCGGCATCGACGCGGAGGTCGACCTCGCGCTCCAGTTGGGCGAGTCGCTCGACGAGGAGTACGAACAGGCGTACAAGGACGGCGAGACGACGACGCGACAGGAGTGTCAGACCCAGCAGGCCGCAGCGTTCATCGCCTCGTGGATGAGCGACGGCGACAAACTCGGCCAGCATCCGATGTGTTCGGTCCGCCGCGACGGCGGGACGGAAGAGATCTACGGTCGGGCGGAGCTGTACACTTGTATCCCGCGAGAGGTCACGCAGGAGCTGTTCGAGGAGGTGTACGCCAGCGTGCTGATGAGCGCGACCGTCCGCCCGTTCGACGTCACCGAGGACGTACTCGGACTCGAAGACGCGGCGACGCTCGCCTACGGACTGGAGTACCCCGAAGAGAACCGCCGCACCTACGCCGTCGAGGGACCGGCGTTGTTCGCGAGCGAACGCGGCGAGCAGGAGACGCAGGACGTCGTCGCCGCCACGCTCCGGGATGTCGTCCGCTTCACGCCCGGGAACACGCTGCTGTTCTTCCCTTCTTACTCGGAGGCCCAGCGATACTACGAACTGCTCGGCGGCGGACAGGGGCTCGCCGACGACAGGGGTCGGACGGAGTTCTTTCTCGACGAGGCCGGAACGCCGACCGAGGAGCTCCGACAGGGGTTCGTCTCCTCGAGCGACGGCGCGCTGTTCACCTCGCTGTGGGGGACGCTCGCCGAAGGGGTGAGTTTCGACGGCGACGACGCCCGGACGGTCGCCGTCGTCGGCGTCCCCTACCCCCATCTCTCCGAGCGGATGGAGGCGGTGCAGGACGCCTACGACCGTGCCTACGCCGAGCGCTCCCGCGAGGCCGGCTGGCGCTACGCCGTCGAGATTCCGACGATACGAAAGACGCGACAGGCGCTCGGGCGGGTGATCCGCTCGCCCGACGACTTCGGCGTTCGCGTCCTCCTCGACAAACGATACACGGACAACGACATGGGGAAGTACGGCGTCCGCAAGACGTTCCCGCCGGAGGAACGCGAAGAGCTCATCGACATCGGGCCGGACAAACTGAAGTTCGCGATGATGAACTTCTACACCGACCACGATGCGTACGACGGGCAGCCGCCGACGCCGTGAGAGAGCTCTCTCGTCGTGGTGCGTGGCTTCGCCCTGCGTTTCCGCGAGATCCTCGCCAGCAGTGCAGAACCGAAGGTTCCGCTAGCAGCCGGCGCTATGCGCCGGCGACGCAGTGAGTGAAGGGCAGCGAGAGCTCTGCCGTAGTGGTTCTCTCGGTCGATGACACGCATCGGAATCCGAGCCGGTCGAACCCCTCTCGATCTACCAGCAAGCGGATACATAGACGAGCGATTCATCCGTCTGCAGCCCAACGTAAGGTATGAGTCTCCAACCACCGGGACCGAAGGGCCTCCCCGTCTTCGGGAACAGCAACCAGTACGCGAAGGACCCGTTCACTTTCATGACGGCCTGTGCCGAGGCATACGGCGACGTCGTCAAGTTCGACCTCGGTCCGATGCCGGTCTACATGCTCACCAACCCCGAGCATATCGAGCAGGTGTTGGTGAGCGAGGCCGCAAAGTTCCGTAAACCACAGTTTCAGGACGATGCGATGGGTGACCTGCTCGGGAACGGCCTGCTGCTCAGCGAGGACGAGGAGTGGCGGAGACAGCGCGAGCTCGCCCAGCCCGCGTTCGATCCGACGCGCATCGCCACGCTGGGCGGGATGATGAGCGAGAGGACGGAAGCGATGCTCGCCGACTGGGAGGACGGCGACGTCGTCGACGTTCAGCTGGAGATGGCCCGCCTGACCGTCGAGATCATCGTCGACGCGATGCTCGGGGCGTCGCTCGACGAGGAGCGTATCGAACTGGTACAGGAGAACCTCGAACCGCTCGGCGCACGGTTCGAACCCGACCCGCTGCGCGTCATCGTCCCCGACTGGGCGCCCACGCGGGAGAACCGCGACTACAAGGAGGCGATTGCGACCATCGAGGACGTCATCGACGACATCGTCGCGGAGCGTCGGGGGACGGAGTTCGGTCGAGACTCCGAGGGCGGCGGCCGCGGCAGTTCCGACGCCGCGGCCGACGGACTACCGATGGACCTGCTCTCTATCATCCTCCGCGCCCAGCAGCGCGGCGAGCAGACCGACCAGCAACTGCGCGACGAGATGATGACGATGCTACTGGCGGGTCACGACACGACGGCGCTCACGCTCACCTACTTCTGGTATCTGCTGTCGCAACATCCCGAGGTCGAATCGCGGGTCCACCGAGAGGTCGACGAGGTGCTCGGCGGCGACGTTCCGACGACGGCCGACGCTCGGAAGCTGACGTACACCGACCGCGTCCTCCACGAGACGATGCGACTCTACCCGCCGGTGTACGTGATGTTCCGCGAGCCGAAGGTCGACGTCCGCCTCGGCGGCTACCGCGTCCCTGAGGGGGCCGGCGTGATGCTCCCCCAGTGGGCCGTTCACCGTTCGGAGCGGTGGTACACGGACCCGGAGACGTTCGACCCGGACCGGTGGCTCCCCGAGCGCCGGGCGCAGCGACCTCGCTTCTCGTACTTCCCGTTCGGCGGCGGCCCGCGTCACTGCATCGGCAAGCAGTTCTCGCTGTTGGAGGCGAAGCTCATCGTCGGCTGCGTCGCCCAGCAGTTCGAACTCGACTACGTCCGCGACGAGCCGTTCTCGCTGCGCGGGTCGCTAACGATGCACCCCCGAGAACCGATGGGGATGCGACTCGTCGAACGGTAGGCCACGTCACCGAAGCCGGAGCGTCGCCGCCGACTCGCGGAACTCCGCGCTCCAGAGGTCGAGCGCCGAGACGGTCCACGTCACCGAGTCGACGTCGACGGCGGCGAGCGCTTCGGCGTCCGCGAGCGACCCGCCGCGAGCGAGGGTGACGTGCGGCACGTAGTCGTCGCCCTCCAGTCCGTCGATGGGGTCGAACGCCTCGCAGAGTCGGTCGTGGAGCGCGACGAGTCCAGGGCTCTCGACGGCGAGATAGACGACCGGGCCGGTCCCCTTCGTCGGCCGCTCGAAGAAGTCGACGCCCGTGATGCGGGCCTCGAACGCCGGCGTGTCGCGGAGAAGTGGTCGAAGCCGTTCGCGGAGGCGAGGGAGCGAGTCGTCGCCGAGGCGTTTGGCGACGAGCGTGTGTCGTTCCCGAACTGTGTCGAACGCCGTGAGTCGCGGATGTAACTCGGCGGCGAGCCGCTGGACACCACCCGGGACGGGGACGTTCAGACTGTACACGGACGGACCTCGGTCAGCGGGAGGTTGTAGCTGTCGGTCGGCGACGAGACGACTCAGAGGGATTGTCGTAGCCAGCTGGAAGCACGGCGAGCCTCGGCTGGCTCCTGTCGTCGATCTTCACGGAGAAATCTATGGGTTTCTACGAGACTCCCACTCACAGGCGGTCGGTGAACCAGAGGACGATGAGCACGATTATCAGGATCCCGAGCAGCGGTCGGAGCGGCCCGAGGAGGCCGGCGAGCAGGCCGAGCACTTCGCCGACGATCTCGAGAACGAGCCACACCACGACCAACACGAGCACCAGTTTGAGTAGGTCTTCGACGTCGAGTTCCGCGCGCATGGCGTCCACGTCGACTGGTCGATACAAAAGCGCGTTGCTGTGACGAAACTGTCTCCGGAGAAAGAAGTAACTACCCCCGCGGAGAACGCGACGACATGACCAGCCTCTTTCGTCGACTCGGCCGCATGAGCGCGGGCGGGTTGCCGTCGGGTCCCCTCCTCGCCGCCGGCGTCGTCTCCGTCGGACTGCTCGCCCTCCTCGTGTTTCCGCCGCTCGTCGCGCTCGGACTCCTCGTCGCGCTCCTCCTCGTCGCGACGGTCGTCAGCGCCGTCGAGATCGTTCAAGCCTACGAGAAACGCGCGTTGACGGTGTTCGGCGAGTACCGCGGGTTGCTCGAACCGGGCCTCAGCGTCGTCCCGCCGTTCGTCTCGCAGACCTACTCGTTCGACATGCGGACGCAGACGCTCGACGTCCCCCGGCAGGAGGCCATCACCGAGGACAACTCGCCGGTCGTCGCCGACGCCGTCGTCTACATCCGGGTGGTCGACCCGAAGAAGGCCTTCCTCGAGGTCGACGACTACCGCAACGCGGTGTCGTATCTCGCTCAGACGACGCTCCGGGCCGTCCTCGGCAACATGGAACTCGACGAGACGCTGAGCCGTCGGACGGAGATCAACAGTCGCATCCACAAGCAGTTGGACGAACCCACCGACGAGTGGGGGATCCGCGTCGAGTCAGTCGAGGTCCGAGAGGTCAAACCCAGCGCCGAGGTCGAGAACGCGATGGAGGAGCAGTCCTCCGCCGAACGCCGTCGCCGCGCGATGATCCTCGAAGCGCAGGGTGAACGCCGCAGCGCCGTCGAGACGGCTCAGGGAGAGAAGCAGTCGAACATCATCCGCGCCCAGGGAGAGAAGCAGTCGCAGATCCTCGAAGCGCAGGGCGACGCCATCTCGACGGTGCTCCGCGCGAAGTCCGCGCAGTCGATGGGCGAACGCGCCATCGTCGAGCGGGGGATGGAGACGCTACAGAACATCGGACAGGGCGAGTCGACGACGTTCGTCCTCCCCCAGGAGCTGACCTCGCTGGTCGGTCGCTACGGCAAGCAGTTGACCGGCAGCGACGTCCAGGACACGGAGGGACTCGACTCACTGGAGTTCGACGAACAGGTCCGCGAGATGCTCGGACTCGACGACATCGACGACATCGCCGACGGACTCGACGTCTCGGACGGCGAGCGGCCGGACGTCGAGAACCTCGAGTCGTTCGACCGCGAGGTCGAGCCGTAGTCGACCCGAACCATTTGGTACGCCGACACGACGTACGACTATGGACGCGCAAGTCGGCTTCAGCCTGCCCGAATCGGTCGGTCTTCACGTCGAGGAGGGTGTCGACGTGGCCGCCCGAACCGACTGTGACTTCTTCGAACTCGTCCTCGACGGGAGCGGCCATCCGAACCGCCTTCCCGAGGACCTCGCGAACCGCCTCGCCGACGCCGGTCTCGACCTCGTCACCCACCTACCGTTCGCCGTCGACGTCGCCGCGCCGTTCGAGTCACAGCACGAGGGTCTCCTCGACACGCACCGGAACTGCCTCGACGCGGCCGCCGACCTCGGTGCGTCGAAGGCGGTGCTCCACCCCTCTTCGGCGGCCTGGAGGTTCGCGTGGTCCACCGAGGAGGTCGAGGACGCCGTCGTCGACTCGGTGGGAACGCTCCACGCCTACGCGGCCGACCGGGGCGTCGAGCTCACGGTCGAGAACCTGATCACGAGTCGGTTCACCGCCGAAAACTTCGAGCGTCTGCTCGACCGCGTGGACGCCGACATGACGTTCGATACGGGTCACGCCCGCGCCGTGGGGTTCGAGTCGGCCGAGGTCGCGGCGTTCGTCGCCGCCAACCGCGACCGCATCTCCCACGTCCACCTGAACGACACGCTCGGCGAGAGCGACGACCACCTCCCGGTCGGTGCCGGAATCGTGGACTTTCCGGCGGTCTTCGACGCCCTCGGCGACGACTGGACCGGCACGCTCTGCGTCGAGGCGGTCGTCGGCGACGTGGGCTACGTCGAGGAGAGTGTCGCCCGCGTTCGGGAGATGTTCGAAGGGAACTGATCGACTCCAGGCAACGAGAGGTCGGAGCTCCCGTCGGATTCGACGCCGAAGAAAACCCGAGTTGTACTACTACAAGGCGTCCGAACTTTCAGAACGCCTAACCCCTCTCGTGCGGTAACAGTTGACATGGAAATTCGACCAGCCACGGCGAGTGACATCGAGGGCATCCAGCGCGTCGCACGACGGTCGTGGAGCGAGACGTACGCCGACCTGCTCGACGCCGACGTCATCGAGGAGACCGTCGGCGAGTGGTACGACGACGAGTCTCTCCAGAACGCGTGTGACAAACCCGGCGTGACGCTGCTCGTCGCCGTCGACGACGAGGTCGTCGGCTTCTGTCACGGCGTCCTCAACGAGGACGAAGGCGACGTGCTCAGACTCTACGTCGACCCCGACCGCTGGCACGAGGGGATCGGTCGGCGACTGCTCGATCGGGTCAGAAGCGACCTGGAGGACTTCAACATGCGGCGGATGCGGGCGATGGCGCTCGCGGACAACGCCGTCGGCGACGAGTTCTACCGCGAGTACGGGTTCGAGAAGACCGGCGAGGGCGAGGTCGAACTCGGCGGCAAGCGGTACGCAGAGAACGTCTACACGCAGGAGTTCGCCACCGGATGACATCCTCCTCGCCGTAGACGGCGGGACTCCCTCCTCGAATCAGGTAGGTTCGAAAGGGTGCGACGAGCGAGCGGCCAGGCGACCGCGGTCAGTCGAGCGTCGGCGACGGCAGATCCCCGGGGAGGGCGTCGACGCCGAGTCCCGTCACCCGCGCGAGGTCCCAGAGCGTCGCGAGGTTGCTCGTCACCACCGCCGGCCCCGCGGCGGCGAGGTCGTCGACGGCGGCGAGCGTCGGATAGTTCGTACAGGAGACGAACAGCGCGTCGACGTCGGCGTCGGACGTCTCGTCGAGCACCGCACGCGCCTGCTGGCTGGCGTCCGCGGGCGTGAGTCGGCCGATGTCCGTGTTGCGTTCGATGCCGCGGCCGTCGAGCGCGACGACCTCGAACCCCGCCTCGACCAGATACGATCGTTCGCGTTCGTTCAACTCCGGGAGGTAGGGCGTCGCGACGGCGACGCGCGTCGCGTCGAGCGCGTCGAGCAGTCGTCGCACCGACAGCGCCGTCGCCACCGCGGGCACACCCGCGGCCTCGCCCAGTCGGTCTTCCAACTCGGCGTCGAAGCCGTGGCCGTGGACGAGACTCCCGGTCGTGCAGGCGTAGGCGACGGCGTCGACCTCGGCGTCGGCGAGTCGCTCGGCCGCGGCGACCGCGTCGTCGGCCATCGCGTCGAGTCCCTCGACCGTCACGTCGACCAGCGGCATCCGCGCCGCGTGGACCGACACGTCCGGCGGCGACCAGTGGGCGAACTCCGGTTCGACCGTCGTGTTCGACGACGGGACGACGACGCCGAGTCGGAGGCGGTCGCCCTCGGCCGTCGGATCTGCGACGGGAGGCGTCACTCGCCGCCCTCCTCGTCCACCTCACGACCGACCTTCCCGTCCAGTCGGTCCCGCTCGCGGCGGTCGGGGTCCCGCTCGGCCGGGTCGCCGTGGCCGCCGCCGCCCGGCGTCAGCACCGTCACCGTCGTCCCGGCGTCGACGTCGACCGACGTCTTGGCGGCCACCGGGTCGCCGTCGACGAGATTCCGCCCGACTGCGCCGTCCTCGCCGCCCGCGAGACCGGCGGGCGGGATGCGCCGCCGCTCGGTCAAAAGCGAGACGGTGGCGTCCTCCTGCACCGTCACCGACCGTTCGAGGCCGAGACCGCCGCGGAACCGCCCGTCGCCGCCGCTGTCGGGGCGGAAGCCGTACCGTTCGACGTGGAGCGGGTAGGCCGTCTCCAGCGCCTCGACGGGCGTGTTGAGCGTGTTGGTCATCCCGACCTGGACGCCGTCCATCCCGTCTTTCGTCGGCCGCGCGCCGAACCCGCCGCCGATCGTCTCGTAGTAGGTGAAAGAGCCCGTCCGACTGCCGACGATGAGGTTGTTCATCGTTCCCTGTCCGGCCGCCGGAACGCGGTCGGGGACCGCCTCGGCGAACGCCGCGAGCACGACGTCGGTCACTCGTTGGCTGGTCTCGACGTTGCCGCCGACGACAGCCGCCGGGAGGTCGGGGTTCAACAGCGACCCCTCGGGGACGCGGAGCGTCACCGGGTCGTAACAGCCCTGGTTCGGCGGGATCTCGGGGTCGGTCACGCAGCGGACGACGAAGTAGACGGCGCTCTTGGCGACCGCCAGCGGCGCGTTGAGGTTCCCCGGCACCTGGTCTGCGGTGCCCTCGAAGTCGACGAGGATCTCGTCGTCGTCGACGGTGACGGCCGTCTCGACGGGGATCTCGACCGTGTCGGGGTCGACGCCCGACTCGTGTTCGAGCACACCGTCGCCCTCCAGCACGTCGCGGGCGCGGTACGTGCCGTCGGGGAGGTCGCGGATCTCTGCGGCGATGCGTTCCCGCGAGTAGTCGATCACCGCGTCGAACGCGTCGAGGACGAGCTCGCCGTGTTCCGCCAGCAGGTCGCCGAGGCGTTCCTCGGCGCGGTCGTTGGCCGCGATCTGCGCGCGGAGGTCCGCTCGACGCTCGTCGGGCGTCCGGACGTTCGCCAGGAGCAGCGACATCACGTCGTCGACCACCTCGCCGCCAGCGACGAGTCGAACGGGTGGCAGTCGCAGTCCCTCCTGGTAGATCTCGCGCGCACCGGCGGGCATGCTGCCGGGCGTCATCCCGCCGACGTCGGCGTGGTGCGCCCGCGAGACAGCGTAGCCGACGACCTCACCCTCCGGCGCGAGCGGCGAGACGAGCGTCACGTCCGGCAGGTGCGTCCCGCCCTCGAAGGGGTCGTTGAGGACGAACACGTCGCCCGGTCGCGGCTCTCTGTCGCGGACGGCGTCGACCGCCTCGGGCATCGCGCCGAGGTGGACGGGGATATGTTCCGCCTGCGCGACCATCCGCCCCTCGTCGTCGAAGAGGGCGGTCGAACAGTCCTGTCGCTCCTTGATGTTCGGCGAGTAGGAGCCGGTGATGAGCACCTGTCCCATCTCCTCGGCGACGCTCTCCAACTGGTTGCGGAGGATCTCGAGGGTGACCGCGTCGATCTCGCCGTCGGTCATCGGCTCACCTCCGTGAGGACGAGCGAGCCGTCCGGTCGGACGGTCGTCTCCCACGCCGGCGGGACGACGACCGTACTCTCGTCCTGTTCGAGCACCGCCGGACCGGCGACGACCTCGCCGGGCGGCAACCGCTCGCGGTCGTACACCGTCGTCCGGTAGGACCCGTCGGTGAACTGTGCCTCGCGCTCGTCGACGACGGCGTCGCCGGGCGCGTCGTAGCCGATGGTGGGGTCGTCGCGCTCGACGACGGCCTCCGCGCGGACGTTGACGAGGTCGACCGACTCGGTCATCCGGTAGCCGTAGGTCGACTCGTGGGCCGCGTGGAACCGCTCGACCGCCGTCTCGGGATCGAACGGACGGTCGGCGGGGACGGTGAGCTCGAAGCTCTGACCGGCGTAGCGGAGGTCCGCCCGGCGGCTGACGACGGCCGCGTCGGGGTCGCTACACTCCTCGCGGACCGCGGCTTCGAGTTCCGCGTAGGTGTCTTCGACGTCGTCGACGTCGACCGCCGAGAGCGGTCGTCGGTGGGTGCGGACGGCGTCGTGTCGCTCGTCGGCCGCCAGCAGGCCGAACGCCGAGAGCACGCCGCAGGCGCGCGGCGCGACGACGGTGCCGACGTCGAGTCGGTCGGCGAGCGCGGCGGCGTGCATCGGTCCGGCGCCGCCGAAGGCGACGAGGCCGAAGTTCCGCGGGTCGTAGCCGCGTTCGAGCGTGACGGCGCGGATGGCCCGAGTCATCGTCGCGTTGGCGACGCGGTACATCCCGCGAGCGGCGTCGAGCGGCCCGTCCAGCCCGGCCTCGTCGGCGAGTTCGCCGAGGGCGTCGCGAGCGGCGGCGACGTCGATGGAGAGTTCGCCGCCGAGGCTGGTGCTCTCGCCGATGTAGCCGAGGACGACGTTCGCGTCGGTGACGGTCGGGACGGTGCCGCCGCGGCCGTAACAGACGGGGCCGGGCTCGGCACCCGCCGACTCGGGACCGATGCGGAGCGCGCCGCCGGCGTCGACCCACCCCTCGCTGCCGCCGCCCGCGCCGACGGTGGTGACGTCGACCATCGGCGTCCGGATGGGTCGGCCGCTGATTTCTGCATCTGTTGTCTGTTCGACCTCGCCGTCGCGGACGAGGCTGACGTCGCTGGAGGTGCCGCCCATGTCGAAGGTGACGAGACCGGCGAGGCCACGGTCGGCGGCGACGTCGCCGACGCTCGCGCGGGCCCCGACGACGCCCGCGGCGGGGCCGGACATACAGGTCCTGACGGCGTGCTCTCGCACCGTCGTCGCGTCGGTGATGCCGCCGTTGGCCTGCATCACGCTGGGTTCCGGGACGCCCGCGTCGGCCGCGCGGTCGACCAGTCGACCGATGTAGGCGTCGATGGCCGGGGTGACGTAGGCGTCGGCGACGGTGGTCGAGCTGCGTTCGTACTCGCGGAACTCCGCGAGCACCTCGTGGGAGATGGAGACCGGCACGTCGAGTTCCGCCTCGAGCACGTCGGCGACCGCCGTCTCGTTCTCCGGGTGTGCGTAGGCGTGGAGCAGACAGACGGCGACAGCCTCCGCGTCGCTCTCGCGGATCGACGCGACCACGTCGCCGAGGGCGTCGGCGTCGACGGAGTCGACGACCCCCTCGGGCGTGGCGCGTTCCTCGACCGTGAACCGCCGTCGTCGGGGAACCAGTGGTTCCGGTTTCTCGGCGTCGAAGTCGTACAGGGAGGGGCGTTCCTGTCGACCGATCTCGAGCACGTCGCGAAAGCCGTCGGTCGTGACGAGCGCCGTCTTCGCGCCGTCCTCCTCCAGGAGGGCGTTGACCGAGACAGTCATCGCGTGGGCGAAGTCGTCGACGGCCTCGGGGGCGACGCCCGCCTTCTCGCAGGCTTTCTCGATGCCGTCCATGACGCCGACGCTCTGGTCGGCCGTGCTCGGCACCTTGGCGGTGACGAGGTCGGTGCCTCGAAGGAGGACGACGTCGGTGAACGTGCCGCCGACGTCGACGCCGACGGTCGTCTCTGGTGTCTCACCGCCCATTCAGAACACCCCCACGAGCGAGAGCAGACTCCGGACGCCGAGCCAGACGACGACGAGCGTGACGAGTCCACCGAGGACGTTCTGTACGGTCGAGTTGACGTAGCTGTCGAGTTTCGTGCTGTCGTTCATCACGAGGATGAGGAAGAGGGCGATGATAGGCAGGAGGATGCCGTTTGCGACCTGTGCGAACAGGATGGCTTGGACGGGGCTGAAGCCGACCGCAGAGAAGACGACGCCGGTGCCGAGGATCGTCATCCAGACGGCGCGGAACTTCGTCGAGGAGAGATCGCGCTCCCAGCCGAGCGCGCCGGCCGTGGCGTAGGCACCCGCGAGCGGAGCCGTCGTCGCGCTGGTGAACCCGGCGGCGAACAGGCCGATGCTGAAGAACACCTTCGCGTAGGTGCCGGCCACGGGTTCGAGCTGTTCAGCCATCGTCCCGACGTCCGAGATCTCCGTCCCGACCGGGAAGACGGCCGCGGCGGAGACGAGAATCGAGAGGGTGATGAACCCCCCGAGGACGATGGAGGCGACGGTGTCGGTCCGACACTCCCGGAGGTCGTCGGGGCCACTCCACCGCTCCTGGACGCTGCTGGCGTGCAGAAAGAGGTTGTAGCCGACGACGGTGGTGCCGACGAGACCGGTGATGAGGAACGCAGACCCCTCGGGGACGCTCGGAACGAACCCGGCGGCGACTGCTCCCAGATCGGGGCCGATGAGGATGGCGTCGACGAGGAAGGAGACGCCCATGATGGCCACGAGACCGACGAGCGCCCGCTCGATGAGTTTGTACTGACCGGTCCACAGCAACGCGCCTGCGATGAGCCCCATCAGCGGTCCCCACAACGAGGCGCTGACGCCGGTGATCGTCTCTAACCCCGCTGCGCCGCCGAGGATGTTACCCGTCTCGTAGGCGGCTGTCCCGATACCGATGGCGCTGACGACGAGCGCGACGCTCGCGTAGCGGAGCGTCGGGTTGTCGAACCGGTTGCGGAGCGCTTCGCCGAGCCCCTCGCGGGTGACGAGGCCGAGGCGGGCACTCATCTCCTGGAGGACGATGGTCGCGACGACCGAGAAGGCGATCGTCCAGATGAGCGCGTAGCCGAACCGCGCGCCCGTGACGCTGGCCGTCGTCACCGTCCCCGGTCCGATGAACGCCGCGGCGACCATCGCACCCGGACCGATCGCTCTGAGTCGGTCTACGATTCCCATGACTGCACCACCATGTGAGGCATGTTCACACGAAGCTCGATCAGCCTCTAAAGGGTTGTTATGCGGAGTGTGCACACGATGCGCAGACGTATGAAGGAGTGTGAACGCTACGCCGACTCCGACGGTCGTCGCTCGGTGACGAGCACCTTCGAGACGCTCTCCTCGATCTCGAGGTCGAACGGGAGGTCGCGGACGCTCCGTTCGATGAACCGCGTCATGAACCACCGAAGCTCGGCGGAGGGGAAGACGATGTGATAGGTGTCGCCCTCCGCCGCCCGCACCGAGAGGAACCCGCAGAAAGAGAGCCACTCGAGCAGTTCGCCGGCGTCGTCGAAACGGTCGACGTACTCGCGGGCGTGGTAGTCGGAGACGGTGTCGGCGGCCTCGACGAACGCGGGGTCTGGGTTCCCGTCGTCGTCGGTGACGGAGTCGAGAAAGCAGTGGAGGAAGTCGATGTCGAGAAGCACGTGTTCGCCGCCCGAGAGCATCCGGTGGTAGGCAGCGAGATTCGATCCGACGCCGGTGCTCGCGGCCTCGAAGTTCGCGGCGTAGAACGCGAGCGCCCGGCGGATGACTTCGCTCCGTCCCTCGCCGGTGCGGTCGGTGAGGTTCGAGAGCGCCGCCGCAGTGTCGTCGTCGAGTGAGACAGTCACGCGTTCAGCAGGCATGTGTGAACGAGCGGCAGGGACGCGGGTATAGTTGACGTTCGGAACGTCGCGGCCGAGGGCGCTCACGAGTCGCAGCGTTCGGGAGCGCCCGAGAGAAGCGAACCGGGGGACCCGCGCGCCGGATCAGGTGATACCGGCGGCCATCAGGAACAGCGCGACCGAGATGATCGCGAAGAGGACGCCGACGAAGTTCTTGATGGTGTCCGTCTCCAGCGCGTTCGAGACGTACGGGGCAATCTGGCCGCCGATGACCGTCGCCGGGACGGTGAAGACGACCATGTTCCACGGCGTCGACGCGAGACTCAGCGAGTGGCCGCCGACCAGTCCGCCGCCGAACACGTGGACGAGCGAGGCGAGGATCGCCGTGAGCGCGACGACGATGTGGTTCGTCCCGATGGCGACGCGGACCGGCACCTTCGTGCTGAGCATCGAGATGATACCGAGTTCGCCGACGCCGAAGCCGGCGAGCCCCTGGAACGTCCCGCCGACGCTGTAGTTGGCGAACCGCTTGAGGTAGCCGCCGCGGGTGTATCGGTAGTCGCCCCCGTCACGGTCGACGCGGGTGACATTCCCGTCGTCGTCGGTGTCGACGCCGGCCGGCCCGAGTTTGCCGGGGTCGTCCGGCAGCCCCGGCGCGGAGCCGCCGTCGGCGGCGACCGTCTCGCCGTCGTCACTCGGGCTGTCGTGGCCGAGGTCGGCCTTGAACAGGAGATACGAGGCGGCCAGCAGCGCGAGACCGAGCAGCGAGTGGAAGACGACCTCCGGGATGATGAACGACAGGAGCGCCCCACCGACGACGAACGGCACCGCGCCGGCGACGAGCGTGAGCGCCAATCGACGGTCGACGAGGCCGTACTGGATGAACGCGACCGACGAACTGGAGAGGCCGAACGCCTCGCTGATGAGGCCGACCTTGACGATGGTCTCCGGTTCCAGCGGTTGGGCGAAGATCGGGAAGATGAAGATGAGGAACGGCACGAACAGCGCCGAGCCGCTGATCCCCACCGTGTTGACGATGGTCGCCCCGAGCAGGAACGCCGGGAAGAGCCACCAGTACTCGAGCCAGTAGTTCGTGCCCACGTCCGCCGGCGTCGGTGCCGCGAGGACTACGGCCGTGACGAACAGCACCGGTGCCAACAGGACGAAGACGTGTTGATACTTCAGAAACGACTTTTGGATGCGACTGTATCGTTGGGAACTCATCGTTCGTGGAAGGTTCAGTTGTCGTTGTCAGACGTCTACTGCGCACACGGTCGTCCGTGTCGGACACAGCGACGGGAACGGGCCGGACACCGGTGTATCGGCGGAATCAGCGCGTGTCTGTACTGTCGCCACTCTGTCGTGTGTGAACAATCGGGTACGATTCGCGACCGAACAGAGGTGGTGACAGTTGTGGCCGTCGCGCTCGTCCGTCGAGTCGCGGGTCACGGTCGGTAGCCCGAATTCCGGTTCCCGAATGAAAAGCGCTGGGAATCGAGGCCGGTGTGCGATTCGAAACCACACCCCGGTTGCACCCCTCCCGTCGAAGGCGAGGAGACGAGAGGAGGAGAGAGGAGACGACTCAGAGGATATCGTAACCGGCCGGAGGAGAGATTCTCGACTAGTCACAGGGTTCGACTCTCACGGAGAAAACCTGCCGAACGTCTACGATGACCCCTCTCAGAAGTCGGGTTCGGCCTCGGGTTCGACGCCGAGGTCGGCGGCGTCGAGGTCGAACTCCTCTTGGAGCTCTCGGATGCGGTCGCGGATGTCCGCGGCGAGTTCGAACTCCAAGTTGTTCGCGGCCTCCTGCATGCGGTCTTCGAGCAGTTCGACCTTGCGTTCGGCGTCCGCCTCCGTCTCGACGTCGTCGACGGACGTGTCGGAGGTGTCGGTCTTGCTGCCGGGGAGGTTCGTCTCGCCGACCTCCTTCTGGATGGTCTCGGGCGTGTAGCCGTGTTCCTCGTTGAACTCGGTCTGGATGCGGCGACGGCGCTGCGTCTCGTCGATGGCGGCGGCCATCGCGTCGGTCGTCTCGTCGGCGTAGAGGACGACCTCGCCGTTGACGTTTCGCGCCGCCCGCCCCATCGTCTGGACGAGCGTCGTCTCCGACCGGAGGAACCCCTGCTGGTCGGCGTCGAGGATGGCGACCAGCGACACCTCGGGGATGTCCAACCCCTCACGCAACAGGTTGATCCCGACGAGTACGTCGATGTCGCCGAGTCGGAGGCTCCGGATGAGTTCGTGTCGCTCCAGCGTGTCCGTCTCGTCGTGCATATAGGCGACGTCGACGCCCGCCTCCTCGAAGTACTCGGTGAGGTCCTCGGCCATCCGCTTCGTCAGCGTGGTGACGAGCACGCGCTCGTCGCGTTCGATCCGCTCGTCGATACGGGCCATCAGGTCGTCGACCTGGCCGGTCGCCTCAGACACCTTGACCTTCGGGTCGACGAGGTGGGTCGGCCGGACGATCTGTTCGACGATCTGCTCGGAGTGCTCCCGTTCGTAGTCGCCGGGCGTCGCCGAGACGTAGAGCGTTCGGTCCGTCTTCTCCTGGAACTCCTCGAACGTCAGCGGGCGGTTGTCGTAGGCGGTCGGCAGCCGGAACCCGTTCTCGACGAGCGAGTCCTTCCGCGATTTGTCGCCGGCGAACTGTCCCTTGATCTGCGGGAGCGTGACGTGCGACTCGTCGACGACGGTGAGGAAGTCCTCCGGGAAGTAGTCCAAGAGCGTGTACGGGGGTTCGCCGGACTCGCGGTCGGACATGTGCACCGAGTAGTTCTCGATACCCGAACAGTAGCCCGTCTCGCGGAGCATCTCCAGGTCGAACGTGGTGCGTTCTTCAATACGCTGGGCGGCGACGAGGTCGCCCTGTCGCTCGAAGTGGCGCACGCGGTTCTCCATCAGCTCCTCGATCTCGGTACAGGCGCGTTCGAGCAGTCCCTCCGGGATGGAGTAGTGCTCTGCGGGGTGGACGAGCACCGCGGGCTCCTCGGATTTGACCTCGCCCTGCAGCGTGTCGATCTTCGTCATCCGGTCGATCTCGTCGCCCCAGAACTCGACGCGAACGGCGTAGCGACCGTACATCGGGTACACCTCGACGGTGTCGCCACGGACTCTGAACGTCCCCTGCTGGAAGTCGACGTCGTTACGCTCGTAGTTGAGGTCGACGAGCCGTTTCAGCAACTCGTCGCGACCGATCTCCTCGCCGACCTCGAGTTCCATCGCCATATCGACGTAGTTCGTCGGGTCGCCGAGGCCGTAGATGGCCGAGACGGAGGCGACGACGATGACGTCGTCGCGAGTGAGCAGCGACCGGGTCGCCGAGTGGCGCAGTCGGTCGATCTCCTCGTTGATGGACATGTCCTTGTCGATGTAGGTGTCCGTCTGTTCGACGTACGCCTCCGGCTGGTAGTAGTCGTAGTAGGAGACGAAGTACTCGACTGCGTTGTCCGGAAAGAGGTTCTTGAACTCCTCGTACAGCTGGGCGGCGAGCGTCTTGTTGTGTGCGAGCACCAGCGTCGGCTGCTGAATCTCCTCGACCAGCCACGAGACGGTGTTGGTCTTGCCGGACCCGGTGACGCCGAGCAGCGTCTGTTTCTCCATCCCGTCGGCGTAGCCCGCAGCCAACTGTTCGATGGCCTCGGGCTGGTCGCCGGCGGGGTCGAACGGCGCGTCCACCCGAAACGGGCGGGCTGCCTCGGGACGGTCCGGGGAGAGCGGTCCGGAATCTGTGTCACTCACGGTTGTTCGGTGTTCGGCCCGGAACCACTTGACCCGCTCGCTTGGGGCACGCTGGTCGCCGTCGAGCGTCGAAAAGAGCGGTCGTAGGTCCACCGTTCAGCAGTCGGGAGCGGTGGGGTAGTTCACTGCTCGAACGGGAGCGTCTCCGGGTCCTCGGCGACCATCCACCAGCGGACCTCGTTCTCGCGCGGGTGGCGGCGATCCACGTGACTTCGGAGGCTGTCGCCGGTGTCGAAGTCGCGGCCACAGAGGTTACAGCGATGGTGTATCTTTCGGGGCATACCACCACTAGTACGCTCCCAGCGGTGATGGTTCGTGCGGTCGGACGTCTTTCGTTTATCGAACGTCGTTCGCTCTTCAAGACATTCTCGATCTATCGAACATGTTTCGTCTCGTCGAACACCGTTCGTTCCGTCAGACATTCTTGTTCGATTGAGCGGCATTCGGAACGGCACTCGATTCGTCGGTCATCTCGGCAGCGACGAGAGCGTGCGCGGCGTCGTAGCTTCCGGCCAGTGTCGCCACCGACGAACACTTTTCGGGCTGACCGTCGTATCTGCGAGCATGGTACGAGACGAACTCCAAGCGGCGAGCGACGAACTCCGAGAGGCGGCGGAACTCGTCGACGAAGAGACGCAGAAACGACTCCACGAACAGTCCGAACAGCTGGCGGCGCTGGCGACGCGCGATGAGGACCCCGACCACGGGCGGCTGGACCGACATATGAACGTGCTCCACGAACTCGCGGGGCAACTCGACGGCGACGCAGAGGAGCTCGTCCGGTCGGCCCGCGAGTCGGTCAAGGAGTACCGCAAGACGGTTCCGGGCGTCTAAGTCAAGAAGCAGCCGCGTCCGAACCCCTTCGTTTCCGGTGGAACTCTCTCCGTCGAGTCGACGACGGAAATGCGACCACGACCACGCGTGTCCCGTCAGGCGAACTTCCGGACGGTCATCTCCAGCGTGTCGAGATCGAGGATGGGGGCGTACCCCGCGTCGGGGTCGATGTTGACGCTCTTCTGGAAGTCGGTCTGCGCCTGCCAACAGCCGGAGTTGACGGCCAGCACGTTGTGGTACTTCCCCCATCCGAGTTTGTGGACGTGGCCGGTGTGGAAGACGTCGGGCACGTCGTCGATGACGAGGTAGTCCTTCTCTTCGGGTGCGAGACGCATGTGACCGCCGTACTGCGGGGCGACGTGACGCTTCTTCAGCAGTTGGTACATCGCCTTGTGCGGTTCGTCGTAGCTCGCCTTCTCCGAGGGGAGTTCGGCGATCACCTCGTCGAGCGAGACGCCGTGGTACATCAGCACGGAGACGTTCTCGACGGTGACGGTCGAAGGGTTGCTCGTGATGCGCGCGTCGTGGGCGGACATGATGTCGCGGAGTTCGTCGTCGAATCCGGGTTGGGGTTCCGCGAGGCGAACCGCGTCGTGGTTGCCCGGGATCATCACGATCTCCACGTCGCCGGGCACCTGTTTGAGGTACTCCGAGAACTGTTCGTACTGCTCGTAGATGTCGATGATGTCGAGTTCCTCGTCCTGGTTCGGGTAGATACCGACGCCTTCGACCATGTCGCCGGCGATGAGCAGGTACTCGACCGCCTCGGCTTCGGGCGTGTGGAGCCAGTCGGTGAAGCGGTTCCACGCGTCGGCCATGAACTCCTGGCTGCCGACGTGGACGTCCGAGATGAGCGCCGCCTGGACGTGACGGTCGGCCGTCTTCGGGCGGTGGGTTCGGGGGACGTCCGGGAAGTGGATGGTGTCGGCGAAGAGGATCCCCGCGTCGTCCGACAGCGTCCCCTGGACGGCGACACACTCGTCCATCAGCATCTGGTCGACGAGTTCGGCGATGTTCTTGTCCTTCATCACCAGACAGGGGAACGTCCCCGTCGTGTCCTCCAGTTCGACCAGCCAGTGACCCGAGGCGGTCGACCGGACGTCGTTGACGAGTCCGATGAGTTCGGCGTCGCTCCCGCCGGGCATCTTCTGGATGGCCTCCGCCGGTCGGTGGTTTACCCGTCCGCGCAGCAGTTTCGACAGCCGTTCGTAGCGGTCCTTGAACGTCGTCACGAACTGCTTGTACTCGCCGGTGCCGGTGCTCTGGCCGGTCATGTCGTTGGCGATGTCCGCGGGTTCGGGGTTTCGAGTGTGCGTCGACGTCGGTTCGGACCGGTCCGACGCGTTCGACGTTGCCGACGTCGGTTCGGATCGGTTCGACGCGCTCGGCGTTGCCGACGTACCCGGCGTCGTCGACTGCGACGGGGTCGCAGGGGACGTCGACGCTGACTCCGCGCCCTCTGCCGTCGCGGACGTCGACTCCTCCTCCTCGGTCGCCGGAGAGACCGCCGCCGTCGACCCCCCCGTTTCGACTGGAGCGGGCGGTTCCTCCCGTACTTCGTCCGAGGAGTCGGTTCCAGTCGAACCGGAGGGGTCTACCTGGTCGTCTGGGTCGGTCGGCCGCGGCGGCGAGGGCGTCACCTCGTCGTCGGGGGTCGACGGCGACGTCGTCTGCGCGTCCGCCGACAGTTTGTCCGTGTCGAGGACGGTGCGGACGTGGTCGGCGGTGATACGGAGCGCGTCGTCGGGGACGTGCTCGACCGTCCGTTCGAGCGCGACGGCGGGGTCTGCGGCGTTCGCGAGGAGCGTGATGGCTTCCCGTTCGGCGTTGTACCCGCGACGTGCGAGTTCCGCGACGAGGGCGGACGGCGTCGAAAGCGGCACAGACGTTCGAGCGGACGCTGGAGAGAAAAGAGTGCCGGAACCCAGAAGCTTGAAACCTGGTCCTGCCCAACCACGTTTCGATGAGTTCTGGCGACAGCCGCCCGCCCTCCGACGATTCCTCCGGGTCTTCCGGTGCTTCCGGGTCCGCCGATTCCGCCGAATCTATCGGCTCGTCGGACGCTCCGGGCCCCTCTCACACGCTCGGGTCCGAGACGGAAGAGAGTCTCTTGACACGGTTCCGGACCGCACAGACCGGACCCCTGATGTACCTCCGCGAGATGCTCACGAGCGTCCTCGCGGTCGTCGCCATCGGGCTACTCCTCTTCACCGTCAGCGGCGTGTGGCCGCCGATGGTCGCCGTCGAGAGCGGAAGCATGGAACCGCACATGGAGAAGGGAGACCTCATCTTCATCACCGAACCGGGGCGGTTCGCTCCCGACGCCGCACAGGGGGACACCGGCGTCGTCACCTACGAGGCGGGACAGGAGTCCGACTATCGCAGCTTCGGCTCCTACGGCTCCGTCCTCATCTACGACAACCCCGACTCGTTCGGTCCCCCGATCATCCATCGCGCCCGGTTCTGGGTCGACGACGGAGAGAACTGGTACGACGAGGCGAACCCGGAGTACATGCGGGCGGACAGCTGCGAGGAGCTCCGCTACTGTCCTGCGCCGCACGCCGGGTTCATCACGAAGGGTGACAACAACGCCGAGTACGACCAGGCCAACGGCATCGCACCGCCAGTCAGAGAGGAGTGGGTACAGGGCGTCGCACGCGTCCGCATCCCGTATCTCGGCTGGGTCCGACTCGGCTTCTCCGGTGCAGCGTTCGCGACGCCCGCCGAGACGGGCGTCGCGCAGGTCGAGATCGTCTCGACGGCTGTCTCCCCCGCGGAGTTCGTCGCCTCCGATCCGGTGACGACGGATGCGGCGGTCGAGGGACCGCCCCCGGCGAACACGGCCCCGACAGTCGGCGAACGGGCGGCGAAGCCCTTCGGTTCGACTGGAGTCGCAACTCCGCCGGCCGCGTAGTCACAGCGGAGACGCCGCTTCGACCGTTCTCGAGTGGAAGTGAGGGGGTTCGTCCGGGAGCGCGTCAGTTGTCGAACCGCGCCTGGACGAACGGTTGAGCATCCTCGATGTTTCCGAGTCGGGAGTCCGAGAGGAGGACGGCCTCCGTCTCGTCGATGGGGACCGAGAGGCTGATCTCCTTCGTCCGTCCATAGCGACCCTTGCTCACGACGACGGCGTTGACGATGCCGAGCATGTCGAGTTCGCTGATGAGGTCGGTGACCCGCCGCTGGGTGAGGATGTCGGCGTCGATCTCCTCGCAGAGACGCTTGTAGATGTTGAACACCTCGCCGGTGTTGATGTTGTGGACGCCGTTCTTCTCCAGGAGGATGATCGAGAAGAGGACGATCTTGCTTTGAGTGGGGAGCGTGCGGACCACCTCCACGACGCGGTCCAACTCGATTTTGTCCTGTGCCTGCCGAACGTGCGCCTCCTCGACGGTGTCGGCCTGACTGCGCTCGGCCAGTTCCCCTGCCGTCCGCAGGAGATCGAGCGCGCGCCGAGCGTCGCCGTGTTCCTGGGCGGCGAACGCCGCACACAGCGGAATGACGTCGTCGGTGAGCGCCTCGCCCTTGAACGCGATGTCGGCACGGTGCTGGAGGATGTCCCGGAGTTGGTTCGCGTCGTAGGGCGGGAAGACGATCTCCTCCTCGCCGAGACTCGACTTCACGCGGGGGTCGAGGAAGTCGGTGAACTTCAGGTCGTTCGAGATTCCCATGATGGAGATACGGGAGTTGTCGAGTTCGGAGTTCATCCGCGAGAGGTTGTAGAGCGTGTCGTCGCCCGACTTCTCGACGAGCTTGTCGATCTCGTCGAGCATGATGACGACCACCCGTTCGTTGTAATCGACAGCCTCGAAGAACGTCGAGTAGACGCGGTCGGTCGGCCACCCCGTCATCGGGACGGTCTCCATCTCCTCGCGGTCCTGCTCGAGGTCGGCGATACGGTCGTCGACGTCGGCGACACGCTCGAACCGCGTGTCGGCGAGTTGCGTCGGGTCGTCGGCCGCGGCCGACCGGAGGTCGCGAAGCCGTCGGAGCCGGTCGTCGATCAGCGCGTGGTTCTTCTCGATGAACTTGTTCGCCAGTTGGGCGAGCACGCGATACTGAGTGTCCGTCACCTCGCAGTTGATGTACTCGACCTCGCAGGGGACGTCGTACTTCTGGGAGGTCGACTCGAGTTCCTGGCTGACGAACTTCGCGCTCGCGGTCTTCCCGGTCCCCGTCTTCCCGTAGATGAGGATGTTCGACGGCGTCTCACCCCGGAGCGCTGACACCAGAATCGTCGCCATCTGGTTGATCTGGTCGGTTCGGTGGGGGAGTTCGTGCGGCGTGTACGACGGTCGGAGCACCTCCTTGTTCTCGAAGATCGGTTCTCCCGACAGGAGATCGTCGAAGAGACCGCGACTGTCGCTGTCGGCCTCGTCTAACACGACCTCGTCGAGGTCGACACCGGCCGAGGAGGGCGTGGTGTCGTCGTCGCTCTCGAGGTCGACGTCCAGATCGTCGAGACCGTCGTTCCCGATGCTCTCTTGGATATCGATGTCGGCAGGGTCGATCCCCGTCTCCTCGTCACCACCCGTCGATCGCTCCTGTTCGTCCGAACCGTTCGTCCTCTCGTTTGTGTGCCCGTCTGTCTCGTTCCCCGTCATAGTAACCCCCTCGTTTCGAGTGGAGACACACCCACGTTTGCCGGTGTTAGGCCGTTACGGCCCAATATATCGGGTCGTGAAGTCCAACCGACGGTGGAGTGCGTCCAGATGATGCAAACGAACCAGACGAACAGAGGGTACAAAAATATTCTCCCTTCTGCCAACGGTGCTTTGAGTCGAAGCGACGTCGAACGCTGTCGCTCCCTCGTCTACCGTCACCCGGTCGTTCGCTCCACCCTCATCGTTTCCCGTCGAGTGTGACTCCGGTCGGACGCCGACTCGGACCTCCGAGACGGAGAGCACGAAGAACACGGTCGGTGGAGAGAGAGTACGGCCGTCTGTTCTATGTTTACTATTAGTGATACGCACGCGAGCGTGTCGTCGGTGTGAACTATCGACAATGCAGGTGTGAACAGCCCACATGAGCAGTCAGCGACGAGGATCGAGTCGGACGTTTCGGACTGCCCTGTCGAAACTCGGGTCGCCGGCGAGTCCGATCCGGACCGACTCGGCGGGAGTGATTGCGTCGGAACGTTCGAAGGAGAGGGTCGAGACGAACCGAACCCGTTTCATCTAGAAGGTCGGGTAGAACCTTCCACCCCCCACCCCTTCGTTTCGGGTGGAACCGCTCACGAGAAGGGGGGTGGGGGGAGGGGCGGCCACGACCGTCTCTAGAACACGCCAGTTTTATTTCCAGTGGTACCAAATAGTACCCGTAGTACTAGAAAAGCAGATTTTTGAGGGGACCAACTAGGTTAATTGTGTCGGAGTAAGTGTGGAACTGCATCGTCGGGGGTACCCGTTCGGCCGTCTCCACCCGAAACGAAGGGGTGGGGGGTGAAGGGAGAGGTGAGTCACCGAGGTCGTCTCCTACCTCGTCGTCGGTTCGGGTCGAACGTGTTTCGGGAGTTAGGAGGGGACCGTCCGACTATCGGCAGCTGGACGGAACTCGAACCGTCAACTACGAGACAGTACATCACGGAGATTCGTCGAGTCGAAACGGAGGGGTTCGACGTCTACCGGTTCCTCTGTTTTGTTGTGTTCGTTACAACTATCTGATGGCTGAACGTTGTCTGACGCAGTACTTAAGTAAGCGCGGTGACGCTATACCGGCATACGCCCTTCCCCGGACGGTCGTTCGGGAGGAGCGGGAGGCAATGGATGGGACTGCTAACAGAACTCAGAGACAGTATCTCACGGGTTACAGAACGGCTGTTCTCGGCCAGCGAACCGAAGCGGATCGGTATCTACGGGCCGCCGAACGCCGGAAAGACGACCCTCGCTAATCGTATCGCTCGCGACTGGACCGGTGACGCCGTCGGCCCGGAGAGTCATATTCCACACGAAACACGCCGTGCTCGACGGAAGGAGAACGTCACCATCGAACGCAACGGCCGGACGGTCACCATCGACGTGGTCGACACGCCGGGTGTGACGACCAAGGTCGACTACAACGAGTTTCTCGAGCACGACATGGAGAAAGACGACGCCATCCGGCGCTCTCGCGAGGCCACGGAAGGCGTCGCGGAGGCGATGCACTGGTTGCGCGAGGACGTCGACGGGGTCATCTACGTCCTCGACTCGTCGACGGACCCGTTCACCCAGGTCAACACCATGCTCATCGGCATCATCGAGAGTCAGGAGCTCCCAGTGTTGATCCTCGCGAACAAGGTCGACCTCGAAGACTCGAACATCCAGCGCATCTCCAACGCCTTCCCGCAGCACGAGACGATCCCGCTCTCGGCGCTCGAAGGTGACAACATGGACGAGGTCTACGACAAGATCGCGGAGTACTTCGGGTGACCGAGATGCCTGAAGCGACCAACACCGACGGTGTCCAGATCGACCTCATCAGCGGCGAGCGGATGGACGGACTCCGCAGCATGGAGAAGATCCGACTCATCCTCGACACCGTCCGCGACGGAAACATCGTCATCCTCGAGGAAGGTCTCTCTCCCGACGAGGAGTCGAAACTCATCGAGGTGACGATGAACGAGATCAGCCCCGACGAGTTCAACGGCATCGAGATCGAGACCTACCCCAAGTCCCAGACGGGAGACAAGAGCTTCCTCGGTCGGCTGATGGGCAAAGAGGAGACGAAGAAGCTGACCGTCATCGGCCCAGCCAACCAGATCGAGACGCTCCACAAGGACGAGAACCTCATCAGCGCGCTCGTCTCCCGGAGATAGCGAATGCCGCACCAGTGTACGAACTGCGGGAAGACGTTCGCCGACGGGTCGAAGGAGATGCTCTCCGGCTGTCCCGACTGCGGCGGCAACAAGTTCCAGTTCCGACCGTCGGGAGCGACGGACGCCGAGAGCGACGGCACCGGATCGGACTCGACGCCCGATCGGGACCAGTCGACCAGCAGCGGCCGACCGAACACCGACAGATCGGATCGAAGCGGCGTCACCGGGACGGCGGCGAAGGCCGGTGCGTCGGTCCGCGAGTGGGTCGGAAACCGAACCACCGACGAGACCAACGAACCCGACGAGACCGGCAAAGCCGACGGAACTGACGACGCTCCCGAAGCGACGACCGCGAGTACCGACGTCACCATCGAACCGACCGACGACGGTGAGTCGGATGGAACCACAGCCACCGACGAACCCGGCGACGCCTCGGCTTCGGAGTCGACGACCCCGGAGTCTCCGTCTCCCGACCGAGAGGTCGACAGCGCGGAGGACCGAGCGCAGGCGAGCGCTCGGAGCGACGTCGTCACGCCGGAGGAGCTGTCGGCTGCGGAGAACCGGCCAGTAGGCGAACAGCCTGCCGACGCCGACGGCACCGTCATCGAACCGGAGTCGGAGGACCGCCCGGATCTCTCGGACCTCCGTGACGAACTGAACGACCAGTTCGAGAGCATCAAAATTCTCCAGCCCGGACAGTACGAACTCAACCTGATGGAGCTGTACGACCGCGAGGAGTACATCATCTCGCTCCGCGAAGACGGTCGGTACGTCATCGAAGTTCCCGACACGTGGCGCGGTTCCGAGGACGAAGACTGACCGGTGACTCTTTGGCCGACGCTCTCTCTTTCGACACCGTCACCGTCGCCTCTGCTCGCCCGACGCAGCGGCGTCTCCCGTCCGAACCCCTCCCTTTCGGCTGGAGAATCAGTACAGTCCCTATTCTCGGACTATCTACGATGCCGGCCGTCGCCTACTCCCACGGTCATCGTCGACCCGCGTCGCCGTCGGTAATCCGCCTCGCTGTCTCCGACGAGACCGCGGTTCCGGCAGTCGGTCGTTCCACGGGAAGCGACGCGCTCGCCGTCGCCGGCACGGACTGAAGCCTTTAAGCGGGATGGGATACACCGTGGCACCATGAGTCAAGCGACGAAGATCGTCCTCGGAACCGTCGGTGTGTCGGGTGTGCTCGCTCTCGTGATCCTGTTCGGTATCGCGTTCGCCTGAGCGGATGTTCACCGAGCGGTCACTCCCCGACGACGTGGCTGCGGTTCGAGCGGCGCACGCACCGGACTGTCTGGTCTTGGACGCCAGCGCGGACTTCGAGACCATCCCGCCGGCGGCGGCGGAGGATCTCGGACTGCTCGTCGAGTCGTTGGACCCGGCGACGTACCCCAGCGAGTGGCTTCCGGACGACGCTCCGGCACTCCTCGTCCGCTATGCGGGCAGTGACTTCACCATCGGGATGCCGGGCGACGGCACCGTCGTCTGGACGCGTCAGACCGTTCCGCCGACGGTCGTCGCCAAGAAGCGCGCCGAGGGGACTCCGGAGGAGTTCCTCGATTTCCTCTTCGCGGAGGCGTTCGTCCAGATCGGTCTCGACGTCCCCGAACAGTTCCTCCCGTTCTTCGGCGAGCACTACCGCGAACTCGACCGGGCGGTTCCGCTCGGCCCGAGCGACGTCTACCAGGTCGCCGCCGCACTCTACGAGGCGTGGGTCGGCCTCCAGACGCGCGAGGTGTTCCGCGAGTGGGCCGACGACTCGCCGCGACTCCACGAGGCGTGGGTCGACGCGGGCGAGCGACTCGAGGGTCGACTCGCCGACCTGCCGACCGCCGTCGCGCACGGGGAGACGTCGTTCCCGGAGGCGACGGAGTTCGCCTGCTCGGCGATCAAACACGACCTCGAACTCCCCGCGCCGTTCGCGGCGCTGGACACGGCTGCGTACGTCGAGTACGGCCCGGACTACGCGGTTCAGTGGGCGGAGAAGACGTTCGCACAGCTGGTCGACGACTGACGTGAGCGTGTGGCGGCGCGGTGAAACGGAGTCGTCCGCTCGGTGACCGACTACTCCTCGTAGCTGACGCCGCCGTCCTGATCGAGTGTGATCACGCCGTCGAACAGTTCGCGGAAGCGGTCGACCGTCTCCTCGTCGTGGACCTCGTTCGAGAGGTGGAACAGTCCGACCGCGCCGTTCTCCTTCAGCAGATCGATGAGTTGTCTCGTCGCGTCGTACGCTCGATCGACGTCGGCGTAGTAAGCCATCTCGGTGACCGAGTCGACGCTGACGCGGCGTTTACCCTCGTAGCTCTGCAGGAAATCGCGCGTCTGTGAGACGATACCGTCGAAGTCGTCGGGCGAAGAGACGTAGTGGACGTTCGGCGACCCCCGTCGCGAGTAGCCGCGCTCGACCGAGAGCGTGTCGAGGATGACAGCCCGTGACTCGTCGACGTCGTAGTACTCCAGTTTCTGTTCGACCTCGCGCGCCGTCGTCCGCGTCGAGATGACGAAGAAGGCGTCGGTGTCGGTCTTGAAGAAGTCGGTGTCGATGCGGTCGGTCTCGCCGATGCTCGGATGCAAGAGGAGGAGACTCGTCCCGCCGGGGATGGTCTCCGGAGCGTTCTCGATGGCGAGGCTGTATTCCATATCCGAACCATCACCCGAACCGACTTAACGATGCGGGCTGACACCTCGGGGCGGACTGACATCTCGGGAGCGGACTGACACCTTGGGAACTAACTCTCGCCACCGGCGACGACGAAGTCGCAACACGAACGGACGTGATACCGAGCTGGCGACTCAGAACACGGTGTCCGCCGTGGCGGCCCCGATGACGCTGAACACTGACCCGATGCTTATCGCCTTCAGCGTAACGAACACCTGCATCTGCAGTGTGATCTCCGCCGGGTCCATGTGGTTCGGGATCAGCGTCGCCGGCGCGTCGAACGACAGCGCGAGGATGAGCACCGAGAGGTACGAGACGAGGATGAGCGAGATGAACCGTACCGGCACTCCCCCGACCTCGGCCTCGCGATCCGGGTCGCGGTCGTCGTCGGCCTTGTAGAGCGCGCCGTACCCGACGGCGAACACGATCGCGACCGTCAGGACGGCCTGATACCACTCCATCCCGACGGCGAGGCCCCAGACCTCGTCGGTGACGACGAACGGACCCGCGAGTAAGAACCCCCCGACGATCTGTTGGGCGGTGTCTGCGAGTTGGAACCGGCGCTGTCTCCCGACGCGAACCATAGATGCAGTGTGGGGGCAGTCGTCAAAAACCGTTCGGCAGCGACGTGGTCGTCGCGTCCGTCCGCTCCGAACCCGTTTTATCGGACGCGACCGACGCTCCGGTATGAGCGTCCGCGACGAGTTCGACTCCTGGGCGGCCGACGGCCGCGACAGGGGGATGGAGGATCGCCACTGGCACACCGCGAAGCATGCACTGGCCCGGATGCCGGTCGAGGAGGGCGACGTCGTCCTCGATCTCGGTACGGGGAGCGGCTACGCGCTGCGCGCGCTCCACGACACGAAGGGTGCGAGTCGCGGCTACGGGCTCGACGGGTCGCCCGAGATGGTACGTAACGCGCGAAACTACACCGACACCGACGACGTCGGCTTCCTCGTCGGCGACTTCGACGACCTCCCTTTCGCCGACGACAGCGTCGATCACGTCTGGTCGATGGAGGCGTTCTACTACGCCGCAGACCCCGAACACACCCTCGAGGAGATCGCGCGCGTCCTCCGTCCCGGCGGGACGTTCTTCTGTGCGGTCAACTACTACGAGGAGAACGTCCACTCCCACGAGTGGCAGGAGAACATCGAAGTCGAGATGACCCGCTGGTCGGCCGAAGAGTACCGAACGGCGTTCCGGGAGGCCGGGTTTCACGTCGCCGAACAGGACAACGTCCCCGACCTCGACGTCGACATCCCGCCCGCCTCGGAGTTCCCGACCGACGACTGGGAGAGCCGTGAAGACATGGTCGAACGCTACCGGACCTACGGTACGCTGTTGACGGTCGGCGTCGTCCCGTAGGACGCCATACGTGGTAGCGTCCTGCTCCGTCGCCTCACCGGGCGCGAAGTGCGGTCGCCACGACGACGGCGGCGACGCCGACGCCGGTCGCGAGCGACTGTCGTCTGGAAGGCACTGACGTCGTCACACTGCCCTCTCTCACGACCGTCGCTCCGGTCCGGTCTCGGGCGACGGAGGCCGGTCCTCCGGTCACCCGAGGAACAGCCGGAGCGCCGGCGTCTGCCGGACGAACTCGGTCTCCTCGATGACGGCGTCGAGACCGAGTAGCCGTCCCGCTCCGAACGCCCCGAGTCCGAACAGCAGCAGCGCGTACACGAGGTGGTCGTCGATGACGAGACCGTTCTCCAGCGGCAGGCTGGCCGCCCAGTAGAACAGCATCATCACCGCGCCCCAGAACGCCGCCCAGCGGACGAACGCCCCGAGCAGCAGCGCGAGGCCGACCAGCGTCAGCCCCCACGCGTTCAGCGGGTCGATGACGCCGACGTACTCGTTGGCGAGCATCGGCCAGAAGCCGGCGAAGGGGTTCCCCGCCGGGATCGCATTCAACAGGAACCCGCTCGCGCTCCACTCGGGGTCCAGCACCTTGGTGATGCCGGCGTAGAAGAACGTCCACCCCATCACGACCCGAAGGCCGAGCAGCGCGTACCCGAACCACCGCTCCGAGTACTCGAACTCGACGTCCCGCCCGAACAGCTCGGTGTCCAACTGGCGTGTCGTCATCTGTGTTTCCTCCAGTCGAACGTTCGGCCTCCCGCCACTTCTAAACGCAAAGCGGTTGTCCACCGTCGGGAACCGGCCGAAGATTTATCCGATGCGACGGGCGTCGCCGTCGTCGAATCCGAGCTCGACGCTGCCCGACAGCGCCTCCGGCGTTCGGAGCGTCACCGCTCGTCCCTCCCAGTCGAGATGGACGCGGGTCGTCTCCCCGAGGAACTCCGTACTCTCGACGACCGCGGTGAACCGGTTGTCGCCGTCACCGACGGTCAGTCGTTCCGGTCGGACACAGAACGTCACCGCGTCGCCGACGTCGATCGCCTCCTCCTTCTCGTCCGCCAGCCGGAACTCGGTCCCGCCGACGTCGACGGTCAACCCCTCTGTTTCGTCTGGAGAAACTGATAACTCGGTCACTGTTCCTTCGAACAGGTTGTTGTCGCCCACGAACTCGGCGACGAAACGCGTCTCCGGTCGGTGGTAGACGTCGCGCGGCGTGCCGACCTGCTCGATTCGTCCGCCGCGCATGACGGCGACGCGGTCGGAGACGGCGAGTGCCTCCTCCTGGTCGTGGGTGACGTAGAGCGTCGTGACCCCCAGTTCCGACTGGATCTCTTTGATCTGCATCCGGAGGCGTTCGCGCAACTGCGCGTCGAGCGCGCTCATCGGTTCGTCGAGCAAGAGGAGTCGCGGACCAGGTGCGAGCGCGCGGGCTAGCGCCACCCGTTGCTGCTGGCCGCCCGACAGTTGGGTCGGCGCTCTGTCGCCCATCCCGCCGAGGTCGACGAGGTCGAGCAGGCGTTCGACGCGTTCGCGCCTCGACTCGCCGTCCGGCGGGTCGACGAACCGGAGTCCGTAGCCGACGTTCTCGGCGACGCTCATGTGCGGGAACAGCGCGTAGTTCTGAAACACGACGCCGACCCCCCTCGCTTCGGGTGGAACCCCCGACACGTCTTCGTCGTCGAAGCGGACTCGTCCCTCCGTCGGCGACTCGAACCCCGCCACCAGTCGGAGCGTGGTCGTCTTCCCACAGCCGGAGGGGCCGACGAGCGTGAAGAACTCGCCGTCTTCGACGTCGACGTCGACGTCGGCCAGCGCGGTCGTCTCGCCGTACCGTTTCGAGACGTCGTCCAGGTGGATCTCAGACACCGCCACCACCCCATCTGCCAGTTCCGCGGCAGTTCCTGTCCGCTCGACATAGCGTCTCGCAGCGAGTCACGGGCCGCTCCACCTCCCACCATATCGCTCTATCACGACGAAACTCAGACTCGTCACGACGAGCAGCACGCACCCCATCGCCGTCGCTGGGCCGAGACGGCGACCGAGGAAGCGTTCGACGGCGACGGGCATCGTGTAACTGCCCGACCCGGAGGCCAAGATAACTGTCGCATCGAACTCGCCGATGCTGATGGCGAAGGCGAACGCCGCGCCGGCGACGACGCCCGCCCACACCAGCGGCAGTTCGACGTCCAGCAGTGCTCGAAACCGACTCGCGCCGAGGCTTCTGGCCGACTCGACCAGCCGCGAGTCCAACCCGCCAAGCAGCGGCGCGACGTTCCGGGTGACGAACGGGTAGGCGGCGACGGCGTGGGCGGCGACGACGGCGACGCCGCCGATCACCTGGATCCGCGTGTCACCGATTCGGACGCCGAAGACCAGCCCTCGCAACATCCCGAGACCGACGACGATGCCGCTCACCGCCAGCGGAGCCATCGCCAGCGCGTCGACGATCTTCCGTCCGCGGAACTGCCGCGTCGTCAACGCGGCCACCACGACCCCCATCGGCAGGGCGACGACGAGCGTCCCGAGCGCGTAAATAAGGGAGTTCTCGATGGCCGGCAGCGGCTTCACCTGGTAGCTCGCCCCCGTCGCCTGCCGCTGCAGGAGGAACTCGTAGTGTCGGAGCGTGAGCTCTCCGGTCGGGCCGGTCACGCTCGACAGCACCATGCTCGCGATCGGGCCGACGAAGACGACGGCGACGACGACGGCGTAACCGAGGATGCCGAGACGGGTCAGCACGGCTCCGAGCGACGAACGGTCCGCGCCGAGCGACGAGAACGCCAGAAACAGTGACCGTCGCGGCTGTGGATGCGCCCCCTGTCCGGCCGTCTGTCGACTTCCCTCGTATCGCAGGTAGGCGTACGTCAGCCCCAGCGAGACCGCCGTCTCGACGACGGCGAGCGCGGCGGCCTCGGCGTACTCCAACTCGCCGACGAGTTTGTACACCCAGACCTCGACCGTCGCCAACTGGAACCCGCCGAGTGCGAGGACGATGGGGAAGGAGGCGAACGTGAAGACGAAGGTGAGCGTCGCGCCGACGAGCACTGCGGGTAACAGCTGCGGTAGCACCACGTCGACGAACGCTCGGTACGGCCCCGCCCCGAGGCTTCGAGCGGTCTCGACGGTGCGAGCGTCGACGCTCTCCCACGCGGCGGTCGTGATGCGCGTCACGAGCGGCGCGTTGTAGAACGCGTGGGCGACGACGATCGCCTCCAGCGTGTAGAGCAGATTCACGGGTCCGAGACCGACGAGCGAGAGCGTCCGGTTGAGCGTCCCGTTCTGGCCGAACATGGCGACGAAGCCGATGGCGACCATGATGGAGGGGAGGACGAACGGGAGGATGGTCAACGAGCGCAGCGTCCGGCGACCGCGGAACTCGAAGCGCGCGAGGATCCACGCGCCGGGGAGGCCGAGCGCGACGCTGGCGACCGTCGACAGGGCGGCCTGCATCGCCGTGAACCAGAAGATGTCGACGAGGTAGAACCGATCGGTGAGCACGCCGGACAGCGGCTCCGTCGACAGCGACCCGTCGACGGTGACCGCCTCGACGAACACCGTCGCGACCGGGTAGTAGAAGAGTACCGCGAGGACGAGTGCCGTCGCTCCTGCGACGAGAGCGAGCGTCCGCCGTTCGAGTGCGTCCCGGAGCCGAGTCCTCAGGCTCGACGGCCGGTCGCTGGATCCGCCCACACGTCTACTTGCTCGCGAACTGTTTGGCCCACGCGTCGGTCCACTCACTGAGGTTCCCCTTCAGTTCCTCGTAGGTGAAGGTGACGGGTTCCGGCGGTTCGTGGGCGTACTTGGCGAACTCCTCGGGTAACTCGGCAGTCGTCGTCGCCGGGAACTGCACGTTACGGACGGCGATCTCCGCCTGTACCTCGGGGCGGAGGACGAAGTCCATGAACCGGTTGGCGAGGTCGACGTTCTCCGACGTCTCGAAGCGGGCCATCCCCTCGGGGTTGGCGTACCCCTGGTCGTTCAGGAACCGGATCTGGTGTTCGCTCATGTCTTCACCCTCCGCGTTGGCGAACACCTGGTCGGTCGAGTAGGAGACGACCATCGGTGCCTCGCCGTTCGAGTAGGCGGCGTAGGAGTCCTCCCACGTTCCGAGGACGCGTACGCCGTTGTCCTGGAGTCGCCGCCAGTAGTCGAGGTAGCCGTCCTCGCCCTTCGCCGCGACGGTGTGGAGGAGGAACGCCCGCCCCGTCGCGCTCGACGTCGGGTTCTGGGTGAGGAGGTCGCCCTCGAACTCCGGTTTCAAGAGGCCGTCGAACGTCTCGGGTGCGGTCACTGCGTTCTCGTCGTACACGAGCGAGATGTATCCGGTGTCGTACGGCACCGCCCGCCCCTGCGGGTCGAACTCCAGCGACTCCTTGACCTCGCCGCGCCGGGAGAGCGCGCCCGACCCGACGGACGCGAACAGCGGGTCGGTCAACTTCTCGTCGAGACGGATGAGCATGTTCGTGTCGAGACCGACGTAGACGTCCGCACCCGGTTCGATGCCCTGTAGCTGTCGCTCGATGAAGTAGTTGAGTCCGTTCTCGGGTGTCTGCCACTCCAGCGTCGCGTCGAACTCGGCGTCGAACTGCTCTTTCAGCCACGGGCCGGGGCTCGAACTCGGTGCGTCGACGAACGAACTGTAGGTCGCCACCGTCAGCGTCTCCCCGTCGGCGTCGGTCGACCCGGTCGTCGTCCCCGTCCCGTCGGCCGTCGTTCCGGAGTCGTTCCCCCCACCGTCCCCTCCGTCGACCTGCTCTGTCGTACACCCTGCTACGAGTGCGGTCGCGCCGACGCCGGCCGACCGGAGGAACGTTCGTCGATTCATTACCGAGTGATTGTACCAGGTGATACTTAGGCGGCGTGGTCGCTCACGGGACGTCGTCTTCCCCGGTCGGCGGTCGACGGCGTCGCCGTCGGTGGCGGGACAACCGTTTTGCCCCCGTCACGCCCAGGTGGCCGTGTGAATCTCTCTCGTCAGGAAGTGCTCGGCGGACTGTTCGTCTTCGTGACGGTCGTCGCGGCGGCACTGCTCGCCGACGTGCTCGCGACGGTGTTCTTCTCGATCACGGTGGCGTACCTGCTGTTTCCCGTCCGTCGATGGCTCACCGCTCGCGGACTGTCCGCCCAGGTGGCGAGTCTCGTCACGACGCTCGCGGCGTTCTTCGGGACGCTCGCGTTCGCCGCGCCGTTCGTCGCCGTCCTCCTGCTCCGACTGGACGACCTGCTCGTCGTGCTGGAGTCGATCCCCGACGAGATACTCGTCGAGGTCGCGGGGTTGACGTACACTCTCACGCTGGAGGAACTGTCGACGGTGCTCGTCCGCTTCGCGCGGACGTTGGCGACGGCGTCTGCGACCGCCGCCCCCGTCTTACTGATCAAGTTCACGCTGTTCGGACTGCTCGTCTTCTCGCTGCTCTTCCACCAGCAGGACGCTCGTCGGGCGACGTTCGCGCTCGTCCCGTCGGAGTACCGCGACGTCGCCGAGGCGCTCAACCGCCGGACGCGCGAGACGCTGTTCGCCATCTACGTGCTGCAGGCGGCGGTGGCGGTGGGGACGTTCCTCATCGCGCTACCGGTGTTCTCCCTCTTCGGCTACGACTATCCGTTGACGCTCGCCGCCGTCTCCGCGCTCCTGCAGTTCGTCCCCATCGTCGGTCCGAGCCTCGTACTCGCCGCCCTCGCGGGGTGGCACGTCGTCTCCGGGCAGCTCGTTCAGGCGGCGCTCGTCTTCTTCGTCGGCGGCTTTCTCGTCGCGTGGCTGCCGGATATTCTCATCCGTCCGCGACTCGCGAGGGAGACGGCCGACCTCCCCGGGAGTCTCTACTTCGTCGGCTTCGTCGGCGGCGTACTGAGCCTCGGTCCCATCGGATTCATCGCGGGACCGCTCGCCGTCGGACTCGTCGTCGAACTTGCAAACCTGCTCGCCGCCGAACTGAACGGCGAGTCGACCGAGTCGCTCGAGACGACCGAGTAGAGTCCCGTGTTCTCTCTGGTCTCCGTCTCACTCACGTCTCGCTCTCGCCGGTGAGTTCGCCCTCGACGGGACCACCACGCTCGTCCCACTCGGTGAGACTCCCCTCGTAGAAGGCGACGTGTTCGTAGCCCAACTGCCGGAGGACGACGTAGGTGTGGCTGATTCGTCGGGCGGTGTTACAGTAGAGGACGACCTCCTTGTCGGGCGTGATGCCGCGCTCGGCGAGCAGCGACTCCAACTCCGCTCTGGGCTTCAGCCCGCGGCTCTCGTCGTCGACGAGTTCCAGCCAGTCCAGTTGGACGGCCCCGGGGAGGTGTCCCTCCTCGTACTCCCACGCCTCGCGGGTGTCGACGACGACCGTCTCCGGGCCGTCGCGCTCGTTCCTTCCGTCTCTCCCGTCGTCTCCTTCACCTTCGCCGCTCGCGGCAGACACACGCTCGACGGCGTCGAGGACGTACTCGTAGTCGACGAGCGGCGACGACTCGGGGTCGCGGACCTCGTAGTCGCCCTCGGGGTGGTCGACCGCTTCGCGTTCGACCTCGTGTTCGCGACTCCAGGCGCTGAAGTCGCCGTCGAGGAGGTGGAGATCGCGGTGGCCGTACAGTTCGGCCGTGACGAGGAAGCGCGCGGCGAAGACGCCGTGGGTGTCGTCGTAGGCGACGAGCGTGTCGTCGGCGTCGATGCCGGCTTCGTTCATCAGGTCGGTCCAGACGTCGGCGCCGGGGAGCATCCCCTCGTCGCCGACGTCGCTGCGGAACGAGTCGAACGGGACGTTCACCGCACCCGGAACGTGGCCGATACCGTCGAACTCCCAGCTGTCGCGGACGTCGACGACGCGGACGTCGTCGAGGTGGTCCGCCAACCAGTCGGCCGACACGACGAGGTTCTCGTACATACCTGGCGTTTCCCGCGAACGCTCTTATCCTTCCGGGCTTCGACACCACCGGTCGGCGAACCGAGGTAGCGGCAGAATGTTCTGGTAGTTCGGGCGGTCTCCGACCCTTCGTGCACTGTCAGGGTTCGTGAACGGAGTGAGCAAGCCCTGGACCGTCGGTTCGGGCGGAATGTGGCAAATATCTCCGCGACTCGGCAGGAGAGGCGAACTATGCCCTGGCTAGTGGTATTATACGAGTTTGTGGCGTACACTGGGGTGCAATGTCTGATTACGCAAAAGACGTTCTCGTCTCCGCGGACTGGGTGGAGGACCATCTCGAGGAGTTCCAGAGCGACGATTCTAGCTATCGGCTGGTGGAGGTCGACGTCGACACCGAGGCCTACGACGAGGGTCACGCCCCCGGCGCGGTCGGCTTCAACTGGGAGACCCAACTGCAGGACCAGACGACCCGTGACATCCTGACGCAGGAGGACTTCGAGGAGCTGCTCGGCTCCCACGGCATCAGCGAGGACGACACGGTCGTCCTCTACGGCGACAACTCCAACTGGTTCGCCGCCTACACCTACTGGCAGTTCAAGTACTACGGCCACGAGGACGTCCGTCTGATGAACGGCGGTCGCGACTACTGGCTCGACAACGACTATCCGCTCACCGAGGAGGTACCGGAGTTCTCCGAGACGGACTACGACGCCCGCGGGCCGTTCGAGTCCATCCGCGCCTACCGCGACGACGTCGAGAAGGCCATCGGCAAGGGTCTGCCGCTCGTCGACGTCCGCTCGCCCGAGGAGTTCTCCGGCGAGATCCTCGCACCTCCGGGTCTGCAGGAGACGGCCCAGCGCGGCGGTCACGTCCCCGGCGCACGCAACATCTCGTGGGCGGCGACGGTCAACGACGACGGCACGTTCAAGTCCGCCGACGAACTCCGCGAACTGTACGCGTCCGAGGGCGTCGACGACGACCAGGACGTCATCGCCTACTGCCGCATCGGCGAGCGCTCCTCGATCGCGTGGTTCGCGCTTCACGAACTGCTCGGCTACGACAACGTCACCAACTACGACGGCTCGTGGACCGAGTGGGGCAACCTCGTTGGCGCGCCCATCGAGAAGGGGAACTGAGCACGCCGAACCGCCGAGAGTTCCGTTTTCGACCGTCGTTCACCCACCGAGCACCAGCGCCGCGATCTGCGGCGTCAGGAACGCCTCGACGAACGCGGCGACGACGAACACCAGCGCCAACCCGACCAACACCTCGAACGCACCGCCGAGCTCCTCGCCCACTTCCTGGGCGCTCAGTCGGCCGCGCAGCCCGTCGAGTCCGACGCGTCCGAGGTGGAGGCCGAGCCCGCCCGAGACGGCGAGCGCCGGCAGCTCGACGACGCCGTGGGGGGCGACCAGCGCGAGAAAGCCGACGCGGTCGAAGACGCCGGCCAGCGCGCCGATCAGTGCGCCGTTGAACAACAGTTCCGAGGCCGTCGGCACGCCGAGTGCGAGGCCGCCGTAGCTGCCGCCCGTCGCGACGAGCCAGTTGTTGGCCGCGATGTTGACGAACGGGCCGACGGCGAACGTGCCGAACACGCCGGCGACGTCCTCGGGCGGCTGGAGCGTCACCCCGAACGGGGCGGTGAACGCCCACCCTGCGACGATTCCGACGGTGAGCAACGCGGCCGCACCGACGACCGCGAGCGGGTGACCGCCGACGAACCGCCGGAGCGCTCGCCACCCGCGAGCGAGGCCGCCGCCGAACCGACGTCGGTACGGCGACCCGATCTCTCGCGACGGGAGTTCGACGTCGGCGTAGAGAGCGGTCTGGAACCCGCCGAGGACGGGGGCGACGACGAGCGGCGTCACGACGCCGACGAGACGCGGGACCCCGAGGAGGTTCGCCACGCCGGCCGCCGCTCCCACGGCGAGCGAGACGCCTACTGTGACCACCACGAACAACAGGAACTCGACGGGGTTCCGGCGGATGAAGCCGAGACTTCCGCGGACGCTCCCGGCGACGCCGACCTCGTCGACGACGACCGCCGGGCCGACGAAGGAGAGCGCGAGCGAGACGCCGACGGCGGTGACGAGGCCGGCGAGTCCGACGAGGACGCCGGCGACGACGCCGAGCGGTCCGCCCAGCGTGACGCCGACGGCGACGCCGGCGGCGACGAGACCGATCGCGACCGCGAGCAGGCCGACTCGCAGCAGCGAGAGGCCGACGAACGTCTGCCAGTGACCGACGAGTCCGCGGATCCCATCGGTCAGCGGGTCGCGCCCGTCGAGCGCCGCGTAGACGGCCGAGAACGTCCCGGCCGACGCGACCGCCTGCACGACGAGGCCGACCACGAGCGTCGCGAAGAGGGCGACGCCGAGGACGGCCACGACCGTCGGCGTCACCAGTCCGTCGAGCGCCTCCGTCAGGCCCGACGGGAGCGTCGTCGGGTCGCTCGGGTCGACCTGGTTCGGGTCGAACCCGTCGAACGCGCGGACGACTGGTTCGATGCGCCCCTGCGTGCGCAGCAGCGTGAGTACGAGCGCCAGCCCCGCCAGGAGCGGGACCCGGGCGACGACGAGCGTTCCGGTCGCGAGCAGGTAGAACGGGAGGACCGTCCACGGGCATCGAAGCGGAATCCGGACTCCCGAGCGGAGGGCGGATGCGAGAGACACAGTGGCTCCTCTCGGGGGACGAAGGTAGCTCTTCCCCCGACGCGTCCCCGTCGTCGCTCGTTTTCCTTCGCTCTTCACGTCGCCGACGGCGGCCGGCCGTGCCCCTGTCGATGCTTACAAACGGCCGGCGGGAGTACGCCGAGATATGGACGGACACACATTGGTCGGGCAGCTCCGTGACGACCACGAGACGGCACTCTCGCGGCTCGGTTCCTCGAAGTCGCTGTACGCGCTCACCGGTGGCGAGATGAACGCGCCGAGCGTCCGCGCCGCCGCCCACGACGAGGCGGTGACGGCCGCCCGTCTGTTCGAGGAGTGGACCGACAGCGAGGACGACCCGGACGCCGCACCCGTCTTCCGTCAGGTCGCCGAGGACGAACGGGCGCACGTCGACGCCGTCGGCTCCGAGGACGGCAACCCCGACACGACCCGCGCGATGTACGAGACGCTGGAGGGGTTCACCGACTTCCCGGCGCGACTCGGCGCGCTCGCGGCCCGGACGCTCGTCACCAAGAAGACTGCAGAGCAGTACGTCGGCTTCTTCATCGGCGACGCCGACCCGAGTTCGGCCGACACGTTCCGCGGCATCCGCGACGACTACGACGACCACCTCGACGCCGTCGCCGCCGCCCTCGACGACGCCTGTAAGACCGACGAACACTGGAACGAGGCGAAGACGGCCGCCGACGCCGTCGTCGAAGCCGCCTACGACGACTACGTCGAGACGCTCGAGTCGATGGGCGTCGAGCCGAAGAACGTCTGCTAACCGCGACCTTTTCTTGCGGGGGTTGAGGCCGCCGGAAGCGGCCGATGCCCCCGCAAAAAAGCTCGAGCAAAAAAGCCGCGAGGCTCGCTCCGCTCGCCTCGCAGTACAACTAGCTCACTGCTGAACGACCGAACCGCTGAGCTGCTTGCTGACACAACAACGACGCTCGTTGCCGCCTGTCTCGCTCACTGACTGTCGGACGCTACCACACATCCTGTGTACGGACCGTGCATCTCCGGGTTCGGTATTTACCTGCGCTGCCCCAACCGACGACGATGTCAGAGGCATCCGACGACGTGCTCTTCGAGTCGTTCGAGTTCGACGACGTGTCGCTCGACAACCGGGTCGGGCTCGCACCGATGACGCGGACGAGCGCCACCGACGACGGCCGCGCCACGGAGCAGATGGCCCGCTACTACGCCAAGTTCGCCCGCGGCGGGTTCTCCTTTCTCGTCTCCGAGGGCGTCTACACCGACTTCGAGTACAGTCAGGGCTATCTGAACCAGCCGGGGCTCGTCAGCGACGAGCAGGTCGAGGCGTGGGGCCAGGTCACCGACGCCGTCCACGAGGCGGACGCACCCATCTTCGCGCAGCTGATGCACGCCGGTGCTATCTCGCAGGGCAACCCCCACGCCGACGACACGGTCGGCCCCTCCGCTGTCAAGCCGGAGGGCGAACAGTCCGAACTGTACGGTGGCGAGGGGGCGTTCCCGGTTCCGAGGGAGTTGACGGCCGCCGACCTGGCGGACGTCAGGGACTCGTTCGTCGCCGCGGCCGAGAACGCCCGTACCGCCGGCTTCGACGGCGTCGAACTCCACGCCGCCAACGGCTATCTCCTCAACGAGTTCCTCGCCGCCGACGCCAACCGGCGCGAGGACGAGTACGGCGGCGACGTCGAGAGCCGCGTACGCTTCCCCTCGGAGGTGCTCGAAGCCGTCCGCGAGCAACTCCCCGAGAAGTTCGTTGTCGGCGTCCGCGTCTCCCAGGAGAAGGTCAACGACGAGACGTACCGGTGGCCCGGCGCGGAGGACGACGCCGAAGTTATCTTCTCGGCGCTCTCGGCGGCTGGCGCGGACTACGTCCACGTGACGGGGTCGGACGCCACTGCCCCCGCCTTCGGCGACGACGGACCGACGCTGGCCGACCTCGCCGTCGAGTACAGCGACGCCGACACGGCGGTCGTCGCCAACGGCGGCCTCGGCGACCCGGCGGCAGCCCGCCGGATGCTTGACGCCGGGGCCGACCTCCTCACGCTCGGCACGAGCGCGCTCTCGAACCCCGACTGGCCCCAGCGGGTCGCGGCGGGCGACGACCCCGACCCGTTTGACTTCGAGGAGATCCTGCTGCCGACGGCGACCATCGGCGACCACGAGGTTCCCGACGCCGACGTCCCGTCGCTGGACGACTGACAGGGGTTAGCGAAAATATTCAGACGGTCGGTTCATCTACTCTCCGAGAGTTGTCGGAAGCGGCGTGCTGAATAGAGAGTGTGAGTTCAGGATAACGAGTAGGCGATGGTCAGAGAGTTGACTATCCGTGAACCGATGATTGCGAACTCTATTCGAGAAGAGGAATCTGCCAGAAGCGGTGACGCACAGAGAGCGGATATCGAGCAACAGTGTGGTAACAGAACCGACACTATCGAACCACGCGAATAAGCCCGAGAGTGGGCGACAGTAGAACTACAACCCCGACGGAATGTAGGAATACCATCATTAGTCTACACCACCTCTTCTCGTACTATGGAGGAACAGTCTAACCCAATTACTCGGCGTGAAGTGATTGCGCTCGCTGGCGCAACGGCACTTGCTGGATGTTCGGGTGTGAACCAACTCACTCAACAATCTCCAGATGATTCTACACAACAACTGAACGCTCAATCAGAGGTCAGTGTCCAGCAAACAGAACCGGTTCGGGCCTTCGTCGGGTCGTATCACTGGGGGTACTTCGCTTTGGACGAGAGTGGCTCGGAACTTGACCAACTAACGCTTTCGCCAGGTGACGAATTGCGGCTCACTCTTTTCAACGTCGAAGCCGATGCCGCAATCGACAAACTCCCGGCTGCAGTACGCAGAAATATCCCTTCCTCTGAGGAACGTGCGCAGCGGAACAGACAGGCCATCCCTCTTCCCCAGGGAGCCACTCTCGAAAGCCTGCACGACGCAGCCGAGGCCACATATCCGGACCACAGTCTCGTCCTTGTCAACGACGAGTTCATGTGGAGTCGACCCGGTGGTCCGGGACACGGCCCTGGAAGTGGTGCCCCGGTCGGTCCATGGGGCGGTCACCACGGGCCCCACGGCGGAACGTACGGTCCGTGGGGTAGCCAAGGCCCCAGCCAGGGTTCCGGCGGTCAGTATGGCCCGGGGATGATGCCAGGACGCACCCCGGGGATGATGCCAGGACGCACCCCGGGGACGATGCCGGGATACGGCCCGGAGATGATGCCGGGATACGGCCCGGAGATGATGCCAGGGTCTGGATGGGGGAGCGAGTATGGCGGATCGCTCGCTCCACCGGTGTACCTCTGGCATCACTCAACGGTACCCAGCGAACTCGGATTCGTGGTGAACACACCCGGCTCGTTCGGGTTCGTGTGTACGGTCTACTGCGGGTACGGGCATCCGTACATGGCCGAACGCAGTCGAGTCGTCGTGACCGAGGACTGAGTTGGCAGGGGAACCGGATCATTCCGGAACCACGAGTCTAGTTCCCCGTCGTTCGAGACAAGGCTGTGGGAGGTAGCTGACCCGCGTGTTGCATCCGTTGGTATCTCTCCCGATTCATTCTACTAGTTGAGAGAGGGTAGCGATCGATACGCGCCCGCTCTTCCACACGCAGATTTCGGCAGGTGAGGCAGCTGTGACGTCGAAGCGTACGAAGACTTCCGCTAATCGCTGTGAGGAGGACGACGGCCGAATACGCGGGCCGACGCACTGTCGCTCAGGGCGTCAGTCGGTAGCGGACCGTCCGCTGTCCCTCGAACATCGGTCCGCTCCCCTTCTTCTCGAACCCCACCGCTTCCACTGCAGCGCGCATCGACTCGTCGTTCGCGGTGACGACGACCTCGACGTCCATCCCCTCGTTCTCGGCGAACCGGACCGGCTCTTCGAGCAGTCGCTCGCAGGCGTCGCGGGGGCCGCCGAACTGCGTGACGTGGACGACGTTGTCTCGAACGTCGAAGCTCACGAACCCGCGCGGCTCGGGGGCCTCGCTCTCGGCTCCGCCTTCGTCGCCGTCTTCCGCCGACGGCAGTTCGCCGACGCGGACGGTCCGGTCGTGGATCACCGTGCGCATCGCGTCGGGCGGGAGATCGGCCAACGCGGCGAGCGCGTCGGCGTCGTCTTCGACTGCGTCCCGAACGTTCATACCTCGTATGGTCGCCGAGCGGGCGTAAAACCCCGGGAGAGTGGCGACGTCTCGCTCCGTCCGTGTCACGACATGTACAATCGGCAACCGTTGGGTAAGTGGACACAGTTATGCGGTTGCCCACGCTACGCTGTCGCATGTTTGAGCACCAGTTCGCAGTGTCGACCGTCTCGGAGGGTGTCGTATGCGCGTAGTCGCCAAGTTCGGGGGGACCTCCCTCGGAAGCGGCGACCGTATCAATCGGGCGGCTGACTCCATCGCCGCCGCCGTCGAACACGGCCACGAGATCGCCGTCGTCGCCTCCGCGATGGGGAGTACGACCGACGACCTGCTCGACGAGATCAAGTTCGAGACGTCGGACGCCGACCGTGCCGAGATCGTCAGCATGGGCGAACGGACGAGCGTCCGGATGCTCAAGGCCGCACTGGCCGCCCGCGGCGTCGACGCGCTCTTTCTCGAACCCGGCAGCGAACAGTGGCCCGTCATCACGAACGACCTCGGCGAGGTCGACGTCGAGGAGACCTCCAAGCGCGCGGCGAAGTTGGGGGAGAAACTCGACGGCGTCGTCCCAGTGATCACAGGGTTCCTCGCACAGAACCTCGACGGCGAGGTGACGACGCTCGGCCGCGGCGGGTCGGACACGACCGCCGTGATGCTCGGGAAGTATATGGACGCCGACGAGGTCGTCATCGTCACCGACGTCGAGGGCGTCATGACCGGCGACCCCCACGTCGTCGAGGGTGCCCGTAACGTCGGGCGCATCACCGTCGACGAACTCCGGAACCTCTCGTTCCGCGGCGCGGAGGTGGTCGCCCCCTCGGCGCTCTCCTACAAGGACGACACGCTCGATGTCCGGGTCGTCCACTACCAGCACGGCGATCTCCTGACCGGTGGCACCCGAATCGAGGGGAAGTTCACCAACCTCATCGACATGCAGGAGAACAAACTCGCCTGTCTCACCGTGGCCGGTCGAGCGATCCGTAACCGACCGGGCATCCTCGCGGATCTCTCGAAGGCGCTCCGCGAGGCCGACATCAACGTCGAGGCGGTCGCCAGCGGTATGGACTCGATCACCTTCTACGTCGACATCGATTGCGCCGAGAAGGCCGAGAACGTCCTCCACGGCGAGGTCGTCAAGGATGACCTGCTCTCCTCTGTCACCGTCGACGACGAGATCGCCGTCGTCCGCGTCACCGGCGGCGAACTGCCGAACCGACCCGGCGTGCTCCAGGACATCGTCACGCCGCTGGCCGAGGCGGGCATCAACCTCCACGACGTCATCACGAGCGCCACCTCCGTCGCCATCTTCGTCGCCTGGGACGACCGCGAGGAGACGCTCAAGATCGTCCAGGACAAGTTCTGAGCCACTCGGAACCGACCACGGTTTTCACCTCCCGTCCAACAACCGCGTCCCGATCCGCTCGGGGAGTCCGGCCTCCCGAACCGCGTCGATGACCGCCCGAACGGAGTAGTTGACGCGGCGTTCTTCGACCGTCATCTCTTCGAGGTCGAGCAGCGCGTAGGCTGCGCGCTTGTCGCCGTCGCGCGGCTGACCCACGCTCCCGGGGTTCATCACGACCCCTTCGTCGTAGCGTTCGTGGTGCTGGACGTGGGTGTGACCCATGACGAGCACGTCCTCGTCACCGAGGAGTTCCGGGTCGAACTCGCTGGGGCGGGTGTAGTGGTCTGGGTCGTCGGGGTGGCCGTGGACCACTTTCACCCGGCCGTCGGCGAGCGTCCGCTCCGTCGGCAGCGACCCGAGCCACTCGACCGCCTCCTCGTCCAGCTGCTCGCGAGCGTAGTCGACGCCGGCACGGGCCATCCCGTTGAAGCCGAACGCCGACCCCGTCGAAGCGGCCCGGTCGTGGTTGCCCTGTACGGTCGGTATCTCGCGGTCACGCACCGCGGCGACGCACTCGGCTGGCCAGGGGTTGTAGCCGACGACGTCGCCGGCGCAGACGAGGCCGTCGACGGCCGGCATATCCGCGAAGACCGCTTCGAGAGCGACGCGGTTCGCGTGGATGTCGGAGAGTACGCCCAGTCGCATAGCTGGTCGTACTCGGTCGAGCGTGTTAGGGACTGGGGGCGAGGGGGCGCCCGAACGACTACTCGCCGTTCTCGATCGCCGTCTCGACGCCCGCGTCGGTCACCCGAACGCCGGCGGCGCAGACTGCGTGTTCGAACGCCTGGTCGTAGGCCTCCCGTGCCGCCTCACTCGCCGTCTCGGCGTCGAACCCGAACGCACGCGGTGCGTCCTCCTCGTAGGTGGCGACGAGCGTGGGTTCCTCGACCGCCTTCACCAGTACGGCGTCCTTACGGACGATGCCGACGTACGCCTCGTTGGTCCCGACGACGCCCGCGATGCGGGGCGTGTCGTAGTCGTCTTTCTCGTAGTCGAGCGCTAGCAGACTCTCGGCGAGGGCGTCGCGAGCGGGGTATCCGAGGCCGAGTTTCTCCGTGACGGGGTCGACCTGCGACCCGTTGCCGACGACGGCCGTGCCGTCGACCTCCCGAATGCAGTTGTAGGAGATGTAGGGGTTGTCCGTCTCCGGTGCGTCCGCCGTCGGGGCGACGGTGAGCGTCCCGTCGCGGTCGACGATCTGGCGGTTGGGGAACGAACGCGAGGAGACGCGGTACGCGCCGACCTCGGGACCGATGACGATGAACCGTCCGACGTACATACACGACACTGCACAACTCCGAGCGAAAAGAGTGGCGGTTTGTGCACGTTCGGACTGTTTGCCAGCGGGGCGCACAGTCCGGCTATCACGCAATACTTAAGAAGTCTCCCGCGATAGATACTGGTGCGAACGAAGTTCCATGGGGTAGTGGCCAATCCTGTTGCCTTCTGGGGGCAACGACCCAGGTTCGAATCCTGGTGGAACTATTCTCTCACTCTCACGCATCGAGCGACTGGTTCGTCACCGAACCGTCCCTCGACGGGTCGACTTTTACGCCAACTCAGTCCCGAACACCCGCAATCCTCGCCCGCCACCCCCGACGCAGTCTTCCGGTCTCCAGTCGAAACGAAGGGGTCGAACCGAATCGAAACTTACTTTTCTACGTCGAGGAGGGCGACCCGTTCGAGGACGACGTCTTCCAGGCTTCCGGCCGTCGCTGCGAGTTCCGTCTCCGTGATCTCGAAGTACTCTCGAACCAGCGTCTCGTCGTAGTCGCCCAGCGTCTCGGCCGACTCGAGGCAGTCGATCAGCGCCGACGCGGCCGCCGCTTCGTCGGCGTCCTCATCGGCGGCGTCGACGAGTACGACCACCGGCGTCCGTCCCACGTCGACGCCGAGCGTCAGCGCCTGGTCGATCTGCCGGCGGCCGGCGGCGTAACAGAGGATCTCGACCGCACGGTCGCGGGCGACGTTCTCTCCACGGTCGATAGCGCGGTCGGCCAACTCGACGGCCCGTTCCAGATGGCGTCGCGAGACGACGTAGCGGGCGTCGAACACCTGTACCGTCACCGCGAACTCGTCGGCGATCGCTCCGACTTGCTCGACGAACGCGCCGACGTCGTCGACCTCGGCGACAGCTTCGACGAGTCTCACTGGAAATCACCGAACGTGGCCTGCCCGTCCTCGTCTTCACTCGTCCCCACGGCGACGCGGGTCGAACTGTCCGCCTCGACGTCGTCCATCGACGGATCGCGTCGACCGACGTTCTCCAGAACGTTCTCGGCGGTCTTCCGCCGACCGCGGAGCGCAGCGAGCACGACCGCTTTGTCCGCTTCCCGCAGATCGGCACGCGACTCGATCCCCGCCTCGTACAACCGTCGGGCGCGTTTGCGGCCGACGCCGCGGACGCCGGCGAGGTCGAGTAGCTCCTCGCGGACGCCGTACTCGACGCGCTTCTTGGCCTCGCGGACGGCGACGTTGTTACCGAGTTCGAGGTCGCCCGCGAGCTGTTCAGCAGCCCCCAGGAGCCACTGGGCGGTGTCGACCTTCCCGCGGATGTCGCCGGGACCGACGCCGTAGCGGTCGGTGATTCGGTCCTCGTCGGTCTCGCTCGCCCAGTCCTCGAGGAGCTTCGCCGTCTTCAGTGCGGCCAGCCAGTCCTCGAAGGCGACGTCTTCGTACTCGGAGGGCGTCCGTCCGAGGAACTCCGCCTCCCGTTCGTAGCAGAGCTCGGTGTAGGTCTCGCGGTCGCCGGACTTGAGGTAGAGCTCGTACATGTCCGGCGTCCGCGAGACGAGGTGATAGAGGCCGAGCGGCGTCGGGTAGGTGGTGTCGAACTCGTCGGGATCGCCCGTCTCGTCGCCGTCGTTCGCCTCGTCCGCGTCGTCCCCGGCTTCGGCCTGCAGGTCGCTCGCGGTGGTGAACCCCGTCGTCTCGTCGGGTTGCCGACCCTCGTTCGACGACTGCGACGCCGTCGCCGAGCCGTCGCCCTCGATGGCTCGCAGCTTCTCGACGCGGTTGTCCGCGGCGTAGCGCAGCCCGTCGATGATCTCGGCGGCGCTCATCGGGTCGAGATAGAGTCGCGAGACGGTGTGGCCGATACCCGTCGCGCTGATGGTGTCGTCCTCCCGTTCTATAAAGCCGTTCGCCTCCAGATACGCGAGGACGGTGTCGGTCACCGTCTCCAGCCGACCCGACTCCGTCGTCTGCGTCGCGTAGAGCGTCTGGTCGAGGAAGTCGAGCAGTCCCTGTCGACTGTTCGCGAACCCCGAGGCGACGGTGGCGAGCAGGTGGGTCCGGAGGGCGGGTTCGGCGGCGAGTTTCGACTGGACGTCTTCGGGGTCGGCCCAGATATATCTGTCAAAGAGTTCGTCCATCGTCTCCGAATCCTTGGCCAGGAGGACGGCCTCGCCGTAGGGGTCGAGTCCGGGTCGACCGGCGCGGCCGCACATCTGGTGGATCTCGAGCACGTCGAGCGGTTTCATCCCGCCGAACTCGCCGTCGTAGCGTCGCCAGTCGCGGACGATGACGCGGCGACTCGGGGTGTTGACGCCGGCGGCGAGCGTCGGCGTCGCGCAGACGACCTTGATGAGTCGGTCGCGGAACGCCTCCTCGACGAGCGCGCGGTGTTCGCTGGCGAGGCCGGCGTGGTGGAACGCCGCGCCCTTCGCGACGGCGTCCGCGAGGTCGTCGCTCGTCTCGGTGTCGGAGACGTCCCGGAGTTCCGCGGCGAGGTCGCGGAGGTCGTCCCGTTCGTCGCCGGTGAGGTGGCCCTTCGTCACGTCGGCGAGTCGTCGCGCCTCGGATTCGGCGTTGCGCCGGGAGTTGACGAACACGAGCGACGACCCGCCCTGTCCGTCGACCTTCTCGTCGAGCGTGTCGTCGACGAGCGCGGCCGTCTTCTTCTGGCCGCGCTCGACGGGCACCTCGCGTTGGCTCCCGTCGTCGAAGTTGATGGCGCTGCCGTAGTGGACGCCCATCTTCAGGTCGATCGGTCGCCACTCCGACTGGACGAGTTCGGCGTCGAGCCAGTCGGCCACCTCGTCGGCGTTGCCGACGGTCGCAGAGAGTGCGACGGTCTGGAGACCGGGGTTGATCTTCCGCAACTTCGCGAGCGTCACCTCCAGCGTCGGACCGCGGTGGCGGTCGTCGACGAGGTGGACCTCGTCGGCGACGACACAGGAGAGGTCTTCGACCCACGGGGCGCCGTTGCGGACGAGCGAGTCGACTTTCTCCGAGGTAGCGACGATGATGTCACGAGAGGCCAACCACTCGCCGGACGACTCGTAGTTGCCGGTGGAGACGCCGACTGTGACGCCGTACTCCTCCCAGCGCTCGAACTCGGCTTTCTTCTCGCTGGCGAGCGCGCGGAGCGGGACGATGTAGAGCGCCTTCCCGCCGCGTTGCACCGCTGAGAGCATGGCGAGTTCGGCGATGAGCGTCTTGCCCGACGCGGTGGGGACGCTGGCGACGACGCTCTCGCCGTCGAGAATACCGGCGTCGACGGCCTCGCCCTGCGGGGGGTAGAGTTCCTCGATCCCCTCCGACCGGAGGTGCTCGGGGACCCCCGGCGGGAGGCCGTGCAGGTCCGCTGTGTTCATTGCGGCGAGGTAGGACCGTGCTTCGGTTTAAACTGTCGGACGGGCGCTCACCCGTCCGTCTCGTCCCCCTCGTACGGGTACCGGAGCGTCACCTCCCACTGCGGGTCGTCCTCGCCGGCGAGCGACTGCTCTTGGACTCGGAGTTCACCGGTCGGGCGGGGGCGACGCCGACCCCGGTCTCCGTCGGCGCGCATCCCCTCGTATCGCCCGGTGAGCTCCGTCCGGAGTTCCGAGAGGTACGACGCGGCCTCGTCGGTCGACAGTTCGCGCTCGGTCTCGGTCGTCGCCGACGCACGCAGCCGATGCTCGACGAGGTCGCCCGCGTTCCCCGTCAACACGGCGTTGACGACCGCACCGAGCAGGAGGACGATACCGCTGAAGTAGAGCCACGTGACGACGAGGATGAGCGTCCCGAGCAGGGCGGCGTCCGACGACCCCTTGGCGATCGCGTACACCTGGAACGCCGCCTGCAGGAGCGCCCACCCGACCGCCGAGACGACGACGCCCGGGACGACCTCGCGCGGTTCGAGGTCGACGTCGGGGAAGACGTAGAACAGGGGGAAGAAGGCGACACAGAGGCCGACAAGGAGCAACACGGGGCTGAGTAGCCCCACGAACGGAACCCACTCCAGATAAGCGAAGGCGGCGGTCGCGAGTACCATTCCGACGACGCCCACGAGCAGTGCGACGAGGACGACAAGGCCGTCACGCAGCTGGTCGACGAACCCGTTTCCGGCCTCGGACTCGAAGATCTCCGAGAAGGCGGTGTCGAGATTCCGGAAGATCTTGAGCGACCCCCACAGCGCTACGACGACTCCGACGACCGACGCCCCCGTCCCGCCCGCGTCGCTCTCGACGAACCGTTCGACGACGCCGCTGACACCGGGCGTCAGATACCGGTCCGCGAGGCTGATGACCTGACTCTCCAGGCCGCTCTCGAAGAACCGGACCGCGAGGAGAAGCACAACCAGAAGCGGCGCGAGCGAGACGAACGCGTTGTACGCGATGCTTCCGGCCATGAACGTGACGTTCTTCTCCGCGAACTCCGACCCCACGGCTTTCACGGTCGCGACGACCCCGGCTCCGTCTGGCATACCGTCGGCTTCTCGTCGACCGCAAATCAACGCGGTGGCCGTCCCGTCCGTCGACTCCGTCTCGCGCGACCCCGCGGGTCGCCACTGCTTTGTAATCGACGGTCCAACGCTCGCGGTATGAGGATCGAGTACGACCGCGAGACCTGTATCGGGATGTTCCAGTGTGTCGACGAGTGGGACGCCTTCGTGAAGAACCTCGACGACGGGAAGGCCGACCTCGAGGGAGCCGAGGAAGTCGACGAGCAGCTGTTCGTCCGCGAGGTTCCCGAAGACGCCGAGTTCGACGCGAAGTTCGCCGCTCGCGTCTGCCCCGTCGACGCCATCACCGTCTACGACGACGACGGCGAACAGCTCGTCCCCTGACGCACCCCCACTCTCGCCGCTCCGCGTCGGCCACGCGTCGGCTGTCTGTCGGACGAAACGGCGCTGTATCGACCGTCTGTCTCTCCACCGACACAACCGTTATATATCTCGATTGAGATACACCTTCCGAGGGCGAGAGCATGAGTCAACAGACACGCGATCGGATCGCAGAGTGGGCAGATCTCATCGACGCGGAGGTTCCGGACAGCGTCGACGACCCCGACGCGATCCCGCACGACCGACCGCTAGACCGAGCCAACTGACCCCGTCGTCGACAGACGACGCTCCGGCCCCTTCGGTTCGTTTCACTTTCACCGCGCTTCGCCAACGCTTATCCACGACGACGACGAACCACGCCCAATGGCCGCCACGGACGACGTCGCGTACGTCGAGCACCCCCTCCTCGCCCCGGCGTTCATCGAGCGACGACTGTATCAACTACGACTGGCGGGTACCGCCCGCGACGACCACACGCTCGTCTGCTTGCCGACCGGCCTCGGCAAGACGACGGTGAGTCTCCTCCTGACCGCCGAGCGCCTCCAGGAGGTCGGCGGCAAGTCGCTCTTTCTCGCGCCGACGAAACCGCTGGTCCAACAGCACGCCGAGTTCTACCGCGAGGCGCTCGAGATCCCCGACGACGACATCGTCGTCTTCACCGGCGAAGTCCGACCCGACGACCGCGCGGAGCTCTGGGAGAGCGCGAAGGTCGTCATCGCCACCCCGCAGGTCGTCGAGAACGACCTCGTCGGTAACCGCGTCAGCCTCCGCGACGTCACCCACCTCACGTTCGACGAGTGTCACCGCGGCACCGGCGACTACGCCTACGTCTACATCGCCGAACGCTACCACGCCGACGCCGCCGACCCGCTCGTCACCGGGATGAGCGCCTCGCCCGGCGGCGACGAGGAGTCGATCCTCGAGGTCTGTGAGAACCTCGGACTCAGGGAGGTGGCGGTGATGACCGAAGACGACGCCGACGTCGCGGAGCACACCTACGACACCGACGTCACCTGGGAGCAGATCCAGCTCCCCGAGGAGATCCTCGAGATCCGCGACGCGCTCAACGAGGTCATCGTCGACCGACTGGAGCAGCTCAAGGAGCTGGGTGTCAGCGGCACCACCCAACCGGATCTCTCGCAGAAGAAGCTGAACGCGATGCGCGGGAAACTCCGGAAGATGATGGACAACGATCAGTCGGAGGGGTACAAGGGGATGTCCGTCCACGCCGAGGTGATGAAACTGCGGCGCGCGGTCGAACTGGTCGAGACGCAGAGCGTCGAGTCCGTCCGTCGCTACTTCGAACGGCAACGCAACGCCGCCCGCTCGTCGGGTGCGTCGAAAGCCAGCCAGCGACTCGTCTCCGAACCCAAGGTTCGCGAGGCGATGCGGAAAGCCGAGTCGTTCGACGCGCTTCACCCGAAGTTCTCGAAGACGCGTATCCTGCTCGCCGAAACGTTAGGAATCAACGACGGCGAGCGCGTCATCGTCTTCACCGAATCCCGAGACACTGCCGAGGCGCTCACCGACTTTCTCTCGCAGTCGTTCTCCACACAGCGGTTCGTCGGACAGGGGAACAAAGACGGCTCCGATGGGATGAGCCAGAAAGAGCAGCAGGAGACGCTCGACGCCTTCCGAAACGGCGAGTTCGAGGTGCTCGTCTCGACGTCTGTCGCCGAGGAGGGGCTCGACGTCCCCGAGGTCGACCTCGTGTTGTTCTACGAACCCGTGCCGACGGCGATCCGGTCCATCCAGCGGAAGGGCCGGACCGGCCGGCAAACTGAGGGGCGAGTGATCGTCCTGATGGCCGAGGATACCCGCGACGAGGTGTACTTCTGGATCTCACGCCGCCGAGAGTCGAAGATGGAGAACGAACTCCAGAAGCTGAAGACCGCCGCCGACGAGTTGGAGCAACAGCTCGACGACAGCCAGAAGTCCCTCGGCGAGTTCGGAGAGGACGGTGACGGCGGCGAGAGCCGAGAGAAGCGCCTCCAGCCCGGACTGGCCGACTTCGACGAGGCGAAGGAGACCGACGCGTCCGCCGAGGCGCAAGACGGTCTCGACGCGACCGACCGGAGTGGGAGCGACGCGGGCGACGGGGACGACGAGCGCGACCCGACCGTCGAGAACGAGGCCGAGACGGACGGCGAAGACGACACCGTCGTCGCTACGGCCGAGAGCGACCCCGAGGAGGAGGTCGTCGAGATCGTCGTCGACCAGCGGGAACTCGACTCGAACATCGCCCGCGACCTCTCACAGCGCGAGGGCGTCCACACCCGACTGGAGACGCTGGCCGTCGGCGACTACGTCCTCTCGGACCGCGTCGCCGTCGAGCGCAAGTCCGTCGCGGACTTCCTCGACACGCTGACCGGCGGCGACCGCTCGATGTTCGAGCAGGTGCGCGACATGTCGCGACACTACGCCCGCCCGGTCGTCGTCGTCGAGGGCGAGGAGCTCTACGGCGAGCGCAACGTCCACCCGAACGCCATCCGCGGCGCGCTGGCGTCGCTCGCCGTCGACTACGGGGCGAGCGTCCTCCGGACCGAAGACGAGGGCGACACTGCCGACCTGCTGGAGGTAATCGCCTCCCGCGAGCAGACAAAACGCGAGCGTACCGTCAGCGCCCACGGCGAGAAGAGCGCGAAGACGCTGGCCGAACAACAGGAGTACGTCGTCGAGTCCATCGCCGACATCGGTCCGGTGACAGCCCAGTCGCTGCTGGAGCACTTCGGAAGCGTCGAGGCCGTGATGATCGCGCCGAAAGACGACCTGCTTGCGGTGTCGGGCGTCGGTGACGTCACCGCCGAGCGCATCCGCGAGATCGTCGGTAGCGACTACTGACGGTCTCGGGACTACCGCCGGAGCGCGGCGAGCGTCTCGGCGGCCTCGCGAGCGGCGGCGAGCAGTTCGCGGGCGCGACGGGGGTCGTCGGTCCGCTCGGCCTCCTCGGCGTAGCGCGTGACCGTCCGGCGGAGCGACGCTCGGGCGGCGTCGAGGTCCGAACCGTCGGACGTGGTCGGCGCGCTCGGCGTCGTCGCCTCTGCAGGCGTCTCGGTCGCGGTTTCGGTTTCGGACGTCGGCGTCTGGACTGTCGACACCGGCGGCTGCGTCGGTTCGACGGGGGTCTCGCTCTCGTCGCCGTCGTCAGCCCCCGGTGTCGGGTCGGCGGTCCGTGTCGGTGCCGTCGTCTGTGTGGGCGTTTCGGTCGCCGATTCGCCAGTGCCGACGGAGTCGGCTGTCTGAGTCGCTTCGGTCGCCTCAGTCGCTTCGCCCGTCGGCCGTCCGTCCGCCCCCCCTCGACCTTCGGGATTCCGGAGTCGGATCTGTCCGCCGGCGACCTCGGCGTCCTGACAGGAGGGACAGAAGTTCTGTTCGTCGAATCGGAAGATGGGGTCGCCGCAGCTGTTGCAGTGACGGTTCGTCATCGTCGCTCCCTTCAACAGCAGTTCGCTCATCCGCTTCGTGCTCTTGCGTTTCTCCTCGTCTTTCGCGAACTTCTCGCGGAGTTTCTCCCGTTCGGCCTCCTTGTCGAACTCGCTCATACCACATCTCTCGTCCCTCGCGTCGAAAAAGACAACGGGACGAGGGCGTGTCGACAGCTGTCGTACCCGGCCGACGGCGGAGAAACCCCCGAGAATCCGCCCGTTCCGAAGCGTTTAATCGGAATCCGCGGGGAAGTTCATGTGGTATGACGAAAGTTAGCGTGGTCGGCGCCGCAGGGACGGTCGGTGCCGCCGCAGGATACAACCTCGCGCTCCGTGACGTCGTCGACGAACTCGTCTTCGTGGACATCCCGGACATGGAGGACAAGACGGTCGGACAGGCGGCCGACACGAACCACGGCATCGCCTACGACTCGAACACGCGAGTCCGACAGGGTGACTACTCGGCCACCGAAGGGTCGGACGTCGTCGTCATCACGGCCGGCATCCCGCGCAAGGAGGGACAGACGCGGATCGACCTCGCGGGCGACAACGCGCCCATCATGGCGGACATCGGATCGTCGCTCGCCGAGTACAACGACGACTTCGTCTCGGTGACGACGTCGAACCCGGTCGACCTGCTCAACCGCCACCTCTACGAGGCGGGCGACCGCGACCGCCACGAGGTGATCGGCTTCGGCGGCCGCCTCGATTCGGCGCGCTTCCGCTACGTCCTCTCGGAGCGCTTCGACGTTCCCGTCAAGAACGTCGAAGCGACGATCCTCGGCGAACACGGCGACGCACAGGTGCCCGTGTTCTCGAAGGTCCGCGTCGACGGTCGCGACCCCGAGTTCAGCGCCGACGAGCGCGAGGAGATCCTCGGCGACCTCCAGGAGTCGGCGATGGACGTCATCAGCCGCAAAGGTGCGACGCAGTGGGGGCCGGCGACCGGCGTCGCCCACATGGTCGAGGCCATCCTGCGCGACACGGGCGAGGTACTGCCCGGGTCGCTCGTCCTCGACGGCGAGTACGGCTACGAGGACACCGCCTTCGGCGTCCCCGTCAAACTCGGCTCGAACGGCATCGAGGAGGTCGTCGAGTGGGACCTCGACGACTACGAGCAGGAACTGATGGACGACGCCGCCGAGAAACTCCGCGAGCAGTACGACGAGATCGCGTAAGCGGCCTCGACGCCCCATCGTCGAACGACCGCCGACACTCCACCCGACGATTTTTGCTCGCCGCTGGTCTCTGTAGTGGCATGTCTCGTCACTCGAACGATAGGTCCGTCGAGACGCGACGCGTCGCGGTCTTCCTCCTCGTCGCCTACGGCGTCGCGTGGGCGACTGCAGCGACTATCTACGTCACCGGCGGGCTCGCCGACAGCCCCGAACTCCTCTCCGGGCTCGGCGTCACGCTCGCAGCGGTCCTCCTCCCGACGACGTACATGTTCGCGCCCGCCGTCGGCAGCGTCGTCGCCCGGCACCTCACGGGCGAGGGGTGGACCGACCTGTGGCTCCGCCCCCGCCTCCGTAGCTCACTCGGCGTCTACGCCGCCGCCTGGTTCGGACCGGTCCTCCTCACACTCGTCGGTGCGGTCGTCTACTTCGCGGGCTTCCCGGCGAGCTTCGACCCCGAGCTCGCGACGTTCGCGGAGGCGGTTCGGGGGGCCACCGGCGGCGACGTCGCTGTCGACCCGTGGACGCTCGTCGCCGTCCAACTCGTCTCGGCAGTCACGATCGGCCCGCTGGTCAACACGTTCTTCGCGTTCGGCGAGGAACTCGGCTGGCGCGCCTACCTCCTGCCGAAACTGCTGCCGCTCGGCACGCGGCGGGCGACGCTTCTCGTCGGCCTGATCTGGGGGGTGTGGCACTGGCCGCTCGTCGCGATGGGCTACAACTACGGCTTCGGCTACCCCGGCGCGCCGTGGACGGGCTGTCTCGCGATGTGCTGGTTCACGCTCACGACGGGCGTGTTCCTCGCGTGGGTGACGCTCCGAAGCGAGAGCGTCTGGCCCGCCGCAGTCGGCCACGGCGCCATCAACGCCGTCGCCGCGATCGGCGCGCTGTTCGTCGCCGGACAGCCGACCCCGTTGCTCGGGCCGACGCCGCTCGGCATCGTCGGCGGTTTCGGATGGACGGCCGCGGCCGCGTGGCTCCTCTGGAAGAGCGAACTGTTCGCGGGGACGCCGCCGTCCAGAGACGTCGCCGGCGACGCTACCACAGCAGAGTAGCGACGACGGCGACGATCACGAACACGACGACGGCTGCGAGCGCCGGGTTCCCCGAGAACAGCGCAGCCAGCAGCAGTGGGAAGCCGACGAGGCCGACGACGAGGCCGACGACGCCGTAGCCGAGACTTCTCAGCTCCGCCCGGACCGCGTTCCGTGATTCCTCGCGTGCGATCTCGCGCACGTCGTCGGTAGAGAGGTCGGAGGAGGGCATCGCTCCCGACGACGGGGCAGTCGCGCAAAAACCCATCGTCGGTCGGTCGGAACCGTACAGTGTAGGTCGTTCAGTCTAGGTCGCTCAATCGCCGCCGAAGAAACTCGACACACCCGCGCCGGCGGCGACGACGAGCGTGCCGACGCCGACGAGCACCGTCGTCAGCGCCCCGCCGGCCTCGAGCGACTGCCCCAGGATCACGAAACCGAACAGTCCCGCGACGATGCTCCCGAAGAGGCTCCTCGTCCGCTTCGTCTCCTCGCGGGCGACGACACGCGCCTCCTCCCGGATCAGCTCGCGGAGCGCTTCTTCGGAGAGTCGCACGTAGTCGTCGGTTCCGGCGTCGTCGGCGTCGGCCATCGACCCCTACTCTCTCGGTGACCGAGAAGAAAGTTGGCCCTACAGTCGCGAGCGAACGGCCTCGGCGGTCTTCTCGCCGACGCCGTCGACGTCGAGCAGGTCCTCTACGGAGGCCGTGCGAATCCCCTCGACGCTACCGAACCGTCGGAGCAGTCGCTTCCGCGTCTCGGGACCGACGCCGGGCACGTCGTCGAGCACCGTCTGCACGTCGTCCCGCAGCGTCTGGTGGTACTGGACGGCGAAGCGGTGGGCCTCGTCGCGGACGCGCTGGAGGACGTGGAGATGCGGGGCGTCCTTCGGCCAGTTGTGGACCTGTGTGTCCGTAATCACGAGTTCCTCGTCTTTCGCCAGCGCGACGACGGGGACGTCCCAGCCCACCTCGTCCAGCGCGTCCTGTGCCGCCCCGAGTTGGCCGTCGCCGCCGTCGATGAGAAGCAGGTCCGGGTCGGGTCGGTCGTCGCGCCCCGAGACGGCCCGCTCGGCGCGCCACCGGATCAACTCGCGCATGTTGGCGTAGTCGTCGTTGCGCTCGGTGAGTTTCTTTCTCCGATACCCTGCCTTCTCCGCAGACCCTTCGACGAAACAGACGTCGCTGCCGACGACGGACCTCCCCTGTGCGTGGCTCACGTCGAACCCCTCGATGCGCTCGACGCGAGGGAGACCGAGCGCGTCGGAGAGCGCGCCGAGTTCGTCGCCCCGTCCGGGGCCGCGACGAGCGTTCTTCAGCGCGAGTTCGACCAGTTTCGCCTCGCGGCCCGCACCCGGCACTCTCACTGTGACGCCCTCGGCGTCGAGCCACGCGAGCAGCTCCTCGTCGTCCGGGCGCTCCGAGAGGAGGAGTGCGTCGGGCAGTTCGCGCTCGGCGTAGTACTGTACGACGAACGCCGCGAGTACCTCGGCGACGCCCCCCTCGCTGTCCTCGGGTGCGTCGAGGCGGTGTCGCGAGCGGTCGACCAGCTGACCGCGCTCGCTGTGGAGGCGCGCGACCGTCGCTCGCTCGCCCTCGACGGCGGCCCCGAGCACGTCGACCGCGCGCTCGTTCGACTGCGCGGAGACCGCCTCTCCGCCGCCGCCGTGGAACGACTCGACGACGTCGAGGCGGTCTCTGAGGTTGGCGGCGCGCTCGAACTCCTGTTCTTGCGACGCCTGTTCCATCGCCCGCCGGAGCGGGTCCGTGAGCACGCCCGTCTCGCCCTCGAAGAACCGGACCGCGCTCTCGACGTCCTCGGCGTACCTGGCTTCCCCGATCTCGTCCGTACAGGGCGCGCTACAGAGACCCATCTCGTAGTCGAGACAGGGGCGGTCGCGGTTGGCGTACTTGTGGTCCGAACAGCCGCGGAGGCCGTAGGTCTCTCGGATGGCTTTGACGACGACTTCGACCCGACCCTTGTCGGTGAAGGGGCCGAACACCGTCGCGGCCTCGTCGGGGTCGCGAGTGACCTCGATGCGGGGGACCGGATGCGACGTGAGTTGGACCAGCGGGTACGACTTGTCGTCCTTCAGCCGGACGTTGTACCGCGGCTGGTGGCGTTTGATGAGGTTCGCCTCCAGCAAGAGCGCCTGCGTCTCCGTGTCGGTGACGGCGAACTCGATGCGGTCCGCGCGGGCGACCATCCGTCGGATGCGGTCGCTCCGCGGGTCGGCGTAGGAGCGAACCCGACTCCGGAGGTCGACCGCTTTGCCCACGTAGAGCACCGTCTCGCCCTCGTGAAACTGGTAGACGCCGGAGTCCCGTGGGAGGTCGTTCGCCCGCTCGCGGACCTCGGTGACATCCATCTCCCGACGCTTGCATCCGAACGGGCTTGAGGCTGACGTCGTCCCCGTTCGTTCACCGTCTTCTCTCGACGCCGACGGTCGAAGGACTGCGCGGGGAGACCCACCAACGGCGCTAAGTGGCCGTTGGTCGAACGGGGTGGTATGACCGACACCGTCCGACTGTGGCTCGTCGAGCGAACCTACGACGACCGCAACCTCATCACGCTCGTCTACGCGACCCCCGACGGCGAGCGAATGCTCCAGAAGGAGATCGCGGCGACGATGATGCACCAGCGGGGGAGCGCCGCGACCGCCGCCATCGACGTCGACCCCGACCGTGTGAGCGACACGCCGGACGACGAGACGCGAGAGCGCTACCAGACGGAGGCCGAGCGGATGGCCGAGAGCTACGACCCCGACGAAGAGGTGTAGATCGACTGTCCTCTCGCCTCTCCGAATCCCCCGCGAGCGGCGGTCTCGTGCCGGCTCGACTCGCTCGTCGCTATCAATCTGTTGGCGCTTCGGAGACCTAAACCCTTTATGCCGTCGTCGTACAACCCGCAACCATGGCCGCTATCGAACTCACCGGCGTGACGAAACGCTACGACGACGTCACCGCCGTCGACGACCTCGACCTCACGGTCCCCGAGGGCGAGGTGTTCGGCTTCCTCGGTCCCAACGGGGCCGGGAAGTCGACGACGATCAACATGGTTCTCGACTTCGTCCGGCCGACGACGGGGGACGTCCGCGTCCTCGGCTACGACGCTCAGCGAGACAGCGTCGCCGTCCGCCAGCGGACCGGCGTGCTCCCGGAGGGGTTCGACGTCTACGATCGCCTCACCGGTCGCAAACACGTCGAGTTCGCCGTCCGCTCGAAGGAGGCCGCGGACGACCCCGACGAGATCCTCGATCGAGTCGGCATCGCCGACGCCGCCGACCGGAAGGCGGGCGGCTACTCGAAGGGGATGCGCCAGCGACTCGCACTCGGGATGGCGCTGGTCGGCAGTCCCGACCTGCTCATCCTCGACGAACCATCTTCAGGGCTCGACCCCGCGGGGGCGAAAGAGATGCGCGACATCGTCCGCACGGAGGCCGACCGGGGTGCGACGGTGTTCTTCTCCTCGCACGTGCTCGGGCAGGTCGAGGCGGTCTGTGACCGCGTCGGGATCATGCGCGAGGGGGCGCTCGTCGCCGAGGACAGCATCGAGGGGCTCCGCGACGCCGCCGGCGGCGAGGCGCGACTGGAGATCACGGTCGACAGCGCGTCGAGTGAGGACCTCGACGCCGTCCGCGCCATCGACGGCGTCGAGTCGGCGTCGACCGACGGCGGCACGGTCGTCGTCGCCTGTGAGAGCGACGTCAAGACGCAGGTGCTCTCCACGCTGGAGGGACGCGGCGTGACGGTCCACGACTTCGAGACGACCGAGGCGTCGCTGGAGGATCTGTTCCTCTCGTACACCGAAGACGACCGACAGGAGGTCACCGCATGAGTTGGCAGGCGGTCGCCCGAAAGGACTTCGAGGATGCCGTCCGTTCGTGGTGGCTCCTCGGACTAACCGCGCTGTTCGTGCTCCTCACCTCGGGCGTCGCCTACGTCGTCCGCCCCTCCGGAGGTGGGACGTTCAGTTCGAACGCCATCCTCGGCGCGATCAGCGGGACGCTCGTCACCACGCTGATCCCGCTCATCGCGCTCGTCATGGCCTACAGCGCCATCGTCGGCGAGCGCGAGAGCGGCAGTCTGAAACTGCTGCTCTCGCTGCCGCACTCCCGGGCGGACGTCGTGTTCGGGAAGGTGCTCGGTCGCTCGGCGGCCATCGCCGCCCCGATCGTCATCGGGTTCGTCCTCCCGGCGCTGCTGCTCGCCGTCGGCCCGCTGCAGTTCGACGCCGGGTCGTACGTCGGCTACATCCTGCTGACGGCGTTCCTCGGCACCGTCTTCGTCGGCATCGCCGTCGGCTTCTCGGCGGCGATGCGTTCTCAGCAACTCGCGACGGCGGGAGCGATGGGGCTCTACCTCCTCTTCATCCCGCTGTGGGGGGCGGTCCAGTTCCCGCTGCAGATCTACCTGCAGCTCAGCGGCGGCGTCCCCGGCTGGGTTCCGCTGACCGGACAGGAGATCTTCCGCATGATCCGCCTGCTGAACCCGACGGGGTCGTTCAAGATCGTCTCGGGAGCGTTCCTCAACGACCAGCTGTTCACCGGCGGCGACGTGAGCCTACAGGTGGCGGCGCTGGCGATGCTGTTCGGCTGGCTGCTGATCCCGCCGCTGCTCGGTCTCTGGGCGTTCGACCGGGCCGACCTCTGAGCGGCCGCGGCCCGCTCGCTCCGCTCGTTCTCCGACTCACCTACCGCTTCTTCAACGTCCCCGCGTCGTCGACGACGACGCCGCGGTCGACGGCGTGATCGACGATGCGAGCGACGTGCTCGTCCTCCAGTTCGTAGGCCCCGGCGGTCAACTCCTCGAACGCCGCGCGGTCGACGGGGAACTCGCGATTGCTCAGCAGTCGCATCACCGTCCGGAACTGGTCGGGTTCCTCGCCGATCTCGGACGCTTCGTCGGCGTCCTCGTCGACGACGCCGACCCCGTCGTCGGTCGACAGCGGGTCGCTTTCGTCGGTCTCGCCGCCCTCGACGGTCTCCGAGTCTCCCTCCCGGCCGATCGCGATCCCCTCGGCGCGGGCGGTCGGATCGACGGCGGCGCTGGTCGACGAGCGGTCGGCGTCGTCTGCGCCAGTCTCATCGGCCTCGGTCGTGGACACCGTGGGTTCGGCGTCGGCCGCCTCGTCGTTGACGACGGCGTCGGCGTCGCGTCGGATGAACGGTTCGAGGACGCCTTCCAGCGTCGTCCGGCAGTGGTCACAGAGGGCGACACGGCGCTGGTCGGTGTCCGAGGAGAACAGGTCGTCGGGGACGACCTCGAACGTCCCGACCGCGTCGTCGCCGCAGAAGTCACACGACTGAACTTCTCGCATGACCGAGTGATTGCAGGTGGGGGCGAAAAGTGTGGGTGGTCGACGGGGACGAGAGCCGGTAGCGCCCGGCAGCGACCGGTCGCGACGGACGGCCCTCACACCCACATGATTAAACCACCCGCTGGCCCACCTTCACGGTACGAATGTTCGACGAGATCATGGGGAAGTTCGAGGGGAGTCCGAGTCAGCAGGCAGTGATCCGGCTACTGCTCGAACGGGGGTTCTCCGTCAACGACGAGGGGCGCGTCGTCTCCGGCGGCATCGAGATCCCGAACACCGGCATCGCCCGCGAGATCGGCGTCGACCGCCGCGTCGTCGACTCGACGACGAACGCCATCCTCGAGGACCCCGAACTGAAGCGCATCTTCCAGAACATCTCCTCGATCCCGAGTCTGATGGATCTCGCTCCCGTCCTCGATCTGACCGTCCTGACCGTCGAAGTCGAAGACGCCGACCAACCCGGCATCGTCGCGACGGTGACGTCGATGCTCGCGGACGCGGGTATCAGCATCCGCCAGACGGTCAGCGAGGACCCCGAGTTCACCGACGACCCGAAACTCTACGTCGTCACCGACGACCCCATCCCCGGCGACCTGCTTGTCGAGATTCGGAGTCTCCCGTTCGTCCGCAAGATCGAGTTCTAATACCCCGCTTTCGAGGCGTGTACCACTCGATTTCGGCAGAATAGACAGCCTCTTGTTTCTCCGCTTTGCAGCGGGAGTATGAACGACACGACCGAAGCGGTGCTCCACTTCCTCGGCGTGCAGGGGACGCTCGTCGCCGCGCTCGTCCACCTCTGGGTCGGCGTCCCGCTGCTCGCCGTCTACCTCCCGCGCCTGGAGTTCTTCGACCCGCGCGGCTACCTGTTCGTCCCCTCTGCGCTCTTGCTTCTCGTCGTCGTCGCCGGACTCTATTTCGACCGAGCGGTCCGCCCGCTGCTGGCGCTGGGCGTCCTCGTCCTCCTCGGCTACGTCGCCGGATACGTCTGGTGGCATCTGGGCGACCACGGCGGAACCGTCCCCGGCGGCCACAGCCACGGGTCGCCCGTCTCGCTCGTCGTCGAGCACTTCGTCGACGACCCGCTCGCCTTCTTCACCATCGTCGTCGAACTCGTCGGCGCGGGGTCGCTCGCGGGACTGCTCGTCGGCGGGTACGGTCGCCAGAGCGAGTGAGTCCGGTCGGATGGCTGTGAGTACCCGGCGTCTCGGTCGCTTGCTGTCTCTGAGTCGACTAGATACAGACGGGATGTGTTCCGGTTGCTAGTCTATATCTAACTGGGCCTCCATGTCGTGCGTACGGTGAGTTCTGTATGCCGCGAATCGTCTCGGAGCGAATGACCGCACAGATCGACGGCGACTTCGTGGTGTTTCGAATCGGCATCCGAATCAACGCGTTCTGGAAGGTCCACGAGTGGCTCCCAGTGTTTCTCGCCATGCCACGGATGCTACGCGAACTCGACGCGGACCCGGAGTCTGGTCTCCTCGGATACCAGACTCACTTCGGTGTCCGGAACCACATGCTGACCCAGTACTGGCGCTCGTTCGAGCATCTCCGGCAGTACGCACGGGATTCGGATGGCGAGCATCTCCCGGCGTGGAAGCGATTCAACCGAGAGGTCGGCAGCAGCGGCGACGTCGGTATCTGGCACGAGACGTTCCTCGTCAGAGACGGCGAGTACGAGGCCGTCTACAACAATATGCCACCGTTCGGTCTCGGAGATGTCGCCGAGTTGGTGCCTGCGTCCGGACGGTTCGAGACCGCAGCAGGGCGACTCGGCCGAACTCAGGGCGACGACCTGCCGGTGGACGAAGACGGAACACCGCCGACCGACTACTGACGCGTCCCCCGTGACCGTCTTTCGAGAGGACTTATCCTCGCGGCCCACCTCCGCCGGAGTATGACAGACGCCTACCGCACCGTCGCCGGCCGCGCCGAGGCATCCTTCGAAGTACAGGGCTCGGAGTTCGTCGGCTACGTCGCCCCCGCCGACACCGTCGAGGAGGCGGAGGCGTTCATCGACGAGGTTCGAGACCTCCACCCCGAGGCGACGCACAACGTCCCCGCCTACCGCGTCCCCGCCGGGGAGGCCTCCAGTCGACGTGCGCCCGGCGAGGTGATGCTGCGGGAGTACCAGAGCGACGACGGCGAACCCACCGGATCGTCGGGAAAGCCGGCGCTGAACGTGCTCGTCCAACAGGAGCTCCGCAACGTCGTCGCCGTCGTCACGCGGTACTACGGCGGGACGAACCTCGGCGTCGGCGGGCTCGCCCGGGCGTACAGCCGCGCCGTCAAGGAAGCAGTCGACGCCGCAGGCGTCGTCGAGGAGCTGCCACACGAGCGGTTCGGGGTCGTCGCCGAGTACGACGACTCCGGGACGGTCCGCGGCATCCTGGAGAGCACCGGCGTCGAGTTCGACGCGACCTACGAGGCGGACGTCCGTTTCGAAGTGCGCGTCCCCGTCGACGAGGCCGACGAGTTACGTGACCGACTCCGGAGTGCGACGAGCGGTCGGGTCGGAATCGAATAGCAGAGAGTCGAGAGAAGAGCGGAGGCGACTCGACCGTCGGTTCAGTCGGTCGTCGGCGTCGCCGACGCCGGTTCGGCGCGGTCGCCTTCCATCTGCCGGCGGTTACGGAGCGCCAGGGCACCGAACAACACTCCGCCGACGAGACGCAAGAGCAGATCGAGCGTCAGCACCTCGATACCGACGTTCGTGCCGGTCGCAGCGAGGATGGTGTACGCCGGATCGAGCAGCATCTGCGGCGCCATCAGGAGGATCGAGGAGACGGCGAACAGCGCACGCTCGAGTCCACTGACCGACGAGTAGAGATACCCGATGATCGTCGGCCCGAGCGCGAGCACGCCGAGGAACACCCCGGCGATGGGGATGACCACCTCCGGGATGAAGTAGCCGAGGTCGGCCACGTCTGCGAGGGTGATGATGTGGTACTCCTCGGTGCTCTCCCCACGGATGAGCAGGATGCCGGGCGAGAAGACGAAGGCGAACGGGACGATCGCCTTGTTCAGCGAGAGCGAGAACGCCTCGATCCCCGTCTTGAACGGGTCGGACTTCGCGACCCCGGAGGCGGCGTAGGCCGCCACGGCGACCGGCGGCGTGATGTCTGCGATGACGCCGAAGTAGAGGATGAACAGGTGTGCTGCCAGAAGCGGGATGTTGGCGAGTTCGGCGATGGCACCGCCGAGCAGCGCGACGAGGATGATGTACGTCACCGTCGTCGGCATCCCCATCCCGAGGATGATCGAGGAGACCGCGGTGATGAGGAGCAGCAGGATGAGCGACCCGCCAGAGACGGCCTCGATGAGCGCGACGAGGTTCGGTCCGAGGCCGGAGACGCTGATGACGCCGGGGATGACGCCCGCGGCGGCGACGGCGATGACGACCACCGTCGCGGTTCGCGCACCGGACTCCATCGCCTTCAGGACGAACGTCCCGAAGCGGTAGGCGTTGTTGCTGGCGAGCGAGCGGCGGCCGAACGCGTCGGCAGTCGTCTCGGCGGCGTCGTCGACGGCAGCGTCGTACTCCAGCAGCGGTGCCGGGAGACGCGGCCGCGCGACGAGGAACGCCGCGCTCACGAGGATAATGATGATGCCGAGCTGTCCGGCCGCGGCGTCGAGCGCGGCGCGGGCCGAGACGCCGCCGGTTCCCGCGCCGGTCACCGCGCCGACGATACCCGCCCCGGTCAGATACTGAGCGACCGCCTCGAACGCGAACAGCGTGCCGATAGTGCCCAACAGCGGCACGCGCGTCCGGTCGTTGTAGGTGGCGACGAGGGCGATGAGCGCGACGATGGCGACGATTGTGTACCACGCCGACCGCGACACCGAGTAACGGATCCCGATCAGGTAGACGAGCAGCAGTCCGATGGGCGCGAGGTAGAACCAGCCGGTCCGCAGGTGGTCCCAGACGGCGACGAGCTCGGAGTCTTCGACGCCGGCGATCCCCGCTCGTGACGCTTCGAGGTGGACCATCACCCAGACGCCGAAGAAGAAGACGATGGCGGGGATGGCCGCGGCGATGATGACGACGTCGTAGGAGACGCCGACGAACTCGACGATGAGGAACGCCGCAGCGCCCATCACCGGCGGGAGGATCTGCCCCCCGGAGGAGGCGGAGGCCTCGACGCCGCCGGCGAACTCCGGTCGGTACCCCGAGCGCTTCATCAGCGGGATGGTGAACGCGCCGGTCGTGACCGTGTTGGCGATCGAGGAACCGCTGATGGTCCCCATGAACCCCGACGAGAGGATACTCGCCTTCGCGGGGCCACCTTTCCGCGACCCGGTCATCGAGTAGGCGAGGTCGATGAACCACTGCCCCGCGCCGCTCATCTCGAGGAACGCCCCGAACAGGACGAAGATGTAGATGTAGCGGACGCTCACTTCGACGGGGACGCCGAAGACGCCGTTAGCGGTGTTGTACCAGAGGTTCTGGATGACGGAGTCCCACGACGCCGACGGCGTCGAGAGGATTCCCAGATACGGCAGGTCCTGCGGGATGTTGCTCGCGTACCGCGCGTAGAGGATGAACACCGAGACGATGCTCATGAGCAGCGTCCCGAGCGTCCGCCGCGTAGCCTCGAGCACGAGCAGGACGCCGATCGCGCCCAGCACGGTCGCGTACGAGGTCTCGTCGAGCGGGATACCGAGCGCCGAGACGGCGTCGACGAGGGGGGCGAGGAACGGGTAGATCTCGCCGGTGGTGCGGCCCGAGCCGAGACCGAGCGCGCGCATCCGCTGGATCTCGTCGTAGTCGGTGATCATGTACGCTGCCGTCAACATCGACAGCAGCGCGAGAACGACGTCGACGGGCGTCACTCGCTGGCGGTGAGGGTCGGTGATCGCCCAGCGGACCCCCGAGCGGACGCGCGTCGCTGCCCGGGTCATCGGGTGCGACGCGCCGAAGCGGTTGTCTAGATTCGAGACGACCGGCGAGAGTCGTCGCGAGAAGAAGCCGTCGCTCGACGTCGCCGGATAGAGCATGAACGCGAGGATGAGCGCGAAGACGACGTGGATCGCGCGGATCTGCAGCGGCTGGAGCGCGGCGAGGCGGAACGTTCCCACGACGGGCAGCGTCACCTCGAAGATGAACCCGCGGGCGGCGAGCCACATCTGGAACGCCGAGAACAGAATCCCGACGAGGGCGACGACGACGGCGGCGACGCCGCGGAGACTTCGCTTTCGCTCCAGTTCGTCGATGAGTTCCTGTTTCTCCTCCTCGGAGAGCTCTTCGTCTTCGGGTCGGCTGTCGTCGGTGGTCATGGCATCATTCGCTGTAGTATACTGCGGTGTTCCACGTGGATTCGGACGGTCTCGCCGTCGGAGCGCGCGACGAGGTCGTACGTCTCGTCGCCGACGTGGAGTCTGTGCCCGGCGACGTCGCCCGGCGAGACGTACAGGTCGGCGAGTCGGACGTCGTCGGGGTGGGAGATGAAACTCCCGTTCTCACGGGTGACGTTCGCCTGCGCCGGGAACCCCCACCCGTACGACGAGAACTCCATGCGCGTCATCACGAGTCGATCGCCCCGGACGGCGTAGACGTCGCGGACCGGACTCCCCTCCACGCTGTGGTTGTACGCCAGCGTCACCGTCGTCCCGTTCTCGACCGGTGCGACGAGCAGTCGTTCGCCGGTGTCGGCGTCTTCGACGACGAGGGCACGTTCCGGCGACGTCGCCGCCGCTCCTCCGGCGAGGACGAGTGCGAGAACGAGCAGTGACGCGAGTGCGAGACCGACCGTCCGTCGATCGGTGCCGTCGCTCATCGGCGGCACAGAAAACAGGTGGTCAGTCTGAAGTACATCTGTACGGATCAGTGAACCGGATACCGGTGTGTGGCTGTTCGAGCGGCGTTAGCTCGACTCAGTGCCGGTAGTCTCGGTGCCGGTGGTCTCGGTGCCGGTAGTCTCGGTGCCGGTAGTCTCGGTGCCGGTGGTCTCGGTGCCGGTAGTCGTCTCGTTACCGCTGCCACCGGTTCCGGCCGAGTCGAAGTACGCCTGCGCGCCGGGGTGGAGTTCGATGGACATCCCGTCCTGTGCGCTCTCGGCGTTGATGAACTCCTGCTTGATGTTGAGCTGGTCGGTGTTCTCGAAGATGGCCTCGGTGACCGCCTGGACGACCTCTTCGGACACTCCTTCGTGCGTCCCGATCATCGCCTGCACGGCGACGGTCGGGACGGGTTCGTCGATGCCGCTGTAGGTCCCCGCCGGGATCTCGTCGTCGGCGAAGTACGACCCGGCCTGCTTGACCTGCTCGCGGGCGTCGCCGGAGATCGGGACGATGCGGATGTTGCTGTTGTTGGCGAGGTCCTCGATCGCACCGACCGGCCACCCGCCGACGACGAACGCCGCGTCGACGTCGCCGTTCTGGATCTGCTCTGCGGCCTGCGAGAAGTCGGTGTTCTGCTCGGTGTAGTCCTCGACGCCGACCGCCTGCAGGATCTGTTTCGCGTCGACCTGCGTTCCGCTCCCGAGGTCGCCAGTGTTGACCGTCGCGCCGCTGAGGTCCTGGATCGACTGGATGTCGGAGTTTCCGGGCGTCACTACGTGGATGGTCTCCGGGTACAGTGTCGCGACACCCTTGATGCTCGGGATGGCCTGCCCCTGGAACGCCTCGATCCCCTCGCCGTTGACGGCGAAGTAGGCGACGTCGTTCTGCAGGAGCGCGAAGTCGGCGCTGCCGTTGCCGAGGCTGCCGGCGTTCTCGACGCTGGCCCCCGTCGACTGCACCTGCAGGGAGTAGTCGGTGTTGGCCTCGACGATGCTCTTGAACTGGTTCGACAGCGGGTAGTACGTGCCGCCGGTGCCGCCGGCGTGCCAGGTCAGCTGGTTGCTGCCGCCGTTTCCGCCGTCGCCGCCGTCACCGCTCGTCGTCCCTGTTCCGTCGCCGCCGTCGCCGCCGTCGCCACCGTCGCCACCGTCACCGGCACAGCCGGCCAGTCCGGCGATGCCGACGAGACCGGTCGCTGCGACGAACTCTCTGCGGTTAATATCTCTTTGCATAGGCTTCTATTACTTACAGTCACTACTTATGCTTGTCCATGTTTTTTAGCCATGTCTATTCTTTTACCAACATCGGCAAATTGTATTAATTTCTCGTTCGCTTTCCTCACCGACCGAGGCAAAAAATCACTGATACGTCCGCTATCGTTGGCCTCTACGACCGGTTTCCACACCCGTGAGTACCGTTCTCAACGGAGCGGTTCGGTGGTCGAGTTCGACACCGGTCTCTCGCGACTTCTCGCGTCCGAGTACTGCGGTTTCGACCGGAAACGAAGGGGTTCGATGCGGAGAGGAGGGCGCCGAAACAGTTCGGATCGCAGTTATTTCGTCCGGAACGCGCGGTCGCCGGCGTCGCCGAGTCCGGGGACGATGAACCCCTCCTCGTTGAGGTAGTCGTCGATGGCGACCGTCAGCAGGTCGGCCTCGGGGAACTGCTCGCCGACGCGGAGCAGTCCGTCGGGCGCGCTGACCGCCGAGAGGACGAACAGGTTCTCGTAGTCGGGAGCCTCTTCGAGGACGTGTTCGAGGACGGTACACATCGTGCTGCCCGTCGCGAGCATCGGATCGGCCACGATGACGGTGTCCGTCTCGCTGATCTCGGGCAGTTTCACGTAGTCGATGGTGATGGGGAACTGTCCTTCCTCGTCCATCCCGGCCTCCTCGTTACGGCCGGCGCTGATGACGCCCTGCTTCGCCCGCGGGAACGCCTTCAGCAGCCCCTCGACGAACGGCGTCGCCGCCCGGAGCACGTTGATGATGACGACGTCGTCGAGTCCCTTGACGCGCTCGCCGGTCGTCTCCTCGAGCGGCGTCTGAATGGTGACGTACTCGGTGTCCATCGCGCCGTCGATGATCTCGTAGCCGCAGATGCGGCCGAGCTTGACGAGTCCCTTCCGGAACGCGACCTGTTCGGTCTCGACGTCGCGGAGTCTCGAGAGCGTGTCCTTGGCGAGCGCGTGGGTGATGAGATGCGCGTCGTCTCGGTCTTCGATAGGCATTGTGTGAAACGCGGTACGTCGAACGACATAAGTTACCTCCTTCCGCCGCTGTGGCCCCGCTACCGTATCACGAGGTGCGTGATGACCATCAGCACCGCGGCGGCGACGGCGACGCGCCCCACCGAGAAGGGGAAGATACCGACGAAGTCGAGCCCCCAGACGACGACGGCCGCGAACGCCGTCGACAACACGAGGTTCATCACGAACAGCACTCGGGGGTCTCCCTTCGAGTTTGCCATGCCGCCTGTGGTGAACCCCCGAACTTAGTTTCTTGGTCCTGCCGTGCCTACTTCCGTCGTGCCGTTCCGCAACCGCGAGGGGGCCGCCGTCGACCCGGTTCCGTACCTCGTGGTGGCGTCGCTCGCGTTTCTCCTCTGTTTCTCCTTCGGGCCGGTGTACTGTCTCGCGCTCGGCTCGTCGCTCCCTGTCGCGGTCGCCGCCACGACGCTCGTCTTCGCGCTGGTCGCCGTCGGCGCGTACCACCAGATGGTCTGGACCACCCGCCCGGAGCTCCACGGTGAGGTTCCCGCCGTACAGCGACTCCACCGGCTGTTCTACCTCGGGGTGCTCTTCGCGCTCGTCTTCCTCGCGCTGTCGCTGCCGCTTCTCCTGTAGGGATCCGCTCGGATGGACGACGCGCCCGACCGCCGACCGTCGACCCCGTCGCTTTTCTCCCCGGACCGAGACGCCGACCCATGCGCGAAGTCGAGGTCTCGCGGTTCGTCCGTGTGACGCCCGCCGAAGTCGAACGAGCGTTGACGCCCGCGGCCGTCGTCGAGTACGAGGGGAGCTTCTCCGTCGTCGACGTCGCCGACCGGGCCGACGGGAGCACCGTCGTCACCGCCGGGTCGCGCGGACTCACCCTCTCGCTTCGTTTCGAGGAGCACGAGGACGGACTGTACTACACACAGGAGGGCGACGCCGGCCCGTTCGACGCGATGGAGACGTGGGTGACGGTCCGGCCCGAGGACGACGGGTCGCGCGTGACGATGCGGTCGGCGGTGAGCCTCGGGTTGCCGCTTTCGGGCGTCACCGACCGCCTCGCCGCGTGGAAACGGAGGGGCGAACTGGAGCGCGCACTCGACGCACTGGCGACGGATCTCGGCTGAGCAGACGGCTGTGCGTCTTCGGTGGACGACCCCGGCGCAGTTTATGACGAACGATTACGAACGACGAGCTATGGGACTGTTCGGAACACTCGTCGAGACGCTACAGGCGTCGACGCAGTCGACGAACCGAGGAGACGGCACACGGGAGTCGAAAGGCGCGTACTGGTGTCACGACTGTTCGGAGCGGATACTCGATCTCGACGTCGACGGTGCGGACCCGCCCTCGTGTCCGGCCTGCGGCGACGAGATGGAGTTCGAACGGTCGACCGGGTCGACCGGTTGTGCCTGCTGACGGGACACCGGCGGAGCTGACCGTCGGCGCGACGTTCCGGTTCGCCCGGAACCGGTGCTCCGGGTCGTCCCCGTCTCTAGGTGCGCACCCTCGGTCAGAAGCGAGTCGAACGTTCCCGAAGACAGGCCGTCGTCAGGGTTCGGCGACGACGACGTCTTCACCCTGTTCGTCGGCGAAACGGTCCTCGAACGTCCACTCGCGCTCCATCTCGGCGTCGGTCAGCAGACAGTCGTCGAGTGCGGCGACCAGACGCTCCTCCTCCATCGACTGTCCGATGAACACGAGTTCGGTCTTTCGGTCGCCCCACTCGTCGTCCCACTCCAGGCTCTTTCGGTTCGATCGGTAGAGCTGTTGGTCGAGTTCGGGCAGGCTCGCGACCCACGGTGCGCCCGCCTCGACCCGAACCGAGGGGCCGGCCTGTCCGAGTACCTGCTGTTGGTCGTTGCCGGCGACCCAGCAGGTTCCCTTCGACCGGACGACCGAATCGGGAAGCGAGGAGAGAAACGCGTCGAGCCGTCCGGGATGGAACGGTCGTCGGCGGCGGTAGACGAAGGAGGTGACGCCGTACATCTCGTCGGGGTGCGTGTGGTCGTGGCCGTCGTGTCCGTGTCCGTGTTCGTCGCCGTTCGCGAGCGTCCCGTCCTCCTCCAGCGCCTGTCGCCAGCCTGCCGCCTCGGCTGCCGTCGCCGGATCGTACAGTCCGCGACTGAGCAACTCGTCGGGGTCGACCCGCCCGAACTCGCTCCGGAGAATCACGGCGTCGGGGCGTAGCGTGCGTACCAGCTCTTCGACGGTGTCGAGTTCGGTCGTCGAGAGGAGGTCACGCTTGTTCAGGACGACCAGGTTCGAGAACTCCACCTGCTCGACGAGGAGATCAGAGAGGGGTCGGGTGTCGTCGCCGTCGGTGCCGCGGCGCTCGACGGTGTCGTCGCCGCCGAACGTGTCGAAGAAGAGCCGCGCGTCGACGACGGTGACGAGCGAGTCGACCTCGTACAGCGCCGCCGCCCGCGACCCGGTTGTGAACAGGCGGGCGACGGGTTCCGGTTCGCTGATACCCGACGACTCGACGACGAGGTGATCGAAGTCGCGGTTCCGCGCCAGCCGGACGACCGCCGTGTCGAGATCGTCCTGGAGCTCACAGCAGATACAGCCGTTCGAGAGCTCCGCGACCCCGTCGTCGACGTCGAGTTCCGAACTGCCGCTGACGAGCGCCGCGTCGACGTTGACCTCGCCCATGTCGTTGACGAGGACGGCGACGTCGCGGTCGGCGGTACGGAGGAGACGGTTGAGCAGCGTCGTCTTGCCGGCACCGAGGCTCCCGCTCAGGACCGTCACCGGAATCGCGTCACGGCTCATGTGTCGTGTGTGGTCGACTGTCGGTATTAAGCCTCTCCGGTCGTGCACGAAGGACGCTGAACGATACCCTTTTGACCGCGAGACTAGGAGGTTGTCATCATATGACACTCGCAGACCGCATCGAGGAGTTCCGCCTGCTCCTCGACGAGTGGCTTCGGGGGCTCTACCACGGGATGATCTCGCACCCGGCCTACGAGAAGATCGAGAAGGAGGCCGAGGACGCCGAGGACACATTCATGCTGGCGTGTTTCCCCGACGCCTTCGGCATCCCGAGTCCGGTCTCCTACTACACGGCCGAACTGCTGCCGTACCTCGAAGACGAGTTCGAGGCGTGGGAGCGGCGGATGTGGGACCGCGGGTCGCTGCTCGAACGGAAGGGCCAGCAGTACCACTTCTGATGCACAAATTCGTCTTCTTCGGCGGGAAGGGCGGCGTCGGCAAGACCACCGTCTCCAGCGCCTACGCGCTGAAGTGTGCGAACGCCGGTCTCGACACGCTCGTCGTCTCCACCGACCCGGCGCACAGCACCTCCGACGTGTTCGACCAACAGTTCGACGACAGCCCGAAACCAGTCGACGGCGTCGACGGACTCTGGGCGATGGAGATCGACCCCGAGGCGGAGGTCGAACACCACCTGATGGAGACGAAGCGCGCGCTGGTCGATCAGGTGAGCGCGGGGCTGGTCAACGAGATCGACCGGCAGATCGAGATGGCCCACCAGACTCCCGGTGCCTACGAGGCGGCGCTGTTCGACCGGTTCATCGAGGTAATGCGCGAGAGCGACGAGTACGACCGCGTCGTCTTCGACACGTCGCCGACCGGTGGTACGCTCCGGTTGCTCTCGCTGCCGGAGTTCCTGGAGGGGTGGATCGAACGGCTCCTGCTAAAGCGCAAACAGAGCGTCAAGCTGTTCGAACGGGCCGCCGTCGGCAACAACGAACCGCGGCGGATGATGGACGGCGACCCGATCATCGCCCGACTGGAGGCACGAAAGGAGCAGTTCGAGTTCGCGGGCCAGACGCTTCGAGAACAGTCGTCGTTCTTCCTCGTCGTCAACCCCGACGAACTGTCCGTCCGCGAGACGCGCCGTGCCGTCGACAGCCTGCGCGACTACGACCTCGACGTGCGCGGCCTCGTCGTCAACAAACTCGCGCCGGAACCCGACGACGACGAGGAGGGGACGGCCGCGGAGTTCCTCAGACGGCGCGTCGCCACCGAGAACGAGCGTCTCCGCGAACTCCACGAGACGTTCGACGTCCCGGTCGTCGCCGAGATCGGTCTCCGCGTCGCCGAGGTGAAGGGAGACCTCCTGACGGCGGTGGCCTCGGAGATCGACGTGGAGGTCGAGACAGAACCACCGACATGACCGAATCGATAGTAAATATTAGTCGTTATTTTACATATGTTGGCGATTCGATTCCGGAGCGAACAGCAGAGCACGGAGAAGACAACGTCTATCGGTCGTAGAGACGCGGAGACAGAAGCTAATGCTTATATGTGCTATACACACATGCACGATGTGGTAGCGTAACATGGTACAGATCATCTGGCTGGTGGCGGCGGTGCTCGTACTGTTCAGTCTGGGGTACTTCGGGTACTCCCGGTATCTGGCACGCTTCGTCGAACTCGACGACGCGAACACGACACCGGCGCACAAATACGAAGACGGACAGGAGTACGTTCCGGCGAAGAAGCCGGTGCTCCTGGGGCATCACTATTCGAGTATCGCGGGTGGCGCACCGATCGTCGGCCCCATCACGGCTGGCGTGGTGTGGGGGTGGGTGCCCGCACTCCTGTGGATCGCCATCGGCAACCCGCTCTTGGGCGCGACCCACGACTTCGTCTCGCTGTCGGCGAGTCTCCGACACGAGGGGAAGTCGATCGGCTACATCATCGGGCAGTACGTCGGCGAGCGAGGCAAGAACATGCTGCTGTGGTTCGCGTTTCTCACGATCGTCCTCGTCGTCGCGGTGTTCGCGCTCGTCGTGGCCATCGTGTTCAACGCGTATCCGGAGGCTGCGACGGCTAGCCTCATCTACATCGGACTCGCGGTGCTGTTGGGAGCGTACCTCTATCAGCTGAACCTCCCGTTCATCCCCGGCACCGTGGCGTTCGTCGTCGCGATGTTCGTCGGCGTCTTCCTCGGGATCCAGTACCCGCTCGCGCTGTTCGAACCGGCGTCGCGTGCACCCACTCAGACCCTCGTGCTGTTCGAGGGGATGGGCGGCACGTGGCTCCCCGGTGCGGAGGCACTCGGCGTGAACACGGCCGCCTGGGTGCCGATCATCCTCCTCTACGGCGCGCTCGCGAGCGCGCTCCCGGTGTGGGTGCTCCTGCAACCGCGGGACTACCTCTCGTCGTTCCTGCTGTACACCGGCGTCGGCGGCGCGCTGCTGGCGATCATCGTCGGCACCCTCCTCGGATCGTCGAGCCAACCGCTCGTGACCAACCTCGAACCGTACTACGGGTTTATCGGCCGCTCCGGCGCGCCGCTGTTCCCACTGCTCTTCATCACCATCGCCTGTGGGACCATCAGCGGGTTCCACTCGCTGGTCTCCTCGGGGACGACCTCGAAACAGCTCAACAAGGAGTCCGACGCCCGTCTCATCGGCTACGGCGGGATGCTCGGTGAGGGACTCCTGGCTATCGTCGCGCTCTCGACGGTCGCCATCGTCTCGCCCGACGTGGGCGGCGGTATCGGCCTTGCGCTCCCGACGTTCGCGGAGGGTGGCGGGATCATCCTCACGAGCTTCGGCATCCCGCCGACGTTCGGCGGTCCGTTCATGGCGCTCGTGCTCGTGAGCTTCCTCCTCACCTCGACGGACACGGCCGTCCGTCTCGGCCGGTACATGATGGAGGAGATCGTCGGCACGCCCGAGAGCTCGGTCGAGTCGGTCGCGACGAACCGCTACAGCAACGCGGCGATACAGGCGGTTCCGGCGTACGTCCTCATCACGAGCGGCTCGTGGCTGACGCTCTGGCAACTGTTCGGCGGCGCGAACCAGCTCCTGGCCGCGCTCGCACTGCTCACCGCGACGGTGTGGCTGGCCAACTGGGACGACAGCAAACAGCTCATCAGCACCGGTGCGCCGATGGCGCTCATGGTCATCATCACCGTGCTCGGACTCGGCTGGCTCGCGTTCCACGACAACCTCTACGTGAAGTTTATCCAGGGCGAGTGGGGCGGTGCGCCGACGCTGTTCGCCCAACTGTCGGCCGTCGTCCAGATCGTGTTGGCACTCACGTTGGTCGGTCTGGGGGTCGGACTCGTCGTCATCGGCTATCGGAACATCAGCAGCGTCCGTGGTCAGGGGACAGGGACGCCCGTCGCGGACGGCGGGTCGTCTCGCGACGACTGACCGCAGTCGACCCGTTGCAGTTTCTCTCCGTCTTTCGGTCGCCAGCGACGGCGTTGGCGGAACCGACGAACGGTCGACGGTCGGAGCCGACCCCTTCTCAGCGGAATCGGGAGAACAGCCGCGACAGCAACCCTCCACCTTCGGTCGGGTCCGCGTCGCTCCACAGGGTGAACGCGCGGACGACGTCGGTGTTCTCGCTGGCAACGACCGTCTCCTCGTCGGGGGCGACGACGGCGAGGTTCACCTCGTAGTGACCGTAGTAGCCGTACTTGATGAGCGTCCGGTCGTCGTAACCCGCGACGAACTCGCGCACGTCGTCGGTGATCTCCGGAGCGACGAGGACGAACGTGAAGTCGGTGCCGTAGTGCTCCTCGTCGGCGACGATCCACTGCGGGTCGTCGGCAAGGTCGTGAGCCAGCGAGGCGAGCGCCTCGAGGTCGGCGACGCGAACGGTGTCGCGGCGCTGGGCGAAGAGGTACTCCTCGGAGGCGTGGTTCGCGTAGTTCAGCGCCGGGTGGAAGAAGTGCTTCTCGCTCTCGACGCGCATCGTCCCGAACAGGTCGAACGTTCGACTGCGCACGGTTCGGTCCCGTTCGAGGTCGAAGCTGAACATCAGGTTCGCGCCCACACGGTCGAGGTACTCGTCGTCCCACTCGGGGACGTCGTCGGGGAGTTCGACGTCGGGGTCGGACGCCAGCTCCTCGCGACGCTCGTCGACGCTCATGGCTCCGGCTCGTAGGCGTGGACGTCGTCGGCGCTCGGGGGCGCACCGACGGCGACGACGTCGACTGCCTCCGTCGCGTCCTCCGGGTTGAACGCACGTTGCGGACTTTCCGGTTCGACCGCGAACAGGTCGTTCGGTCCGACCTCGTAGGTCTCCTCGGGCGTCTCGACGTGGAGCGTCCCCGAGAGGACGAAGAACGCCTCCTCCTGTTCGTCGTGGTAGTGGTAGGCCAGCGGAATCTGTTCGCCCGGTTCGGCGACGAATCGGTTGACGGCCATCTGCGTGAGCCCGGCCGGTTCGGACAGCGCTCGCTGGTCACACGGTCGGTCGGGCGCCGGCTCGACCGCGTCGGTGTCGACGACTCGGTATCCCATGTGTGGTGAGACAGCAGTACGCGAACAAAAGTCCGTCGGGGTCCGTCGCCGTCGGTCGGTTCAGCCACGACCGCGGTCGACGACGGTGGACGTTCGGGGCGCGGGTCGGGCGACAGCGTTTAGTGACTCGTCGCTCAACGGGAGTGTGAGACACACACATGGACAGGAAGACAGAGTCTTGCGGCCGGTGTGCGATGTCGTCCGTCGTCGACTTCACCGAGAACGGCGCCGACGAGAGCGACGAGGCGGCCGCCGCCCGCGCCGACCGCGACCCGTTCGGCGACGCTCGTATCGAGGTCGACGACGACCACCTGCGGGCGGTCTCGCCGTCGGCGTGGCTGGGTGGACTCGTCCGCCGCCTCGACGAGCTCGCGACTCGACTCACCTACGGCGAGAATCGGCGGTGACACGCCTACAGGGACGGTAGCGAACCACACGCGAGGCCGGTCACGATTTATACGACGAGCGCACTTAGTGACTGTCAAGGGATGGAAGAGAGTATCTCAGGTTTCAAACAGCGCGGATCGTGGGGTGACATCGTCGAACACGGCGAACGGATCACCCGCGCCCTCCGCGATGCGGGAGCAGATAGCGAAGCGTTCGAGGAGTGGGACGAGTGGCGGCCCAAGTCCCACGAACGACTGAGCGAGGACGTCAACGCCAAGACCGCAGAACAGGCGGCGGTCGGCGAGGGCGAAGGCGAGAAGGCGGGGAAGGAACCCGACGAGGACCTCCAGACCGCCGGCGAGAAGATCTCGGAGTCCTACGAGAAGGTCGGTGAGGGCGACAACGAGGCCGCACTCGAGTCGTGGCAGGACTCCATCAACCACGTCGCACGCGCGGCCGACTCCGCCGGCCGCAAGGCGCTCCGGGCGGTCGAGGGGACCGTCTACCGGAAGGTGATGACCCAACTCGCCCCCTACTACTTCGACAACGAACTCGTCAGCGCCAACGTCCAGAAGACGACGCGCGGCGAGGGCGAAGACACGTTCATCTTCGAGGTGAACGTCAACGACGACCGCCTCAAAGAGGTGGTGAGTCGTCGCCTCGGCGAGTACGAAAACGAGATCGACCGCTGGCACATCGACACCGAGAAGCAGACCGAGACGGTCGAGGCCGTCGAGGGCGTCGACCCGCCGCGGTCGGAGAACGATTCGAAGTCCACGACGAACTGAGCGTTCTGCGTACCGCTTCGACGTCGTGGTGGGCTTCGTGGAAGCCCACGACGAACTGAGCGTCTCTCGCCTCGGTAGTGTCGTGCGCTGCTCGCGTTCGTCGCCGCCCGGCCCGAAGGTCAAGAGTGATAGTCACGGCTCGCCTCCTTCGAGTTGATGCCGGAACCGCTACGTGCGAAATCGGGAGAACTGTCCGCCGAGGAGATTCTGGCGGCGCTTCGCGAGGGACGCCGCGTCGTCATCGAAAAGGAGATGCTCGGCGGCGTCCACGAGGTGACGCTTCGGCTGGACGGTGACGTCTACTACTGCGACACGCCGACCACGCTCCACAAACATCCCGACGAGGAGGGGATGCGCGCCTGTATCGACAAGATGGGGTACAGTCGGCGCGACGAGGAGTGACTCCCGTTTGCTGCCAGTGAAGCGGCACGTACAGGCGTCAAAGCGGACTTTTAATTCCGGTCGTCGCAAACAGGGGGGCATGACAGACCGCCCGGAGATCGAAGACCTCGTGCAGACCGAGGATCCCAGTTTCCAACACGTCCTCGCCTGCGTCTTCGGTATCCAGGACCACGAGAGTAGGACGTATCTCGTCCTCCGGGAACATCCCGGGAGCACCGTCGCCGAGCTGGCGGACAAACTCGACCGCGACCGTAGCAACGTCAACCGCTCGCTGACGACGCTGCTGGAGAAGGGGCTGGTCGAACGTCGTCGTCGCCTGCTCGATCCCGGCGGCTACGTCTATCAGTACACCGCGACGCCGCTTGACGAGGCCAAAGAACTGCTCCACGAGGCGCTCGACGAGTGGGTCGAGACAGTCCACGCCGCCATCGACGAGTTCGGCGACGACGAGTAGCGGGTGGCCGTCCTCGCGTTCGTGTCAACGAACGCTCGCCATATTTCCCCAAACCGCCCTCCTTTTGACCGACGACAACGACGACCGAACCAATGAGTCTCGAACTCTCGGCGGCAGCCCCGGAGGAACCCGAGGACGCCGTCGACGGGATGTGGCTGGAGTGTATCGACTGTGGCGCGACGTTCGCGCCGTTCGAGGACGTCCGCTACACCTGCGACGACTGCGATAGCCTGCTGGAAGTCCGCTACTCGAACCTCCCGACGTGGGGCGCCTTCGAGGGCGACGGCGTCTGGCGCTACTCGGCAGCGCTCCCGTTCGACGAGGGGGTCTCCATCCCCGAGGGATCGACGCCGCTGCACCACGTCCCGCGACTCGAGAAAGGCGTCGGCGTCAACCGCCTGCGCATCAAACACGAGGGGATGAACCCGACGGGGTCGTTCAAAGATCGGGGGATGACCGTCGGCGTCTCCGTCGCCCGCGAACTCGGCGTCGACCGACTGGCGTGCGCCTCGACGGGGAACACCTCCGCGGCGCTCGCCGCCTACGGGTCGCGTGCGGGCCTCGAGACGCTCGTACTCCTCCCCGAAGGGAAGGTCGCCGCCGGTAAGATCGCGCAGGCGGCGCTCCACGACGCCCGAATCCTCGAGGTCGCCGGCAACTTCGACGAGTGTCTCGACATCGTTCAGGAGCTGGCCGCTCGCGGCGAGGCGTACCTGCTCAACTCGCTGAACCCGTTCCGGCTGGAGGGCCAGAAGACCATCGGTCTGGAGATCCTCGAGGAGTTCTACGCGGACCACGGCCGCTACCCCGATCGGATCGTCCTCCCCGTCGGCAACGCCGGTAACACCGCCGCGCTCTACAAGGCGTTCCGCGAACTCGTCCAGTCGGGGGCGCTCCACCCGCGCGACGTGCCGAAGCTAACCGGCGTCCAGGCCGAAGGGGCCGCGCCGATGGTCGAGGCGATCGAGAACGACGCCGACGAGATCCGCCGCTGGGAGGAGGTCGAGACGAAGGCGACCGCCATCCGCATCGGCAACCCCGTCAACGCGCCGAAGGCGCTCCCCGGCATCCGCGAGACCGGCGGGACGGCCGTCGCCGTCTCCGACGAGGGCATCACGTCTGCCCAGCGCGCGCTCGCGAAGGAGGGGATCGGCGTCGAACCCGCCTCCGCGGCCTCCGTGGCCGGCCTCCAGAAACTCGTCAATCAAGGCGTCGTCGACGAGGACGAGGACGTCGTCTGTCTCACGACGGGCCACCTCCTGAAAGACCCTGACGCGGCGTTCGAGGCCGGTAACAAGCCCGAACCGGTGCCGAACGACACCGACAAAGTGCTAGCGCACCTCGAAGGGAAGTCGGGTGGCAGCGTTGGCCGGCTGAAGCGCCTGCTCGGTCGGTAGTCGCTCTCGTCCCGGCGGTCGTCCGTCACCTCACGTCCACTGCGTGACGGGCGTCTGACGCACGCTTTTTACGGTGTGTCACCAACTCACGTGTGTGCCTTCGAGTAGCCTGCCGACCGGGACCGTGAACCACCGCCGCGGTGACCGGACGCGACCACCCGACATCGACGCCGATGCGCCCCCGCACTCCGCCTCGGGAGAGCAGCGGCTCGTCACCCGCGACGGCGGTCCCTCGTCCCCTCGCCCGCCGCGCGGACCGCGCTCTCCTCGAACCGACACCGACGCCGACTCGGCGGCCGACCGAATCGCCGAACTGGAGGCCGAGGTCGAAGCGCTCGAACGGGAGCTCGCCCGCCGCGAGGCCGACCACCAGGAGATCATCCACCGCTACGAACACGTGCTCGCCGAGTCGAACGTCGGTCCCGAACACGCAGCGTCGGACGAGTCCTCCGTCGGTGACTATCTCGCCGCCGTCGTCGACCGCTCCGAGCGACTCGTCGCCGTTTCCCGAACGACGGCCACTCGAAGACAGGCCGACGAACGGCCGCTCCGCGAGCGACTCGTCCAGTTGCTCCCCTGGCGTTGATTCCAGTCTCTGGGTCGTCGCTGCTTCGACGTCTTCGACGACCGATACGAGGTTCTCTGCCCGGTCGCTGTGCTTCGTGAATCGCTCGGTGGATGTCGTTTCGTGAACTGACTCCGAAAAAAGCGCACAGTCGAAAACGTCTGACTCGACTGGAGGTGTTCTCTGGTCTCTGGTCTGCTCGCATCGCGCGAGCAGGTGGTCTGTTCAGAGCGAGTTAGCCCTGAACGGCGACCTGGGTCTGGCTACTCGACTGCGACTGGCTGACGGAGTTGCCGCTACCTCGCTGCGTCGACCGCTGGTCCTGGTCGCTGCTCTGCTTCTGGTCGACGTCGTTGTGCTTGCCGTCCTGCTCGGCGCGCTGGTCCTGGTCGCTGCTCTGCTTCTGGTCGACGTCGTTGTCGTGACCGCGCTGGTTTGCACGCTGGTCCTGGTCGTTACTTTGCTTTTGGTCGGCGTCGTTCTTCTTGCCGTCCTGCTCGGCGCGCTGGTCCTGGTCGTTATCCTGCTCTTGGTCGACGTCGTTGTCGCTGCCCTTCTGCCTGGCGCGCTGGTCCTGATCGTTATCCTGGTCCTGATCGAGGTCGTTCATCCAGCCCATCTGTTCTGCCCACTGGCTGGCGTGGTTCTCCTGATGCTGCTCGGCGTCGTTCTTCTTGTCGCGGTCTTTCTTGTGCTTCTTGTCGCGGTCCTTCTTGTCGTCGTCG
>NZ_FODV01000003.1:466627-511135 GCF_900110465.1 Halogranum amylolyticum
GTCGTGGTGTTTCTTGTCGTCGTGGTCGTGGTGCTTGTCGTGGTGTTTCTTGTCGTCGTAGTCGTGGTGCTTGTCGTGGTGTTTTCGGTCTTTGTCGTGTTTATCGTCGTGCGCTGCCGCGACTCCCGCAAAGCCGCTGAAAAGGAGTGTGGCAACGACGAACACGACGAGCACCTGTCTTGCAAATTTTCTTGACATTGTCATTCTCAGTCGGCTGTTGTCCGACAGACAGAAAATCGGGGATATCCTCCTTAGTTACTCGTCATATTCCTGTAATTAAAAACAGATTTCGACGTAATATCGGCGAGCGGGGAATCTCACGTCAGATAGTCTGTCTGACGCGGACGTTGTTGAGCGACGACACCGATCCGACCGTCCTCGGGCGATTAAACTCCAGTTTAACCGTACATTTCGTATCGAGCGAATCGGAGACGCGGCAGAAACAGTCGTTCTGTCCGGACAGAACGGATTGGAAACGAAACCCGGCGGGCTACTCGTCGCTACCGTTCAGCGTGATGCGTTTGACGTCTGTGATACGATCGTCGCCGAGCAGTTGTTCGACCACCTCGTCGGAGACGGGCGCGTCGAGGTTGTAGACGGTCAACGCCTCGCCGGCACTCTCGGTGCCGGAGCGGCGGGCGTTGAACATCCCCGCGATGTTGACGCCGTGGTCGCCGAGTACCGTTCCGATGAGACCGATGACGCCCGGTTTGTCGTAGTTGCGGGCGACGAGCATGTGACCGTGGGGAATCGCGTCGACGCGGTAGCCGTCGAGGCGGACGATACGCGGGTCCTCACCCGCGAACAGCGTCCCGCAGACGCCGAGGGACCCCTCGTCGTTGCCGACGCGGACGGTGATGAGACTCTGGAAGTCCTCCGCCTGATGGGTCTTCGTCTCGCTGACTTCGATGCCACGTTCCTCGGCAATGCGCGGCGCGTTGACCGAGTTGACCTGCCACTCCAGCGGTTCGAAGACGCCCTTCAGGGCGCTGGCGGTGACGAGGTCGATCTCCTCGCCGGCGATGTCGCCCTCGTAGAGCACTTCGACCTCGGAGATGCGGCCGTCGAACACCTGTGCGGCGATCTTCCCGGCCGTCTCGGCGAGGCCGATGTACGGACGGATACGCGGGAAGGCGCTCTCGTCGACCGAGGGCGCGTTCAGTGCGTTCATCACCGGCTCCTGGTTGAACGCGGCGACGATCTGGTCGGCGATGCTGGTCGCGACGTTCTCTTGGGCGGCAGACGTCGACGCGCCGAGATGCGGCGTGACGACGACGTCGTCGACCGAGAGCAGCGGGTTGTCGTCGGAGACTGGTTCGTCGGCGAACACGTCGACTGCGGCTCCGTCGAGGATTCCGGCGTCGACTGCCTCGGCGAGCGCGCCCTCGTCGACGACGCCGCCGCGGGCGCAGTTGACGAGGTAGCCGCCACCCATCAGTTCGAGCTCGTCCAGCGAGATCATCCCCTCCGTCTCCGGCGTCAGCGGCGTGTGGACGGTGAGGAAGTCGGCGCGTTCGAGACACTCCTCGAAGCCGACGAGTTCTGCGCCGAGCTGGTCGGCGCGATCCTCGCTGATGTAGGGGTCGAACGCGACGAGGTCCATCCCGAGGTTGCCGAGCTTCTTGGCGACCTCCTGGCCGACGCGACCGAGGCCGACGACGCCGAGCGTCTTCCCGTTGACCTCGGTGCCGAGGTAGTCCGACTTCGCCCACTCGCCGTTCTTGAGGCGGGTGTGCGCCTGCGGGATCGATCGGGCGGCGGCGAACGCCATCGCGACGGTGTGCTCGGCGGCGGCGCGGACGTTCCCCTCGGGGGCGTTGGCGACGATGACCCCGTGGTCGGTCGCGGCGTCGATGTCGATGTTGTCGACGCCGATGCCGGCGCGTCCGACGATGACGAGGTGGGGAGCGGCCTCGAAGACCTCCTCCGTGACTTCGGTCCCCGAACGAACGATGAGTGCGTTCGCGTCGGCGACGGCTTCCAGGAGCGCCTCACCCTCGACGTCGTAGGCTGTCTCTACCTCGTGGCCCGACTCGCGCAACCGGCCGAGGCCGGCGTCGGCGATGGGATCCGTGACGAGTACTTTCATATCTCGACTGAACCATGCCCGGCGGATAATGCTTTCTTCCTGTGCCGAACATGCCGCCTTCTCGGGTCTGTCACACAGGTTCTATACACTTCTATGTATATATTCTCTGCGACCACCGCCAAAACCGACGAACTCGTGTGGCTCCCCGAACTCGCGTCGCGGCCCCGTCGAGTGGCCGACGGGGACCAACATCTGACTGCTTCAGGTGGTTTGAAATCGGGCCACGACGAGTGTGAGATGTGAAACTCGTTGCCTTCGACTTCGACGGAACGCTCTCGGACTCGGAGATGACCGTCCTGCTCGGCGAGCGGATGGGCGTCGCCGACGAGATGGCCGACATCACCGAACGTGCGATGAACGACGAGATCAGCTACGCGGAGAGCCTCCGCGAGCGGGCCTCGCTCCTGGAGGGACTCGAAGAGGAACGCGCCGAGGAGGCCTACGGCGAGGTCGAACTCCGCCCCGGCGCGGCCGACCTCATCGAGCGACTGAACGACTACGGCCACCACACCGCCGTTCTCACCGGCGGGTTCGACCGCGGCGTCGAGCGTGCACTCGAAGCTGGGGGGGTCGAGGTCGACCACGTCGTCTCCAACAGCCTCCCCGTAAAGGACGGGCGACTCACCGGCGACGTCGAGGGACCGCTCATCGAGGGAACCAAGGACCGCGAACTGGAGCGTCTCGCCGCCGAACTCGACGTGAAGATGGACCACACGGTCGCCGTCGGCGACGGCGCGAACGACCTGCCGATGCTCGAAGTGGCCGGCTTCTCGGTCGGCTTCGCCCCGAAGGACGCCGTCCGTCCGGCCTGCGACGTCGTCGTCGCCTCGATGGACCGCCTCGGTCGCGTCTTCGAGGAGCGGAACCTGCTGCGAGCGCCCGACAGCTAACCCCTCGCGTCGACGTACGGCGGTCTGTACGGACACCGTCTCGTTCGGGTGACCGCTCTCGCCTTCGGAACGGCTTTCACCCCGGAACGTGCAACAGGACGTAATGAAGCTATTCGGGTCAAGCGGCACGCGCGGTGTCGCGGGTGAACAGCTCACCCCCGAGTTCGTTCTCCGCGTCGCGAAGGCCGCCGGCACGGTGTGGGACACCGACCGGGCAGTGGTGGCACGCGACACCCGGACGACCGGTGAGATGTTCACCAACGCGGCCGCCAGCGGACTGGCGAGCGTCGGGATCGACGTCGACCGACTCGGCGTCACCCCGACCCCCGCGGTGGTTCGGTACTGTGACGCCGAGAGCGTCCCGGCCGTGCTCATCACGGCTTCGCACAACCCGCCGGAGTACAACGGCGTCAAGCTCGTCGGAGCCGACGGGGTCGAACTCCCGGTTCACCGACTCGAACGCATCGAAGAGCACATCCTCGCCGAGGAGTTCGACGTCGCGCCGTGGGACCGCGTCGGTCGCACGCGCCGCGTCGAGTCGGCCAACCGCGACTACGTCGAGGAGATGCTCGCGACGGTCGACCGCGAGACGATCGCCGCCGCCGACCTGACGGTCGCACTTGACCCCGGCCACGGTGCGGGTGCGCTCACCAGCCCCGAGTTCTACCGCGAACTCGGCTGTCGGGTCGTCACCGTCAACGGCCAACCCGACGGCCACTTCCCCGGCCGCGAGCCCGAACCGGTCGAGAGCAACCTCGCCGACCTCGGCCGTCTCGTCCGCGCCGCAGACGCCGACGTCGGTATCGCCCACGACGGCGACGCCGACCGCGCCATCTTCTTCGACGAGAACGGCCAGTACGTCGAGGGCGACACGTCGTTGGCCGCGCTCGCAGCCGCTCAACTGGACGACGGCGACACCACCGTCGCCGCCGTCAACGTCTCACAACGGCTGGTCGACGTCTGCGACGAGGTCGGTGCGACGCTCGAACTCACGCCTATCGGGTCGACGAACATCATCACCCGCATCCGCGAACTGTGGGCCGAGGGCGCCACCATCCCCGTCGCCGGTGAGGGCAACGGCGGCATCTTCTTCCCCAACTATCGACTCGTCCGCGACGGCGCGTTCATCGGCGCGAAGTTCCTCGAACTCGTCGCCGAGCGCCCCACGAGCGACGTCGTCGCTCCGTACACCGACTACCACAACGTCCGGGTCAACCTGAGCTACGAGACGGAGGCCGAACTCGACGCGATGCTCGAGGCGGCCGCCGCCTACGCCGATGCTGCGGACGCCGACCCGAACACGAAAGACGGCTACCGACTCGACTACGGCGACGCGTGGGTGCTCGTCCGCCCCAGCGGGACCGAACCGAAAGTCCGAATCTACGCCGAGGCACACGACGCCGCCCGTGCGGAGGAACTCGCCGAAGACGCGCGCGCGGCGCTGGAAGCCGCCCGCTCGTAGCCCGCGAGCGTCCGTCGGTCACCGCCGTCCGTGATCGCCGTCGACATCCGACCGGCCAGTTCCTTTTTCGAGCCTGCAGTCCATCGCTCCGGTATGGACGTTCGTCCAGCGCAGAGCCACGCCGACGTCCGCGGCGCCATCGAGGTCAACCGCACCGCGTGGCGCGAGGCGTACGCCGACATCCTGCCCGAATCGACGCTCCCCGACCCCGAGGCACCGCTGTCGGCCGAGTCGGTCGAGGGACGCTTCGACGACATCGAGAACCGGGCGGAGACCACCTTCCTCGTCGCCTGCGACGGCGACGAGACGTCCGACATCTGCGGGTTCGCGGAGTTCGTCTGGGGAGACGGGACCAAGGAGTTCGTCTCCGAGGACGCCGTCGAACTTCGAGCCGTCTACGTCGACCCCACTTGCTGGGACGAGGGAGTCGGCACCGCGCTCCTCGCCGCCGCGGCCGACCATCTTCCCTCCGAGAAACGGTCGCTCGTCACCGAGACGTTCGCGGAGAACGAGGTTGCCAGACGGTTCTACGAGGCTCGCGGGTTCGACGCCGTCGACGAGCACGCCTTCGACATCGACGGCGAGTCGTATCCGACGGTCGTCTACGAGAAGTCGCTGTAGGGTCCGCTCACAGACTCGGATACGTCTCCAGCGCCTCGGCGAGTCGCTCGCGTTCTTCTCGCAGTTCGGCCAACTCCGTCGCGACGTCGCCGCTCGTCACCCGCTCGCGCTCCTCATCGCTCAGTTCCGTCCGGGCCGCCGCGGCCGTCCGCAGTCGCTCGTAGTCCGCACGGTCGGTCAACCCGCGAAGCTCCCGTGCCAGCGCCACCGTCTCCTCCGCGGCGAACCGTCCGACGACGGCGACGAGCTCCTCGCTCCGGTGCCGGAGTACGTCGGCCGGTTCGGGTGGCCACGCGACGGTCAACGGGTCGGCGTCCAGCCGCTCGAGGTAGGTACGGTGGACCGCGACGTTCGTCTGGAGCGCACTCGCGTCGTCGACGTAGTGTGAGAGCTTCGACACCGAGTAGTCGGCGTACTCGAGCAACTGCGCCACCGACTCCTCGCCTGCGGCGTGGTCGTCGACGTACTCGCGGAGGTCGCTCGGCGGCGTCTCGAAGGTGACGAGCGGGTAGTGGTCGGTTGTCTCGACGAGGTCGAAGAACTTCCGGGCGTTCGCCTCCCGACGGAACCGTCGGAACTCCGCTCGGACGGCCCGATTGTACGCCTCGATGGGGTCGCGGAGCTCCTCGACCGGCGCGTCGAGGTCGACCTCGCCGAGCCGTTGGAGGCGTTCGAGCTTGTCGAGTCGGTCGTCCACCTCGCCCAGTCGCCGCTTGACCGCCCGTCGGGCGTCGCGGTAGGCGCTCCGCGCGTCCTCGCGTTCCGAGAAAAGTCCGGCCGTCTCGGCCGCCGGTTCGAGTGTTTCTCGGGCGAACGCGAAGTCGCCGTCGTTGAGGCGGCGCTTGTCCATCCGGTCGCTGGCCGCCTCGAACGCCTCGTGGTGGGGGACGTCCTCGGGCAACTCGTCGACGAGACCGATGAACTCGTTTTGGAACTGGAGGTAGGCTTTGAAATCGCCGCTTCCGGTCGCCGAGTCGGCGTAGCGGTCGAGCAGACGGGTCGCCGCGCGGTAGGCCTCGACGACGGTCTCGATCCGGTCTTCGCCGACGTCGTCGATCTCGGACTCTACCGTCCGCAGTCGGTCGTGTGCCGTCTGGAGCTCCGATACGGGGTCGCTCATGGGTTCACTCGTAGACGTCGTCGGGGTCGAACACCTTCTCGCCCACCACCTCGCCGTCGACGGTGCGGTAGAAACACGAGCGGTGGCCGGTGTGACAGGCCCCGCCCTCCTGGTCGACGAGGTACAGCAGCGTGTCGGCGTCGCAGTCGACGCGGACCTCCCGAACCGGCTGGAGGTGACCGCTCGACCCGCCTTTCTTCCAGAGTTCGTCGCGACTGCGCGAGTAGTAGTGGGCGTAGCCCGTCTCGCGCGTGCGGTCCAGCGCCTCCGGGGAGACGTACGCGAGCATCAGCACCTCGCCCGTCTCGGCGTCCTGTGCGACGGCCGGCACGAGGCCGTCGTCGCCGAAGTCGACGTCGACTGTCATCGTCGGAACGAGGTGGCTCCGGCCGATAGGCTTTGTGTCTACGGACCGAGAAGCGCCAGCAGACCGAACAGGAGGTCGCCGTAGGCGAGCGCGACGACGAGACCGACGAACATCGGGACGACGAACGGGAGACCGGGTGAGATCCACACCCGGTCGCGCGCGACGATCAGTTCGAGTCCCTCGCGGAGCGACTCGGGGGAGGTGCCGTAGGCGCTGCCCTCGATGTCGTCGAGGAACCGCGCTGCGGCCCACGGGTCGTCGTGTTCGCGGTCGTGGTCGCTCGCCGTCGCTCGACGTTCGGTGGCGACGCCGCCGTCGGTCGTCGGCCCGTCGTGGACCGCGCCGTCGGTCGGGTCGAACGTGCGACCGACGCTCGCGGGGTCGCGGTAATCGGCCGGACGGGCGCGGAGCTCCGCGAGCGTGCTCCCGCGCCACCGGAGATACATCCGGAGGGCGTCGAGGTCGACGCCGCCGCGAGTGAACCCCTCGCGCGTCTCCAGCAGCCGTCCGTGCTCCGTCCGGAGGTCGTCGACGACCGTCCGTCGCCCGAGGAACATCACGGGGGCGACGTCGCCGGTCAGGAGATTCCGGACCAGCAGTCCGAGCGGGTAGGCGAGTGCGACGACGACGGTGTTGGTGAGCACCGTCATCGAGAAGACGCCGAGCAGCGGTTCGACGAGCGGCATCCGGAGCGTGCCGACGGTGTAGGTCGGGAAGGTGGGGAAGACGACCGCGAGCGTCATCAGCGCCTTCGCGTCGGCCCCGCCGAAGCCGCCGAGCCACCAGAAGGCGTAGCTCAGGGGGACGACGAAGCCGAGGCTGAACGCGACGCGGATCAGAAAGAGGCGGTCGGTGACGCCGGAGAGCGGCCAGCGGGCGGCGACGTCCCAGAGGAGCACCCCGACTCCGAGGAGGGCGAGCGGATACCACAGTGCGTTCGGGAGCCGCCTGGTCTGGACGTCACGGTAGGCAGCCCAGGCGAAGACGGGGACGACGAGGAGACGGAGGAGATCGGAGAGCGAACCGAACATACAGACGACGTGCGGGGGAATGTGTTCAACCTTTGGGATACCGGTGCTGCCGCTGGGAGCGTGGGCGCAAAAAAACTCGGGTGTACTCGACTTAGATGACGCGGTTCTGGAGGTAGTCGAGATGCTTCGCGTTGTAGACGATGCGGACGGTGTCGGCTGCCGGCGAACCGATGCAGGTCAGGCGCACGCCCTTGTCGTCGACTTCCTCGTCCGAGAGGATCTGCTGCATGTCCATCTCGATCTCGCCCTCCTTGAGGATGGCTGCGCAGTTCGCACAGGCACCAGCGCGGCACGAGAACGGCCAGTCGTAACCCTGTGCCTCCGCGGCTTCCAGGATGTACTCGCCTTCGTTGACGTCGAGAGTACCGTAGTCCTCTTCGTCGAGACCGGCGTCTGCGGCCGTGTCGAAGAGGTCGTCGTCGTTGATATCCCAACCCTGATCGTCGAGCACTTCGTAATTGAGGTATTCTACCGTGGGCATCACCTTCCGGTTCGATTCCCTCCTCATTAGGCTTTGCTGTTCGTTCGGAACTATCTCCTTCTCGTCCCGGCATCTGTCCCGCTGTCGACCACGGAAACGGCCGAACGTTTGATTAGAGGGGGGCGAACGCGAACAGGAGATAGGACGCCAACGCCGACAGCGACGGTGTCAGAATCCAGAAGAAGATGACGCGCCCGGTCGTCCCGGGGTCGAACAGGTCGTCCGCCAGCAGGTCGTCCTCGCGTTCGCCGACCGGCCGCACCTCGCGAGTTTCGGCGGCCAGCGCGTTGACGGAGATCTCGGGTCCCTCACCGCGAACGGCGTCGCCGATCTTGACCGTCCGCGTCGCCCGTCCCCACCCGAGACCGACGATGCACATGGTCGCGCTCACGGCGAGACTCGCCGGGATGCCGAGATACGACAGGAAGGTGATGATGCTCGCGCTGACGATCTCGACGATGAGCGCCGCGAGGATAGGGAGGTCGGTGAGGTCGTTGCCGACGGTGTCGAGTGTCCGTCGGGCGATCGTGAACGCGCCGACGCCGATGGCGGCGCTGGCGAGCAGCACCCCGGTCTCGACGTCGATCGCGCCGTTACCGACGAGCGGAGCGACTGCGTTCGCGGCGTTCGACGCCCCCGCGGAGAACGCCATGTAGCAGGCGATGACGACGACGAGGGTCATCCCGATCAGCTCTCGACGGTTCGTCGACTGCGCGATCCGTGGACGCGGGAACCCGCCGTCGGCACGGAGTTCCACCAGCGCCCCCTCCGAGCGGTCGATGGCGAACCGCGCGTCGAGGTAGGGGTAGATGTACCGACCGATGACCGCACACAGCCAGAACGCGAGGATGGGGGCGACGATCCACCACGAGACGATCTCGAGCATCACGCCTTCGTCGAGCGTTCCGGTGGCGACGCCGAGTCCCGCGATCGCGCCGACGGCGGTCATCGACGTCGAGGCGGGGACGCCGAACGTGTTCGAGACGAGGAGCGCGAGGCCGACGAAGAAGAGGACGCCGACGCTCGCGACGAGCGTGAACTCGCTCTTGGGGACGATGTCGCCACCCATCGTCTTGATGACGTTGCGTCCGACGGTCCACCCGCCGAGGAGGGCGAACGTCGTCATCAACACGGCGGCGGTGAGTTTGCTCACGACGTTACTCCCGACCGCTGGTCCGAACGCGACACCGGTCGACGATCCGCCGATGTTGAACCCGACGAACACCGCGACGAGAAGGCCGACGACGAGTAGAAGCGACAGCACGACTCCATCTCGGAGGTCGTCGCACTTATGTTGCTCTGTCTGTCGTCGCCGACGAGTTTGTCGTCGTCACTTCGACCGGCGTGACCTCGTCGGCGCGACCCGCTCCGGCGTCGCCCCGACGGTGTCGACTCGACGTTTCGACCGTCCCTCGCCAGACGTTATTCGGACGGCGGCGCCAGGACAAAAAGTACATAGGTGGCAACGATGTACCTCCGGGCAGATTCGGGCTCTGTCGCTCGAAACGAACACATGGAGCTGAGAACGTTTGGTCTCGTGTCTCTCCTGTTGCTCGCAGCCGTGAGCGGCGTGGTGATGGCGGACCACGGAGGCCTGCACGTAACACAGACGGAATACGGCGGAGACGCTCGCGTCCAGCCGAACGAGGAGACGAATACGATGTATCTCTGGACGACGGAGCGGTTCAACGCCACCGCCACCGTCGAGACGGGGAACGCGAGCGGGAACTACCGGGCCTGTCTGTTCGCTCACCCGACCGACAACAGCAGCGTCGAACCCAAAGAGTTGGCTTGCCAACCTGCGACGTTCGAACCCGGAGAGACGAGGAACTTCACGTTCACTGACCTCTCGTCGCCGACCAACGCGACCACCAAGTACGAACTCCGGTTCGTCGTCGACAACGCCCTCCAGAGCGGCGACCCGGTCGCCGAGCAGACCACGAACGTGACGTTCCTCGAACCCGATAAGGACCTTGACGGTGACAACCTGAACAACCGCGACGAGGTCGCAAACGGGACGGGAATCGACAACGCCGACACCGACAACGACACGCTCGAAGACGGTGAAGAGATAGAGAAGCACGGCACAGACCCCCTCGACGCCGACACCGACGGTGACGGCCTCCGCGACGGTCTCGAGGTCCAACTCGGGATGGACCCGACGTGGTCTGCGGTGCCGCTCTACATCCTTGGCGTCCTGCTCCTCGGCGGACTCGTCGCCGTCGGCTACCGGCTCCTCGCGCCGCGGGTCGGACGCGTCACCTCGAACGCTGGCGGGGCGACCGTCGACGACCCGACGTCGAACGGCGGGACCGGCGGGACGACCACCGTTTCGACGACCGACGACTCGTCGGTCGACACCGAGTTCGTCAGCGACGAGGACCGCATCCTCCAGATCCTCGCGGAGAACGGCGGGCGACTCATGCAGAGCCGTCTCGTCGAACTCACCGACTGGTCGAAGTCGAAGGTCAGCCGTCGACTCTCCACGCTCGAAGAGGAGGGTCGCATCCGGAAGATCACGCTCGGTCGCGAGAACATGGTCGCGCTGCCCGGTCACGAACCCGACGGCGCGCAGTCGCCGTTCGAAGAGGAGCAGTGACCGCATCGCAGTCTCACGGCTCTCTCTGTCGGCGTCTCCCTCCGTCGCCTTCCATCTCTCCGTCTCTGTCGCCGAACAGCCCCTGAACACGTCCTGTTCGTCGTCTATTCGCTCGGTAGCGTCACCCCGTCTGTACTCTCGACCCGTGAACGGACGTCTCGGGTGAGTCGCCGCCGACGAAAAAGAGCGGAGCATCGAACGCGACGGACCGACGACGGCGACGACGGCGACGACTGACTACCGGTTCAGCGTGTGGATCGCCTGTCCCAGCGCGTTCTCGGCGGCCTCCATGACCGCCTCGGCGAGCGTGGGGTGGGTGTGGATCGTCGCCGCGAGGTCTTCGAGCGTCGCCCCCATCTCGACGGCGAGGGCGACCTCCGCGACGAGTTCGGACGCCTCGGGGCCGACGATCTGTCCGCCGAGGACGAACCCGCTCTCCTCGTCGGCGACGAGGCGGACGAAGCCGTCGGTGTGGCCCGTGGTGAGCGCACGACCGCTGGCGTTGAACGGGAATTTGCCGACGACGGGGTCGAACCCGGCCTCCTCGGCCTCCGCCTCGGTCAGCCCGACCGTCCCGATCTCGGGGTCGGTGAACACCGCGGCAGGGATCGCCTGGTAGTCGAGCGCGGCGGGTTCACCGGCGATCACCTCTGCGGCGACGATTCCCTCCTTACTTCCTTTGTGAGCGAGCATCGGTTCGCCGGCGACGTCGCCGACGGCGTGGATATGCTCGACCGCGGTCCGGGTCCGGTCGTCCGTCTCCAGAAAGCCCTTCTCGTTCGGTTCGAGGCCGGCGTTCTCGAGGTCGAGCGTGTCCGTCACCGGCTGGCGACCGACGGCGACGAGCACCTCGTCGGCGGGGTAGGTCGACTCCTCGCCGTCCTCGGTCTCGGTGACGACGACGATGCCGCCGTCGTTGCCCTCACGCCACTCCGAGGCTCCCTCGCCGAAGTGGAAGTCGATGCCCAGCGACTCCGCGCGTTTCCTGACGACGCGGGCGACGTCGTCCTCGTAGCCCGGCAGCACGTCGTCGAGCATCTCGACGACCGTCACGTCGCAGCCGAGTTTGGCGAAGACGGTCGACAGTTCCATTCCGATGTAACCCGCGCCGACGACGACGATGCGGTCGGGGAGATACTCCAGTGCGAGGGCGTCGCGCGACGACAGCACGTGGTCGTCGGCGAACTCGAAGCCGGGGATCTGCATCGGCCTGCTCCCGGTCGCGACGATGCAGTGTTCGAACTCGATGGTCTCCGAGCCCTGTCCCTCGCCGCCGTGGGCGACCCGAACACTCGAATCGTCTTTGAACGACGCCGTCCCCTTCACGAGGTTGACGCCGTTGGCCTTACAGAGCTTCTCGACGCCGCCGGTGAGTTGGCCGACGACGCCGTTCTTCCAGTCGAGCAGCTTCGCCATGTCGACGACGGGGTCGGCGTGGATCCCCATCTCCTCGGCGTGACCCGCCTCGTGGGCGAGGTTCGCGCCGGTGATGTACGCCTTCGAGGGGATACAGCCGTGGTTCAGGCAGGTGCCCCCGTACGCGTCTTTCTCGACGAGCGTCGTGTCGAGGCCGTTCTGTGCGGCGCGGATGGCGGCGACGTAGCCGCCCGGCCCCGCGCCGATGATCAGTACTTCGGTTCCGGTTGAGATGTCTCCGACGACCATTATTCGAGTAGTAGCAGTTTGGGGTGTTGAAGGTACTCCATCACCTGGTTCGCGAACTCCGCGGCCACCGCGCCGTCGAGGATGCGGTGGTCGATGGAGAGCGACAGCGGCAGCGTGTGTCGGGCGACGACCTCGCCGTCTTCGACGACCGGACGCTCCGTCAACTCGCCGAGACCCATGATCCCGACCTCGGGGTAGTTGATGATCGGTGTGGCGTACTCGCCGCCGACGACGCCGAAGTTGGTGATGGTGAACGTGCTGCCGCGGAGTTCGTCATGTCCGATCGAGCGGGCGCGGGCGCGCTCGATCTTGTCGTTCATCTCCTCGGCGATCTGCAAGAGGCCTTTCTTGTCGACGTCCTCGACGACTGGCACCATCAGGCCCGCGTCGGTCGCGGTAGCGACGCCGATGTGGTACTCGTCGCGGAGGACGATCTCCTCGTTCTCCTCGTCGAGCGTCGCGTTCATGTAGGGGTACTGCTTCAGCGCAGCCGCGATGGCCTTCATCACGAACGGCATGTAGCTGAGGCGGACGTCGCGCTCGGCGGCGACCTCCTTCAGTTCGGCGCGGAGTTCGACCAACGCGCTCACGTCCGTACTGTCGTGGTGCGTGACGTGCGGGGCGGTGAACTTCGAGTTCTGCATCGCCTCGCCGATGGTCCGTCGGACGCCCCGGTACGGGATGCGCTCGCCGGAGAGGTCACCCTCGGCGGTCGCGGCCGGGGCGCTCTCGGCCGCTGTCTCTGTCTCGGCGGCACCGGCCTCCGAGACGGCCCGCGCGTCGGCCTCCTGGGCCGCCCGCTGGGCCTCGGCGTACTCCATCACCGCGTCGGCGGAGACGAACGCCTCGCCGTCGCGCATCTCGGTCGCGGGGACGTCGTCGAGGTCGACGCCCTGCTCTTTCGCTGCACGGCGCGTCGCCGGTGCGGCCAGCGTCCGGTCGCGCCCCGCGGCCTCGACGCCGCTTGGCTGCTGGCCGTTGCCGGACTCGCCGCGCTTCGTCACCGAGGACTTCCCGCCGACGTCGACGTCGCGCGGTCCACGCTTCTCTTCTCCCTCGGCGCTCGCACTCGTCTCCTCGGCCGCCTGCCGAACGTCGCTCTCGGTCACTCGGCCGCTCGGGCCGCTGCCACTGACGGAGGCGATGTCGACGCCGAGTTCGCGGGCGAGGCGTCGGGCGCTCGGGGCCGCGAAGACGCGGCCACCCTTCGCGGACGACTCGGACGGTTCGGCCGCGGCTTCCGTCTCCGTCTCTGCCTCCGCCTCTGCGGGCTCCTCGGGTTCGGGCTCGACGTCGGCCGCCGCGGCCTCGTCCGCCTCACCCTCGACTTCGTAGGTGATGATGACGTCGCCGACGGGGACCATCTGCCCCTCCTCGACGTGCAGTTCCTTCACCGTCCCGTTGTACGGGGAGGGGACCTCGACGAGCGCCTTGTCGGTTTCGACCTCGGCGACGGGTTGGTCTTCCTCGACGGTGTCGCCGGGGGCGACCAGCCACGAGACGAGCTCTCCTTCCGCGACTCCTTCGCCGACGTCCGGGAGTTTGAAATCCTTCGTTGTCATGTTAGAACTCCACTGCGTTGCGGATGCTCTCCTCGATGCGTGCGACCGAGGGCAGGTAGTAGTCCTCCAGCGCGTACAGCGGGAACGGGACGTCGAACCCGGTGATGCGCTCGACCGGTGCCTCCTGATAGAGCAGCGCCTCCTCCTGAATGACGGCCGTGATCTCGCCGGCGAGGCCGCCCTTCTTCGGGGCCTCGTGGACGACGGCCGCACGGCCGGTCTTCTCGAACGACTCGACGATCGCGTCTTCGTCCAACGGGGAGACCGTCCGGAGGTCGACGACTTCGACGTCGACGCCGTCCTCGCTCAACTTCTCTGCGGCCTCCAGCGTCGGCCGGGTCATCGCGCCGTAGGTGAACACGGAGACGTCCGTCCCCTCGCGGCGGACGGCGGCCTCGCCGAGAGGGATCTCGTAGTCCTCCTCGGGCACCTCGTCGCGGAACGCGCGGTAGATGAGCTTCGGTTCGAGGAAGATGACCGGGTCGGGGTCGCGGATGGCCGAGATGAGGAGCCCCTTCGTGTCGTACGGCGTCGACGGGACCACCACTTTCAGCCCGGCCTCGTGGGCGTAGAACGCCTCCTTCGACTCCGAGTGGTGCTCCGGGGCGCGGATGCCGCCGCCGTACGGCGCACGGACGACCATCGGACAGGTGAACCGTCCGCGACTCCGGTTGCGCAGGCGTGCGGCGTGCGAGACGATCTGGTCGAATGCGGGGTACATGAAGCCGGAGAACTGCATCTCCGGCACCGGCTTGAGACCGTAGGCGGCCATCCCGATGGAGGTGCCGACGATGCCGGACTCCGCCAGCGGCGTGTCGATGACGCGGTCCTCGCCGAACTCGTCGTACAGCCCCTCGGTGGCGCGGAAGACGCCGCCGTTCTTGCCGACGTCCTCGCCGAGCACGACGACGTCGTCGTCCTGCTTCATTTCGGTGTAGAGACCGTCCCGTACTGCCTGGACCAGGGTGAGATTCTGTGTACTCATTTACTCTCTCAGGAATGCTTCGTCGCCGTACTGTTCGCGGAGGTGTTCGAGGTCCTCCATCTGTTCGCGGAGATGGGCGGGCATATCGTCGTAGACGTGCTCGAACATCTCCGAGGGCTCCGGCCGCGGAATCGACTCGGCCTCCGAGATGGCCTCCGCTACCTCGTCTTCGACCGACTGGGTGATCGCGTCGACGCGCTCGTCGTCGAGTCGACCCGTCTCGCGGAGGAACGTCTCGAGTCGCGGGATGGGGTCTTTCGCCTTCCACTTCTCGACCTCATCGCTGTCGCGGTAGACAGTCGGGTCGTCGGCGGTGGTGTGGGCACCGAAGCGGTACTGGACCGCCTCGATGAGCGTCGGCCGGCGCTTCTCGCCGGGGTGTTTCGCCTTCTCGACGGCCTCGCGCGTCACCTTGTACACCGCGAGCGGGTCCATCCCGTCGACCTGGACGCCTTCGAAGCCGTAGGCGACCGCCTTCTGGGCGATGGTCTTCGAAGCGGTCTGTCGCTCCCGCGGCACCGAGATGGCCCACTGGTTGTTGTTACAGAAGAAGACGTTCGGCGTGTCGAAGACGCCCGCGAAGTTGAGTCCCTCGTGGAAGTCGCCCTCGCTGGTGCCGCCGTCGCCGAAGTAACAGATGAACGCCTTCTCTCCTTCGCCTTTCAGTTTCGACGCCCACGCCGCGCCGGTGGCGTGGAGGATCTGCGTCGAGATGGGGACGGCGACCGGGAACACGTTGACGCCCTCGGCCATCCGGTTGCCGTCCTCGTGACCCATCCAGTAGAGCAGCGTCTGGGTCAGCGGGACGCCGCGGACGACCGCCCCACCGTGCTCCCGATAACTCGGGAACATCCAGTCGTCCTCGTCGAGCGCCATGGCGCTCCCGATCTGGGCCCCTTCCTGCCCAGAGAGCGGCGGATACGTCCCCATCCGTCCCTGCCGTTGGAGACTGACGGCGCGTTTGTCGAAGTGCCGAGCGAGTCGCATCGCCCGGTACATCTCGACGAGTTCGTCGTCGGCGAGATCCGGTAGCTCGCCGACCACACCCCCGTCATCGTCGAGAACCTGTACCTGCTCTTCGGGGTCCCGTTGCAGCGTACTCACAGTCCAACCCTCCGTTGCATGGCCGAACGGTCACTCGCCCGCACTAAATGATTTTCGTAAATAGTTTACTATAGTTGGCAATCTTGCCGTCCTCGACCGGTTCTGTTCGGCTTCGACGCAAAAACTGACCGATTCCACGTCTCTTCTCCTGAAATTGGACGGATCGTTGTGGGAGACCGACTTTCTGCGGACGTTAATGGACGAACGGGAACAACTGGGTGCGGCCGAAGGAGGAGACGAGGGGGCAGAACGGCTGAGTCGGTAGGGCGACGGGCGTCGTCGCGGCGGACGGCCGTCTCAGTGGCCGGCCGCTCGTGCCTCGGTGCGGGCCTGGTCCACGCTCTTCCCGTCGCGGAGCAGCGCGTCGACGAACAGTTCGCCCGCCTTGTACGACGAACGGACCATCGGCCCCGAGGCGCAGTAGAGGAACTCCAACTCGTCTTCGGCGACCCGTCGCCACGTCTCGAAGGCGTCGGGGTGGACGTACTCGAAGACGTCGAGATGCGAGCGCGAGGGCTGGAGATACTGTCCGAGCGTAACGATGTCGACGTCGGCCTCCCGGAGGTCCGAGAGCGTCTGGTAGATCTCGTGGTCGTACTCGCCGAGGCCGAGCATGATGCTCGTCTTCGTGTAGATGTCGGACTCCGCTTCCACCTGTTCGAGCACCGACAGCGACTGGTCGTACCGCGCGCGTCGGTCCCGGACGGGCCACTGGAGGCGCTCGACCGTCTCGATGTTGTGGGCGACGACGTCGGGTTCGGCCTCGATTATCTCCCGGACGCAGTCGGGTCGACCCTGGAAGTCGGGGATGAGCACCTCGACGAGGATCGAGGGGTCGCGCCGCTTGATCTCGCGGATGGTCTCGGCGAAGTGCGCCGCCCCCTGGTCGGGGAGGTCGTCGCGGTCGACGGAGGTGAGCACGACGTAGTCGAGTCCGATCTCGGCGACCGCCTCGGCGACGTTCGCGGGCTCCTCGGGGTCGAGCGGTTCCATCCCGCCCGTCTCGACGTCACAGAAGTTACAGCCGCGCGAACAGCGATCGCCCATCAGCATGAACGTCGCCGTCCCCGGGCCGTCGCGGCCGCTCCAGCACTCGCCGAGGTTCGGGCAGTTGGCCTCCTCACAGACCGTGTGGAGGTCGCGGTCGCGAAGCGTCTGTTTGATCTCCGTGAACCGTTGGCCCGCCGGCGGACGCATCTTCAGCCAGTCCGGCTTGCGCCTGCTGCTCATAGCTCTCCCTTCGTGCGGTGAGGCAAAAACGTGAGGATTACGGCGGATGGGTCGGAGGCGACCCGGGGTCACTCGGGGTCGTCACCACGACCGCCGCCGACGAACGTCTCTCGTCACTCGTTGCGTTCGGCTGGGATCGTCTTGCCAAGCGCGTTGACCGCGCCGAACAGCGATCGGATCCACGAGTCGAGGTCGTCGCCGCAGACCTGCTCGCGTAGCAGACGCATCCGTCGGGTCCGTTCGTCCGGCGACATGGTGAGTGCGGCCTCGATCTGGTCGGCGAACGCGGCGGTGTCGTACGGCTCGACGGTGAGCGCGTGGTCGCCGAGACTCTCGTCGGCGCCGGCGAGATCGCTCAGAAGGAGCACGCCGTCGCCGTCGGTCTGGGCGGCGACATACTCCTTGGCGACGAGGTTCATCCCGTCGCGGATGGGGGTCACGACCGCGAGGTCGCTGTGGCGGTACAGCCCGTACAGCTCCTCGTCGGGGAGCGTCTCGTCGATGTAGACGACCGGGGTCCAGTCGTCGGTGCCGAAGCGGTCGTTGAGGTGAGCGATCTTCTCCTCGACGGTCCCGATCAGCTCTTGATAGGCGGGGATCTCGACTCTGCTCTCGCTGGCCTTCTGGACGTACGTGAGTTTCCCCTGCCACTCGGGGTGTTCTTCCCAGAAGCGTTCGAACGCTTCGAGCCGTTCGGGGATGCCCTTCGTGTAGTCGAGGCGCTCGACGCCGACGGCGACCTTCGTCTCCTCACCGATGCCGTGTTTCCGTTTGAACGCGGGCCAGAAGTCGTCGTCGACCCCGCTCAGCCGCTCGATCCGGTCGGCGTCGACGGTCATCGGGAACGCCGCCACGCGAGTCGTTCGTCCGTCGTAGTGGACCTCTCCCGTCTCCCGGTCGACGGTCGCCCCGTCGAGACAGTTCTCGACGCAGTCGAGGAAGTGCTGGCAGTAGCGCTCGATGTGGAAGCCGAGCAGGTCGTTGCCGAGCAGCCCCTCGAGCAGTTCCTGTCGCTGGGGGCAGACGCGGAACGTGTCCCACGCCGGCCACGGGATGTGCCAGAACTGCAGGAACGTCGCCTTCGGGAGTTTCTCGCGGGCCAGTCGCGGTGCGAGCGCGAGATGATAGTCCTGGAACCAGACGACCGTGTCGTCGTCCGCTCGGTCGGCGACGATGTCGACGAACGTTTCGTTGACCGCCTGATACCGCTTCCAGAACGACCCCTCGAACTTCGCCTTCCCGACGAGGTCGTGACACAGCGGCCAGAGCACCTGGTTGCTAAATCCGTAGTAGTACTCGCGCATCTCCTGTTCGCCCAACCAGACGCGTTTGAGCGTGTACTTGGGGTCGTCCGGCGGAACGCCGACGCAGTTGGCGGTGTTGACGACCTCGGGGTCGGCGTCGCCGTCTCCCCACGCGACCCACGTGCCGCCCGTTCGCTGCATCACGCGGTCGAGGCCGGCAGTCAGTCCGCCGACGGGTTCGTCGACGACGATCCCCTTGCCGTCGTCGCGGTAACGGTGTTGGTACGGCTCCCGGTTGGAGACGACGAGCAGGTTCCGGCCGTCGACGAGATCGTCGTCGAGTGCGGGACGCTCGCTCGCTGGCTGAGAGCTCCGTGACATTCTGCTCGTCACCACCCCAGCTGCCGGTCGTCGATGTCGATGCCCGGCGCGTGTTCGCTCTCGCCACACAGTCTGTCGGCGACCGTTGCGACCGCTACGGTGTCGTCCCAGTCATACTGTTCTCTCAGTCGGTTGTACGTCTGCATCCACTCGTCGAGCTGCTCTCTCGCCCGTTGCTCGGTCGACGCGCGACACAGCGACGCGACCGTCTCCGTCTCCCCGACAGATTTCCGACACCGGAGCCGCCACCGACAGGTGTCACCGACGCACGGCTTCGCCGATGGTCCTTCACACGCTGCTTCGAGATGTAAGCCCGTCTCCCGGTGGGCGAACCGAAGCGTGTCCCCCCACGACGTCTGCACCCAACCGACGGGGACGAGCTCCCGATCGGTCGGTCGAATCGTGCTCATGGTTCGTTCGTTTGGTCGACGCCATCGGGAAAACAGATTGTGCCTGTATATTCAGAACCGCACGACGGCGAAGAGATAGGCTATGCACGAGCTGTCACCAACACCCACGACAGTTCGAAACACATCGACGACGGTGAACCCGGCCCGTCGGCCGCTACATTGAATCCCGTGACTCCCGGTGAGTATGCTATGAGCACCATTGCCGAGATTGAACTCCCGGCCGAGGAGTTCGCCCTCTACGAGACGCTCTCCGCGTTCCCGAACGCCGACTTCGAGGTGGTACGGATGGTCGCCCACCAGGAACAGTTGACGCCGTACGTCCAGGTCTCGGGCGACGACCTGGGCGGGTTGGACGAGGCACTCGAAGCCGACCCCTCCGTCACCGACGCCCGTCTCGTCGACGACCTCGAACAGGAGCGACTCTACCGGATGGAGTGGAGCGACGACGTCGAGGTCATCCTCTACATGGTCTCCGAGGAGTCCGCTGCCGTCGTCGACATGCACGGTCGCGACACCCACTGGCAACTCCGGGTCCTCTTTCCGGACCGGACGTCGCTCTCGGCGACAAGCGAGTTCTGTACGGAGAGCGATCTCACATTCACCGTCCGGAACATCCACGAACTCGAGCAGTCGACCGGGCGGGGCGGGTTCGGTCTGTCGGAAGACCAGTACCAGACGCTCGTCACCGCGGCCGAGGCGGGGTACTTCGACGTCCCGCGGGAGGTGACGATGGACGAACTGGCCGAGCACCTGGGTATCTCCCAGCAGGCCGTCTCCGAGCGACTCCGTCGCGGCCACCGCGCGCTCATCGACAGTGCGCTCCGCCCCGACGAGTCCACCATCGGGGACTGACGTCCGTCGTCGCCGTCAGTGTGAATGGGAAGCACCGACAAACATTTATTATATGTTATCTTGGACGAAAGTACAACCATGTTCGACCTCGCGACAGACGAGATCACCGAGGGCTCTATCCCCCGCGCACTTCTCGTTCTGGCGGCTCCGCTCGTCGCCCAGAACTTCGCGCTGGTCGCCCAGTCGGTCGTCGACATCTTCTGGGTCGGTCGCCTCGGCGAGGAGGCGGTCGCCGCAGTCGGTCTCGTCATCCCCTACACGGCGCTGCTCATGGTCCCGCTCGTCATGTTGTTCGTGGGCAGCCAGATCCTCACCTCCCAACGGGTCGGCGCGGACGATATCGAGTCGGCACGCCGCGTCCCGTTCAACGCCGTCGCGCTCGTCCTCCCCGTCTCGTTGCTCCTCGCCGGCGTCGTCGTCGCTTTCGGTGACGAACTCGTCGCCCTGCTGAACCCCTCGCCCGCGGTCGCCCCGCTGGCCGTCACCTACCTGACGGCGTTCGCCGTCTACGCGCTGCTCCCCTCTGCGCTCAGCGACACCCTCGAGAGCGGGTTCACGGCGTGGGGTGACACCCGTACCGCGTTCATCGTCAACGTCTCTGCTATCGTCGTCAACCTCGTGCTCGACCCCTTTCTCATCCTCGGCTGGTGGGAGTTCCCCCGCTGGGAGATCTTCGGCGCGGCCGTCGCGACGGGCGTCGGCTACGCCGTCGGCACGCTGGTGGCGCTCTGGTACACGACGCGAGACGACACCGGGTTCACGCTCACCCGCGACGCGCTCACGCTCCGCCCGGCCCTCTTCCGCGAACTCGTCGAAGTCGGCTACCCGGTCGCCATCCAGAACACGGGTCGGCAACTCGCTCGTGTGCTCATGGTTTCCGTCGTCTCGATCACCGGTGGGGCGGCGGGACTGGCGGCTTACACCATCGGCGCGCGCGTCTCGACCATCGCGTTCGTCCCCGCGGGGGGTCTCGGCCAAGCAGCGACGAGCGTCATCGGACAGAACCTCGGCGCGGACCACCCCGACCGCGCCGAACGCACGACGTGGGTCGGCGTCGCCGTCGCCGCCGTCGGACTCTCCGCCGTCGGCGTCGTCCAGTATCTCTTCCCGGCGACCATCGCACAGCTGTTCGTCCCCGACATCTCCGGTCCGGCGCTCCAGTCGACCGTGCTCTACCTCCAGATCCTCGTCTTCGGCTACTGGGCGCTCGGCGCGATCTACACGCTCGAAGCAGGGTTCAACGGCGCGAGTCGGACGAACGTGAGCATGTGGTCGACGATGGTCCAGTACTGGGGCGTTCGGCTCCCCATCGCCGCCGGCGGCGCGCTCGTCCTCTCGAGGGGCGTCGAGGCGGCGTTCTGGGCGGTCACCCTCTCGAACGTCGCCGCGGCGGTCTGGCTCGGCGGCTACTACTGGTACTCGACGCGTGACGGGATGCTGGAACGGGCGGCCGAGAGCGCGGGGTCGACGGCGGCGGATTGAACGCCGACCGTCCGTGTCGCTCGCCCCCAACTCTCATCCCTCTCCCAACGGTTTTCTCCCCGTAGAAGATGGTAGGAGGATCTGCCGTCCAACTCGGTGTCGTCGCCGTGACGGTGCTCGGACTGTGGGTCGGAGCGCGACTCCTGGTCGACGCTGTCGTGCGACTCGCCCAGCGCTTCGGTCTCTCGGAGCTCACCATCGGGCTGACTATCGTCGCCGCGGGCACGTCGACGCCGGAACTCGCGGTCACGGCCGACGCCGCTCTCAAGGGGTTGGGCGACATCGCCGTCGGCAACGTCCTCGGATCGAACATCTACAACCTGGCGTTCATCCTCGGCGTCGTCGCGTTCGTCCGGGCCATCCCCATCGCGGAGTCGCTCGTCCGACGAGACGGTCTCGCGCTGCTCGCGAGTACGCTCGCCGGCGGCGCGGTCCTGTTCGACCGCACCGTCACGCGGCTGGAGGGCGGCGTGCTCGTCGGTCTGTTCGTCGCCTACACGGCCTATCTCCTCTCGACTGGGCGCTCAACCGTCGAGGCGGTGGAGTCGAACGGCGGCACGGCCGCCGCGTCGGCCGTAACCACCGACGCGACCGAACGGGTCTCGTTCCGCGGTCGTGACGTCCTCCTCCTGTTCGGGGGGTTGGCCATCGTCCTCGTGAGCGGCGACCTGCTGGTGCAGTCGGCGTCGGCGCTGGCCAGAGGGGCGGGCATCTCCGAGTGGGTCATCGGCGGCACAATCGTCGCGGCGGGGACCTCGACGCCCGAGTTCGCCGTCTCGCTCGTGGCGGTCAGACGGGGGAGTCTCGGCGTCTCCGTCGGCAACGTCGTTGGGAGCAACGTCTTCAACATCGTCGGCATCATGGGTCTCGCGGCCGTGATCCGACCGCTGGCCGTCGGTCCGGCCGCACTGGAGACGGTGGGGTGGCTGCTCGGCGTGTCCGTCGTGATGGTCGCTGCGCTGTGGTCGGGGCGGGTACTCTCCCGCGTCGAGGGGGCGCTGTTCGCGGGGTCGGAACTCGTCCGGTGGGCGTTGAACCTGTTCGGGTGAGCGGCCGTCCGGAGACGGTCACGCCGGACGGAAACGCCTTTGGCTCCGTACCCCCCGTTTGTATCCGATGAGCGTGTCCCCAGTCCGCGGCGGTGATGCCCGGTGAAGGTCGCAGAGGCCGTCCCGGAGTTCGCCGACGCCTTCGGCTTCGAGGAGTTCAACCGGATGCAACGGGAGGCCCTGCCGGCCATCCTCGACGGCGACGACAACATCGTCGCCAGCGCACCCACGGCGAGCGGCAAGACCGCCCTCGCGGAGTTGGCCATCTGTCGCTGTCTGCGCGACGGGGGCACCGCGCTGTTCATCGCGCCGATGCGCGCGCTGACCAACGAGAAAGAGAGCGAGTGGGAGCGCTTCGAGAACCTCGGTTACTCCGTCTACGTCGTCACCGGCGAGCGGGACCTGAACCCCCGGCGCGCCGAGCGCGCGGACATCCTCGTGATGACGCCGGAGAAGACCGACTCCGCGACGCGGAAACACGAGTCGCCGCGCTACTCCTTCATCACGCAGGTCGACTGCTGTGTCATCGACGAGGTCCACCTGCTCGACTCCGAGCAGCGCGGTGGCGTGCTCGAAGTGACCGTCTCGCGGCTGCGCCGTCTCTGCGACCCGCGGGTCGTCGCGCTGTCGGCGACGATGCCGAACATCGAGGACGTCGCCGAGTGGCTCGACGCACCGCCCGAGGCGACGTTCGAGTTCGGCGACGACTACCGACCGGTGGACCTCCACGCCGACGTCAAAACCTACACGCACGGCGAGAACTCCTTCGCCGACAAATACCGACGGCTCTACCGCGCCATCGACCTCGCGGAACCGCACATCCGCGAGGACGGCCAGTCGCTGGTGTTCGTCGCCTCGCGACAGGACTCCGTGATGGCCGCCCAGAAGGCCCGCGACGAGATCGCCGAACGCGACGTCCCCGTCGGGTCGCGCGGCGACTACGACTTCCACAACGAAGCGAAAGAGTTGGCCAACGACACCCTCCGGAAGTCGGTGCTCGACGGCGTGGCGTTCCACCACGCTGGCCTCGGCAAGGACGACCGCGACCGCGTCGAACGCTGGTTCAAGGAGGGGAAGGTGAAACTGCTGTTCTCCACCTCCACGCTCGCGTGGGGGGTCAACCTCCCGGCGCGTTGCGTCGTCATCCGGGACACGAAACACCACGACCCGCTCGAGGGCGACGTCGACATCAGCCCGCTGGACGTGCTGCAGATGCTCGGCCGCGCCGGCCGACCGGGGTACGACGACGTCGGCTACGGCTGGGTCGTCTGCGACCGCTCGGAGGCCGACAAGTACCGCCGGCTCCTTCGGGAGGGCAAAGAGATCGAGTCGCGACTCGCCGAGGATCTGGACTCGCATCTCAACGCCGAGATCGCCATGGGCACCATCGGCGACTTAGACGACGTGATGTCGTGGCTGGAGACGACGTTCTACTACGTCCGCGCCCGCAACAACCCCGACCGCTACGACTTCGAGGACCTCCGCGAGCGCGTCCGCGACACTCTCGAAGGGCTCGTCTCCCAGGAGTTCGTCGCCACCGACGAGAATCTCGGCGTCGACGCCACGCCCCTCGGAAACCTCGCCTCGAAGTACTACCTCCGACTCGACACCGCCCGGCGGTTCCGCGACCTCTGTGAACGCGAGACGATCACCGTCGACGCCGTCCTCGAGACCGTCGCCGCGGCCGCCGAGTTCGACTCCGTCTCCGCGCGACAGTCCGAGAGCGAGGCGGTCGACTCGGTGCTAGCCGGCGAGACGTCGCTCGAAGACGGCCACCGGAAGGTGCTCGCCATCCTCGAGGCCAGCATGACCGGGTCGACCCCCTCGGAACTCCGCAGCGACGCGTGGGTCATCCGGCAGAACGCGCTGCGCCTGCTCGCGGCGCTCGGGGAGTTCCTCGATCGGTTCACCGGTCCGCGCGCCGCCAACCTCGCCTCCCGCGTCGAGGCCCGCGTCGAACACGGCGTCGGCCGCGACGCCGTCGGGCTCACCGCCATCGACGGCGTCGGGTCGGGTCGCGCGAGCACGCTCGCCACCGGCGGTCTCACCTCGCCGACCGACGTCGTCGACGCCGGCGTCTCGGAACTCACTCGCGCGGGGATGTCAGCCGGCGTCGCAGAGCGCGTCGTCGAGGCGGCGACGTCGCTGCCGCGGATCGAGGTCGACTGGGGTGCGTTCCCCACCACGATCGCGACCGGCGAGAACGAGATGTGCGACGTGTCGGTTCGAAACGCCGGCGGCTCCGCGCGAGCGGGCATCCGCGTGACCGTCAACGACGTCGAGATGAGCCAGAAGACGACCTACCTCTCGGACGCCGAGACCGTCCCGGTCGGCGTGTTCGGCGCGAAGGACGAACTGGAGTTCGTCGTCGAGGTGTCGTTCCCCGACCTCCCACTGTTGCCGTACCGTGAGTCGCGGGTCGTCGACGTGGAGTAGTCGGGCTACTCCGCCCGTGCCGGGCACAAAACCGAAGTCGCTGGCGACGACAGCTCTCTGCGATGCCCTCCCTGCTCGAACGACTGCTCGGCAGCGACACGCCGGACGAACAGGTCGACCTCGAATCCCGTCAGCACGACGCCGACGAGGCGCTCCGCGACGCCGTCGACCGCGCGGGCTACGCCGTCGAGGACTGCGGCGTGACCGGCGTCGCGGTCGTCAACGAGGGGCCGGACGGCGAGCCGATCGTCGTCCCGATCGCACGGTTCTCGCTCGGCGAGGACGTCGAGAACCCCGACCCCGACCTCGTCTGGGAGCTCGTCGGCGAGGCGGTCGAGGCGCTTCAGACGCCCTTCGACGACGTGTTCGTCCGCCACTACGACGTCCAGTTCACGTTCGATGGCGACGAACTGTTCGAGGCAGAAGAGTGTCGTCGCGTCGCGCTCACCGACTCGTTGGTCGACCGCTACGCGACCGACGCCGGATTCACTCGTTCCGACCTTCGGGACGCCGTCGACGCGGCACACGACATCGACGACGAGATCGCTCCGGTCGCGTGGGGCGAGTGCAGAGACTACAGTCACACGAACGACGCGGCGATCGTCTTCGGTGGGTCGGCAGCCGCCGCCAGTGCTGGCGCGAGCGCCGCCAGTTGTGCGGGTGCCGGTGCCGCCGGAGGGGCGGGCGGCGGATGCTGAGTAGCCGACGGTGCCCGGTCGCGGCTTCGACCGGTCAGTCCAGCAACTCGGCGCGCAGTTCCTGCGGCCCCTCGACGACGACGTTCGCCATCGACAGATCCGTCTCGGCGTTCGCCTCGGTTCGGTAGCCGACGACGTAGGTGTCGGCGCGGGCGGCCGCCGTCGCGCCGTTCTCGGAGTCCTCGACGACCGTGCAGTCCTCGGGGACCGCGTCGACTTCGCCGGCGGCGTGTTCGTAGATGTGCGGTTCGGGTTTGCCGGGGGCGTCGATGTCCTCGGCACTGAGAACGAGGTCGAACGGACCCAGTTCGAAGCGATCGATCGTCGTCTGGATCCACGACTTGGGTGCCGAGGAGACGACGGCGAGTTTCGTCCCGCGGTCCCGGAGCGTCCCGGTGAGTCGGTCGAACCCGTCCATCAGTTCGACCTGTTCGCCGTAGATCTTCTTCGAGGTCTCGTTGTAGAGGTCGATGAACTCGGCCTTCGAGACGGTCGTCTCGTAGTTCGAGTCGAGATAGTCGTAGATCTCGCGGTAGTTCATCCCCGTGATCTCGTCGTTGTCGGGGCGCTCGTCCGCGAGCGTCTCCGGAAAGAGCGTCTCCTCTTCGAAGACGTGCCAGTAGTCTTCGGAGTTGACGATGACGCCGTCCATGTCGAACAGCACGGCACGTGGTGTGTCCATCGCAGTCATCGTCTGAGTGACCGTCCCGCTCCCACAAAGCGTCTCTGGCGGCGGCGGTTACCGCAGCGAGAGCCAGTTGCCGTCGCCGTCGGCGCGGTACGGCGTCCACGGCGACGTCGAGGTGTCCCAGACAACCGCACCCATGTCGTGAGCGTAGTCGCCGTGACCGTTCCACTCGCCGCTGGAGGCGGGGTTGCCGTCGTTCGTCCCCTCGCCGTTGAACAGCGTCCGGGTCCCGCTGTCGTCGAGCGCCGAGCGCGCGACCCCGGAGACGTTCGCCAGCACGGTCTCGGTCGCCCCGCTGGCGACGTCGATCCCCCAGTCGCGGTCGCCGTGGCCGACGACCCCGTTGAGGACGGTCTCGTTCCCCTCGACGCGGGCGATGGTGTTGCTGTCGTAGCCACCGTCGCGCTGGTCGAGCGTGACGTTCGCGACGTAGACGCCGTCGCCGGCGAGTCTGAGCGCGGCGGTGCCGGTGCTGCCGAAGTTGATGACGTCGACCCCGTTGATCTGGACGCCGTCACCGGGGACGCGGAACGCCTGCTGGCGCGTGTCGCGGACGCCGAAGTTGGTGAACATCGAGTTGTCGCCTGCGGCGTGGACGGCGGTCTTCGAGTCGACGATCGAGAAGTTGGTGTACTTGTTCTCCTGGCTCTTGGCGGCGTCGTGGAGGGCGATCCCCTCGTGGGTTTTCACGATGTAGCCGTCGGAGACCTCCGTGTGTCGGCACTCGAACTCCATCCCCGGCCAGCAGAGGTAGACCGAGACGCCCTCGACGTGGCTGCTGGAGACCTCGAAGTGGAGGCCACCCGCCTTGCAGTTGACGATGTGGAGGTCGGAGGCCTTCGCACGGGTGCCGCCGTCGACCCAGATGGCCCACCCGCCGCTGTTCTCGGCCCAGAGGTTGTGCATCCGCGTCCCGGACGCGGAGGGTTCGATGTGGATGGCGTCCTCCCAGCCGTAGCGGACGATGAGGTTCTCCAGGGTGAGGTCGATGATGTCACCGTTCGAGTAGAGGAGATGTCCCTTGGAGCGCGTCCCGTCCTCCGGGTACTCGCCGTAGACGGACATGTCGGTGACGCCGCCGAAGTTGCCGCTCTCGTCGCCGTTGGCGAACTCGATGAGGTGGCCGTCCTCGCTCCCCTTCGTGAGCGAGGTGGCGCGCGTTCCGGCCCCCCGGAGCCAGATGTTGGTCTCCTCGTGGTCGATGTCGGCGCTCGTCGTCAGCCCGTTCGAGCGGAACTCCCCTTCGTCGAACAGCAGGACGCCCGGCTCTCGCATCGCCGCGTCGTCGATCGTCCACGGGTCGTCGACCGTCCCGCTGCCGCCCGTGGCGAACATCGAGGCGACGCGGCGACCCGCGAGGTCGTCGAACTGTGCCCCGCCGGCGTAGGCGTCCAGCAGTTTCCACTCGTCACCTTGCCAGACGAACAGCGCACCCTCCTGTCGCCCCCGATCGACGAGGTACTCGAACCCCTCCTCGTCGGGTTCGTCGGGGCGACTCGCGAGCGGTCCTTTCGCGCGGGGGGTGTCCTGTATCATCGGGGCGGGCGTGTCGGTCGGAGAGGTGCTGTCGGTGAGGTGGGGCGTCTCGGTGCCGGTATCCGAGTCGTCACTGAGGCCGGAACAGCCGGCGAGTGAGGCGCTCCCGGCCGCCGCCGTCCCTCGGAGGAACCACCGTCGACTCAGGGATGGTTCGCGATCTTCGTCTGACATTGATCTTGTATTCTAACAATACTAACAAGTATCTTGTGGTTATTTTGATACTTCTTTTCACGGAGACACTGTCTAAACCTACAGTGACCGTGTGGGTCGAATTTTAAGACAGAAGACGCGTCCACCCCATTTCGTGACCGAAATGACACGGCTGTTCGCCGGCGACTGCACGACGACGTTCGAAGGAACCCGCGACAGGACCCAACGGGGTCACGTGGTGGTCGTCGTCAAACCCGACAAGACCGTCCTCGTCCACGACGCGGACGGCTACCAGCCCGTCGCGTGGCTGACCCGTGCCGACAGCGTGACCATCGAAGCCGACGACGAGGGGTTCGGCGTGACCGCTCGGGCGGGGGACCAGACGCTCCGCGTCGTCTCACACGCGGTGACGACCCGGCGGGACGTCCCCGTCTCCGCGGCGGGCGTCCCGGTCGGCATCTGTCCCGACTGCGAAGGGGCGCTCGTCCGCACCGGCGGCGACGTCCGCTGTCTCGACTGCGAGGCAAACTACGGCCTCCCGACAGGGGCGACGGTGCTCGACCGGACCTGCGAGGACTGCGGTCTCCCCTTGCTTCGAGTCGCACGCGGCGACGTCTTCGAACTGTGTCCCGACTACCGCTGTGACTCGCTGCCGGAGCACGTCACCGAACGGTTCGACGGCGAGTGGAACTGCCCGGACTGTGGCTCCCCACTCCGTATCGTCCGCGGGAAGGGCGGCCACCTCGTCGCCGGCTGCGACGCCTACCCCGAGTGCGACACGGCGTTCTCGCTGCCGACGGGCGTCGTCGTCGACGACTGCGACTGCGGGCTTCCGGTGTTCGAGACGGCCGCCGGTCGACGGTGTCTCGACGGGACCTGCGAGCAGTATCGGGAGCAGCGTTAGTCGGCCGCCGCCGTCGTCCGTGCGCGGACACAGAGCACCTGCGGCCGTTCGTCGCCCCCCCACTCGGGCGGGGCCTCCTCGACGTAGGCGGCCGGTGGCCGTGGCTCGTCGAGCGTGCCGAGTCGAAAGCCCGTCTCGATGACTGCTTCGACGACGTCGCTCACGGGTCGATGGTACGAGGTGACGGGCGCGTCCTCCCACGCCAGTTCCACTGGCGTCCGGGTCCAGTAGTCCGTGACTGTCTCGTACTGGCGGTAGTAGTGCATCGGGTGGACGATGCTGAAGACGACGACGCCACCGGGTTCGAGCACCCGCTGGAACGCCTCGAACACTGGCTGCCACGTCTCGACGTGGTCGAGGACGAGATGGCTGAGGACGACGTCGAAGCCGCTGTCGGCGGCGAACCCAAGTCCGTCGGTCAGGTCCGCACAGTGGAACGTCGCCCGCTCGCCGAACCGGTCGTGGGCGACTTCGACGGCGCGTTCGCTCGCGTCGACGCCGACGACCCCCGCACCCTCGTCGAGAAGCCACTCAACGTGGTCGCCGATGCCACAGCCAGCGTCGAGGACGCGCTTTCCGTCGATATCTGGAAGGAGTGACGTGGTCGCGGGCCACGAGTAGTACTGCTGGAGCGGGTTCGTCGCCCACGGACTCTCCCATCCCTCTTCACCGCTTGTCGCCCGGTCGGCCAGTCGGTCGTAACTGGTCGGTGCGCGGTCTGCGTCGGGGTCTTCTTCGTCGGAGACCATCGTGGGCTCCGTCCACGACTACCGGAAGAAGCGTGATATACTTTCTACCGGGTGGCAGCTCGCCTGTGAAACACTGACGTCGCCTCACGGCTGTGCCGACGCCGTGGGACACCGACGACCCTTTGTCGCTCTCTCCCGCTCCGTAGACCATGGACGGACATCTACGGGGCGACGTCGTGCGGGTCGGCGGCGACGCTCGCCAGCGGTTCCACGACTCGCGGGGCTACGGCCGACCGGCCGGGGGCAACGAGATCGATCTCTCCCGCGTCGAGGCGGCGCATCTGCTCTTCCGCGGCGACCTCGACGCCATCGACGGGATGGAGTTCGAGGAGTTCTTCGTCGCCTCGACCGGGGCGCGCGAGCGGTTCGCGCTGCGCTTCCTGGTCTACGTCGACCTCCGGGGACGCGGATTCTACCTCTCGCCGACGCGCAAGGGCTGGCCCGGCGCACGCGACGACGACGGCGACCTCCCGCTGTCGGCGTACGACTTCGTCGTCCACCCGCGCGGAACGGGTCCCGGCGAGGACGCGGTCGAACACCGCGTCCGCGTCGTCGGCGAGCGCCAGTCGGTTCCGGCGAGCGAGCTGCTCGCGGAGAACGTCGTGCTCGCCGTCGTCGACGAGGAGAGCGAACTGACCTACCTCGAAGCGACGAGACCGACGCTCGACGGCGCGACCGACTACACTCCCCCAAACTCGCTCTCCGGGGTCCTGCTCGAAGACCGCGTCGTCGTCTGGGACGCGCCCGAGTCGCTGTACGAGTACGGCTTCTACGGCCAGCCGTTGACGGGCCGCGACGCCGACATTGAGGGAGCGATCCAGCTCTCGCTCGTCGAGGCGGCGTCGCTCGCGGCCGACGGCGTGCTCTCGCTCGACGGCGCGGAAGGAGCCGACGCCCACGCCGCCGTCGTCGACTGCGGCCGTGCGGTCGAGGGCGAACGGTTCGACCGTCGACTGGCGGTCTACTCGACGCTGCGTGAGCGACAGATCGTCCCCAAGACGGGCTACAAGTTCGGTGCTGACTTCCGGACGTACGCCGAGGTGGAGTCGGTGTCGAACCTCAGCCACTCGGAGCACTTGATTCGCGTCCTTCCGTCGGAACACGTCTTCGCGCCGCGCGATCTGGCGCTCGACGTCCGCCTCGCCGGCGGGGTACGGAAGCGAATGGTTTTTGCGCTGACCGGCGCCAACGAAGGCATAGACTGGCTTTCGGTCGCCCGACTCACACCATGACCCGAGATACGGACCCCGAGACTGAGGAACCGACGCAGGCGACGACTGACGGTGGCACGGACGCCGACACCGCCGGTGCCGACGAGGTTCAACTCGACCCCTGGGGGTCGTCGACCGTCTCGGACTACCGCAAACTGTTCGACGAGTTCGGTATCGAAGAGTTCGACGAACTGCTCGACGAGGTGCCCCGCCCGCACTACCTGATGCGACGCGGCGTCATCTTCGGCCACCGCGACTACCGGCCCGTCGCCAGGGCGATGCGCGAGGGCGACGACTTTGCAGTTCTCTCCGGGTTCATGCCGACGGGTGACCCCCACATCGGCCACAAACTCGTCTTCGACGAGATCATCTGGCACCAACAGCAGGGCGGCGACGCCTACGGCCTCATCGCCGACCTCGAAGCGCACTCGGCGCGCGGACTGACGTGGGACGAAATCGACGAGCACGCCCGCGACTATCTCCTCTCGCTCATCGCGCTCGGCTTCGACGCCGACGACGGGACGCTCTACCGCCAGAGCCAGAACCGCGAACTCCAAGATCTAGCCTTCGAACTCGGCGGGAAGGCCAACTTCTCGGAGTTCCAGGCCATCTACGGCTTCGACGGCGAGACCACCGTCTCGCACATGCAGTCGGTCGTCACGCAGATGGCGGACATCCTCTACCCGCAGACGGAGAAGCCGAAGCCGACGGTCATCCCCGTGGGACCCGACCAGGACCCCCACGTCCGGTTCGCCCGCGACCTCGCCACTCGGATGCGATTCTTCAAGGTGACCGAGGCGTACCTGAGTCAGGAACTCGACGACGAGGAACGCCCGCTCGTCGCCGGCGCGTACAGCGCGCTCGCGGACGAACTCGACGAGGACGAGACGGTCCGCTGTGAGGATGCCGCCGATTGGCTCGAAGCCGAACTCACTCCCGACAGCGCCCGCGACGGGGCTATCGCCAAACTCCGCTCTGCCGGGAAAGAGCCGCTCCGTCCGCGGACGCGGTTCCTCGACCGCAACGCGACCGAGGGGGCGTTCGAGGCGCTCATCGAGGCCGTCTCCGGCGAGAAGCGCGTCTTCGAGGAGCACGTCGACGCCTTCGATCTGTCGAGAACCGAGGCCGAGGACCTCGCCCGCGAGATCGAACTCGACAACGGCGGCTACGGGTTCGTCCCCCCGTCATCGATCTACCACCGCTTCATGACCGGCCTCACGGGCGGGAAGATGTCCTCGTCGATCCCGGCGAGTCACATCAGCCTGCTCGACGACCCCGAAGACGGCTACGACAAGGTGAAGGCGGCGACGACGGGCGGTCGGAGTACCGCCGAAGAACAGCGCGAACTCGGCGGCGAGGCCGACAAGTGTCCCGTCTACGAACTCTACGCGTACCTGCTGTCGGGCGACGACGACGAGTTCGCCAAGAAGGTCTACGACGAGTGCGTCGGCGGCGAACGCCTCTGCGGTGGCTGCAAGGAGCAGGCGGCCGAGTTGATGCGCGAGTTCCTCGAAGACCACCAGGAGAAACGCGAGGAGGCCGAAGAGCTGCTGGAGGAGCTCGACTTCTCGCTGGAGTCGGAGCGACGCGGCGTCGCGCCGGACGGGGAGTGAGTGCGTCGACTGGCGCGACCGTAGGAGGCCTGCGACGAACTCGCACGGGTTCAGAACGTTTTTGTTACTCAACGGCTTTCTGCCCAGTATGACGTCCGAACCCGACGTTGTGAGGCTAGTTCGCGAACTGCCGACCGCCGGGTTCGGTTTCTTCTTCCGCGCCTGACGAGGACGGTGGACTACGTCGCCGTCGCGGTGCCGGAGTCACTCTCTGCACCGACGACCCGGCGTGCGAACCCGTTCGACTCGGCGCGGCGGTCAGGACGAGACGCCGACGCGACGTCGACGACTGTCCCGGAACTGCTAACTGACGACCACACGGTATCCGAACCAACGACCACATGCGACTCCCGGAATCACAGGTCGCGGTGTTAGAAGCCGCGAGCGCGACGGAGGAACAGACGATCGACCAACTGGCGGAGACAACCAGTCTCAAACCCGAGACGGTGACGGGCGCGGCGTTCGACCTCCGCGACGAGGGGTTGCTGGCCGTCGAAGAACGAACTGAGACCAGCGCCTCCCTCACGGACGAGGGTGCGGAGTACTTGGACGAGGGGCTTCCCGAGGTCCGTCTCTACCGCGCCGCCATCGACGCCGGCGCCGACGAGGACCCGGTCGAGATGGGGCAGCTCGTCGGTGCCTCGGGGCTCGGCGGCCCGCAGGTGCAGATCGCCCTCTCGAACTTCGCCCGGAAGGGGTACGGTGTCATCGACAACGGGAACGTCGAGGCGAACGCCGACGCCGACCCCGGAGTGGACGAGGAGGCAGCCGCCCTCGCCGCCGTCGAGGCCGGCGACGTCGGCGACGTCGACGACGACGTGCTCGACCGACTGGAGAGTCGGGGGCTCGTCGAACGCGACGAGCGGACGGTGCGCTCGGTGACGCTGACCGACGACGGCGTGACCGCGCTGATGGAGGGCGTCGAGGCCGCCCAGACCGTCGACCGCCTGACGCCCGAGCTGCTGACGACGGGCGAGTGGCAGGACGTCGAGTTCACCGAGTACAACGTCGAGGCCGACGCGCCCACCGCCCAGGGGGGGAAGACCCACATCCTCCGACAGACCGCAGACCGCGTGAAGGACACGCTCGTCGGGATGGGGTTCAAGGAGATGGAGGGGCCGCACGCCGACGCGGACTTCTGGATCAACGACTGTCTGTTCATGCCGCAGGACCATCCTGCGAGAACGCACTGGGACCGCTTCGCGCTGGACGTCCCGCCGATTCAGGACGTCCCGGAGGATCTCGTCGAAAAGGTGGAAGACGCCCACCGCAACGGCGTCGGCGAGGACGGCGACGGCTACCACTCGCCGTGGTCCGAGGAGTTCGCACGGGCCATCGCGCTCCGCGGGCACACCACGTCGCTGTCGATGCGCTACCTCTCGGGATACGCACAGGGCGACCTCGAACCGCCGCAGCGGTACTTCTCCGTCGAGAAAGTGTACCGCAACGACACGCTCGACCCGACCCACCTGCTCGAATTCTTCCAGATCGAGGGGTGGGTGATGGCCGAGGAGCTCTCGGTGCGCGACCTGATGGGTACCTTCGAGGAGTTCTACCGGCAGTTCGGTATCACGGACATCCAGTTCAAGCCGCACTACAACCCCTACACCGAACCGTCGTTCGAACTGTTCGGGCGACATCCGGAGACGGGCGAGATGATCGAGATCGGCAACTCCGGGATGTTCCGTCCCGAGGTACTGGAACCGCTCGGCGTCGACTGTGACGTGATGGCGTGGGGGCTCGCGCTCGAACGCCTGCTGATGCTGATGTACGGCTTCGAGGACATCCGCGACGTCCACGGGACGCTGTGTGACCTCGAACTGCTGCGGGAGACGGAGGTGCTTCACTGATGCCTGTCGTAGACGTAGACCCCGACGAACTCCGGCGACTCACTGGGAAAGAAGACAAGAGCGACGACCAACTTAAACAGGACCTGTTCGGCCTCGGCCTCGAGTACGAGGGTGAGACGGAGGAGGGGCTGATGCAGTTGGAGTTCGGCCCCGACCGTCTGGACCGCCTCTCCGTCGAGGGGGTCGCCCGGTCGCTGCGCTACCACTACGGCGACGACCGCGGCGTGTACGTCCCCAAGACGAACGACCCCGACTGGACCATCAAAGTCGACGAGTCGGTCCCCGACGAACGGCCGTACGTCACCGGCGCGGTGGTCCGCGGAGCCAACCTCTCGGAGGAGGGGTTAGAGTCCATCATCCAACTGCAGGAGAAACTGCACGCGACGATGGGTCGCAAGCGCGTCAAAGGTGCCATCGGCATCCACGACCTGACGATGCTGAAAGGCGAGATGCTCGGCGAGGAGGGCGGCAACTCCATCACCTACAAGGGTATCTCCCCCGACGAGGACAGCTTCGTCGCGCTCGACTCCGACCGCGAACTGACGCCCGGACAGGTGCTCGACGACCACCCCACTGGCCGCAAGTACGCCGACGTCGTCGCCGACTACGAACGCCTGCCGGCGATCTACGACGAACTCGGTCTGTTCTCGTTCCCGCCGGTCATCAACGGCCGTCGGACCGAGGTGTCGACCGACTCGCGGGACCTGTTCGTCGAACTCACCGGCACCGACCAGTGGACCATCGACCACATGTGCAACATCATCTGCTACGCGCTGGACGCGCGCGGGGCGACCCTCGAGCAGGTGGAGGTCGAGTACCCCGACGGCACCACAGTCAAACCGGACTTCGAGGTGCGGACGAAGACGGTCACCCACGAGCGCATCGAGACGATGCTCGGCATCGACCTCGACGAGCACGAGACGATCGACCTGTTCGAGCGTTCGGGACTGGATGCCGAGTCGGTATCGGACGTCGACGAGGTAGACGCTGAGGCGACATCGGACGTCGCCGAAGTAGATGCAGCTCTCGACGACGAGGCCGACGAACCGGCCTACGAGGTGTCGATACCGCCGTACCGCGTCGACGTGCTGCATCCCGTCGATCTCGTCGACGACGTCGGCCGCGCCTACGGGTTCAACGACCTCGTCCCCCGGTATCCGGACGTCGGCACCGTCGGCGGCCGCCACGAGCGCTCCCAGCTCGAAGACGCCGCGCGGCGCAGTCTGGTGGGACTCGGCTTCGAGGACCTGCTGAACTTCCACATGATCTCCGCCGAGGAGAACTACGACCGGATGGGCGTCGAAGCCGGTTCCGACGTGGTCGGTGGGGGCGAACCGGTCGACATCACCGAACCCTACTCCGAGGACTACACGCAGCTCCGCTCGTGGGCGCTCCCGTCGCTCATGATGGTGCTGGAGAACAACACGCACCGCGCGTACCCGCAAGATCTCGCGGAGATCGGTCTCGCCGCCGAGCGCGACGAGTCGGAGAACACGAACGTCGCCGAACACCGCTCCGTGGCGGGCGTGCTCGCCCGTCACGACGCGACGTACGAGGACGCGAAGGGTCGGCTGCAGGCGCTCTGCCGCGACTTCGACGTCGAGTTGACGACGCCGGCGACGGAGCATCCGTCGTTCATCCCCGGCCGCGTCGCGTCCGTCGTCGTAGAGGGTGAAGCGGTCGGCGTCGTCGGCGAGATTCATCCGAAGGTGCTCGTCGAACACGATCTGGAGCTTCCGGTCGCCGCCTTCGAGTTCCGACTGGACGCGCTGGCCGGCGAGTAGTCGTCCCGCGACGGCGACTCGCTCTCGACTGGCCGTCACTGAACGGTCGGCTACTCTGCCCGGGATAACTGCTGTGTATCTCTAACCGACCGCGGATTCTCATTGATAATTTTTCGCAATACTTGCGAAAACGTTACAACCCGTGTTCCCATCCGATTCTACATGGACGTTCCCGACAGACGGTTCGAGACGCTGAGTGTGACACACGGCGAACACGGATCGACGAGGAGCGACGTCGCCGAGGACGTCGTCGTCCCCATCCATCTCAGTTCGACGTACGCCGTCGACGGACTGAACCCGGACGCGGATCTCGAGTCGCTGGACCCCGACGCGGGCGAGTATCTGTACTCGCGGCTGTCGAACCCGACGCGGAACGCCTTAGAGCACCGACTGGCGGCGATGGAGGGCGGCGAACACGGGATGGCGTTCGCCTCCGGGACCGCTGCCGTCGTCTCGACTATCACCGCCGTCGTCCGCCCGGGCGACCATGTCGTCGCCTTCGAGGATCTCTACGGCGGGACGAAGACGATGCTTTCGCGGTTGTTCGAGGACCGACTGAACGTCTCGGTGACGCTGGTCGACGCCCGCGACCCCGACGCCGTCGCCGACGCGGTCCGCCCGGAGACGACGTTGCTGTGGATGGAGACGCCGACGAACCCGCTGATGCGTCTCTGCGACGTCGAGGCGATGGCCGACGTCGCTCACGACAACGGGGCGGTGCTCGGCGTCGACAACACATTCGTCAGCCCGTACTTCCAGCGACCGCTCGACCTCGGGGCCGACGTCGTCGTCCACAGCACGACCAAGTATCTTAACGGCCACAGCGACTCCGTCGGCGGCGCGGTCGTCACGGACGACACGGACCTCGCCGGCGAGATCCGGTTCCTCCAGCAGGTCGGGATGGGGAACGTGCTCTCGCCGTTCGACGCCTACATGGTACTCCGTGGGACGAAGACGCTCCCGCTGCGGATGCAGCGTCACCAGGAGAACGCGACGGCCATCGCCGAGTATCTGGAGGATCACGACCGGGTTCGGGAGGTCCGCTACCCCGGTCTCGACTCGCACCCACAGCACGACCTCGCCCGGAGACAGATGAGCGGCTACGGCGGCGTGCTCACGTTCGAACTCGACGCCGACCTCGACGGCGTCGAACAGTTCCTCGGCGCGCTCCGCGAGTTCCCGCTGGCGGTGAGTCTCGGCGGCGTCGAGTCGCTCGTCGAACATCCGGCGACGATGACTCACTCCCCGCTGTCGCAGGCCGAACGCGACCGACTCGGAATCTCCGACTCACTGTTGCGGATGTCGGTCGGCGTCGAACACGTCGACGACCTGCTCGCGGATCTCGAGCGTGGGTTCGAGGCGCTTTCGGCGGCGGAGACGACGGCGTCGACGGCCGACTGAGAGGGGTCGTCGGTCGCCGCCGGCAACCACGTTTATCGCGGTCGCACTCGCGTGTTGAAGTGTGACCGACGACGCTACCGACCGGTGGGAGTATCGAGCGGTTCGTCCTCCTCGCGAGGCGACGAAGAAAGAGTCGCGCGACCCGACTGACCAGTTGAACGACCTCGCCGGAGAGGGGTGGCGACTGGTCGAGACCGTCGAGTACGTCGGCGGCGGGACGAAGTACTTCGTCTTCGAGCGACCGTATCGGGGGGACGACGCGACCGAGAGCGAGACTCGTGAGCGGCGAAACCGTGAGTGACGACCGAGACGAAAACTCCGACGGGGGCGACTCGTCTATCAGCACGCAGAACACCATGCGTGCCCGCGCCGACGAGAGTCGGCTGAAGGTCTGGATGCTGCTTGGTGCGAACCGTCTCGTCGTCGCGGCCATCCTCGCAGCCGTCGTCTTCACGAGTCTGATGGTGCTGGCCGTGGTCATCTATCCGTCGCTGCAGGTGAGTCTCCAGCGCGGCGACACCCTCGAGACCGCCTTCACGACGATGGTCAGCGTCATCGTCACCGCGGCCACGCTCGTCGTCAGTATCAACCAACTCGTGCTCTCTCAGGAGAACGGTCCGCTGGGTGACCAGCGGCGACGGATGAGCAACACGGAGGACTTCCGGACGTACACGGAGGAACTGCTCGGGTCGACCGCACCCGCCGACCCCTCTCATCTCCTCCGTGCCCTCGTCGACGAGAGTCGACAGCGTGCGAAACGACTGCGTCGACTCGTCGGCGAGAACGACCGCGACGACGACCTTCAGGACCAGCTCGACGAGTTCGTCGACAGTCTCGAAGGGAACGCAGAGACGGTTCACGACCAACTCGAAGGGTCGAGTTTCGGGACGTTCGACGTGCTCCACGCCGCGCTCGACTACAACTACTCGTGGAAGATATTCCACGTCGACCGGATGAAAAACGAGTTCGAGGACAGCCTCAGCCGCGAGGAGGAAGAGGGGTTCCACGACCTGAAGACGGCGCTGGCGATGTTCGGCCCAGCGCGTGAACACGTCAAGACGCTCTACTTCGAGTGGGCGTTGGTCGACCTCTCGCAGTACATCCTCTTCAGCGCGATCCCGGCGCTCGTCGTCGCCGCGGCGATGTTCCTGTTCGTCGGCGAGGGGACGTTCCCCGGGACGACGCTCGGCGTCGAGGACATCACGTGGGTGACGGTCGCGGCGTTCACGGTGACGCTGCTGCCGTTCCTCATCTTCATCTCCTACATCCTCCGCATCGCGACCGTCGCCAAGCGGACGCTGGCGATCGGTCCGCTCATCCTCCGGGACTCCCAGCGCTGACCGTCGTCACGGACGGAGCGTCCCGGTCGGCGGACCGTCTACTCGGCTCCGGCTAACCGAGGTATTTAACCGCGACGCAGGCAGAGCACAACCCACGAATGCCGAGTGGAGAATACGACCCGGAGACCGTCGAACCCAAGTGGCAACAGCAGTGGGTCGAAGACGACACCTACGCCTATCGGGGCGAGGCCGTCGACCCCAACACCGTCTTCTCTATCGACACGCCGCCGCCGACGGTATCCGGGAGTCTTCACTGGGGACACGTCTACGGCTCGATCCTCCAGGACGTCGTCGCGCGGTTCAACCGGATGCAGGGGAAGGACGTCTTCTTCCCGTTCGGCTACGACGACAACGGCATCGCCTCGGAACGGCTGACCGAGGACGAACTTGACGTCCGGCACCAGGACTACGACCGCCGCGAGTTCCAGCAGATGTGCCGGGAGGTCACCGCCGAGTACGAGGCCGACTTCAACGAGAAGATGCAGGGGATCGGCGTCTCCATCGACTGGGACCAGACCTACCAGACCATCGAGCCGCGCGTCAAGCGCATCTCGCAGCTCTCCTTCCTCGAACTGTACGAGCAAGGGCGCGAGTATCGCCAGCGCGCGCCGGCCATCTGGTGTCCCGAGTGCGAGACGGCCATCTCGCAGGTCGAGACCGAAGACGACGAGCAGGCGTCGCACTTCCACGATATCGAGTTCGCCGTGGCCGACTCGGCCGAGCGGTTCGTCATCTCGACGACGCGACCCGAACTGCTGCCCGCCTGCGTCGCCGTCTTCGTCCACCCCGACGACGACGAGAACTTGCATCTGGTCGGCGAGGAGGCGGAGGTGCCGCTGTTCGGACAGACGGTTCCCATCCTCGAAGACGAACGCGTCGACCTCGACACCGGGACGGGGCTCGTGATGTGCTGTACGTTCGGCGACCAGACTGACATCGAGTGGTACCAGGCGCACGACTTGCCGCTGCGTATCGCCATCGACGAGTCCGGGACGATGACCGAGGTCGCCGGCGAGTACGACGGACTGCACGCCTCGACGGAGGCCCGCGAGGCCATCGTCGAGGACCTCGACGACGCGGGCGTGCTACTCGACGAGCGCGCCATCACCCACACGGTGAACGTCCACGAGCGCTGCGGGACGGGCGTGGAGTTCCTCGTCAAAGACCAGTGGTACATCAAACTGCTCGACAAGACCGACGAGTATCTGGAAGCCGGTCGTCAGATGGAGTGGTTCCCCGAGAAGATGTTCACGCGGTACAAAAACTGGATCGAGGGGCTCCAGTGGGACTGGGCCATCTCCCGACAGCGCTCTTCGGGGATCCCGTTCCCCGTCTGGTACTGTGACGACTGCGACCACCCCGTGATGGCAGACCGAGAGTCACTGCCGGTCGACCCGCTCTCGGACGACCCGCCCGTGGACAGCTGTCCCGAGTGTGGCCACGACGAACTCGTCCCCGAAGACGACGTGTTCGACACGTGGGCGACCTCCTCGCTCACGCCGCTCATCAACGCCGGCTGGGACTGGGACGCGGAGTCCGGCGAGTTCACGATGGAACGGCCGGAGATCTACCCGTTCGACCTGCGCCCGCAGGGACACGACATCATCTCCTTCTGGCTGTTCCACACGGTCGTCAAGTGTTACGAGCACACCGGCGAGGTGCCGTTCGACTCCGTGATGATCAACGGGATGGTGCTCGACGAGAACCGAGTGAAGATGTCGAAGTCGCTGGGGAACATCGTCTCGCCCGACGAGGTGATGGAGAAGTACCCGGTCGACGCCGCCCGCTACTGGGCCGCCGGCAGCGCCATCGGCGACGACCTGCCGTACCAAGAGAAGGGACTCGTCGCGGGCGAGAAACTGATGCGGAAACTGTGGAACGCGTCGAAACTCGTCGAGAGTCTGGCAGACGAGACGCCAGACCGTCCCGACCTGAAGCCCATCGACAAGTGGCTGCTCGCCGAACTCGACGCCGAGATCGAGTTCGTCACCGAGAAACTCGACAACCGGGAGTTCTCGAAGGCCCGCGACAGCCTGCGGAGCTTCTTCTGGCACACGTTCTGTGACGACTACCTCGAGATCGCGAAACAGCGACTCCACGACGGCGGCGACGTGTCGGCCGCGTACACGCTCCGGACGGCCCACGCGACGTTCCTCAAGCTGTTCGCCCCGTTCCTCGCACACGTCACCGAGGAGCTCTGGCGAGACATGCACGACGCCGAGACGAGTATCCACCGCGCCGACTGGCCCGAACCGCTCGGCGTGGAGGCGGACCTCGAAGCCGGCGAGACAGCGATGGCGGTCGTCGCCGCGCTCCGGAAGTACAAGACCGACCACCAGCTGTCGATGAACGCCGAACTCGACACGGTGCAGGTCTACGGCAACGTCTCGGGCCTCGAAGAGGACATCAGCCGCGTGATGCACGTCGACACGCTGGAGACGCTCGAGGAAGAGCCGGAGATCGAGTCGGTCATCACGGGTATCGATCTCGACTACGCACAGGTCGGCCCGCAGTTCGGGAGTAAGGTACCGGAGATCGAGTCGGCCCTCGAAGCGGGCGACTACACCATCGAAGACGGCGTGCTCCACGCCGCCGACGTGGAACTCGGCAACGACCTGTTCGAGGTCGACCGCGAGCGCAAGTACACCGGTGAGGGCGAGATGGTCGAAGCCGAAGGCGCACTCGTCATCGTCCAGAACTGAGCGACCACTCCGTCGACGTTTTCTTTCGATCGATCGTTACCCTCTCCATGAGTTACCAGTTCATCCCTATGAGTCGTGCTGACGCCGACCGGATCGTCGAGTGGTCGTACTCCGGACCCTACTCGTTCTACGACATGGCGAACGACCCCGAGGACCTCGAGCTGTTCCTCGACGAGTCCCGGTGGGAGGACCGGTCGTTCGCCGTCCACGACGACGACGGGCTAGTCGGGTTCTTCACGTTCGACGTCACCGACAGTACGACTGTCGAAGTCGGACTCGGGATGGAACCGAGTCGGACTGGTGAGGGAAGAGGAACCGTTCCACCAGGAGACGAACAGTGAAGAATGCGAGTTCGTGGCGATGTCGCGGTCAGTCGAGCTATAGATCCGCGCCGACGGCGTCCTCGACGCTGTCGAAGCCGTCGCGTTCCAAGAGATCGAGCAGCCCCTCGTTGATGTCGCGGGCGAGTCCCGGCCCCTCGTAGACGAGGGCGGTGTAGAGTTGCACAACGCTGGCTCCCGCGCGGATCTTCGCGTAGGCTCCCTCGGCGTCCGAGATACCGCCGACGCCGACGATAGGGACGTCGGTCCGCTCGGCGATGAACCGAACCATGCCCGTCGCGCGTTTCTCGATGGGCTTGCCGGAGAGGCCGCCGCGCTCTGCCTTCTCGGGACTCTTCAGCGACTCCGGCCGTTCAGTGGTCGTGTTGGTCGCGATGACGCCGTCGAGGTCGAGCTCGTCGACGACGGCGAGTGCGTCCTCGATGGCTCCCTCCGAGAGGTCCGGCGAGAGTTTCACGAGGAGGGGAGATGCCCCGGCGTCCTGCAAGGTTCCGAAGATCTGTTCGAGTGACTCCCGGTTCTGCAGCGAGCGGAGCCCCGGCGTGTTCGGGCTGGAGACGTTGACAACGAAGTAGTCGCCCGCGTCTGCGACGCGTTCGTAGGTGTAGAGATAGTCGTCTGCGGCGTCTTCCAGCGGAGTGACTTTCGACTTTCCCACGTTGATGCCGACGGGGGCGTCCGGGAGCGGTTCGGTGTCGAGACGCCTGCCGACCTCGTCTGCCCCCTCGTTGTTGAACCCCATCCGGTTGATCAGCGCCTCGTCCGCACGGAGGCGGAACATCCGGGGACGAGGATTGCCTGGCTGTCGTTTCGCGGTGACGGCTCCCACCTCGACGTGTCCGAACCCGAGTGCCGTGAGTACCGAGGGAAGTTCGGCGTTCTTGTCGAAGCCGGCGGCGACGCCGACCGGGTTGTCGAAAGAGAGACCGAAGCGGTCGACGGCGAGTCGGTCGTCGTCGACCGTGTACCGACGTCGGAGCAGGTGCTCGACCGGCGTGCGTTGAACGCTACGGAGGAACCGATGAATCGTGAGGTGTGCTGTTTCCGGTGGGAGCGCGAACAGTGCCGGCTTCGCAACGTCGTACAGACTCATTGCACGTGGTGAGTCGCTGGACCCGCATTAACCCGACGGAGCGGCCGCTGTCTCTGGCTGTCGTTCCGCACGAAGGGACGCTCAGAAGTCGTGCTCGACGTCGTCCGAGTCGGCCTTCTGGATGATGATCTTCCCGTCTCGGACGCGAACGAACACCTCGTCGCCGATCTCCATCCCGGCGACGGCGAGTTCGTCCTCGTGGAGGTTGAGGTGAACGTTGTGGTACTCGCCGTTCTCGTCTTTCGCACCACTCGGGCTGAGCTTCTTTTTCCGGACCATCGGGGGTGTCTACCGAAAGTTCGCCGTAGGAAATACATAAGTGTTGTTTACCTACGGCGAGTGTGAGGTCCACGAGCCGACTCTGTACGTCGCTACAGACTGTCGTCCGTAGTTTCACCGTTCGCTCGTCTCGCCGACGAAATCGCCCGAGCGCGGCGTCGTGGTATATAATCGTTTGGTTGAATTGACTTCATTTCGCCGATATATTTATGCTTGGGGATGTGTTCACTTGCCATAGAGGCTGAAACCATGGTACGTGACGACGGTAAACGGAACTTCGCGCTGCGTGAATCGAGCGGTGACGAGTCGAGCGTGTTCTCCGGGAACACACCGCGGCAGGCGGCGCTGAAAGCCGCTCGTCGACTCGAGCCGGGTGACTCCGAAGAGAGCGCACAACGAGTCGAACTCCGACTCCGGGAGAAAGGCACCGACAAGGTTCACATCTACGAGGGCTGGGCGTGGCAGGAGACCTCGCCCGACAACAAACCCGACTGGATGCCCGACACGATCACCGAGGCGAACGTCTCGAAGAAAGGCATCGAACATCTCGAAGCAGAGTGAACGGACGAGAACAGTAACTAATCATTCTTTGCGCGTGGACGCCGCACCCGACAGTGTTTTCCATCGGCTCCGACGACGTTCGGATGCGCAGCCGACACCCGGTCAGACCGTACGCGGGATGCGTGGGATGACCGACCGGCCTCCAGCTGCGCGATATCTCTCCACGTCGACTGCCGAGAGCGTCCCGTCTGACACTCTTCGACGCGCGGGATGAGAGCGTGTGTCTGAGGCGACTTTCTTCGGCACCCTTTTATGAGTCACAGCCATCGGAAGAAATGCGAAGGGCGCCCGGGTCTCCCCGGGCGTCCCGGACGTGCCTCGCCCGGTTCACACTGGTCGACGGCGCGCCCAGTTCGAGTTCGAATCCGAATCCCTTAAGTGGGAAACGGCACTCGTACTGAAGTACGCGGACGTCGGCGAAATCGAACGACGACGCCGACCTCGATTCGGTGCCCTTAAGTGGAAACGGGCACTCGAACACGATACAGACACACCGCGACTGCGGGCCGTTCAACTCGGCCCGCGCTCGGACACCCTGAACCAGA
>NZ_FODV01000036.1 GCF_900110465.1 Halogranum amylolyticum
CTTCTTGCCGTGGTGCTTCTTCTTGCCGTGGTGCTTCTTCTTGCCGTGGTGCTTCTTCTTGCCGTGGTGCTTCTTCTTGCCGTGGTGCTTCTTCTCGTCGTGGTGGTGGTGGTCTTCTTTGTCGTGATGATGGTGCTTCTTGCCCTTAGTCCGCGTTGCATAGCTAACCGCGAACGGGAAGGGCGCATAGATCGTCACTTCTTGCAGGTCGCCCTCGATTGAAAAGACATCTGGGTCGACCACATTATCGGTATCGTCGTGGGAGTATGGCCGCCATTCACCGTGCTTACACTTGAATTTGATATCGAGACCCGGTGGGCACTCCGGTGGCTCTGGCACCGTACACGGTGCGTCGGACGCTGCCACGAACTGGTCGTACAACACCAGCCCATCGTACTCTACAAGGAGCTGTTCAGGGTCTCGATCTCCGGGGAGAGTAATCGTCGCAATACCCTCGGCATTAACCGACGGCGTGTACGACTCGATGGAGTCATCTGTGAAGTTCACCGTCACATCCAGCGTCTCGTTTTCATCGATGTTCGTCGTTTGGATAAGAATTTGCGCACACGTGACCTCGACGTTGGTGACTGCTGGCTTATCCGGACACGGTGGATCTGCTACGACACCTGCATTAAACAGAATTAGGTTGTCTTGATATGTGACTCTTACATTGACTGGGTTAGAGGTACCTGGTAGGTTGACGGTTGCCTCTCCATTCTGAACTGGTACATCGTCGTAAGTCTGCGTCGACTCATCGGCGAACTCCACCGTCACGTCCAGCGTATCACCGTTGGGAATGTTCGAAGTCGTGATAACGACCTCATCACAGGACGCTGTGACGTCATCAACCGATGGAGGGTTCCCGTTCTCGTCTCCGCACGTGTAGAACGTTGCGTTGCTGATTTCTGGAGCTTCTTCCGGTTTGCAGAACGTCACTTCACCTTCGAGATCCTCAGGAACCTCGGCCAGATAACACTCTGTGCCTGCTTTCAGCGTGAGGTAGTCAGCACTATCTGGGATCTCTTCGGCGGCGACGGTGAAGCAAAAGCCGTTCAGACCGGAGTACAACTCGCCGATGGCAATCGGCTCTGACTCACAGACTTCGCGGACACAGTTGATACACTGCCCCGCCTGTCCACCCGGCGGGCTTTCTGGCGGCACACTAGCTGGCCCACAGAAAGGCGCTGGAATCGGTTCGGCTTCCTGTGCGAACGATGTCGCTGAGAATCCACCGAGACCACCAACGGCAATACCGGTGGCTGTGAGCCCTTTCAGGTAATTTCTCCGCTTCATACTACTCTCGTCGCCATTCTCTTCGTCTGGCATACATATTGAGCGAGGGAATGACAGACATTTATTATGAACTTGCAAAAAATATCTCTAACCAGTCATTACGTAAAGATAGAAAATCGGTTCTAGAATAATGTATTCTTACTGCAAATATTGTTTTCCTTATTATAAAGAAATTCTTTTATTTGGTAGTTTCCCGAGGAGACTGACTACACCGCTCGCTCCTTGAGAGCAGGGCTTCCTGCTTCCACGCCGCGTTCGCGTCCTTCCCCACCCTAAACCCGCAGCGAGACACGGCGTGTCTCGTTAACGCGGGACTCCGACCATCGGATTCGGACAGCCGTCGTCCTTCGGTTCCAACCCGTACTTGGAGGGAACCGGCGACACCGGGGGAACTCTTGTTTGTCTCCCTCGTAGGGCTGCGGCCCGGTCAGTAAGCTACCACGCCCTGAAGGGCGTGGCATTCAGCGTGGACTCCCGTTCTAACCGCTGAGAGCGGTAGGCGAATACTCGCCGTTCACGTTCAACATCCCGCTGTTCAAGCGCACGCCTACGGGTGCGTCTCCACGCCCAGACTTTTGCTGGTCGCGGAGATACTTCAGCCCGATATTCTTCGCCGCGTTGTAATCCGCGTAAACATCGTACCCGCACGTCAGACAATCGAACTCGTCCTGACCGTTGGTGTGTAGCCGATTATCCTCGTGAGTGAAACCACACTTCGAGCAACGCTGGCTTGTGTACGCCGGATTAATCTGCTTCACCACGAGTCCTTCTGACTCGGCTTTGTACGTGACGTACTCGTACAAGCGGTGGAACGCCCACTTGTGAACTGCTTTCGCGTAAGGCAGGCGTTCGCGGATTCCCTTGAGTTGCTCGAACACGATGTGTGTACAGTCATTCTCAAGGGCTTCCTCTACTCCTTCACGGGTGGATGCAAAGCGCGTCGTAGAAGCAGGAAGCCCCGAGGCTTGACCTCGGGGCAGGTTCACAAGTTCGTTCGAGATGATGTGAATCATCTGTTCGAAACGCCCAGTTTGCTTACGACCAACTCGCTGAACGTTTAGGTGTGCCCAACGAGTTCCCGTCTGTTGAAGTGAGCCACGGCAGTTCTCGTATTCTCGATGCCAGTGGTTGAGTTCGCCACCATTCCAGAACTTTCCGGTTGAGGTGGTTGCGATGTTTGTGATGCCGAGGTCAACACCAAGGACGGAGACGTGCTTGGCATCGCCTTGTTCGACATCATCGTTCTCCACGGCGGGCTTTGTCCGCACATGGAGGTAGAAACAGCCTTCAATCTCGTCGTAGTGGCGCGTGGCTCCTTTCACGTTGTAGTCGTCGTTGAACAGGTACGTCGAGTGAGGCGTGTCTCGCTGTTCATCTGGGAGAACGAACTCTGCGGTCAATCGCCCGTCGATGGTGGCGAGTGTTGTATGATCGTCGTTGATGGAGTGTCGGCTTCCTCCCGTACCTGAAGGCGCGGGTTTCCGCCTTGCAGTCATTATGATATTTAGTGTCTGCGTGGACAGCCGGGTTCAGCCGTTCTGGAACTGGTGATCAAATCTTGACGCCCGGCAATTCGCCACTCATGGCTGTAACCGAACACGATGCGATTTCGGTCACAAGCGAAGTTGAGTGTCGCTCGACCTCCGCCTAAGGACGGAGGTATGCGCTTGACTCTCTATCAGATAGCCGAAAACCAGTGACGCGAGAACCGCTGCGAGGCTAAACTGGAACAGTGTATATGCTTCAAATAGCTGATGAAGTGCAAAGCCAACCGCAAACGAAAGCATTGCAACATCAACCTCAGACTTTCTAAACACTCCCTGGAAAATACTTCCAACAGTGAGTATGAGGTAAGCAATGCCACCGAGAATGCCAGCGCGGATGAAGATTGAAAGGTAGGAATTGTGCGGACTCTGCCCACTAAGCTGCCCATCGATATAGGGTGCAATAGACGCACTGGGATCAATGATACCCGCACCAATGAGACTTGGAGAATCCAGAATCGCTCGAATCCCCGCCCCCCAGAGTGTGAACCTTCCCGCAGGGTTCAGTCCGAGGAGACCAAGCCACATCCCAAGCAGTAGCACCCCGACAGTTCCAACGAAGAACAGAATCGCATACGGGAGGGCTGCACGACCAAGGTACACATCCACCAAATAGATCCCCGCGGCAACTGCGAGTGCAAGGTATCCTGCCCGACTATACGATAAGAAAAGGCCAATACTATTGATACCCACGAGCAGTCCCGGCAGTAGCCATGTTCCCCGGATGGGACTCGTCCGATAGACCTTCCGGGTAAGGACAAGCGCAGCAAATGTTCCAGCGAACGTAAGCACTCCCAGGGTGTTCGGATTTGCGAAGACTGACTCGAGAACGTAGAGTTGGCTTCCAAACAGGGGAATAGTCATCACACTGTTTCTGAGACCCACCTCGATCGATAGGAGTCGGTACGGGTCAAGGAGATAGGCAATCAGTCCGAGCAGTACAGAACTTGTAGAGAGGCCGGTGACGAGCCAGAGGAAGGCGTCTCGCGAAAGGTAGCGAGGCATGACAAAGAGGTTCAAGCCCATTGTAATCCCTGCAATGAGAGGGAAAGTTGCGAGCCCACTGCCAGGATGAAGCTCCTTTGCATGCAAGATGAAGATCCCAAAAAAGATACTAAAAGCAAGTAGATAGACACTTGTAGTCTTGATAAATGTTCGAATATGAGCACCAATACCAAGAAACAGCATAAAGAGGACGAGAAAGAGCGCTAATTTGCTTCCCCGTCCTGGATTTTCGATCCCTTGTGCTTGTACAAGGAGGAACCACACAAGACTCACTCCAAGAAAGAGATATACAGCCAGCATACCCAGAGCAATGCTGGCGGAGAGATCATCCCGGAAATAGATGTACCCAGCGAACCCGATGGTCCCGAACACCAGATATAGCAAGAGTAGCGGCCGCATTTGAAGCTGAAAGTCCCCGGTCGTATCCCGGAAAAAGATGGCGAGAAGGAAAACCACGGGAATGATCTGGCGGACGCGTTTCATTCAGGGATGGGTTTCTGGAACCACATATTCAAGATATCGGCCAAAATGTGTTTAATACCTACATGTTTTTGAAATAACATTGCACGATTGTATCCACAGTAGTGTTAGATTTTTACTATTTGGCCACACCGGTTATAGCACGTGGTTTCTGAGAGTATCTCAATGGATCGAGAGGTACTGATTGCACTGATTGCAGGGGTCCTTCAAGGAATATTTGAGTGGCTCCCTATCTCCAGCGAAGGAAACTTAGCTATCGCACTGACTGCAATTGGTTCGAATCCAGAGAGTGCAGTTGCGTATGCCCTCTTTTTGCATCTCGGAACAGCAGTATCAGCATCTGTCTACTATCGAGATGAACTCAGAGCGGTCTTTTCAAGCGTGCGAGCGTGGCAGCCACAATCCGCGTTTAAATCAGAAACAGCAACGCTCTCATTTCTTGGAGTTGCAACTGCCGCTTCAGGTGTTACTGGTGTCTGTGCCTATCTTGTGTTAGAACAACTCGTGTCCAAACTAACCGGTGGGACGTTCGTAGCACTTATCGGGCTCTTGTTGATTGTAACTGGTCTTGTGCAGCGATTTGCTGACAGTCTCAGCTTCGGAGGTCAACCCCACCCCACGTTCGGTGATGCTATACTTGTCGGTGCGCTCCAAGGACTGGCCATCCTACCCGGTGTGTCTCGTTCCGGAACCACAACAAGCGCGCTCCTTCTGCGGGGGTACGACGGACCTGCGTCGTTTCGGCTCTCATTTTTGCTCTCGATTCCAGCTGCAATTGGTGGCGGGGCTATTGCAATGCTTGATACTGGTGGCATACCGAATCTTACACCCGCTGCTGCACTCGTTGCGCTCGCAACTGCGGCGCTAGTCGGATATTTCACCATTGATGCGCTCATGCGGCTCGTTAAACAAGTACCGTTCTGGGGAGTCTGTGTCGGATTGGGTGCACTTGCCGTTTTCGGGGGTGTGGGTCTCCTTTTAGTGTGACTTACACACAAAACCCCCTCGTCAGCGTCTGAGTGGGAGAGGGCCGACGGCCTCAGAAGCGACGTGGGTGAGGTGGGCAGTCTCACCCACAACGCAAGGTGTCAGAGGCTGTAAGCCACCGACACAGAGACATATAATCCGTGCGGTGGCCCTTAGTATTCTTCTGAGATGAACGTTCAGTATTATGGCTAAACGACTAACGTTATTATATACCTATTAGATTGGTTGTGGAAGAATTAGTTTCAGCGACAATCCCAGATAAAACTCTAAGATTTAGGGCCACTGGCCGAAATATATTTGTCTGACAATTGTATTTGGATCAACATGATGGAGAGATCAATATATCGCTGCAGTGATGGACAGTATTACGGGGATGTGGACCTCTGGGAACGGTTCGAATCGGGGGAATGGACGCCCCACTGCTGGGACTCGGAATCTGGGAGCGAGTGGGTAGAAACGCGAGACGAAGAGTTACTGATTCTTGAGCCAATCTCCCGAACTTCCCTACCCGACCACGTACAAACGGAATCTGTTGCTACCGGAACCAAAGTCCAGTGAAAGGAGACGCTATTGGATTGGAACAATCGGTTTGCGAAGGACTGTCCAAGTAAAGTACCTTACCTCACAGGAACCTCAAGGTGGGAGGAATCCGGCACGGTGATTCTCAAACAATGCAGACTGTGTGCTGATTTCGATATGAGTTATGTGACATTGATTCGTTGGTGTTGGTATTCCTTCGAGGCCAAACGCGTCTCGGAGTAAGGGTCTCCGTAGGTAGGCCCCGAACAGACCGTTCCGACCGTCGTCTGATGGTCGAACGTCGGAGACGAATGACACTGCGCCTCTCTCAGCAGATTCCCTGCCGGTGAAGCAAGGGGAGTCCACCGACAATTAAAGCGGTGTGAGACGGCTTCGGACGCAGACCGCGGGTCTCGGAAAACTACGCAGGAAACCCCTCCGTGTGACGGACCTGCCGTCGTGCAACCCGCCGACGACACTCATTGAAGCGTGGGCCGAAACCCCTTGCGGGAGAAAGCCCACGACTTCAGTCGTGGGTAACTTACTCCACAATTGACGTCGCTTCGTTGAGGATGAGGTTCGTGCTTCGACAACGCGCTTTGCAGGAACCGAAGTGTTCACGGGGAGCGCAGTCTCCACAGGCGTCGACGAGAGCCTCTGTTGCTCGCATTCCAAGCGTTCGTGTTCGTCCAAATCCGTTCTGGGGGTCGTCACTCAGGTTCAGAAAGAACGCGATTGTAGACGTCGGCCGTTCGTTCGAGCATTCGTTCTTGAGAGAATTTCTCTTGAACTCGGGTTGCCGCGTTCCGTCCATACGCTCGTCGAAGCTCATCATCTTCCAGTAGTCGCGAGATCGCCACAGCGAGTGTATCACTGTCTTTCGGTGGAACCGTAAGCCCTGTTTCTTCATGCGTGCTGACCCATGGAACGCCCGTCGGCAGTGATGTGTTGATTACGGGTGTCTCATAGGCCATCGCCTCGAGCTGTACGATTCCGAACGCCTCACTAGAAGCAATTGACGGAAGGACGAACACGTCTGCAATGTCATAACAGTAGTGGAGTTCCTCATCGGGAATCTTACCAAGGAAATGGACGTTATTCTCGGCACCAACATCACGAACGCGCTTTTCAAGTGCGTCACGCTGCTCACCATCACCGACAATCAAGAGATCAGCGTCGACATGTTCCATCGCATCCACGAGGTACTTCACCCCCTTGTAGTAACTCAGCCGCCCGACAAAGAGGAGTGTCGGGCGGGATGGCTCGCCAGGGATGTCGTAGGTCTCTCCTGAATAGGACCCAAACTCATCAAGGTCAATCGAAAGCGGAACAACGGTGCACTTCTCGGCGTATGGAGCGAGGTGTTCAGAGTCCTCAAACAGGTTTGGTGACGTCGTCATGATGTGGTCGGCCTGTTCGAGGAACCGATGGAGGAATGGTCGATAGAATTTCAACGCTGTCGATTGCTTGACGATGTCACTGTGGTATGTAACGACGATTTTCGGAGCATCCGGACCAAGAGCGAGTTGCGACGCAACTGCCCCTGGGTGTGGGAGATGAAAGTGGAGGATATCGGCGTTGTATCCGGCAGCGGCTAGTTCGATTGGAAACAGTGGCGACATCGGGACTGAAAGCATCTCGCCGAGTGAACCAGCTTTTCGCACTGGAACCCCATTAGTACGCTCAACACTGCCCCGTCCACGGGGTGCTGAAGCGAGTACGCTTGTGTTGTATGATGGGCCGTTTAATCCTTCGGCAAGTGTTTGAACAACTTGTTCTATGCCCCCAACTTCGGGGTAGTAGTACTTACTAACGTGCAGGACATCCGGTGTGTCTTCAGACAGTTGTAAATTCATCTTGGGTTCCTCTTTGCAACACTGCGATAGATCTCAGCTGTTTGTGCCGCGGTCCGCTCCCAGGTGAAAGCATCAGCACGGTCACAACCGTTCTGGATAAGCTGTTGACGGTAGTCGTCATCATGTCCAACTAGTTCAATACCCTCAGCAAGTGACCCTGGTTGTGAGGGTGATACGAGACACGCTGCCTCATCAGCCACTTCTGCCATCGCCCCCAGATCTGAGGTGAGCACTGGCGTTCCAGCACTCATCGCCTCTAAGATGGGCAGTCCGAATCCCTCATAGAGGGAGGGGAAAACGAATGCAGCCGCATTCTGATAGAGCCAGCCTAGTTCCTCGTCCGAGACAAATCCGAGCGTCTGAACTCCTGAATTGACGGGGAATTCTGTCTTTGCAAACACGCTTTTTTTTGGGCCAACAAGCGTGAGTGTGAGCGGCTCATCAACTTGGGTACGATACTCTTCGTAGGCTTGTAGCAGGGTCTTGAGGTTCTTACGCTTGTTCAGCGATCCAACGAACAACAGATACTCTCCTTCTGTAACAGCGTCGACAGATGCCTCAGTCTCCGCCGGCGGAGTTAAGCCATTGTAGATGGCTTCAGTTTTCCCGGCAGCATGGGAATACTCCGAGACAATTTCCTCACGTGCAAACTCGGAGACGGTGATAATTCGCTCAGATTTCCGAACGGCAAGTGGCGTCAAAACACGATACAATCCAGCGTAGCCTCGCGAGAACCACTCCGGATGCGTGATAGGCGAGATATCATGAATAGTCGTCACAAGAGGCACACGAGCGAGGAGTGGCGGTTGCCCAGCAGGTGTATGAAATACATCAATCTCAGACTGGTTCAGTGCACGGGGCAATGTCGTTTGTTCCCACCGATGGGCAGTCAGTCCGCTATGTGTCGGCGCAGGTTCGCGAGCACTCCGAACATGTGTATATTCATCGAGTTCTGTTGGGATATCATCAATACCGAACAGGATAAATTCCATGTCCGATTCAGCTTCCTGTTCTGCCAGTGCTACAAGAAGCCGCAGAGTATAACGACTCACACCCGCTGGATTCGGCTTTGTTAACGACCGTGCATTGATTCCAACGTTCATCTTTTAAGAGCCTCGTTTACGACAGTTGCCATACGCTGTTTGAACTGTTCTCTGCTGAAAGGAAACTCAGTGTTTTCAAAGGTATGACGAATGTCCGCTTGAAGCGATGGTTCAGAGAGCACCCGATCAATCTTCTCGACCGCATCAGCTTGTGACTCATACAGCAAGCGACTATCTTCGTGGAGTATCTCGCGCTGTCCTCCACTATTTGGAGCGAAGGGGATGGCACCGCCAGCAACGAACTCGGCGACGACGATTCCAAAGTGTTCGTATGGCCGGCCGTGGATCCCATACCGATGGGTTGCAATGAGCTCAGTGAGTCGCTCTGAAGAGACTGCTCCCTCAACCGAGACGAACTCAAGTTTGGCGGCGCGTGCTTTTACTTTCTCACAGTAATCGCCGTCTGTCGTCGGACCAACAATGTGAAGGTGAACATCGTGTCCGCGGTCGCGAAGTGCTGCGACAATGTTGATATTCTGCAAAATTCGCTTGCTCGGTCCGATACGGCCAACGGTGAGAAAGCCCGGTTCACGGTCATCCCAGGGGCAGGATGGGAACTTCGTTGTGTCCACAGGGGGATACAGTGTATGTGCAGTTACGCCATAGGCTTCCGCAACGGCTCCTGCAGTCCACTCTGAATTTGCTAACAACGTTGCTGATTGGAGAGTCGGCGTGTCAATACTGGCGAGTTCAGAACAGACCCGATCATACACCTGACGAGGGAGACTGACCCTGTCGATGCCGGGGTCTGCCGATGCGAATTGTGGACTATGGATATATTGGACTGTTGGTGGCGTCAGTCCGAATTCGTTTTTCGTGCTGACAAGCAGGTCGAATTCATCTTCGTGCTGTCGAGCATAGCGACCCAGGAGCGCAGCTTGTAGCCGGAGAAGTCGGTGGCCCGCCACTTCACGCAATTTCCCACCGAGGTGCCCAGCAAGCTGAATATTGAGTTGCCTGACGTCCGTCCGGAAATACTCATTCAACGATCTTATATTAGGTCGTTCGAGGGTCACTAAGGTGAGAGAGTGATCTGTCTGCAGTGCTTCCAGAGTGTGCATACAGACATCCTCGGCCCCTCCTCGTATTCCGAGATTCGGGTGGACGACCGCGATATTTCCCATCTAGTTCATCTACATAAGAGGGGTCACAATACCTTTCCGGCCGGTCGTTACTTGTGAACTACCCCACCCTACTCGTCTGCTGACGCAGACTCCTTGAGGTTAGGGCTTCCTGTTTCAACGACGCGACTTGCACTGACCGTGCCACCCGATTGAGTGAACGTGGTCAGCGTAGCGGTCGCAGTCTCCGCAGGCGTGAATTCGGAGTGTCCCACTCCTAGTTCTTCTAGACCGCGCTTCTGAATCACAAGAGACGCGTTCTCGTCACGGTCTGCCGTGTACCCGCACGCCGGACACGAATGCTCTCGCACCCACACCGGCTTCGCAGTTTCCACACCGCACGCCGCACACTCTTTCGACGTTCCGCGTGGGTCTACCTCCACAACGTGACACCCGTGTTTCTTGCCGTGATGGTGGAAGATGGAGATGAGGTCGCGCCAGCCAACCTCAGCCTTGTTCCGTGCGTTCTGTGGACCTTCCAACATCGACTTCACGTTCAAGTCTTCGAGGAACACGGCGTCGTATCGCGTAGTGTAGAAGTGCGCGAGTTTGTGCTTCAGATCGCGCTTCTTGGCCGACATCCGCTCGTGAATTTCGGCCACTTTCTCCCGCTGTTTCTCCCAGTTGTTCGAGCCTTTCTCTTTCCGCGACAAGGCACGCTGTTCGCGTTCCAAGCGGTCACGGTCGTCTGAGAGATCCAAACGCTCAACGCTTCGCCCATCCGAGTCATGAATGAGTTTGAGGATGCCGAGGTCTATACCAACGGTATCTTTTGGGTCGATAGCGTCAACGTCTGGTTTGTCGGGTTTGTCTGTCTCGATACAGAACGAGACGAACCACGCGCCTGTCGGTTCTTTCTTCACCGTGACGTGCTTGATTGCGTTGTGTTCGGGCAAGTCACGGTGCATCCGAACCGGGATTTCTAACGTCTCACCACGGACTTTCTTGAGTGTCAGGATGGCACGACCATCGGAGCCGCTCTTCTTGTCAAGCTCGAAGCCCCGTTGCCGGTACGTGAATGAACGGAAGTCGCGTGGTGCTTTCCAGTTCAGCGAACCAACGTTGTAGCCTCGGTCTTTGAGTTCTCCGAGGCTTTTGACGTTGTGTTCGATTCGTTCGACGGCTTGCTGAAGGACAGTGGAATAGACTTGTGTGAGGTCTGTCCACCAGTTTTTTTGAGGTCTGGAAGTTCGTCGCGAACTTTTCGCACTCGTCGTTTGAGTGTACCTTCAGACTCGTCGATTTGATCGAACCGCTACAAAGTGTGGTTGTAGGTTTGTCGCACAGTGTCCCGCGTCCACTCCAGTAGTTGCCGCTGTTCGGCGGTGGGCTGGTTCGGAAGCGCGGACTGTACTTCATGCGATGTGTCTTTGTCTTGTGACTCCACTCACTTCGTAGTTTAGTCATGGAGGAACGTTTCTGTTCTGAGGAACTAAGGAGGTAGAGTCACGAAGTAATGGTATGGAAGACAGCTACGAGGTCAAGCGGTCGCGAGGGCTGATGACTGCGACGGATCGAGAGATGATTTCTGAGCGTTCAAGTAACGATAGTCGTCGGAATCAGTCGGTGTCACGTATTCGATGGCGGATCGAAGAAGTCGAGACTGATGTTGAGATTTTGGAAGAGAATCATCCAGAGTTGTTAGAAGAATTGCGAGAGGTGGTGTGTCAGGATTCGTAGAGGGTATTTGCGAGATGTGCGGCGCTGTATCCCCTCCCTACTCTCTCCTTCACTACGTTTCGGTCGCTCCCTGAGGAAGGGGGCTTAGCGCCTACTTTCAGCTAAGTGTCGTGTTCGTGATGGTTGACAGCCAGAATGCTTATTTGACGCTCTGGTAATCTCCTGAACAACTACGCTGTGCTCGCTCGAAGCCGAGTTCAGCTATTGACAGTAGTTTGGCAACTCTGATGGCAGTTTCGCACCCACACGATACATGACAAACATCGCTCTCGTCGTTCTCGATACGCTCCGAAAAGACGCCTTTGATGAGCACTTTGACTGGCTTCCTGGCCGGCGATTCGACCGTGCTTTCTCAACGGCAAATTGGACTGTCCCGGCACATGCATCGCTGTTCACTGGTCAGTATTCGAGTGAAGTCGGCATTCACGCGAAAAACATGTACTGCAATTGCGCTGAACCAACTCTCGCGGAGCAACTCCGTGATGCGGGATACTCCACCCGCGCATTCAGCGCGAATACAAATATCACTGGCCACTTCGATTTTGACCGGGGCTTCACCGATTTCCGGACACCAGAGCAGTTCGAACATCTAAGTAACGACGATATCTTTGATTTTCGCGAGTTCAGCCGAACGACGGGCGTCACTGGCAAACAAAAGTATCTGAGAGCCGTCTATGAATGCATCAAGAGCGATTCATCAACAATTCAATCGCTCATGGCCGGTGTGAAACTTCTCAATGCTGGTGAAGGCGTAGAGTACGGAGGCGCACTTGAGGCTATCGACGAGTTCCGTGATACCGACTTCGGCGATAATGAGTTCCTCTTTCTCAATCTCATGGAAGCACACGAGCCATACCGGGTGCCAGATGACTACCAGACAGTTGAGGAGCCAGATATGACTAATTCCGTTGGTGACATCGCTGTCGGGACAATCGACGGGGACCAGACCACGCAGGCATACGATGACTGCGTTCGGTATCTCTCTGACATCTATAAGCACCTCTTCGAGATGCTGCGTGAGGGATTTGATTACATCATCACTCTCTCTGATCACGGTGAGATGCTTGGTGAGTATGATTCCTGGGGTCACGAATATGGTCTATATCCAGGACTGACGCATGTTCCGCTTTGCATCACAGGCGATGGGTTGGATGATACTCGACAAGAGACAGTTGGACTCGTTGATGTACATCATACTGTTCTGGAGTTAGCTGGGATTGAAAGCGGCGCACGAGGAAGCTCGCTACTTAATGAGCTTGACGAGAATGTTCGATTGACGGAGTACCACGGTCTCACGTCGTGGAGCGAGCGCAAACTTGAGCAGAACGGCTACGAACACGAAGTCCAGCGGTACAACGAACAACTCCGAGGGACTGCAATGCCCGGCGACTACTATGGGTTCGACACACCGCGGGGTTTCATTGAGAAGGGGACGGCAACAGCAGATGACCCACGCGAAGAGATGGACCAGTGCGTCGCAGAGCTTGATATTCGCACTGTCGACCAAAACAACGAGGTTCCTGACGAAATTAAAGACCAGTTGAAGGATCTCGGATACGCTTAATCAGAGCAGCCTCATGGTCAAGTCGTATTAATCACTCCCCTTAGACCTCTCATCAATGTCAGATAAATCAGAACATAAACTGTGGAGCCTTTTTACCTCTGGTGGCATCCTCTTTGTTGGCCTCGTGTTCCAACTCGGGCTCGGCTTTCTCGCCCGAATGCTCATCGCTCGCTTTCTCGGCAAAGTGGACTATGGGGCAGTTGCACTCGGATACACGCTCCTGCTGAGTGTCTCGATTATCGTCCTTGCTGGCTTAGATACTGGGATTGGACGTTATCTTCCCCGTTTTGACGAGCCTGAAAAGCGACGTGGCGTGTTAGTATCTGCGTTCCAAATCGTTGTTCCACTCTCGATTGTCGCGGGCGTAGCTGTCACTGCGTTTGCAGACCCGATTGCAACGCATCTATTCAATGACTCCCAGCTCACACCAATCATTCGGGTTTTTGGACTCACAGTTCCATTGACCTCGTTCGTTCGGTTGACCGTTGGGAGCATCCAAGGAATGCAGTCATCGCTGCCTCGAGTCTATATCCAGAATATTACGCTTCCGCTTGCTCGATTTGGCCTGATTGCAGTTGCACTTCTTCTAGGATTTCGGGCGGTCGGAATGGCGTGGGCCTACGCTGGAGCGTATGTGATTGCAACGGGGCTGTGTCTCTACTATCTCGTTCGTCATACACCACTACTTGACGATGTTCGCCCAGCGTCGATGCATACTGAACTACTAACTTTTTCAGCACCAATTATGATAACCGCGACGATGGTCATGATATTTCAGAACATAGATACATTTATGCTTGGTGCGTTATCCACGACAGGCGATGTGGGAATATACAATGTCGTGTATCCGATCGCCACCTTGCATACGGTTACTCTCACTGCTTTTGGCTTCTTGTTCATGCCTGTCATCTCCGAATTCCATTCGAATGGCAACTATGATGAGATGAGCGACATGTACGAACTCGTTTCTAAGTGGGTTTTCTTTGCTACGCTCCCACTGTTTCTTGTTGTGGCTTCCTTCCCTGAGGTTGTGATTCGGTATACGTTCGGGCCAGAATACGTCTCTGGGGCACTTGCACTCATTCTGTTGGCAGTCGGATTCTTTATTCACTCTGTCTCGGGTCTGAGCGGGAAAACATTGACCTCGATCGGTCGAACGCGAACTATCATGTATGACAATATCTTGGTCGCAACTGTCAATATCGGTCTGAACTTTCTACTCATCGAACGGTACTCATTCGTCGGTGCAGCTCTCGCAACGACCGCTGGATATGTCGTTATGGATGGCCTCTATTTGCTACAGTTGTATCGATCGACAGGCATGCATCCACTTCGACGAGAATTACTCGGACCAGGAATCGCTGCAATCGGACTCTGGGGACTCCTGTATGTCGGTGCGCAATCGGTCGTTGACATCTCACTGATAACACTCTTCGGAACGGGAGTAGTCTTCATAATTGCATACCCACTATTGATTCTCCGGTTTGGAGGGGTTGAGAGACAGGACATACAGTTACTCAATACCCTTGAGGATCGAGTCGGAATCAATCTCGAGGGAATCCGAGCAATTGCGAAGCGATTGGTTTCATGATTGACCTCCTCACGGCCTAAAGACCGTGGAATCCAACCATTGGATTTGGACAGCCGTCGTCCTTCGGTTCCAACCCGCACTCAAAAGGAACCCGCAGCATACGGGAGAAACTTTCGTTTGAATCCCTTGTATAGGGCTGTGGCGCGGTCAAAGACGCCCCGTCTGAGTCCGTGTCATCGCCGTGTCAACTGCCGATGGTCAACTACCCCTTGTGGTTCGGGGACGGCGTCTCACCGATTCAATAGCACACTGTGGTACGCTACATCACACCAAATGGATTATGATTACAGAAAATCGAGGAGAAAGCCCACGACTTTAGTCGTGGGATGAATCCGATATCGATTTCGTGCATGGTATCGAATATCATGCTGGTATCCCGTTCCGGAACGGGAGAGATACCGAGATTGAGGTAAGGATATGCACCCGTCCTACGGTGGGCGGGGTAGATGAAGCCCGCTATCTCGGTTGGGGGCCGAACTGGCTCGGCCCTGAACGCAGGTCGCTCTCGGATGCGGATAGAGTGGACCTGCGAACCTCCCGACGTGGGGGCGGCCCCGTCTGTGACGGGGCAACCCCACGACTTCAGTCGTGGGAGGAAGTCAGAAACGAAGTCAAGTGTCGCTCGACCCCCGCCTAAAGACGGGGTATGCGCTTGACTCCCTATCATCCTCAACGAAGCGACGTCGGTCACCGAGTAAGATGGTAGTTCTTAGCCCGTGGGTGCACTTGTGGGCTTTCGCCTCGCATCGTTGATCTCTTCGTAATGAGCAACGAGCGAAGAGAAGGGCGGGGGGTTGACACTGCTGATCACTATGACTGCAAAAATGAATACCGAATATCAAATTCAGTTGGTATGTAATGACGAAGTTGATTTTTATCCAACCATTCTATAATTGTTTCTCTCTTCTGTGCGCGAATAACAGATTCCCGAACATGTTTATTAGGCGTGTAACAATAGCTAACGTGCCCAATGGTGCACTCGTGCCTGCAAGCTGGCGCTATCGGTTGTTAAGCTTTACCGGCGTAGCCATAGTCGTCACTGTCGCCCTTTCGGTTGCGAATCTCCGTTCTATTCAAGAGCTCGCGATGGTTGTGCCGATCTATAATCGACTCACACCAATTGTGATCCCAGTGAGTCGGGTCGAGACCAAACTACCCGTGGTATTGCTCGTCGTGCTTTTGGCCCTTTCACCACTTTACAAGCCGCAGCCTCGACACGTCCTTGATATTCTTTCTGTCGCAGTGAAACGTGTCTTCGTTGCAACATTCTGTCTTGCGACCATTGGGTATTTCGACTACACATACCAACTCCCTCGTCCTGTCTTGATCCTCATGTCGGTTCTTCTCGTAGGGAGTATCCCAGCATGGTTTGTGCTCATCCGAAAGCAGGCCAGTACACGCAACTGTGCTGTCATCGTCGGCGATAGCCCCGAACAAATCGCAGCGGTTTATTCCGAACTGACGGTTCCAGTGTTCGGATATGTTACTTTCAATCCGCATCAGCGATCACAAAATCTGGTTCGTGCAGATGGGGGCCTCCAATCTTATAGCCAGGTACCAGACGAATCCGACAACCCAATACCAGACGAACTGAAGTGCTTAGGGGGATTAGCTCGGCTGGAACAGATTCTCATTTCATATTCAGCCGATACCGTTATCCTCGCCTTCTCACACCCCGATAGAGAGGAGTTCTTCGGCACACTCGAAACGTGCGCAAAGTTGGGTGTCACCACGAAAGCCCATCGCGACCTTCACAACAGCGTCTTGACACGGAATAAACCCGGATACTCAGAACTCATTGATATCGACCTTGATCCGTGGGATTGGCAAGATCGGGTGTTGAAGCGAATATTCGATCTCCTCTTTGCGGGAAGTGTGCTTCTTGTATTGAGCCCGCTACTCATACTCGCTGCTATTGCAATCAAAATGGAAGACGAAGGCCCAATATTCTATACACAGGAACGTACCTCAACGCTTGGCGAAACATTCTCGATTCTCAAGTTCCGCTCAATGACGCCCGGAAAGGAAGATACGAATCCGGGTGAAGAAACAAATCGTGTGACGTGTACCGGGAAAATACTCCGAAAGACACACATCGATGAGATCCCACAACTTCTCGCAATATTACAAGGGAAGATGAGTGCTGTCGGCCCACGACCGGCATGGACCGATGAAGAAGCTCATCTGCAGTCGGAAACCCCAGAGTGGCGCAAGCGGTGGTTTGTCAAACCCGGATTGACCGGACTTGCTCAAATTAATGACATCACGAGTACGCAGGCAAGCCAAAAGATTCAGTACGATATCAAGTATATTCGTCGCCAATCGCTCTGGTTCGATATCCAAATCGTATCGAAGCAACTATTGATGGTTGCTGAAGACGTCGTTGAGCTATTTGTACGAATGATCCGTGGACGAAGAGAATGAAGATAGCACTCAGTGATTTGACTTCGGTGAAGAAATGAAGAATCTACAAATACAGTGGTCAGAATGTAGTTCACGATACCTGCTACCGCAGCAACTCTCACGACGTTATACAGTCAAGTCGTCTCAAATCAAGCCAATATGAAACCACAAGCGTACACAGACTCGCTACCGCACGTACAGACAGACTGGTCCCAGACCGGCACTGCGCTCGTCTTCACAAGCATTCTGCTCGTCGGGCTAATGGTCGTGGTTCCAGTAGCGGGATGGGCTGGAATGACAATTGGTGCCCCAAAATTAGTTGCGTTGCTTGGGGCAATAGCGGTTGTCGGGGGATTCTACGGTCTATCTGTACTCTTATTACGACAACTACCCCTCGGATTATTCGTTTCGCTACTCGTTCTTTCGACATTTGCAGCTAATATTCCGCTTGCATCCAATGAGTACATCAAGCCCTTTCCCGGGAGTCTCGGCCCACAATTATGGCTTGTGCAGCTCCCTCTCATTGGATTAATTGGATACTTCCTCTTCACAGACCGCTTCAATCGATCTGAGATTACATCTGCTGAGTACGTGTATGCGGGATTTGTTGGGTGGACACTCGCTTCTGCACTTCTTACATCAGCCCCTCGTCAAGATGTTGCGCTATATTTTTCGCTTCTAATGCTGCAAGGGTTCCTCGTGTTTTCTCTTTCAATACGGGCAGTAACCGCCAATACCATTGATCTCAGAACGGCACTGTACGTTCTCGGAGTTACTGTCAGCGGTCACGCGCTCTTTGGAATCATTCAGCTAGTGAATCAAGGGCCAGTTGGCTTGACCTATCTCGGCGAGTCAATTGATTACAACCAGGTTGCATATGAACCGCTTGGGCTTTCAAATCAGGTAATCGTATCCGGGTTTACTGGGCATGGGTATGTGCTCGTGGCGCTCAGCTTACTCACTGTTCCTGTTCTTGTCACCTATGCCATGCAAACACGATCATGGCGTCGGCTTATCGCACTTGTTGACGTCGTGTTCTTGATTGCGATTATTCGCCTCTCAACCTCTGATGCAGGCCGAGGTGCTGGCCTTCTTATCATGTTCATGCTCCTTACTGGAGTCGCCTGTGTCTGGATGCTAAACTCAAGAACAATCTCATTAGATATCCCCGTCTTCACAGAATACCAACGTTCAGTCTCGCATTCTGCGAGTCATCTCTTCACCACTGCCGCTGCGATGTGTCTTAGCCTTCTCATTTTATTTTATCCCTCCTCGAAAGCTGGAGCGACGTCGAATGAAGGGACAACGCCCAGCAGTGGTACTACTGGTGGCGCTACGGGTGGCGCACCATCTGAGGCGCTATCGGTTCCGTTCTTTGACCTTTCGAACTTTGGGATCCGAATCCAGCAGTATCTAGTTGGATTTGATTTGTTTGTGCAATATCCGCTGTTCGGCATTGGAGGCGCGAATTTTGCATTCGTTGCAACGGACTATGGTATTCGAATGAAGCCGAACTCATCAGTTGCACATGCGCTGCACAACATATATTTTGCACTCTTGGCAGAGACTGGACTCCCTAGTTTAGTCCTTTATGTGAGTACAATCGGGTTGGTCATCTATGCGGGGTGGCGCGTTATCAACGCACAGCACAACTATCGTCTGTTCGTAATTGCCTTTTTAATCGGAATGGTCGGATTCTTCGCCTTTGGCTTTTGGACTCACGCCCCAATCGACCGGATTACCGCCGTTCTTCCGTTCTGGATACTCGCTGGCTGTCTTGTAGGAACCGCTAACCAAGAGCGCCATTCGTTCAAACAAAAGTAATAAAAATTTATGGCTATTCAATGGCTGGATATGGGGTATGAGACGTTTTCCATGACACGATACTGAGAGTACTATCGGTGCCTGCATGAACGGCTGCATTCAGCGGGTCTGGAATCGTTGTTCAGATCTCAACGTCCAGCAATTTGCTACTCACGGCCGTAACCGAACACAGATGCTTCATGGGGGGAACACGACGCTGGGACACGGTCCGATGCTCGTCGACGTCATCAACCTCGATAGCATCGCTGCAGTCGACCGCGTCAGTAACCCACGAGTGAACTCGTGGGCTTGTCAGTGGACTCCCCTTCTGCCTCCGTAATGGAGTAGGCGTGGAAATCACCGTTCAGGTTCAGCGTCCCTGACGTCAGCGCACACTGACAGGGTACGCCTCCACTCGAAGACTTCTGCCCCGAGTGGAGACGTTTGAGAAGTTTGCGAGCGATGTTCTTACTCGCATTGTAATCCGCGTTCAGTTCGTACTCACACTTCTGACACACGAACTGGTGTTTTGACTTTCGGTTGGTCTCGTGCGTAAACCCGCAAGACGAACACCGACGAGACGTATACGCTGGACTCACCTGTTCAACCTCGATGCCGAACATCTCGGTTTTGTATTCGACGTACTGGTACAGGCGTCGGAACGCCCATGCGTGGAATCGCTTTGCACCAACCATCCGCTTGCGAATCTCGGTCAGGTTCTCGAACGCGATATGTCTACATCCGTGATCGCGAGCTTCTTCGAGGATCTGGTTTGAGGCGCGGTGCAGTTCGTCCTGCATCCAGCGGTGTTCGCGGTCATCCATCGACTGGATTGACAGGTGCGCCGACCGCGTACCCGCCTGTTGCATCGACCTGCGAGTCTTCTCAAACTCTCGGCGTCGATGATTCATTTCGTCGGCGTTCCCGATGAACGCACCTGTGGAAGTCACGGCGAGCGAGCCGTCCACGTTCAGGTCAACGCCAAGGACTGTTCTGTGCTTGGCGTTGGAAGAAGTCGTGGACTGTTTGTCTCTCGTTCGGCGCATCCGTGCATGGAGGTAAAACGACTCTGTGGCACGATCGTACTGCAACGTGGACATACGGAACTCGTAGTTCTCGTTCAGCAGGTACTTACCAATCGGCGTTCCTTCGGTGCCGTCGGGAATCACGTAGTCACACTCGACGCGACCGTTCACTGTACAGAGAAACGTGGTCGCGGTGGAACGTCGCAGAGCGTTTGTCGTAGACGACGCTCCACGTTTTGAAGTGTGGTTGGCTGGTGTTGTCGCCTTTCTTGAGTCGGGCGACACCGCTTTTCGTGGCCTCAATCGCACGTCGAATACCCTTCTGGACGAGATTCGCTGTCAACTCCGTCTCGTTGCGAAGTCGTTCATAGAGGGCTTTCTCGGCTTTTTGTTTCGAGGTCACACAGTAATCGTTCGGGTGTCTCCATGCCCACTCTGCGGTAGTGTTCGCACAGTGGAGGAACCGATTTTTGGTCTGATGGAGGTCGTCGCACCGCTCGTCAGGTGCGTCGAGTTTGACTTTGACGGTGCGAACCACCTCCATCTTGATTCAAGGAGAGAATCCCGCCGTTCACGGCGTTGACGAGACGCGACGCGTCTCGTTCGCACACCAGAACGCTCCGCGTTCTGGGGACGGGCGTGAATCCGACATGGTACTGAGCAACCGCTGACGATTGCTCACCGAAACCCAAACGCTTAGTACACGCCGTCTCGTACGCGTTAGCAAGGGTTACGTCGGCTCTCACCACTTGCGCGGGAGTACGAGACGCGCTGAAACCAGCGTCCCGAATATTTCGGGGCGTCGGTTCCCACGGGTCGGTTCTGCAACCGACTGCGGGGTTCGCGTCGTTCGTCAGCACGGGAAACCGGCCTACAGGTCGGGGAAGTGTGACCGAACCGACCGTGCCGTGAGGCATGACCGCTTGGGAGAGAGACGCCCCGAGAAACCGGGCGTCGATGACTCGCTTGCGGATGGGAGCGCCCGTGACAGCGCCACAGGACGCTCCCGAGCGAGGGACGAAACCCGTCCCACCGACCTCGAGAGAGAGGGTCCTGAAACCTGCTCGGCAACAGGCCGGGTTTCCTCGTGCGGGGGAAGCCCCGTCGTTCACGACAGGGAAGATGTCACAAGAGGACTTTGAACTTTCTAAACGCAAATAATCGAGTGAAACAGTGTGAAACTTGCTGAAACAGTAATCAAGTATTCTAAAGATAGGGTGACATTCATTCCAATGGTAATGATGGAACAACTGACTGGATTTCAGCGAGATATCCTGTACGTCATCAGTGGACTCGAAGAACCATACGGACTCGCGATCAAAGACGAACTCGAGAAGTACTACGAGCACGAGGTCAACCACGGGCGACTGTATCCAAACCTCGACGATCTTGTCGAGAATGATTTCGTACAAAAGAGTGCACTCGACCGACGAACGAATTCCTACACCCTTACTGAGAGCGGTTACAAGGCGCTTGAGGTGCGGCGAGAATGGGAAGAGCAGAACCTACAAACTACATAATCATACACGCAAAGGTTCGTCTATCTAATTAATAATAAGGATTTGATAGATGATGTGGTAGCGATGGAGTCATATCTCCATCGACTATTCGTGTTCGGTTACGGCCGTGAGTAGCTCTCACTCCTCGCCGCGCCGAACCCGGACGTCCGTCCCCTCGGTCACCGCCGCCTCGTCGACGACGTACGTCCCTCCCGCGACGTCGTACTCGCCGGTGTACGGAACCGTCACCGAGAACGTCCCGTCGGAGCCGACGTCGACCGTCTGCTCGTAGGTGAACGTCTCCCCGCCGACGTCGACGTCGACCGACGCAGTCACCGACTCGCCGTCGGCCTCTCCCGTGAGCGTCGCGCCCGCGACGAGCGTGAAGACGCGGAGCGACCCCTCGGTGTGCACTAACCGATAGTGCGACAGCGCGTCGCGTCCTTCACTTTCGCTTCCGTAGTTCGCCAACTGCGCTGCCATCGTCCCTCCGGCCGCCTCATCGCTCGTCACGACGAAGCCGACGCGGTCTCGGAGTCGCTCGTACCACGCCGCCGGGTCGTTCGCCCGCAGGAGACTGTCGTAGTTGTTCCGCGCGTACGCGTACGACTTCGACTCGCCGTTCACGATGTAGTTGTACATACGGTTCATCCCCCACGAACTGAGCACGTAGGTCTGCGGGTACGACCAACCCTTTTCGTCGGCGTACTCGCGCATCCACGCGGCTGTCCGGTACTCTTGGTCCGCCACAGTCAACTGGCTGAACTTCACCGGGATCTGGACGAAACTCAGACTCCCCACCAGCGCCGTAAAGCCCAAATACGACATCGCCTCGCGTCGCGACGGCAACTGAAGATCCATCTGCTCCCCGCCGTTCGCACGACCCCGTGGTCGCGACTGTGATGCCGTCGTGTCGTCGAACAGTCCAACCGGGTTGGTGAGGTCGACCACCGACGCCAGATGGACGAAGCCGACCCCGGCGAAGAGTGCGAGGAACACCGAGAACTCGCCGGCGAACCGCAGTTGCACGAATGACAGGGCGAGGAACCACCAGGCGTACACCGCCAGCGCGAGCCACTGTGCGTCGCGCCGCCGGATCGCTCGAAGCGTCGCCCAACCGACGTACGGGAGGCCGAGCGCGAAGACGAATCCTAGAAGCAACAGCGGCCCGACGAGCGTCCCCATCTCGCCGGAGACGAGCGACGTCGTCTCGACGATCTCTCGACTCACGAACAGCGTATCGAGCCCCCGATCAAGTCCCTGTGAGAGTTCCGGGAACACAGACGGAAGCACCACCAGAAGCCCGACGCCGGCGACGGCCTCCGCTCCCAGAAGCGTCTTCGCCGATAACCCGACGCGGCGAGCGCCTTCGGCGAGGGCGAAGATAACGGCGGACCCACCGAAGAGGAGTGTGGGGACGGACGCGACGACCGTCGAGTGCCATCCGAGCGTCGTGTGTGCGCCCCAGACGAGCATCGACGCAAGTGCCAATCCGGCGATCAGCGGGGCACCCTCGCGGAGCGGCGACCGATCGCGACGCAGTTCCAGCGCCGCGTACAGTGAAATGACGAGCGCGAGCGGCACGACCAGCAGTGCGCCGTTGTCCCACGCGAGTAGCTGCCCAGTGACCGCCACGCCGAGGACGACGGAGTAGGGCCACGAGCGGTCGGTCTCCGAGACGAGTTTCACGAGCGCCAACGCCGTGAGCGCGAGCCACAGATAGTCGAAAGCGTGGTGGTCGGCGAACCCGAGACCAGTCCGGTAGGCGTTGACTGGAATCAACGCGAGCATCAAGACGGTCGCGAGCCCAATACGACGGTCGCCGGAAACCGTCGTCGCAGTAAGGTACAGAAACACGCCAGTCAGCATGGCGGCAACGACGGGATACCACGCGATGACGAGACCGATGACGCCGGTGCTTCCTCCGAGAAGCGAACTCATGAACCACAGCGTTGCGACGAGCAGCGGTTCACCTTTCGTCACACCACTTGGTAGTGCGGCAAACGCACTAAAATCAAACATACCAGCCTCGGCGACCACCTGATCGACCCAGTAGCGGTAGTAGTACGGGTCGTTGCCGAGGAGAATAATATCCCCGTTACGGAATACCGACGGGAACGAAAGCATCCGAAATGCAGCCACAAGCAGAAGCGCCCCGATGAGAAGTACAGTCGCATTACGGTCAACACGCTCATGGACCTGGTCAAAACCAAACGACGAAAGAACACCACTCTCGGACGTCGACTTATTCACCTGTTCCCCGTCCAACGCTGCTTGAACTGCGTCGCGGTCAACAACCCGATATGCTTCGCCCTCTTTCTCGACAATCCCTGCCGACACGATCTCGCCGAACGTGCCCGAATCGAGTGTGATGTCCTGAAACGTCCACGGTCCATCCCTGTCAACTTCAACTAACTCCTGCAGTGCAGGCTCCACAGACGGTTTCGTTTCGAGGAGTGAAACGGTCCGCTCCCGGACGTCGGTCATTTCCTATCACTGTAGCAGTCGTACGCTAAAAACCACCGAGTATCTCGTCTCCCTGATAATTATCTCTGGTGAGTTGTTGAAGGGAATGAACCGAGAAACCCGAACTGGACGAGTTGGATTCGATTGACATCCTCCCCGCCCTGAAGGGCGGGGCTTTCTCCTAGGTTCTCCGTAAGAGACAGGATCCCCGCGCCACCGTGTGTGGGGTAACATTCAAATATGATTGGTCGCCAGAACATACTGTGCAATCGGGAAGTCGGTACCGGGTGATTAGCTTTTTCGGTACCGGAGTGCTTGTCGCGTTCGCGGTGTACGCCGCTAACTTAGAGGCGACTCAATCGCTTATTACGACGTTGGTTCCCCTCTTTAACCGCCTCTCACCGACTATTCTTGCGGGAAGACAGCTCACAATCGTCGTTGCTGTCACTGTTCTGCTATTGCTTGGAACACTTCTCCCACTGTTCAAACCCCGTCCACGACGATTGCTCGACATTATCCTGTTGAGCCAACAGCGGGTGCTCGTCGGTGGGCTTGCCTTAGCGACAATCGGCTACTTCGATTACAGCTATCGCCTTCCGCGTCCGACGCTCGTGCTTACGATTTGTCTGCTGTTGGCTCTGATCCCACTCTGGTTCGTCTTCATCAGGCGTGCTCCAAACGAAAGTGAAGAACGGGCAATCATCATCGGTGATGACTACGAGCAGATTGATGCAATCCTTGCGGAGACTGACGCCACAATCGTCGGCTATGTCTCACCTCCGGGATCCGCTGCCCAGGGTGAGCATACTGGACTGCTTATGACCGACGGTGGACAAACGACTGCTGATCGCGAGCAGATTCCCCCGCGGTTCCAGAAGCTCACCCATCTTGGTGGACTCTCACGACTCGACAACGTCCTCATCAAGTTCGATATCGATACTGCCTATCTCGCACTGTCGGCAACCGACCGCGGGGAGTTCTTTGGGACGCTTAAAGCCTGCCACGAACATGGTGTTGCCACCAAGGCGCATCGTAGCCACGTCGACAGCGTGCTCTTTGATGCTGGGAAGGGCAGTCAAATCGTCAACGTCGATCTCAAGCCCTGGGACTGGCAAGAGTATCTGTTCAAGCGGCTGTTCGACATCACCTTCGCAGGTGTTGCACTGCTGTTGACAGCACCGCTCATCGCCCTCATCACCGTTGCCATCAAACTCGATAGTCGAGGTCCCGTTCTCTACTCACAAGACCGCACTGCTGAACTCGGTGGGACATTCCAAATTTACAAATTCCGGTCAATGCTCCCGAAAAGTGAGGATTCGACACCGGTCAATGACGAACAAAACACCCGAATCACTCGAGTTGGGCGAGTTCTCCGGCGGACTCATCTCGATGAAATCCCACAGCTGTGGAGCATCCTCACGGGACAGATGAGTGTCGTTGGTCCGCGGGCAGCATGGGTAGATGAAGAACCGTTGCTCGAGGCAGAAACGGATATGTGGCGCAAACGCTGGTTCGTCAAGCCCGGATTGACCGGTCTCGCACAAATTAATCAAGTTTCAAGCACCCAACCAGCTGAAAAGCTCCGATACGACCTTGCGTATATCCGTCGGCAGTCGTTCTGGCTAGATGTAAAGATCGTCATCCGACAGCTTTGGCTGGTAGTGCTCGATGTCATCGAACTGATGCGGACATCAAAGTCTGACGAGTAATTCCGATATTCGGCGGTACGAGCCAGTGTTAGCCTTCAGAGACAGATTCTTGCTGTGAGGGAGCATCTTCTGGAAGCGACCCATCCAAAACGAGATACCCCAGAACAATTGAACCCACCATCGCGGGGACAGTGAATCCGAACAGCGAGTACGCCTCGAACAGTTGGTGGAAGGCGAACCCGACGGCAAAGGCGAGCATCACGACGTCGACTCGCTCTTTGTGAAGAAACCCGTCGAAGAGACTCCCGAGCGTCAAGACGAGATACGCCGCGCCACCGAGCAACCCGACGCGGAGGAACACCGAGAGGTGACATCCTCCCCGTCGTAAACGACGGGGCTTCCCGTACCACAGTTGGGATAGTTTCCGGTCTACGACACGGCTTGCTCTCTCGTGCGAAACGTCCCGCTCTCGCGGTCGAACAAGTATGTCGATGGCTGTGCCACACAGCCGTTACTCCTCTCCTCGCCGTGAGGACTCGGAGTTATCTTCTGACGCATATTCTCCGCTCCGTTACAATCCGCGTTCCCGACTAACCCGCACGACGAGCAGACGTACAGGCCACGTTCGACACGATTCGACTTCGTGTCGTCACCACACTTCGAGCAGGTCTTCGACGTATCCCACTCGTTTTCCTTCAGTACCTTGACGCCACGTTCTTCGCCTTTGTATTCGAGGTACTGGTAGATACGGTCGAACGCCCACGTATGCAACTTCTTGTTCCCCGTCTTCCCCCAGTCAGACTCTCGCACCTTCTCAGGTGCCTTGTTTTGCCGCCGAGTGACGTCAGTCTCAGACGCTCTCACGGCGTTCTTCCGTCAGATTAACCGGGAATTGGACGCCGTCTGGCGATATGGTATCGCTCAGACGGCTCGCGTGGATGTGTCGAGACCTTGCCAAACACCATGTTGACGATCCGGACGTACCCGCCGCGCCGGATGGCGCGGACGGGTACGCCGAGTGGGTGCAGATCGCGTTGATTCTGTACCGCGTCGAATTAGAGAAAAGCCTCCGCGAGACGGAAGACTACCTCAACGAGATGCCCGGTGTCCTTGCCGTGTTTGGACTCGACGAGGCACCGCATTA
>NZ_FODV01000004.1:0-86097 GCF_900110465.1 Halogranum amylolyticum
CGCTCTTCTGTAGGAGATTGTTGATACAGTTCAGCTGTTGCTCTAGAATCGAAGAGGGCAAGGGCACCGCGTTAGCGGTGTCCGACACGAATGATTCCGCTCGATGTGTTTGGTTCGGAATCGCTCGCAGCGGACCTGCTCCAACAGGTTCGCTGGCGTGACGGCGTCGAATGCCCCCGCTGCCGTTCTGACCGGACGGTCAGAAACGGCAGCTATGGGGCGTTTCAACGCTATCTCTGTAAGAATTGCGACCGCACGTTCAACGACAAGACGGGCACAATTTTCGCTCACTCGAAGGTTGCGCTCCGCAAGTGGTTGTTCTCAATCTACGCGTTTCTGCGCTTCAACACGAGTCTTCGCCAACTTCAGCGAGAGATCGGTGTCACCTACAAGACGATGCATCAGCGCGTCGAGCGCTTTACCAGAGCGCTCGACGCGCCTCAACTCGACCTCGTTGGACCGGTCGAAATCGACGAAGTGTACGTCTCTGCGGGGTTGAAAGGCCGCGAGCGCGACCAAGAGTCGCGCTCGCGTGGCCTGTCCACGCGCGGACGAGGTTCGTACGAGGGAGACAAACCACCGGTCTTCTCCATCGTTGACCGTGGAACGGGACAGCGATACGTCGCCCCAGCGAAATCCGCTGACGAATCGACAGTGCGACTCCTGCTGGCGGACCACGAGGAGGAGTCGCTGACCGTCTACACTGACGGATTTCGGGCATACGACCCACTGGAGGACGACGACGAATTCACCCGCGAATACGTCGTCCACGGTGACGGCGAATACGCTGATGGAGACGTTCACGTCAACACCTGCGAGAGCCACGCGTCGCTGGCGCGACGGTGGCTCTCGCCGCATCGAGGCGTCTCGAAGGACAAGTTGACACAGTATCTCCGCGCCTTTCAGCTACGCAGCGAACTCTTCAGAAAACCCGGTCGAAAAGCACTCAAACACGCTGTCAAAGCGACTCTCTGAAATCAACAATCTGCTACACATGAGCGATTTCGACGTACCCGTCGGGCGTCGGCGTCAGTTCGCTCTCGTCGTCCGGCGACGTGATGAGCGATTTGACGAGTTGGTCGAAGAGATAGGCGTTCTGCACGTCGTTTGCCTGCATCTGCTTGTAGGTGCTGTGCGTGTCGACCGATGCGTGCCGGTCGGGTTCGTCGTCCTGTGCCGGCAAGATTCGATACGACGACTGCTGATAGTTCGTGTAGTCGCGTCCGTCTCTCGACTCCCACTCTTCGCCGCTGACCATCTTCTCCATCACCCGCATCTCTTCGACCCATTTGACGCTGTTGTTCCCGAACCACCCGGGAACGAGGAGACGAACGGGATACCCGTGTTCTGGGGTCATGGGAGTGCCGTTCATCTCGTACGCGAGCAAGCAGTCGTCGACGGCCTTCGACATCGGAATCGACCGGCAGAACACGTCCTCGTCGGCGGCGGCTTCGCCCCCCATCACTGTGAGCCAGAGTCCGTCGTCGGTCGCAGCACCGTAGTCGTCGAGAATCTCCCGTACCGGCGTGCCAGTCCAAATGGCGTGGCCGACGGCCCCGTAGGTCCACTGGTCGCCCTCCGCGTCCGGAGAGAAGTACGCACGACCGTTCCCCGAACACTCCATCATGTGGACGACGGACTCGGTACTGTACTGGTGTTTGATGTCGTCCATCGAGAGGTCGACGTCTTCGCCCAGCAACCCCCGCAACGAGACAGTCCACTCCCGTTCGTCGATGTCTGGCGTGCGATGGTGACTCCTGACGTAGTGTTCTTCTCTCGGGGTGAGGTAGCTCTCGAGGTGCTTGCGCGATGCCGTCTGCGCGTTCAGCGGTTCTTCAGAGAGGGTTTCCAGACCGGAGAACTTCTCGACCTTACTCTGGCGCGGCGGAGACCCCTCTCCGTGAGCATCGTCGGGTTCCATGAGAGGGATAGGAGTTTCAGACAAAACGACTCATAGATTTTGCTTGTAAATCAAGGCCCACCGACTGAGGGGAGGACGGAACCACGCGACAGTGCAACTAAGCAGACGATCGCTCTCTGCTCCCACCTCGAAGCCCTTACCCGCCACCGCCCCCGACGCATCCACATGGACGACCAGACGCACGTCGAGTGGCGCGAGTGGGGGCAGGCGGCCTTCGACGAGGCTCAGGAGTCGAACAAACCGGTCCTCCTCTCGCTGTCGGCGACGTGGTGTGCCAGCTGTCACGAGATGGACACCGAGACGTACGCCGAACCGCGCATCGCCGCCAACGTCAACGACGGGTTCGTCCCGGTCCGGGTCGACGTCGACCGCCACCCGCGCGTCCGCGAACGCTACAACATGGGTGGGTTCCCGACCACGGCGTTTCTGACGCCCGAGGGGAAACTGCTCACGGGCGCGATGTATCTCGGTCCCGACGGGATGCGTCAGGTGCTCGACCGGGTCCGCGAGATGTGGGACGCCAAAGGCTCCGAGGCCGGACGCGTCCCCCGCGCACTCGCCGGCAACCCGACGCCGTCGAGCGAGGTCACCCCCGCCATCGAGGAACATCTCGCCGGCCAGTTGAGCGAGAAGTACGACGAGCGGTTCGCCGGGTGGGGGTCAGACGCGAAGTTCCCGATGGCTCGGACCGTCGAGTTCGCGCTGAAACGCGAACGCGAGCAGGCGCTGCGGACGCTCGACGCCGTCCGCGACCACCTGTTCGACGACGTCGCTGGGGGGTTCTTCCGCTACGCCGGCAGTCGCGACTGGAGCGACGTCCACCACGAGAAACGGCTCGACGCCAACGCCACGCTCGTGCGGGCGTTCGCCAACGCCTACCTCTACACCGGCGACGAGGTCTACCGGGAGCCGGCCGCCCGGACCGTGGACTACCTCACCGACGAGCTCTGGACCGGCCTCGGCGTCGGCGGCAGTCAGGGGCCGGCCGAAGGACGGGACTACTACCTCCTCGACGCCGAGGAGCGCGCCGAGACGCGGCGACCTCGGACCGACCTCACGGTCTTCGCCGGCGGCAACGCGCTCGCGGCCGACGCGCTTCTCACCTACCACGCCTACACCGACGACGAACACGCCCGCGAGTACGGGCGGCGCATCCTCGACACCCTCCAGACCGACCTCGTCGGCCGGGAGCGCGAGGGCGTCGTCACTCGCTTCGTCGCCGGCGACGACGTCGGCGAGTCGCTCCTGCTCGAAGACCACGCTCGCGTCGTCGCCGCGTTCTGTCGCGCCCAGCAGGTGCTCGGCGAGGGACTCGACGTCGCCCGCGCCGTCGCCGACGCCGCCGTCGAGGAACTGTTCGACGAGGGATCGTTCCGCGACGGTCCGGCGGCGGGACCGGGGATGCTCGACAGACCGCTCCGTCCCCTCGACGGCAACGTCGAGATGGCGGACGCGCTGCTCGATCTCGCGGTGCTCGCGGACGACGAGTCGTACCGCGACGTCGCCCACGACGCGGTCGGGGCGTTCGCCGGGGCCGCCGACAGGATCGGGGTGCAGGTGGCCGGCTACGGCGGGGTCGCCGCCCGACTCTGCCGCGACCCGCTGGTGGTCGCCGTCGCCGACGACGTCGGCTCGGATCTCCACCGCGCCGCGCTCCGCATCGCCGACCACGAGAAGGTCGTCGTCCCCGCCGCCGACAGCGACGACTACGAGGCCGGGACGGCGTATCTCCTCGACGGCGACGAACGACGCCCCGCCCAGACGCCCGAGGAGTTGATGGCGACGGTCGCCGAACACGCCCGCCTGTAAACTACCCATCCTCCTCTCTCGGCGCTTCACACCTCGGTGCTTGAGGGTGTCGCCAGAAACCGTTGGTTTCTGGCCGCTAACCAGAAGTAGATTCTGGTGGTGGGGCCACCGATGGAGCTTCGCTCTATCGAGTGTCAGTCGGAACAACCGATCAACTGATGGCCCGTGTAAACGTCCGATGTGTTTTTATTCGTGGCTTTCGATGGTGGAGTATGGCCGACCTTCGGGACCTCGGGCTGTCGGAGTACGAAGCGCGCTCGTACCGGGCGCTGTTGCGAACCGGACCGACAACGGCGAAGGAGTTGTCACGGGCTAGTGACGTACCCATGGGCCGCATCTACGACGTGCTCAACACCCTCGAGCAGTACAGTCTCGTCCGTAGTCAGGCGGCGAGCCGACCGAAGAAGTACGTCGCCGTCGAGCCCGACACGGCGCTGGACAGACTGCTGGAGGACAAGCGGAAGGAGCTAGAGGAGAAAGCCCGCCAGTACGAGGGGATCGTCGACGAGTTGGTCGACGAGCTCGACGCGAGCGAACCCGTCGAGGGACAGTTCTGGACGGCCGCCGTCGGCCCCGACGAGACAGTTGACCTGTTGCTCGAACGGCTCGCCGCGGCCGACCGCCACATCGTGATGGTCGCCGGGACGTCGTCCGTCCAGTTCGACCTCGGCGAGGTCGGTGAACTCGTCGTCGAGGAGCTAGAGCAGGCGCTCGACCGTGGCGTCGAGGTGCTGCTCCTGATGTCGCCGGAGTTGGTCGAGACGCTCCCGCCGAGCGTCGGCGACCGGTACGCGGACTATCTGGTCGACCACCCGCAGTTCCAAGTGCGGACGACGGACAACGTCTCGGGGACGTTCAACCTCATCGACGACACGGAGGTCTGTATCGAGGTGCCGAACCCGCTCGACCCCGGCGAGACGTTCGCGATGATCGACCTCAAGGACCCCGAGTTCGCCAGCGACGTCCGGCGCGTCTTCGACCCCCGCTGGGAGAGCGCCGAGGAACTGTCGCTGTCGCTGTCGGGGTAAGCAACGAGAACGAACGGCGGTTCGAACCGTATCCGTGTTCTAGGGACGCATCTCCGAGCGGAGCCGCTCCATCGTCACTTCGCGCTCGGCGTGGGCGTTGTGCTGGTGGATCGACTCGTCGTTCGACTGTTTCATGTGGACGACGGCGTCGTCGGGGAGGTGGTCGAACTGGTCGACGACCGACTCGGCCAGCGAGCGCACGCAGTCCTCGACGAACTTGGCGTTCGCGTGGGCGTGGTAGGTCATGTGGTCCTCGTCGGGTCGCTTCGCGAGGTTGTAGATGCGCGCGCTCATCGAGTCGCGGGCGGCGTCGACGATGTCGATGAGGTCGACTTCGGGCGACCCCTCGCTGGTGATGGTGAGCGTGGCGTGGCCGCGCTGGGAGTGACCCGGCTGGGGAACCTGCTCCAGGAACTCTTCGATGGTGTCGTCGTCGACTTCGAGGTCCTGCAGCACGTCGCGGGCGCGGGAGGCGGACATCCCCTGCGAGCAGGGACAGACGGTCATCCCGACGACCTCGGCACCGATCTCCTCGCGGGTCCCTTCGTCGGTCGCCGTCGCACTGGCGATGATCTCCGTCGTGCTCTGGGTCTGGAGTTCGCTCGCGGGGGTGTCCTCGCGGATGATGAGGTCGGCGGTCATCTTGACCTCCGCCGTGGTGGTGTAGTCGTGTTTCGCGAGGAGTCGCTCGGCGGCCTCACCACAGAGGTCTTCGACGCGGTAGGCGGGTTCGCTCACTGCGGTCTCCAGCACCTCGTCGATGACCTGCATGTTGCGACTCATGTCGATCCCCTTCCGACCGCCTGGCAGGTCGACGAACACCTCGAACTCCGCCATCAGGATGAGTGGACGCTTCCCGTCGCGGGCGATCTTCACGAGTTTCTCGACGCCGGTGACGCCGACCTGACTGAGCCCGACAGTGACGTCGGGCTGCGTCGCCTGGACGTCGGGCAGCTGGTGACTCATTATCAGTTAGTCGGTGTCTCGCCGATTAGGGCTTTCGATACCGAGACTCACCCGTTAGCGGCGCCTCAGGGCCAGTCGTCACGTGTCTCGGCGTCGAAGGGATCCTCCTCCTCGTCGTCGCCGGCGGCGAGCGTCCAGTCGGCGGCCTCGGCGGCGTCCTCGACGTGGAGGAACTCCCACCCGCAGTCTTCGGCGACCTCGCGGTCCTCGTCGGTCGTCCCGACGAACACGTGACGGTCGGTGTCGAACTGCCGCTTGACGTTCTCTAGACTCTCCTCGACGCCGCGGGGGCCGGAGAAGAAATCCTGTCGGATACGCTCTTTGCGCGTGAAGTTGGTGACCACGTAGGTCGGCTTCTCGCTGACGACGCCGACGTACTTCGTCCACTGTCGGGCGTCCTCGAAGACGGCGCTCGGGTCGGCGACCTCCTTCAGCGCCTCCAGTTCGAACGCGAGCGTCATCGTCCCGCTGTTGTCCATGGTCTACACTCGCGTCGGGTCTCGCAAAACCGCTTCGGTCGCGTACTGACGCCGTCTACACCCGGTCCGTCCGACCCGTCGGACGTGGCGTCGCCGTAGAAGACGCTCTCAGTCGACGCGGAGGTAGTCGGTGAAGACCACGATGTCCCCCGATTGGAGGTCGTCGGGCACCGCCTTCGGGACGACCTCGTCGTCGGCCCACGCGAGGACGTACTCCTGTGCCGGCTCGCTCAACTGGTCGAAGTGACGCACCTGTGCGGAGGGGTGGACATGTTCGACGCGTGACAGGGACTGTACTGCCGGTGAGGCGGACCGTGACATATGATATCAATGGCCACTCCTGGACATAAAGGTTACTACCGTTGACTGTATCGACGACCAGACGGTCGGGGCGAAACGGTCGACGAGAGAGAGATGAACGATCGGAATTGACGGGGACGAGAACGGGTGAACGAGAGCCGAGAGGAGACGAGCCGACGTTCGGAGCTACTGCTCTTGGGCCGGTGCGAGGTCGTCGGGATCGAACTTCTTCTGCATCAGGACGTCCTTCTGGTCGCCGACGACACGTTCTTCCTTCATGAGCCGTTTGTAGGCGCTCTGCGGCGCGAGGTCGCCGATGAGGACGCCGCCGACGATCTTGCCGTCTTTCAGTGCGAGGCGACGGTACTCGGTGTCGGAGTACTTCTTCTCGACCTCGTCGTCGCCGAGAGTCGGGTGACCGAACGAGAGGAACGGGAAGTCGAAGTGCGTGATGGAGTACGAGGAGACCCAGCGGAACTCCGCGGACTCGGGGTCGACCATGTTCTTCGCGGCGATGGACCCCTGTTCTTTCGCGCTGCCCCACGATCCGTTCTGGGCGTACTCGCCGAGGATAGTGTCGTAGAAGCGCGTGAGGTCGCCGGCCGCGTAGACGTCGTCGACGTTCGTCTGCATGTGCTGATCGACGAGGACGCCGTTGTCCTGCTTCACGCCGGTCCCCTGGAGGATCTCGGTGTTGAAGTTCAGGCCGATGGCGACGCCCGCCCAGTCACACTCGAAGCGGTCGCCGTTCGGGTCGACGGCGGCGGTCACGTGGCCGTCGTCGTCGGTCTCGAAGTGGTCGACGCCGCTGCCGAAGACCGGTTCGACGCCGACGTCGCGCATCGCGTCGTGCATGATCTCGGCCCCCTCCTCGGAGAGCGCGTAGCGCCACCAGGCGTTGCCGCGCATCAGATACTTCGCGTCGATCCCTTGTGCCCCGGAGATGGCCGCGAGGTCGATACCGAGCAGACCGGCCCCGACGATGACGGCCTGCTCGCCGGACTCGGCGCTCTGTTTGATGCGGCGAGCGTCCTGGAACGTCCAGAAGTGGTGGACCCCCTCGGCGTCGCTGTTGTCGACCGGCAGCTGCGTCGGCGTCCCACCCGTAGCGACGAGCAGTTTGTCGTAATCGAGAACCTCCTCCTCGTGGGTCTCGATGGTGTTCCCCTCGAGGTCGATGTTCTTGACGTGCGTGTTCAGTCGGAGTTCGACGTCGCGCTCCTCGTACCACGACTCGTCGTGGATCGAGATGGGCGCTTCGGGGAGTTTCCCCTTGGCGAACTCCTTGATGAGGATCCGATTGTAGAGGGCCTCCCCCTCGTCGGTGATGACGGTGATGTCGGCGTCGGGTGCCTCCTCGCGGAGGGTCTCGGCGGCGGAACTCCCTGCGATCCCGTCGCCGATTATCACATACGACTCTGTCATGTGCAGGGGGTTCGTATCCGGGGTTAATGTGGGTTGCTATCTTCGCCATTCTTCGTCTGAAAGGGGTATAAGGGGGTTAGAGGCCGGATGTCGTGATCGAAACCGCCCGACGGCCCATCGACGGAACGAGGTGGAGAGACCGGTGTCGATCCGTCGCTGCGGACCGCGAGACGACCGGTAGCGTGGCCTTCAAGACGACGGAATCCCAACCGCGACACATGAAACTCCGTCAGAACGTGCGACACTTCGCGTTCAAACAGGCGTTGACCGCACCCGTCGTCGGCGAGAAGGTCACCGAGAAACTCGTCGACCTCCACGTCGACGTCTTCGGGAAGAAGGCGGCCGACGGGCGTCGCGAGGAGCGCGAACCGCACATGGAGGCGTTCTTCGACTGTACGTTCGACACCTACGTCTCGGCGCTCGAAGCGGGGTTCACCGAGGCGGAGGCGCGGGAGATCACCCACATCCAGGCGAACTTCGACTTCTACAACCACGGCTGGACGGAGATGATGGAGTTCCCGGTCGACGAACTCGAGGAACACTACGAGCGGTACCGGCGGTTCTTCGAGACACACGGCATCACCATCGCCGACCCGCTCGGCGACTTCCGGAACCGCGAGATCCCCGACGCCGCGTCGACGCCGGAGCGACTCGACGACCCCGAGCATCCGCACGCCGAAGGCGGGTTCGCCGACGACGTCTACATCGAGGACGACAGCGGCGAGATCACCCGCGGCGGTGCCGACCCCGAGGAAGTGGCGGAGTAGTCGAACTCCTTTCAATCGTCGGCCGGCGTCGGTCTCGACGTGTCGACGACGTTGTTCTGCCACGTTCCCCGCAGGAACCAGAGGAACCCGAGCACCGCGGCCGCCACGTTCGAGAAGGCGATCCCCCACCAGACGCCGGTCGGGCCGAACCCGAACTGCGTGATGAGCACGAGCGCCGTCGGGATGCGGAGCACCCACAGCGAGACCAGCGAGAAGGCCATCGCCGTCCGGGTCGACCCGCTGCCACGGAACCCGCCGTTGACGACGTTGAACACGCCGAGGAAGGCGAACGTCGGCGCGATGATGCGGAGGTAGTCGACGCCGACGGCGATGACCGCTTCCTCGCCGGGGATGAACACCGCGACGATGGGGCGGGCGAACAGGTACGCGACGGCGCTCACGCCGACGAGCGCGGCGGCGATAATACCCGAACTCGCCAGCACCGCCCGTTTCGCGCGCTCGGGTTGGTCCGCCCCGAGGTTCTGTCCGACGACGGTCGAGGTCCCCTGTGCCAGTCCGATCGCCGGGAGAAACACCAGCGAGTTCAGGCGGTTGCCGATACCGAAGGCGGCGACGGCGGCCTCGGTGTCGACGCCGGCGGCCTGCGCCCCCGCGAACGCGACGACGGCCGTCAGGACGGTGATGCCCAGCGCCCGCGTCGACTGCTCGACGCTCGACGGCGCGCCGATACGGACGATCTTCGCCACCGTCTCGCGCTCGGGGATCAGGTCGCGCGGCGAGAGGTGGATGCCGACGCGACCCGCGAAGAGGAGGTACATTCCGACGAGTGCGCCGACGCCACGGGAGAACACCGTCGCAATGGCCGCACCCTGCACGCCGAACCCGGCGAACCCGGTCGCCGCGAACAGCGACGACTGGAGCCCCTCGAGGCCGACGACGCCGAAGAGGGGGTTCTCCGTGAACCCGAGGATGAGGAAGGGGTCGAGGACGACGTTGACGACGACGCCGAACGCCATCAGATACATCGGCGTCTTCGTGTCGCCCCACCCGCGCAACAGCGCTTGGAAGATGAAGAAGCCGAACATGAAGAAGACGCCGAGGAAGATCGTCCGGGTGTAGTCGACCGCTATCGTGTGGACCTCGGTGCCAGGTGACGTCCCGATGAGCGGTAGCAGTATCGGCGTCAGCACGTAGCCGATGGCCGAGAACACCACCGAGACGAGCACGACGAAGCCGATCGTCTGCCCGGCGACGTGGTCGACGGCGTCGTGGTTCCCGGCCCCTTTGTTCTGGGCGACCAACACCGTGCCGGCGACGGTGAACCCGCCGCCGATGGAGATCATCAGGAAGACGATCGGCCACGAGAACGACAGCGCGCTCACGGCCGCCGACCCGACGCGACCGACCCAGAACGTGTCGGCGAGGTTGTAGCCGACCTGCATCAACTGCGAGAGGACGATCGGGAGCGACAGCACCAACATCGGTTTCACCAACTCCCCGTCGACGAGGTCGATGTCGCGACCGGCGGCGCTCATCTGTTGCTCACTCCGTCGTCGCCGTCTCCGTCGACTGTGTCGGTCCAGCGCCTGCGAGCGGGCGCTCGTCTACTCGTCTCGTGAGTGTCCGGGAGGGAGAGGTCGTCGCTCACTAACTGACTAGTTAGTCAGCCAGAGTAAGACGATTTCGGTTCGCAGCGTCCGACCCGGTCTGTGAGAGCGACGTCTCGGTGCTGCCCCGGCGGCGAACCCGTCGCTCGGCAGCGTCTGTGTGAGAACAGAGAAGACGTGTCTCCGTCGGTTCGAGGAGGTCCGTCGAGCGCTACGCAGTCAGTCCGAGCGTGCCTGTCCGGCCTGCTTCGCGTCGGCCGTCCGACTGGACCGGCGCTTCTCGTCGATGCGGTCGGCGCACTCGTAGCCGGCGACGATACCGCCGTTGAGACTGCGCTCGGGGTACTGGGCGCGACTCGCCATCCCGGCGTAGTAGACGCCCTCGACGGCGTCGTCGCCGAGGTCGTAGGGGACGACCATGTCGAGATAGCCCCGTTCGTAGACCGGTGCGGCCCGTGGGTTGCGGGCGATACGGACCTCTCGAACAGACGAACGGTCGAAGTCGGGGAACATCTCTCCGACGTGATCGAGCCACCGCTCTTCGACCTCGTCGTCGTCGGCTTGCCAGAGCCACTCCTCGTAGTCTTGGATGTAGCTCGCGATGTAGAGGAGGTGCTGGCCGCCGTACCGCTGCGGCGGAACGAAGTTGGTGTGTTCGATGAGCGCGCCGAACGGCGCCTCGTGGCCGATGTTGAGCCAGTAGGTGTCGGTCAGCGGTTCGTCCATCGTCACCACCGCACAGACCGCCCCTTGGAAGTCGATGTCACACTCGTAGCCGACAAGGTCCTCTAAGACGTTCGGCATCGCGGCGACGACGACGGAGTCGGTGTCGTAGCCCGTCTCCTCCCCGTCGGTCTCGACGGTGACCGAGGAGACCGCCCCGTCGTCGACGCCGACTTCTCGAACGCGCGCGTCGGTGGTGATGTTCTCGCGGCCGACCGCGTCGACGAGCGCGTCGAGGAAGGGGGCGAACCCGCCTTTGAAGTAGCCGAGATACTCGCCGCGCAGGAGGTCGCGCTCGCCGCGGAACTTGATGCGACCGAGCAGCCACGCGGCGCTGACGTCGTCCATCCGACTCCCGAACTTCGCGCGCAACAGCGGTTCGAAGAAGTTCTCGTAGACGCCGCGGGTGGTGTGGTCGAGCAGGAACTGCTTGATCGGGACGTGCTCGAAGTCCTCGAGGTCGTCGTAGGTGTCGAACTTCGGAACCCCGCCGCGGACGTCGATCTCCTGGGTGAGCATCCCGAGGCGGAACTTGTCGTAGAAGCTCATATGCGGGTACGCCGCGATCTGTGGCAGCGTGTCCAGCGGGTGAACCTCGCCGTCGACGTAGTAGGCGTTCTTCCCGATGCGCCACTCCAGTCGGTCGCCGACGCCGAGTTCCTCGGCCAACTCGACGATGGTCTCCTCTGACTTCGAGAGATGGTGGTAGAACTTCTCGATGGGGTCTCCTGGCGTCTCGTAGAGCGCGGCGAGGCCGCCGACCTCGTCGGTCGCCTCGAACACCTGTACCTCGTGGCCACGCTGCTGGAGCCGGTAGGCAGCGGCGAGTCCGGCGATTCCGCCGCCGACGACAGCTATCATGCCGAAATCTCCGGCGGCGCATCGTAAGTCGCTTATCATCTGTGTACGGCGAACGGCCCGCAGGTTTTTGCGGAATTCTCCCGTACTGATAGCTATGGCAGATTCGACCGAACACAAGACGAAGATGAACCGCGACGAGTTTGCCGACTTCCTCCGCAAGATCGCCGACCAGTTCGAAGGGGACGGCGAGATGGATATATCGGTCGGCAACAAGAAGGTTCAGCTCCACCCGCCCGACCGAGTCAAAAGCGAGATCGAGGTGGTCGAGCGCTCCTCCATCCTCCGTGGGAACCGTGAGTCGCTCGAACTGGACGTCAACTGGAAGGTCAACAAATAACGATGGCGCTCGTCGACTCCATCCTCATCGCGTTCATCAGCCTGCTCATCGGTGGGCTGGGGATCATGGTGGGGGCACGACTCGTCATCGACGACTCCGCGTCGTACGGCTACGCCTTCGTCACCGCTGCCATCGGTGCGCTCGTGTGGGCCGTCATGAGCTTCTTCGTCGGATGGCTTCCGCTCATCGGTCCGATACTGATGCTCATCGTCTGGGTCGGCGTCATCAACTGGCGCTACCCCGGCGGATGGGCATCGGCGGCGGGCGTCGGCTTCGTCGCGTGGCTGGCGGCGGTCGTCGTCCTCTACGCGCTCAGCCTCGTCGGGTTGGTCGCGCCGGGTGCGCTCGGTATCCCGGGCGCCTGACGAGGGGGATCGGACGGTCGATCGAACCGCGTAACCGACTACGCCTCGTGAACTTTCTCGCCGCGCTGGAGTCGCGCAGCGATGGTGAACGTCTGTTCGCGCTCGCGACGCGTCGGAAAGTGGGCGGCGAGATAGCGGGCGACGGCGACGAGGAGCGTCCGACGCTCGTCGGCGTCCGCGCGCTCGTCACACTGGGCGAACCCGGCCTCGAGCGCCTGGTAGGTGTGGAAGCCGGCGTCCTCGCGGAGCAGTGCCTCGCCCAGTCGCCGTCGGAGTCGGGCGGGGTCGCCACCGGCGTCGAGGTAGTGTGCCGCGAGTCGACCGGCGTCGTTGACCCGTCCCTCCCTGTCGAACGTCTCCAGCAGGTCAGCTAGCAACTCCTCGGGGTTCGCGTCGGGGTCGCCCTCGTCGGGGAGCGGTGCGGGCGGCGTGTTGAGGAAGCGGTCGAGATAGACGTTGACGGCCGCGTCGAACACGCCGCGGTAGAGCTCTCTGGAACCCGTTCGCTGGCTCAACTGGTGGACGGCGTTGGCGTAGCTGAACGTGTGGTGGACCGTGTTCCAGTCGGAGAACTCGTTGGACGTGGCGAACTGGGCGACCCGCTTCCCGGCGGCGAACGCGACGGCGGCGGCGAGCTCCTCCACCGTCGCCCCCTCGCGAACGGCGTTTTCGAGCGCGACGACGACGACCTCGGGGTCGTCGCCGTGGAGCGTGTCGGTGAAGTCGTCGGGTTCTGTCCACTCCGAGTCCTCGCCCGCCTCGACGAGTTCGTCGAGTCGCTCGAACGTCTCCTCGAGACGGGCTGCGAGGTCGACCGGCTGTCGCCACGACGACCGCTCTTCGGCGCGGTCGGCGGTGGCGAGTCCCTCGACGAGGCTCGGCAACACGTGTTCGGCGTGTTCCCACCCGACGAGGTCGAGCGCCTCACAGGCCTTGTTGACGTAGTCCATCGTGTGGCCCGTGTTCAGATAACGGTGGTCGGTGGCGGCGGCGACGAGCATCCCCGCCAGTTCGGACTGCGAACACCCCTCGGCGATCGCCGTCCGGAGACAGCGTTCGGCACCGTCGGCGTCGCGCACCTCGACGGTCTCGCGGAACCACGACTGGAGGCGTGCCGCGGGGATGTCGCGAGCGCCGAACGCCTCCTGATCGAACTTCGGTGGTTGATCCGCACAGTCGGCCGCGACGTGGACGTTCCCCTGATAGAGCGCGCGCTTCCGGTCCTCCTCGCGGAGATCCGGAAGGACGTTCGCCAGCAGCGTCAGGATGGTGAGGCCGGAACTCCACCCGCCCTCGCGGTAGCGGGTGCCGAACAGGACGCCGCTTCGGACCTGCTCGGTCGGATCGACGCCGGCGTCGACGAGGCCGATGGCGGCTTTGGCGGTGACGAGTCGGAGGTTCTGTTCGAGTCCGTCCTCCAGTCGGTTCGCCCAGTGTTGGGCGGGCGGTTCGTCGAGTTCCGGATCGGGGTCGACGTACACCGTCCCGTCGCGTACCTCGACGGGGTAAGCCTGTACATCGTCGGCCCACGGGTCGAACGTGTCGCCGCAGGAGAGTTCGAACCGCGCGTGGTGCCAGTGACAGGTCAGGATGCCGTCGTCGACGCTCCCCTCGGCGAGCGGAAAGCCCATGTGCGGACAGCGGTTGTCGACGGCACGAACGTCGCCCTCGTGGTGGAAGAGGGCGACGTGTGCGCCGTCGACGGTGACGAGTCTCCGTCCCTCGTCGCGGAGTTCGGCGAGCGGGACCGCTTCGACGTACCCTTTGTCAGGTGTACTCATGACAACTGCTATACCAGCGGACTGTACAAAACCGTTCGCTGGAGCGTGTTTTTGTAAGAGATCGGGAGAGTCGGGCAGCCATGCTTTTACCCTTCGAGTCCGAACTATCAGCGAACGTGACCGACGAACTGACCGTCCGAATCGACCCGCACGTCCACTCCGACGCCTCCTACGACGGCCACGACTCCGTCGAGCTCATCTTGGAGCAGGCCGCCGAGATCGGACTGGACGCGGTCGTCATCACGGACCACGACGTCCTCCACGAGTCCCTTCGCGCCGCCGAGTTGGCCCCTCTCTACGGCCTCGTCGGCATCCCCGGCGTCGAGGTGTCCACCGCTCACGGCCATCTACTCGCCGTCGGCGTCGAGGAGATGCCGCCGCGTCGCCAACCGATGGGGCAGACCGTCGAGTGGATTCGCGACCACGGCGGCGTCGCCATCGTCCCCCACCCGTTCCAGCGGAGTCGACACGGCGTCCGCAAGCGCTACCTGACGGACTGCGACGCCATCGAGACGTACAACTCGTGGCTGTTCACCGGGTACAAGAACCGCCGCGCGCGGAAGTTCGCCGCGGGGAACGGCTACCCGGGCGTCGCCGCCAGCGACGCACACCACCTCGAGTACGTCGGCCGCGCCTACACCGAGATCACCTTCGAGGACACGCACCGCGCGAACGTCGACACCGACATGATCCTCGACGCCATCCGCAACGGCGACACGCAGGTGCAGGGTCGTCGCACCCCGCTCGCCGCCTCGACGAAACACTACGGCATCGGCGCGACCCGCAAGAGTGGCTACTACGCGAAGGTCGGTGCACTCAAGAGCGCCTCGTACGCCAAACTCGGCGCGCTCCAAGGGGGGAGATTCGCCAAGACCGGCGCGCTCCGCAGCGCGCGCGCGCTCTACCGCCTGTCGCCGCTGTCGCGGTAGTTCTCTCACTCGCCGACCCTCCTGATCGGCCCCGACCATACCGTTAAGCGGCTGCCGCGTCAGAGAGAGACCGAATGTCCCGATTCAGCGACGCGAAGCGACGACGACTCGAGGGAGCGTTCGAACGACAGCTCGCCGTCGGCCTCCACCACGGCGCACAACTGGCCGTCTACGTCGACGGCGACCTCGTCGTCGACTTCGCCGGCGGCGTCACGGGTCCGGACGGCGAGGAGACGACGTCGGAGACGCGACACCTCCTCTTCTCGTGTACCAAACCGTTCGCCGCCGTCGCGCTCCACCAACTCGTCGAGCAGGGCGAACTCGGCTACGACGATCCGGTCGTCGACCACTGGCCCGAGTTCGCCGACGAAGGAAGCAAAAAGGCCGAGATCACCGTCCGACAGGTGTTGAGCCACACGGCGGGCATCCCCTACGGGGAGTTCGACGAGCGGGCCGACCAGTGGGGCGACTGGGACGCCGCGGTCGCGGCGATGGAGGCGATTGACCCGGTCTACGAACCGGGCGAGCGGCCGGCCTATCACACGTTCAACTTCGGCTGGCTGGTCGGCGAACTCGTCCGGCGGGTGAGCGGCCAGCGCATCGAAGAGTACGTCGCCGCGAACGTGTTCGACCCGCTCGGGATGGACGATACCTCGATCGGTCTCCGCGAGGGCGACACCGACGACGTCGCTACGCTCGTCGGCTTCGAGGAGTTCGACCGGTGTCGAGATCCGGGCGAGGGACTCGGCATCCCCGCCTCGGAGTCGGCCGAGGCGTTCAACGACGAGACGGTCCACCGCGCCGTGATCCCCGCGGCGAACGGCATCGGCACCGCCCGCGACCTGGCGCGGTTCTACGCCTGTCTCGCCGACGGCGGCGAACTCGACGGGGCGCGGTTGTTAGACGGCTCGACCGTCGAAACCGCGACGCGGACGCACGCCGAGACGGACGACGACGGGACGCTCTCGCGACCGGCACGCTACGGGCTGGGCTTCTGGACCGGCGGGTTGGCCAACGACTTGTTCGGCACGGTCAGTCGCGAACGACAGTTCGGCCACGCGGGACTCGGGAGCGTCTTCGCCTGGGGTGACGCCGAACGGAACGTCGGCTTCGCCTACGTGACGAACGGTATCCGCGAGGAGTCCTACGAGCACGCCGCGCGCGTGAACGCGATGGCCGACGCGGTGGGGTTGCTGCTCGACGAGTAGTGCCGTCACTCACCGGTCGAAAAACGTGAGGAGGACAGTGGTGTGGTGTGCCGGGTGGTCAGTCGGGTCGCTGGTCAGTCGTCGGCGACGGCTTTCCGCTGTTTGTCGCCGCCGTGGCCGACCATCCCGAGCACCTCGTCGAAGAAGCCGAGCGTGTCGTGCGGCCCGGGGTTCGCCTCGGGATGGTACTGACGCGTGATGACGTCCAGGTCTTCGTTCGCCAGCCCCTCGGCGGTGTCGTCGTTGACGTTGCGCTGGGTGACGTTCAGCGTGTCGCCGGGGTCGGCGACGGTGTAGCCGTGGTTCTGCGTCGTCATCACGACCTGGCCCGTCTCGAGATCCATGACGGGCTGGTTGACGCCGCGGTGGCCGAAGGCCATCTTCTCGGTGGTGCCGCCGAGCGCGCGGGCGACGACCTGCTGGCCGAGACAGATGCCCGCGATGGGGATCTCGCCGACGAACTCCTCGACGAGCGTCGCCGCCTGCTCGAAGTTGGCCGGGTCGCCCGGGCCGTTCGAGATGAACAGCACGTCGGGATCGAGCGACTCGATCTCCGAGACCGTCGTATCGTACGGGAGGAGGTGGACGTCCGCGCCGCGCTCCGTCAGTGAGGAGACGATGGAGCCTTTCGCACCGCAGTCGACGAGCGCGACGTCGGCGACGCCGCCGCCCGTGTAGTGCTCGGGTTCGTCGACGCTGACCTGTTTGCCGATGTCGACGTGCTCGCTCATCCCTTTGCACTTCGCGAGTTCCTCGCGGGCGTCTTCGGGGGTGACGTCGTCGCCGACGGCGATACCGCACTTCATCGCGCCCTCTTCACGGATGGACGTCACGAGGTCGCGCGTGTCGATGTGGTCGATGGCGGGGACGTCCTCCTCGGCGAGCCACTCGACGACGTCGTCGGTGAACTCGCGGGCGACGGCCGCACGCGGGTGGACACGGTCGGACTCGAGTCGCTCCTCTCGGACGCCGTAGTTTCCGATGAGCGGGTACGAGAACGTCAGGACCTGTTCCTCGTAGGAGGGGTCGGTCAGACTCTCTTCGTAGCCCGTGTAGGCTGTTGTGAATACCAGTTCGCCACGTGTACGCCCCGGAACGCGGCCACGCGCCTCGACGACGCGGCCGTCGGCCAGTGCGATGTAGGCGTCCGACATTACGAGATACATATCGAAGCGGACTCATAAGTGTTACTTTCGTAGCTGAGTTACGAATTTCGTAATCACTATGAGCGTCGCTGGTCAGGGTCGTGTATGGACGACCTCGACCGACGCATCCTGAACATCCTCCGTCGAGACGCGAGAACGCCGTACACGGAGATCGCAGAGCGTGTCGGAACCTCCGAAGGGACGGTTCGCAACCGGGTCGAACGACTGACGAACGACGGCGTCATCGAACGGTTCACCGTGTCGACCCGAACCGGGAACGTGAAGGCGATGATCGAAGTGTCGGTCGCCGTTGACGTCGACACGACCGTCGTCTGTGACCAGATGGCCGAGTGGGAGGAGGTCGACTTCGCCTGGCAGGTCAGCGGCGAGGAGGACGTCGTCCTCGTCGTCGACTGTGCGGACACCCGCGGCGTCAACGAACTCATCACGCAGGCGCGCGAACTGGAGGAGGTCAAGCGGACGAAGACCCGACTCATCCTCGACGAGCGACTCGGCTAGCCGGCAGGGTTTTGTGTCACTCCGTGCGAGTGACAGACGATGCCCATCGAGCGCCAGCGACAGACGGATGGCGGCCATCCGGCGTTCAGCGACCGCGTACTCGTTCTCAACCCGGTTAGCGGTGACAGCTCGCACTCCACGCAGGTCAGGGATCTCGCTGTCGACCACGGCTTCTCCATCAGCGAGACGAGCGAGTCAGGTGACGGCGTCGACCTCGCCGCCGACGCGGCCCGAGACGGTGCGGAGATCGTCGCGGCCTGTGGCGGCGACGGAACGATCAACGAGGTCGTCCGTGGACTCGTAGAGGCGGACGCACTCGACGACGTGACGCTGGCCGTCGTCCCGGCAGGGACCGGCAACAACTTCGCTGGCAACCTCGGGATCCGGAGCATCGAACACGCCTTCGAGGTGATCGAAGAGGCGACACAGCGGCGTATCGACCTCGGTGTCGCCTCCGTCCCGGACGGGCCGACGCAGCCGTTCGTCAACTCCTGTATCGGCGGCATCACCGCCGAGGCGAGCGCCGCGACGACGCCCGACTCGAAAGACCGACTCGGTATCCTCGCCTACGTCGTCAACACCCTCCAGACGCTCTCGGAGTACGACGGGATGCGCCTCCGCGTGGAGGCGGGCGGCGAGGACACCTGGGAGGGGGAGGCCATCTTCGCGCTCGTGGGGAACGGCCGCCGGTTCCCGGTCGAGGGCCGGACGCAAGCCGACATGGAAGACGGCCAGTTCGACGTCACCATCGTAGAGGACAAGCCGACGATCAACCTCGCGGGAGAGGCGGCGATAAAGCGACTTTTCGGCGGTGAGACGGCCAACATCACCCAACTACAGACGCCGTCGTTGCGGCTGCACGTTCTCGACGACACCGTCCAGTTCAGCCTCGACGGAGAAATGGTCGAAGCGAACGCACTCGACATCACCACACGACCACGTTCGCTCGGTGTGTTCGTCGGTGACGAGTACGACCCGGATCCCGACTGACGCCGTCGAAGCGGAGTCGTGGGCCCGGTACAGAAGGCAGTGTCAGCGCTCGGCCGCCTCGACGCTGTCGGACTCCATCCACTTCTTCTCCGCGTGGATTCGCGTGTAAGCGCGGTCGACGAGACGGTCGAACGGGCCGAACTTGGTGACGGCGGTCACCCGCCCGTCGCGGATGGCGTCGGCGACGGCCGCGGGAGTCAGTTCGTCCGCGTCGATCTTCGTGTAGGCGCGACCGACCTCCACGAGGTAGTGTGCGTCGCTGCCGCCGACGAGTGGGAGGTCGAGCTGTTTCGCGAGCTGTTGTGTCTTCGCGATATGTTCGGGGTTCTTGCCGTTGATCTCGACGGCGTCGAAGTCGGCCCCCGAGTTTCGGGCGTTGCTGTTTCGGTACGGGTGAGCGAGGATGGCCGCACAGCCCCGGTCGTGTGCGAGGTCGACGGTCTCGGACGCGCTGAGTTCGCCGACCTCGGTTCTGTCCGGTGGGTTCGCACCGACGACGACGACGTGCCCGTCGGACGTGGAGACCTCGATACCGGGGATCGTCGGAAACCTCGTCTCCGCGGAGTAACTGTAGTCGTGGTTCGTCACGGCCAACGCATCCAGTCCGCGCAGTCGCGCCGCGAGGGTGTTGAGCTTGAGACCGAACGCGTCGTATCGCGTTGCCCGTCCTCGCCAGGCGTGAAAGAAACGACTGTGACTGTGAAGGTCGACGGCGTACACACGTCTGCAGACTCGTCGGCAGACCTTTGTTCTTATCCCCGAATTCGCGGCGAGTGTCAGAAACGCGAGAGCGGTCGCTCGACGGGGTCGCATCGAAGACTCCTTCACTCCCCTCACCGATGACTCCCGCATGAGCACGAACGACGTTTCGGCGGCCGAATCGGACGCCGGTTCGGACGACGCCGCAGCGGCCGAGCGCCACAAGAACGCCGGGCAGGACGTTATCGCCGTCGACTCCGACGACAACGAAGAGGGACTCGTCAACCGACTCGACGCCCACACCGGCGACGGGATTCGCCACCGTGCGTTCACCTGTCTCGTCTTCGACGGCGAGGGGCGCATCCTCCTCGGTCAGCGTGCACCGTCGAAACGCCTCTGGGACACCCACTGGGACGGTACCGTCGCTTCCCACCCCGTCGAGGGGCAGAGCCAGGAGGAGGCAACCCGACAGCGCCTCGAAGAGGAACTCGGCATCACGCCCGACCAGTACGACGACGTCGAACTGACCGATCGCTTCGAGTACAAACGCTACTACCCCAACGAAGGCGTCGAGTGGGAGGTCTGTGCCGTGCTGAAGGTGACGCTCGAAGACACCACGCTCGACCCCGACGAGGACGAGATCGCCGGTCTGCTCTGGGCCGACTACGAGCATCTGCACGACCACCCCAAGTGGTACCGCCAACTGCGCCTGTGTCCGTGGTTCGAGATCGCCATGCGTCGTGACTTCGAGTAGACTCGTCCTCCCCGCGACAGTTCGCGCCGAATTACTATCTCACGCGCGTGAGGGCGTCGGCGACGAACCGAGAGAGGTCTGTGGTGTCCTCGCTGGCCGTCGAGACGGTGGTGGGAGTGACACGGACGCCGTCGACCGCGTGACCGAAATACGCCGTGTCACTAACGTCGCCGACGACCGCCGCGTCGCCTACGAACTCGACCCGGAGGAGACGATCGCTACCGTCGAAGCTCTCGAGGACGCCGGACTGGACGTCGTCGGCTTCTATCACTCCCATCCGGAGACGCCTGCTCGACCGAGCGCGACCGACGAGGCGCAGGCGACGTGGACCGGCTACGTCTACTGTATCCTCTCGCCCGCCGAAGACGCGGTTCGGGCGTGGCGCTGGACCGGCGAGACGTTCGACCCGCTCGACGTCGTCGAGGAGCCGTAGCCGAGTCGAGCTCAGAGCACCTCGCCGAGACGGTCGAACTCGTCGGGTGCGACGTGCAGGTCGGCACGACAGCCCGGACAGTCCGCGTCGTCGGCGACGACGTGGACCGTCGATTTCCACCCCGAGTCGACCGCACCGCCGACGTCGTCCTCGGCGTCGTCGCCGACGTAGACGTGTTCGTCGGCCGGGAGACGTAGCTCGGCAGTCTCGAAGATCTGTTCGTCCGGTTTCGTCGCACCGACGTCGTGTGAGACGACGACGGCGTCGAACAGCCCCAGCAGGTCGTGTACGGCGAGCTTCTCGCGTTGGACGGCACCGATGCCGTTCGAGAGCACGCCGAGTCGATGCTCCCGCCCCAGCGCGTCGAGTGCGTCGCGGACGCCTGCGGCGACCGTCGTCGCCGCCAGTTCCGCGTCGACTCTCGCGTCGCGAAACGCGACCGGATCGACGTCGAGGCCGAACTCGCGACGGAGGTCGCAGGCGGCAGCGAGAAACGGATCGTCGTGGAACGCGGCGAACCGGTCGAAGAACCGCTGGACGTAGTACTGCTGGTACTTCTCGGGCGGAGCGACGCCGACCTGTTCGCAGGCGTCGGCGAAGATGTCGGCGAACGAGCGGTCGTACTGGAGGAGCGTCCCGTCGAGGTCGACGTAGATGGCAGTCATCGGCGGGTCGACGCGACGACGCGAGAAAAACGGTCTGGTCGTGTGGGAACCCCAGACACGAAGGAGACCGCTTGAAAAGTGCTTTCCGGTGGGAAAGGGTAGCCAGCGGTATGAAGCCGGAGCTCTACGACCGACTCGACGGGCAGGTCGCACTCGTCACGGGTGCGAACCGCGGTCTCGGCAGACAGATCGCCGAAAACCTCACCGAACTCGGCGTCATCGTCTACGCCGGGGTTCGAAGCACGGACCACGAGGTCGGCGAGCGACAGGAGAAGGTGCTGCTCGACGTGACCCAGCACGGCGAGGTGCAGGACACCGTCGAGAACGTCGGCGACGAGGCCAACGGCATCGACATCCTCGTCAACAACGCCGGCGTCGGCGAGTTCGGCGACGACCTCGTCGACGAACCGGTGTCGGCCATCGACCGCACCCTGATGACGAACGTCCGCGGCCCGATGCTCACCGCGAAGTACGCGCTTCCGTATCTCCTCCAGCACGAGGGCGGTCGGATCGTCAACCTCTCCTCGGGGATGGGTGCCCTCGGCGAACCCCAGAGCGGCGGATCGCCGTCGTACCGGATCTCGAAGACCGGTATCAACGGGCTGACCGCGTACCTCCACGGCGAGTACGGCGACGAGGGACTGATCGCCAACTCGGCCTGTCCGGGGTGGGTCCGGACCGACATGGGTGGCGAGGAGGCCGACCGCTCGGTCGAGGAGGGCGCGGAGACGCCGACGTGGCTCTGCCGCTTCAAGCCGGGGAGCCCTGGCGGGAAGTTCTGGCGCGACAAGGAAGTCATCGACTGGTAAGCGACCGCCTCGGCTACAGTTCGTCGGACTCGGCTCCGCAGCCGTCGGCTGCTGTCTCGTTCGTGTCTCCGTCCGAGTCGCTCCCGCCGAACGTACCGTCTCGGCTCTCCTGTGGGTTGGCTCCTACCTCCTCCGCCAGCATCGGCTCGGGGCCGAGCGGGTCGCCGCGGAGCAGTTGTGGAAGTACGATTCGAACCGCCTCGAACAGGAGGACGACCACGATCGGGAGGAAGAAGAACCCGTACCAGCCGAACAGAACCGGTCCGAGCACGTACGCGAACAGCAACAAGATCGTGTCGAACTTTCGCCCCGAGAGATACGGCTGGATGACCGACTGGGGGAGGATGTCCAAGACGAGCGCGTAGACAGCGAGGACACCACCGACGAACAGGAGGTGGTTCCCAGCTGCCCGTGTCGCTTGAAGGCCGAGGAGCGCGACGACGGGAAGGTAGACGACCTTGCCGACGACGATAGGAATGAGACTCGTCAGCCCTGTCAGAACCCCCAGGGTGAGCACCATCGGAATCTGTAGACCCTGTGGCGCGAGATAGTTCGTCGCCCCGTACAGCACCGTCGCGATGACGGCCATGACAGCAACGAACAGGAGGTTCCCGAAGAACACCGACTCGAGGTCGTTGTCGACAGTGACCGCGTACGCGTACGCGGTCGTGTCTCGGCCGCCAACGAGCGCGACGACCGTCTTCGAGAGGGCTTCGTCCCGTTCGAGAAGCGCGTACGAAAGCGTCACCGACAGTGCGAGAAGCACGACCGCTCCGAACACCATCTGGACCGCTTGAAGCGCCTTCCGGAGAATCGACTCGAGAGATCCCTGAAGACTGCTGCTACCCGAGAGTGGGTTCTCGAGTGTCGACAGGAGTTGAGCTCGCTCGGCAGCTGAGAGGGCGTCGAGCCCGAAGACACGGGAGACGAGCATCGAGGTGCTGGACCCGCCGACCAGGTGTTGGAGCTGTTGGAACACCTGTGTGCTGGCGTAGATGACAAGCAAGAGCGCTGGGAGTAAGACGACCGCGATGGTCAGTGCGGCAGCGATTCGGTCGGAGTCGACGACCCGACTGAATCGGTCACAAACCGGTCGGGTCGCGTAGTATCCGAACACGCCGAGGACGAGGATATCGATGAACGAATACGTCAGAAACAGCGTCGCTCCAGCGAGAGCGAGAATATACAACCACCAACCGAGACGATTCCGACTCGGCGAGGTCATGGTTGTACCGGCCTCCACTGGACGCCCGTCTCGAACCAGTTGGTGAGGAGAGCTGTGCGAACAGCGGCGACCGGTTCGTACGGACGGGGATCGAGATCTGAGTTCTCGATCGTCACCAGATTGTCCACGGACGACTCTGACTCGCTCTACACCGTTGTAGCTTCGGGCAGTCGACGAATCCGTCGACATTTTTGTCACGACTCGCCAAGCCACGGGTATGAACGACCTCGGGACACCCGTACTGGACAACCATCTGCATCTCGACCGGGAGAATCAGGGTATCGAGGCCGTCGAGGACTTCCACCGCCTCGGCGGAACCCACCTCCTCGTCGTCAACAAACCGTCGTGGCATCTCGGCGTCGAAGCGGAGACGGGCGAGGATTTCAGAGACGTGTTCGAGGAGACGGTCTCGCTCGTCGAAGAGGCCACCGAGGTGCTCCGCGGGCGTGCGTGGCCCGTCTTGGGCGTCCATCCCGGTCTCGTCACCCGCCTCACCGACGAGCGCGGCTTCGAACCGCACGAGGCGCGCGACCTGATGCAGGACGGCCTCTCGGTCGCGGCGGAGTTCGTCCGCGACGGACGGGCGCTCGCGCTCAAGTCCGGTCGCCCTCACTACGACGTCTCCGACGCGGTCTGGGAGGCTTCGAACGACGTGCTCCGGCACGGGCTCGACCTCGCGGCCGACTGCGACTGTGCGCTGCAGCTACACACCGAGACGACGCAGGACCTCTCGGACGTCGCGACGTGGGCCGCCGAGCGCGACGTTCCGCGCGAGCGAGTCGTCAAGCACTACGCGACCGGTCGACTCGTCGGCGGGACGCCGAGCGTGATGAGCGAGAAGGAGTACCTCGACGTCGCGGTCGAGGCGGGCGAGCCGTTCCTAATGGAGACGGACTTCGTCGACGACGCCGACCGGCCGGGTGCGGTGCTCGGCCCGAAGACGGTCCCCCGTCGCGTCCAGTGGCTGCTCGAGGAGGGACACGCAGACGCCGTGGAGACCGCCCACGTCGAGACCCCCCGCGAAGTGTACGGAATCGACACACTCGCGACCTTGAGTAGTTAAACTGGCCGGTTTCTCGGCGATAGGAAAGGCATTTGAGTTCAGGTACTGTCGGTGGAGGTATGAGCGAACCAGAGGAGACGTTCTACACGGAAGAACGCTGGCAGAACTGGTTGAGCCGCGTCGAAGAAGAAGAGCTCGACCCCGAGAACGAAGACTCCGCACGATTGCTCCTCAACCTGCAGGACGACGCCGCCATCGCCGTGGCGAAGATCCTCTCGGCGTACGACGAGGACCGTCTCTCGCAGGAAGAGGCGATCGAAGAGCTCACCGACGTCCGCGAGATCGTCCTGACCGAAGTCGAGTTCGACGACGAGGAGAAACTGATGCTCATCGACGGCGTCCAGACCAGCCTCGTCTGCGTCTTCTACGCCGCCGAGGAGTACGTCGCCGCCGGTCCCGCCGAGGAGGCCAGCGTCGAGGAGTACGTCCGGGCCGCCGCCGACGCCGAGGCCGACGAGGACCTCGACGCGGCGCTCGGTTACCTCGTACAGGCCGGGACGCGTATCATCGACGGCGACGACCTCGACATGGCGCTCGTCGAGGACATCGAGTACGGACTCGTCTCCGAGTGGGTCAACGGCCTCGACTCGCTGCAGAGCGCCCTCAGCGACCCCGAAGTCGTCGAAGAAGACGACGCATAGAGTCTCGAAAGAGACTGTCTGCTTTTCGAGTAAGTCTTTTCACCCTACTCACAGTTGAGATAGGCAATGGACTTTCGGGGAGACGACCGTGGCGTGACCGTGCAGGTCGGCGCGATTCTGCTTTTCGGTCTACTGATACTCTCGATGTCGGCCTACCAGACGACGGTCGTCCCCGCCGAGAATGAGCAGGTCGAGTTTCGTCACAACCAGCAGGTACAGGAGGATCTACAGTCGTTTCGGTCCGCCGTCAGCCGGACCGTCGGGACGGGCGTGACACAGTCGGTCGCGATCCGGACGGGGACACAGTACCCCGAGCGAGCGCTGTTCGTCAACCCGCCGTCGCCGTCGGGGACGGTGCGGACCGAAGCGCTCGGCGAGAGTCGACTCCGGAACGTGAGAGCGCTCGACGACGAGACGGCCGACTACTGGGGCCGGGTGAGACCAAGTCGTTCTCGACGACTACTGTTCGCTACGAACCGAGCTACCACGTCTATCAGAACGCGCCGATGACGGTCTACGAGAACGGCGCGCTCTACAACGAGTTCTCGGTGACGAACCGCGTCCCGCAGTCGGGGCAGACGCTCGTCGACGGACGCCGGATCAGTCTCGTCGTCGTCGACGGCGACCTCTCGCGTTCGCAGACGGGGACGCTCGGGGTCGACGTCCGCCCGACGAGCGTCTCCGATCGGACGGTGACCGTCGAGGCCGAGGGCGGTCCGCTCACCGTCGCCGTCGCCTCGACGCTCAGCGAAGAGACGTGGCGAGACCAGTTGCTCGACGGCGAGTACGACGAGAACGGACCGGACGCCGCCAACGGCGAACCGGACGACGGTCGGTACGTCGTCGACGTGACGAAGACCGACGGCGTCGTCGAACTGACGCTGGAGTCGGGGTACGACTACGAGCTGAACCTCGCGAAGGTCGGCGTCGGCACGGACGTCGCGGAACCGACGCCGACGTACCTGACCGGCGTCGACGGCGAGACCGTCTCGGAGAACGGTGAACGCCGGGTGGTCGCCGAAGTCAGAGACGAGTTCGACAACCCGGTCAGCGGCGTGACGGTGAACGCGTCGGTGGACGGCCCCGGGACGGTGACGTCGACGGCGGTGAGCGGGAGTGACGGGCGGGCGGCGTTCACTTACACGCCCGAAGACGTCGACGGCCAACGGTCGGCGACCGTCACCGCGGCGGTCGGAGCGAGTCTAGGCGCGAAGGAGCGAGTCGAGTTCGACCTGTCCGTCGTCGACAGCGATGGGAGCGGCGGCGGTTCGGGCAGGGGCGCGGAGATCAACCCAGGCGATCCGGGCTCTGTGGTGCAGCGCGGTGCGACCATCGAGAACGGCGGCCGGGTCGCGGTGACCCTGGAGAACACCGACGGCGAACGTCGTCGGGTCGTCGAAGCGGTCCGGTTCAACTTCTACTCTCAGGACAGCCAAGGCGGAGCGGGGACCGACCCGCCGACGAGGGCGGTGTTCGGGGACGGTGAAGCGACGCTCCCCGTCCGAGGAGCGTATCGGGACGTCTCGGTTCCCCTCGAAGCGGGTGGCAACCGCACGCTCTCCTTCGCGTTCGACGACCGGCAGGGACAGCGCCACCGCGTCGACGAGGGCGACTTCTTCGTCTTCTCGGTGTTATACGACGACGGGGACGCAGCGACGTACTTCGTCGCGCCCGAAAAGAGAATCGACAGCGGCGGCAATGGGAACTGAGTCGGAAATGGTCGCAGATAGCCCCCCGCTCCTGTCGTGGCTCACGACGGCCCTTCGTCGCTGAACCGCCACGCTCGCGTCTGGTCGGAACCGACCGGTGTCGTCGGACTCGTCGGCGACGCCCACCGTGACCGCCGTCGTCACCGTCTGAACCGGAGGTGGTTCGACGTCCGACGTAATTGCTATCGACAAGCCCTTATGCCGTCTGACTGTACGGAACACTCATGACAGCCGTCGGCATCGACGCAATCGAGATCTGGACCGGGAAGCTCAAACTGGACCTGCCGAACACGTTCGCCGAAAAGAAAGGCGAGGACCCCGAGAAGTACACGAAGGGCCTCGGTCTGGAGAACTCGTCGTTCCCCGACGTCTACGAGGACATCGTCACGATGGGGGCGAACGCGGCCAAGCGCCTGATGGACCGCAAGGGGCTGACACCGCAGGACATCGGCCGTATCGACGTCGCCACGGAGTCTTCCTTCGACAACTCCAAGCCCGTCTCGACGTACATCGCCGGCTGTCTCGAGCAGGTCTACGACGGGAACTTCCACCACGCCAACAAGGGCGAACGGAAGTTCGCCTGCGTCGCCGGCACGCAGTCGATCGACGACGCGTACAACTGGATCAAGGCCGGTCGGAACCGCGGCCGCTCGGCGATCGTCGTCGCCACCGACACGGCGCTCTACGAGCGCGGCGACCCCGGCGAGGCGACGCAGGGTGCCGGTGCGGTCGCCATGCTCATCTCCGAGGAGCCGAGCGTCGTCGAACTCTCGACGGAGCAGGGGTACGGCAGCGCCGACGAGACCGACTTCCTGAAGCCGAACCAGCAGTTCCCGAGCGTCGACGGCAAGCGGTCGATGCAGGTGTATCTGGCGCGGATGCGCGAGGCGCTGGAGGACTTCGAGAGCGTCGCGGGTAAGACCCACCCCGACGACTTCGCGTACATCCCCTTCCACACGCCGTTCCCGGGGATGGTCCGGAAGGCCGGCCTGCTCGGCTACCGTCACATGATCCGCGACACCGACGTCGAGGACGAGCTCGCCGCGGAGATCGGTCGCCAGCCCCGCGAGGCAGAGTTCGACAACTGGGACAACTACGAGGAGGCCGTCCGCGCGTACATGGACGACCTCAAAGACACCGAGCAGTACCGCGACTGGTACGGCCGCGTCATCGATCCGGCGCTCTCGCTCGCCCGACAGGTCGGTAACTGGTACACCGGGTCGGTCCACGTCGCGCGGACCAGCGCGTTGAAACACGCCGCCGAGACCGGCCGCGACTTCACCGGCGAGCGCCTCCTCGTCGGCTCCTACGGCTCCGGTGCGCAGGCGGAGATCCACGCCGAGACCGTCCGTGAGGGCTGGAAAGAGGAGATCGAACAGCTCAACGTCGACGAAAAGCTCGAGAACCGCTACGATCTCTCGTTCGAGGAGTACGAACTCGTCCACGACGTCCACGACCACGAGAAGGAGACCGACGTCGAGGAGTTCACTGCACCCTCCGGCGAGTTCGTCTTCTCCGGCTGGGGACGGATGGGCGAGCGGAATTACGAGTACGTCGAGTAGCCGTCCCGAGCGACGCCGGACCCGTACGGCCGGATTCCGCTTTCGTTTTTAGCTGTCGTCCTCGTCTCCGTCCACGTCGTCGACGACGTCACGTCGGAGTCGGAGGTCGACGGCGAACGAACCGTCGTCGACGTCGACACACACCTGTTCTAGCTGACACTCGTAGGTCTTGTAGTGGTTGCCGTCGGCGTCGTACTCGGTTCGCTCCGCGACGAGGTCGTACTGCTGAAGCTCGTCGAGTCGCCGGTACACCGTCGGCCGCGACGAACTACAGCGGTCGCTCAAGGCGTCCGCCGAGAGCGATTCCACGCTCGTGAGCGCGATGATCGTCCGAGCGAGTTCGTCGCCGAGGAGTTCGAACAGCGTTCCGGCCTCCCACTCCATAGTAGCGATACCCACGGGGTGGGGGTGGTTAAATCGCTCGTAACCCCGGGCGACTTCACTCGCTGTAAACGGGGGTCGACGCCGATCCGCGGGAGTGACTCACGTCCGCTCTCGGCTCACCGGGTCGAGACGTCGGCGAATCGCCTCGACAGCTCTGGCCGGATCGAAGCCGATTGGACGGGGGAGACGACTTCACTCGCTGCAGCCCAGCTGGCCGCTTATGGGGCGCAGGCGACAAACATCGGGTGGCGATGGGTCGACGCACAGACCGGTGCTCGACTAGAAGGACCGGTCGCGAACGTGCAAACGCATCGATCCTCCGGGCAAGAGGGAGTCGCCCATCGCACTCATCTGACGGCCGAGTTCCGTCGGTGCGGAAACGATGTCTCTCGTCGGTACGCAGACCGAATCCCGAGGCGACGTAACCGACGGCGCGGCCGGGTTGAACCCCGACGTTCGTGTTTCTCAGGGGAGTTCTCGCAGGTCGTCGAGCATCTCGTCTAAGTCCCGCGTCGAGACGGCGAGCGAGAAGCCGTCGATGGTGGCGAGTGCGGGGGCGTGTTCCCAGAGGTCGTCCTCCTCGACGCCGTGGAGGACGACCGCGTTCGGCGTCGGGTTGACGACGCGCATGGCGACGAGCGGCGACTCCCCGCGTGTGACGCCCGTGAAGACGAGTGCGCGGTTCGTACTCTGTCCGTAGAGGCGATAGAACTCGTCGCTCGAGAGGCGGGTGATCGCCTCGATGCTGTCGATGACGGTGTGACCGCTGACGTAGTCGTGGTCGCCCGCGACGAGTTCCGTCGCCTCCATCACCTCGTAGAGCCGGTCCATCGGGACGCTCGTCGGATACTCTCGGAGGTCGTGGACGATGTCGCTCTCGAACCCCGCCGAGAGGACGCGCGCGTACTGACGGATCCGACCGCCGCCGCGCGACTGGTCGATGTCGAGCAGCGCGCCGACGATGCGGCTGACGACGCCGATACCGGGGCTCTCGCGTCGGCCGCTCTCGTAGTCGGAGATGACCGACGAAGAGACGTCGAGCTGCTCGGCGAGCGCCGTCTGCGAGACGTCGAAGTCGGTGCGCCACTTACGGAGCGTCGCCCCCGGGTCGGCACTGAGCGTGATCTCGCCGGCGATGCGCTGGGCGAGGTCCTCGCGCGGCGTCGCGGTCACGCCGCACCCCCGAGACCGACGACAGCCTGAACCTGGTGCATGTGACGTCTATCCGGCGACCGGAACAAAAAACACATCGAAACCCGGGTTCGACAGGTGACGTAGGGTGGAGAGCGACGAGCGACGGCTGGAGACGGGCGCTAGTAGCAACGACCGAGAGAAGGGTTCAAACCGCCGGCCCCGAAAGACGAGTTATGCCGTCGACCGTCGTCCACGTCGCGCTCGCCGGACTGGTCGGGGTCGCCCTGCTCGGCGAGGAGTTCACCCCGCGTGCGCTCGCGGTCGTCCTCCTCGCCACTGCAGTCATCGACACGGACGCCGTCGTCGGTCTCGTCGTCCCGGGTGCACACCGGTCGCTGTTTCACACGCTCCTCCTCCCGCCCCTCCTCGGCGGTCTCGTCGCGTACGACAGTCGTCTCCGTGGCGAGCGGTCGTGGCTCCGCGAGCGGTGGGGCGACCACGGCGTTCGCGTCGCGTGGGTCGCCGTCGCCGGCCTCACCTTCGGCGGTATCTTCCCGGACCTCTTCACGAACGGCGTCAACGCCTTCTACCCCCTCCACGACACGTTCTACCGCGTCAACGGCCACCTGCTGGTCTCGAATCAGCGGGGTGTCGTCCAGACGTTCGTCGACCTCGCGCCCACCGACCCGCGGCCGACGACGGAGACGCTCCACTACCGGACCGGCGTCGACCCCTCGCCCGGCGCGGAGCCGGCGGACGTCGAGCGCGTCTTCCCGCTCGTGATGTCGGGGTGGCAGCTGATGGTCGTCGCCGTCGGCGGGTTCGTGGTAGGGACGCGACTGTGGGAGTTCTATCGCTGGTGAGATAGAACCACTCAAACCGCCCGCCGACGAACGGAGTCCATGAACGTTCGACCCTACACGGCCGCAGACGCGGACGGCCTCTGGGAGCTGAAGCGCGGTTTCGAACTCGGTATCGGCGACGAGACGGGCGGCGAGGACAAAGGCCCGAAGTACGAGGCCAAGTTGACCGACGACTACCGCGAGAAGTGGCTGGCGTGGGTCGACGACTGCGTCGCCGAGAACGACCACTGCGTGACGGTCGCCGTCGACGACGACGGCGAGGTGGCGGGGTACGTGTTCGTCCTCCCCGCCTCACTGGGGTTCGTCTGGGACGCCGCCGTGCTCAACGAGCTGTTCGTCGCACCGGAGCACCGCGGCACCGGCGTCGCCGACGACCTGATGGAGGCGGCGCTGACCCTCGCTCGAGGGATGGAGCTACCGCTGGACCGGATCGTGCTCGACGTCGACCGGGAGAACGACCGCGCGCAGGCGTTCTACGACCGCTACGGCTTCGAGCACTGGGGCGAGATGGTCGCCCGCGAACTCTGAACTCACCTCGTTCGGACAGATTCAAGCCCCCGGAGCGGAAAACGCGACCATGATTCTCCGGGACGTGACGCTCGTCGACAGCGGTGAGACACGAACGGGCGCGGTTGCGTTCGACGAGGTGTCGGGAACGATCACGGCGGTCGGCGGCGACGAGGTTCTCTCCCACAGCGCCGCCGACGAGCACGTCGTCTCGTTGCCGGGCTACTCCGTCCTCCCGGGGTTGGTCGACGCGCACGTCCACTACTCGCTGTCGGGCGAGCGGAGCGTCGAGGACGTCGTCGGCATGAGCGACGCCGAACTCACGCTGGTCGAGGCGCGGAACGCCCGGCGAACGCTCGAGTCGGGCGTCACCGGCGTCCGGGCGATGGGAGCACGCGACGTCGATCCGCAGGTCCGCGACGCTATCGACGCCGGCGACGTCCCCGGTCCGCGGACGGTCGCTAACTGCCGGTCTATCACCATCACGGGCGGGCACGGCCACCATCTCGGCCGCGAGATAACCGGCCCCGCGGACGCTCGTCGAGCGGTCCGCGAGCAGGCCAAACAGGGTGCGGAGTTCGTCAAGTTCATGACCACCGGCGGGGTGACGACGCCCGGCACCGACCCCGACCAGGTCGCCATGACCGACGCCGAACTCGACGCCATCGTCGACGAGGCACACAGACAGGGCGTCCACGCCGCGACGCACGCCCACGGGGCCGAGGGCGTCAAGGCGGCCGTCGAGGCCGGCGTCGACACCGTCGAACACGGCACCTTCCTCGACGACGAGGCGGTCGACCTGCTCGTCGACCACGACGTGACGCTCGTCCCGACGCTGTCGGCGCCGTACCACATCGTCCGTAACATCGAGACGGCGACCGAGGAGAGCGCCCGCAAGACGCGCCACGTCTACGAGCGCCACGTCGACTCCTTTGGGAAGGCACTCGAGGCGGGCGTCCGCATCGCGGGCGGCACCGACGCCGGAACCCCCTTCAACTACCACGGCGCGAACGCGACGGAGGTCGAGTTCATGGCGAAGTACGGGATGGATCCTGTCGAGGCGATCCGCGCGATGACCGAAGTCGCCGCCGACGTGATCGGTCTCGACGGGTCGGGGACGCTCGAACCGGGCACCAACGCCGACCTGCTCGTCGTCGACGGCGACGTCACCGACGACCTGACGCTCCTCAACAATCCGGCCGCCGTGCTCAAGGGTGGCGAGGTGGTCTCGGGGGCGGTCCCGAGCGAGTAGGTCGAATCAGTCCCACCGGAACGTCGCCGTCCGCTCGCCGCCGGTCACCTCGTGCCACTGCTCCTGTGAGATCGAGTACTGGTACTCGTCGACGCCCTCGCCGGTCTTCTCGGAGACGTAGCGGTTACGGACGATCCCGTCGCGCTGGCCGCCGAGTCGGTCGACGTACTTCTCGATCGCCCGGCGCGACTGCTCGTTGTCGACCGCGTGACAGACGGTGACGTAGTCGAGGTCGAGCACGTCGAACCCGAGTTCGACCAGCGCCGTCGCTCGCTCGCCCGAGTAGCCGCGGCCCCAGAACGGTCTGCGGAGCCAGACGCCGAGCGTCGCCTTGCGCTTGTCCCAGTCGACGCCGAGTCCGGTGTTGCCTGCGAACTCGCCGGCCCGCTCTTCGCCTTCCTTCGGGAACACCGCGTACGTAGCGTTCTTGGCGTCGTCCCACGCCTCCTCCATCTGCCGCAGGAAGTCCCACGACTCCTTCGGCGTCGCGTGGGGCTCCCACGTGACGTAGCGCGTCTCCTCGTCGATGGAGTCGGTCTTCGCGGCGTACTCGTAGAGGTCGAGCGCGTCGACGGTCTCGCGGTCGAACCGTCGGAGCCGGAGACGGTCGGTCTCGATGACGTCCGGGAACATATATCGGTTGACAACCCCTCGTTGAAAAAGCATTTCCTGGGCGTGTGGCCGCGTCACACGGTCAGAGTCGACCGCCCGACGCGTCGCCGGCAGCGTTGTCACCGGCGACGTATCGGTAGACCGGTCCCGCGAGTCCGAGCAGGCCGACGAGCGCGACGGCGACGAGGAGACGTGCGTCGACGACGGCCGAGAGCGAGTCCGCCGAGACGACGTCGAGCGACGACCCGAGGAGCACGCCGGCGACGGCCCACGGCAGTTCGCCGACCGCGGTTCCCGCGAGAAACGGGAAGACGGAGACGTTGGCGACGCCGGCGGCGACGGAGACGACGTCCGACGGGGCCGGGAGGAACCGACTCGCGGCGACGCTGCGGAAGTCGCCCGTCCGGTCGACGAACCGCTCGGAGGCGACCGTCATTCGTCCCGTTCCGCGAGCACGACGGGCCAATAGGAACGGCGGGAGCGCCGTGACCGTCATCAACAGGAGCGCGAAGGGGAGGCCGACGGCCAGTCCGAACCCGTATCCCGCCGCGACCGCCAGCAGCGTCGTCGGCCACGCGAGGAACGGGCGGACGACGGCGACGGCGAGGAGCACCGTGGCGAACCGAAGCGGGTTCGCCGCCAGCCACGAGAGTCGTGCGAGGACGGCGTCGGGAGAGGTGAAGAGCACGCCGAGGACGACGACGGCGAGTACGACCCCGCCCAGCGCCAGTCGCGTCCGCCGATTCATACCGATGGTCTGTCACCGGGCGGCAAACGCTTTGTGCTTCACACGACCCCACCACGCGGAGTACGAACGATTAAGCGCAACGGGTGGGTACGACCCTGCGTGACCGCGGACCCCGACGACTCGGCACGGAAGGTCGAACTCGCACTCGACCTGCTCGCACATCTGGAGGTCGACGAGCTGAGCGTCGCCGACGCCGTCGACCGCATCGAGACGGTGACGACGAACCCGACGCTCACTCGCGAGATCCTCGACGAGGCCGAGAAGCGCGGCATCGTCGACCGCGAGGGCGGCCGACTCCGCACGCGACGCGGCGGGACGTTCGTCCGCTTCGAGAGTCAGGTGGTCCGACGGGAGGGCGAGTTCGACTGTCGTCGCTGTGGCTGTGGGCTGTCGACGGGTCACTTCATCCAGTTCGAGTCGGGCGAACTGGGGCCGTTTGGCTCGTCGTGTATCCGTAAGGTGACCGGCCGCGAGTCCTGACCGACGCGCTACCGACCCTGTCGAAGTTCGTCGACGAGCGTCGACATCGTCTCGCGCTGTTTGCGGAGTTCCTCGTTCTGCGCCTCGACGGTCTCTCTGAGTGCGGCGAGTTCGTCGACGACGCGCTCCTCGTCGTCGACGGCCGCCTCGAACCCCGACCCCTCGAACCCGTCGCCATCGGTCGCTCCTATAGCCGCTGTCGACGGTTGGGCCGGAGACGACGACGGCGTCTCGGCCGGTCGCTCGAGCGACTCGCCGACGGACGACGGCGAGTCGAACTCGTCGGTGACAGGCGAGGAGTCGCCCTCTCGGTCCGCCGACTGCGGTTCCTCGGCGTCGCGCGTGGCGTTGAGCGGCTCCGACGACAGGTCGCCGGGGTTCGCGCTCAACGGGTCCGGTCCGTCGCCGAAGTCGACCGGGTCGCGCTTCTGCTGGGGTTCCGACTCGGGAGCGGCCACCACGCGGAACTCTTCGAGGCTCTCGACGTCGTGGTAGGCCAACAGCGCGTTCGTGAGCGTCTCGCGGACCGCGCGAGACTCCTCGTTCGGTGCCTTGAACCGTTCCTGTCGGCCACCGGTCGTGATCACCACCGACGTCGCGACGCTGCCGTCCTCGAAACTGAGGTCGGAGACGTCCTCGTAGTGGAACTCCTCGTAGTCGTCGTCCCAGACGGCGCTCCCGATGTGTTTGACCACGCGGGCGCTCGTGACGACGAGCGTGAGTTCGCTGAACTGGAACGTCTGTTTCACCGTCTCGCCGGGGTCGGTGATGCCCGCGGCGTTGAGAACGCCCGCGAGGACGGGGTGGAGCGCCTCCTGTAGCCGCTTGGTGGGGAGGGCGAACGTCGTCTCGCCGTCGAGACCGTAGTCGAGCGTCACCTTGGCCTTGCGTCGACCCGTCGAGACGGCGATGCGTTCGGCGTCGTGTGTGTACTCCTCGACCGATTCGTCCGACAGCAGTCCGTCCGCTCGGTAGACGAGTGTCCGCGTGGGCGTGACGAACAGTTCGTCCTCGCCGCCGAGCGCGACGCGGGCGGCGACAGACTCCCCGTTCAGTCGCGAGTCGACGAGGTCCGGTAGGCTCATGCGAGGTGAGTCCCGGTACTATGACATAAAACCGAGGGGTGTGTCCGGCGAAGAAAAGGTGGGTCAGTCCCGTCGCCGACGGGCGTGTGAGCAAGTCCCGGTGTAGCGCGATATGAGAAGCTTAAAGAGTATCATCGCGGTACGTGAAAGTGAGCCCGGGTGGCTTAGCTGGACATAGCGCCGCACTCATAGGGTTCGTCGCGTCGGCGTCGCCGGCGCGGCAAACGAGCTTCGGTGCGGTAACCGCCTTGGAAGCCTCCGTCCCATAGAGGACTGCCGAGCCTCGGACCTGGGACATGCGGAGATCGTGGGTTCGGAGCCCACCCCGGGCATTCTTCGACGACTCCTCTCCTCGAGCGATCGGTGTCTCGCCCTCGCCAGTGTCGGGAAACAGACACGTCTCTCGGAACTGTTCGACGGGGCCTGTCCGAAGAACACCGTCGTAGTCGACGGTCCGACGACGCCCGAGGGACGAGCGTCGTCAACCGGAATGCCACAACCTGTCGGCGAGAACTCCGGGCAAGGATTCCTCGACAGGTTGCACGTGGCAGTTTGAAATAGAGCGTTATTTTACTTTGGGGTAATATCTGAATCCATTTAAATCTCGCCGGAGACGACGCCACGCCGAGGGGAGGTCACCGAAGCGGACGTGGACGTGCTCGTCTCTCGCCGTCGGCGGAACGCGGTGACTGTCGGCTCACGGATCGGACGACCCCGACTCGCGGCCGCCGTCGGTGCTCTCGACGGTCGTCTCCGGTCGACCGGTCGTCCAGTCGGTTCCGGCGAACGTCGTCTGACCGGTGTCGACGCCGTCCCCCCACGAGTCGTACAGCGTCGGCAACGCGATACGGACGAACTCGACGATGACGACGAGTAAGAGCGGGGCGAGGAAGATACCGTACCATCCGAAGAGCAGCGAACCGAGGATGTAGGTGAGCATGAGCGTCCCGCTGTGGAGCGTCCCGCCCGAGACGAACGGTCGGAGGACGACGTCCGGGATGGTGTCGACGACGACGAGCGAGAGCGCCGCGAACGCGAGGACGAACCAGAGCGCTTCGGTCTGCCCGAGGAACACCGCCCTACCGGCCAGATACGCCGCGACCGGGAAGTAGACCAGTTTCATCCCGACGACGGGGACGAGACTGGCGACGCCCGTCAGCAACCCTAGGAGTGCCGGATACGGGATCGACACGCCTGCAGGCGCGACGAAGTTGAGCCCGGTGTAGGTGATCGCCCCGATAGTGCCGGTGAACACGGCGTTGGCGATGTTGCCGAAGTAGACGTTCTTTAGATCGGTGTCGACTGCGCGCCCGTAGGCGGCGAACGTCTCGTCGGGGACACAGTTGTAACACAGCGCGGCCAGTCGACTCCCGTCGCGGAGCAGATAGAACGCGAGTGCGAGCATGACGAAGAGGTGGAGCACGCCGAGACCGACGAACGAGACGGACTGCGTCGCGACCGACAGCGACTGTTCGAGCGTCGCTGCGTCGACGTTGCCGGCCAGCAACGCTTGGAGGTCGGTCTCCGTCAACGCGGAGTCGATGTACGGAGCGAGCAGCGCCTCCAGCCCCGACAGCTCCTGGTTGCTGAGGAACCGCGACAGCTCCTGTACTGCGATGCCGAGCGTCGCAAAGACGACGAGGAGCGCCGGCAACACCAACAGGAACATCGACAGAAACGCCGCGAGCGACGGCGGCGAGACACGTTGCCGCAGGCGGTTGTGTATCGGTCGGACGGCGTAGTAGACGAACACGCCGAAGACGAACGTTCCGACGAACGTCGAGACAGCGTACAGGAGGACGAACGCGCAGACGACCCCGAGCGCGATCCACACGAGTCGAATCCGCTCTTCGAAGTCGAGTGCCATTCGGTTCTGTAGGGCGGGTGAACGGATAACTACCCGTGTCTCGGAGAGTGAGACCGGAACCGACCTCACCTGCGGAACTGCTTTACTCGCGTCAGGCGTCTACAAACCTATGTCCTTCGCTATCGGGCACTTCGCGCTCGGGGCGACGGTCACCGCACTGATCGTCACCTACCTCCTCCCGCGGCTCCCGTATCCACGGACGATCGTCGCCCTCGGCGGTGCGTGGGCGCTGGTCCCCGACGCTGCGAAGCTCCGCCCGACGAGTCGGACGCTGGTCGCCTTTCACGACGGCCAGTGGGCGGACATCTTCTGGCTCCACCGGACCCTCGATCGACTCGATGCGACCGACTCGCCCCGGGTCTCGGCGCTCCTCGTCGCGGTGTTTCTCGTCGTCACGCTGCTGTCGGAACGCCGAGCGTATCGAACCGGACCCCGCGTCCACGAGCTATACGACGAGTTGAACCGTCCGAGTCGTGGCTCCGAGCGTCAGCGTTGAACGGCGACGGGAGACGAGCGGAGGGAGAGAAGAGAGGAGACGAGCGGAGCCCAGCCGGGCGTGCTCGACGGTGTCGCTACCGCGTGAGCGACGTCGCGCGCCACGCGTTGCCGCGCGTCCCGATCGGCTCGGTGACGAGCGGCACCGAGCTGCCGGACGGGAGTTCCCGGAGCGTCGACTCGAGTTCCTCGGAGGCGTACTCGACGACGTGACGGGTCGCGTTCTCCTCGTCGACGTACACCGTCAGCGCACCGTACTGGTTCATCTCACGCTCGATCGTTACTGTCTGTGCGTGCTGTCTACTGACTGCTGGGATCGCCTGTGACATATCCGAAAAACCGCCGTAGGACGAAGTTAAGCTCTGCCCTTACACACCTAATTCGCCCTAGTATGTGGTTTCTCTACACTCTAGCGAAGAATCCTGAAAGACCGACAGATCGCTCGTCGAACGTCCTGTTTTGGCGAGGGTTCCGTGATATCGTCCACCTGTACCGGCGACACTACTGCTGTCGGCGGCGAACTGGCGGTGAAAAATCTCGCTCGTCGGTTCAGACCGGGCGGCCGTCGCCTTCGGTGCCGACGAGGTAGGTACCGTACGTCACCGCGGCGGCTGCCGGGAGGAGTAACAGCTGTGCGAGCGTCGCCGCGTCCGGAGCTGCGCCGGGAACGAGTGCGAGCGTGCCGACCACTATCAGAACGAGCCCGATGAGTCCTTTCTTCGTGAAGTCCATTTCTCTACTCCTCCGTTGCTCGTCGACGAGGTAATGAATTTCGCTTTCCGGCCGAATTTGAGTGTTTCGTGTTACCAAGACCCACGAATCTGGATCGCACGAGCGAGGGCGAAACAGACCGTCGAGATCAGTCAGTTCTCGTACCGTTCGCCGGCGGGGATCACGACGTCGAGCCAGTTCTCCTCGGGGGGGAGCGGGCAGGCGAACGTCTCGCTGTACGCACAGAACGGGTTGTACGCCAGGTTGAAATCGAGGACGAACGTGTCGCCGTCGACGAGCGCCCGGTCGGCCTCGAACTCCATGTAGCGACCGTCCGGGTAGGTCTGTTGTCCCGTCGTCTTGTCGCGGAACGGGACGAACAACGGTTCGTCGCCGTCGACCGCCTGCTGGTAGGCGGTGAGCGTCTGCTCGGTGCCGCCGACCTCGAACTCGAAGGTCGCGATCCGGAGATAGCGGACGTTCGGACCGGCCGACGTCTCCATCTCGACGGGGTCGGCTTCGGGGTCGTCGTGGACGGTGACGTGTGCTTCCACGCGATACTCCGGGTTCGGGTCGAAGTAGGAGAGCCCGTCGAACTCGTCGCGCTCCTCCGGTGGGATGGGCGACTGCGGGTGGTCGGCGAAGAACTCGTCTTTCTGCGTGCGATTCGATCGGAGTTGGGTGGCCCAGTCGTCGGCGTCGAACTGGTCGGCGTCGGTCATAGCCGCGTTTGTGCGTCGGCACACCTAACGGTTGTGAGACGCTCAGCGCTTGGCGGCGAGCAGTCGTTCGAACTGGTCGCTCGTCAACGACAGGTCGGCGGCCGCGAGGTTCTCGCGGAGTTGGCTCACGGTCCGGGCACCGACGATAGGGACCGTCACCTGCCGGTGGTGAAGGAGCCACGCGAGGCTGACCTGTCCGGGAGTCGCGTCGAGTTCGGCGGCGACCGACTCGACGGCTTCGAGCGCGTCGAAGTTCTCGTCGGTGAGATAGGAGTCGACGAACTGCTGGTCGGTCGCCGCTCGCGACCCCGCAGGCGGCGTCTCCCCGCGGGCGTACTTGCCGGTGAGGAACCCGCCGGCCAGCGGCGACCACGGGACGACACCGACGTCGTAATCGGCGCACATCTCTAGATAGTTACCCTCGATCTCGCGGTTGACGACGTTGTAGCGCGGTTGGGCGATCCGGAACGGTTCGTAGCCGCGTCGACGGGCGAGTTCGTTCGCCTTCACGACCTTCCACGCGTTCGGCTCCAGCGTCGACGTGCCTAGATAGTTGACCTTCCCGTCGCGGACGAACTCGTCGAGCGTGCGCATGAACTCCTCGAGCGGCGTCTCGTCGTCCCAGCGGTGGACGTAGAGGAGATCGACGTAGTCCGTCCCGAGGCGCTCGAGGATGCGGTCGATCTGCCGACGGAGATGCTTCCGGTTGAGGCCCCGCCCGTTGGCGTCGTCGCGGGTCGGCCAGTAGATCTTGGAGGCGACGACGAACTCCTCGCGGTCCCTCTCGTCGAGCCACTCGCCGATGTAGCTCTCGCTTCGACCGTCGCCGTACATGTCGGCTGTGTCGATGAACGTGCCGCCGTAGTCCGCGTAGGCGTCGAGCAGTTCGTGCGCTCGTTCGCGACCGACTTCGACGTCGCCGTCGTCGTTCTCCCGTCCGAACCGCCACGTCCCGAAGGCGATCTGGCTCACCTTCGTGCCGGTCTGTCCGAGTGGGACTGTATCGAGGGTCATACCGCCACTCCGAATCTGTCGGTCTAAAACGACTCGATTCCGTGAACGGAGCGCGAACGGTGAGAAAGAGCGGGGGCGAGGGGAGGGCCGAAACGGGGGTTACTGTCCGTACTCGTGACCGACGACGAAGGCGAACAGGTTGAGCAGCAGGAGTCCGACGAAGACGTAGACCTCGCCGGCGTCGAGACCGCCCGCGAGAAGCGGCAGGTAGAGGAACGGCATGGAGACCGCCACCCAGAACCCGACGAACCGGAGCGGAGCGACGAGCATCTGACGACCGCGCTGGATCGGGAACGGGGCACTGAACTGCGACGTTCGTTCGGCGAGTTGCGTGGAGGAGTTCGACATTGCTTTTGGGACCTCGTAGTTCAGACATCTACCCCCAGGGACATATAGAGGGATGAGCCTTCGCTCCCTTTCGGGGTCTTTCACGTGGGAGTAATCCCTCAATATTCGTTTTACGAACGTCTCAGATCGCTCCAAAACGTTTATTCTAATTTCTAATTCTTTTTCTATGAACTATCGTTATCTACAAACATCCACCTTCAGTGACAGCGGAATGGTCTGTGTCAAAACGACAGCATACTCTCCGACGTTCCCTCGAGGGTCGAAACCCGTCGTGGGTCGGGCGGGCGAGGAGCAGGGACTGCGTGTTCGTGCGTGAGAACTGTCGAGAGAACGTGGTGGAGTCGGCATCCGAGTCGGGACGACCCCGGCCGCCCGGAGAGGCGGCCGGTGTCGCACCCGCAGCAGGCCGGATGCAACACAATGCTCCGTTGGTCACGCACTGCCCGAACACGTCGACCGAGACGGGAGAGAGGCGAATCGGTCTGTAACCGGGGTTCGGGGTGCGTGACAGTACCGACGGACGGAGGATACGTAGCTATATGTCGGCTACCACGCGTCAGGCACTGCTTACCGGTCCCGAAATGATCCTTCGACACGTCCAATTTTATACGACGAGGGACCTCCTCGTCGGTATGGCAGAGCTCAACCACACCGCAAAGCGAATCCACAACATCAGTCCCCGACCGATCAGGCTAACGCTCGACGAGGGGTCGACGGCGGTCTACCGTCTCTCCAGCACCGAGTGGTTCCAGACGGAGTTTCAGGGGGAGGGGACGCGCGAGGGTGACGACGCGGAGTACCGACTGACGACCACCGCCGACGAGTCCGCCGTCATCGTCGGTCGAAAGGCACCCGAGGAGGAGGGGTGGACGATGGTCGGCACGGTCGTCGACGTCGCTCCGGCCGACGAGGACGAGGCGTAGTCGCTACGACGAGACGACCGACGTCGACCCGAGCGCCCGTCGGATCGCCCGCCGCTTGAGGAGGAGGAAGCCGACGAAGATGAGCAGAAAGCCCGTGAACGTCGCCACGGTCGGTTGCTCGTTCAACACGAGCCACCCACTGAGTGCGGCGAACACGGGAGCGACGTACGAGACGAGGTTGATCTCGATGGGGCCGAGTCGCTCTAGCAGGTCGAAGTAGATGAGAAAGCCGACTGCGCTCGACCCGACTGCGAGGTAGCCGAGCGACCAGACGACGTCGAACGACGTCCACGCGACGCCCGCCGGCGACTCGCCGAGCGCGAAACTCAGCAGATGCATCAACAGCGCCCCGCCGAGCATCGACCACGCCTCCATCGACTCGATGGGCATCTCCGCGTCGACGCGGCCGGTCAGGACGCTCCCGAGTGCGAACGCCGCGGCCGCCGCGAGCACGAGCAGTTTGGCGACGAACCCGCCGGCGAGCAGGTTGTTCGGGTCGAGATCCGACAGGACGGCGACGCCGATCAGTCCGAGCAGCAGTCCGAACACGCCCACCGTCGACAGTCGTTCCTGCGGGAGGAACGCGCGGGCGAACCCGGTCGTCAAGACGGGCGAGAGGCTCACGATGACCGCCGCCGCGGCGCTGTTGACCGCCGGGTCGGTCTCGCCGACGAAGAGCAGCGCGTGGTAGGCGGCGATGAGCAACGTCGAACCGATGGCGACGAGCGTCCACTGTCCCCGACCTCGGGGGAACGGGTCGTCGAGGACGACGGCGGCGTACCCCAACACGAGGAGTCCGGCGACGTCGTAACGGACGGCCGCGAACAGTACGGGTGGAATACCGGCGAGGAGACCGGCTTTGATGGCCATGAACGCCGACCCCCAGAGGGCCGCGAGAACGACGAACAGCAGTAAGTTCCGAACGCGGGTCACGGAGACGCTCGTCGCGGAACCGGCCTCAAGCTTTCGTTGTCGGCACCGCCGACCTCCGCTCAAACGACTCGTCGAGACATGATGATGAGACCCACCACCAGTAATCCGATTCCCCAGTAGAGTGAGTCACCTGGTAGGTAGGCAAGAAGCAGCGTGACGATTCCGGACGTCGTCAGCGACCAGCCGATTGTCGTATGATAGCTCACGGGAGTCATTTACGTCTCGTCGACGGAAAAGACAGGTGGCCGTGTATACGAGGCTAATTCGCCCGTCGCTCGTCTCGCAGCGCCCGCAACACGTCCTGACGGGCGATGATACCGACGAGTCGCCCGTCCTCGACGACCGGTACTCGGTTGATGTCGGGGTCGTCGGCCGACAGCAGATCGATGACGTGATCGAGGTCGTCGTTGGGTGCGACGGTGACGACGTCGGTCGTCATCACCTCGCTGATGGGTTTACCGGCGTTCTTCAACAGGTCGACGCCGAGATCGAGATCCTTCCACGAGACGTCGACGGCGTAGGTCAGCGTCTCCATGAACGGCGGGAAACCGATGGGGATCCACAGCGTTCGGTCTCTGGTCTGGAACAGTCCGACGAGGTCGGTCTGGGTGACGATGCCGACGACGTGGTCGTCGTCGTCGACGACGGGGAACCCGTTGAACTCGGCTTTCGCGAGTCGACCCAACGCGTCACTGACGTCGTCGTCCGGGCCGACCGTCGCGACGTCGGTCCGCATGATCTCTCTGGCGAGCATACTGGAGAGAGGTGTCGTCGAGACAAGAACTCCACGATCGAGCGGATCTCGAACTCGGTTGCCGGGTCGCGACGTCGTCAGTCGTCGGCAGACGTCTCTACGGGGGGCTCTGTCGTCTCGGGCTGTTCGTACAGATGGCAGGCGACCGGGTGTGACTCCTGCTGAAGGACGGGCCGCACTCGTTCGCAGACGCTCGCGAACCGATCGCGGAGGAGCGCTGCCGCCCGTTCGCGGTCGTCCTCCGCCAGCGCGTCGAGCGCCCGTTCGACGACGGCCTCGTTCTCCCCCGAGAGCCGTTCGGCGAAGAACTCGGCGCGGAGTCGACGCTTGAACGCCGGTTTGTCGCTCCGGTTCTCGTCGACGTCGTCCCACACGTTGTCGAGGTTCAGGTCGCCCGACTCGATGCGGTCTCTGAGGTCCATCACCTCGCGGTAGGTCGACTGGTCGATGACAACGTCGTCTGGCGGGATGACCTGCGGGCAGCGCGTCCGGAACCGACACCCCGACGGCGGGTTCCGAGGCGACGGGACGTCGCCCGGCAGCGGGTCGACCCGTCGTCCCTGTTCTTCGACCGCCGCCCGCGGCACGCTCTCCAAGAGCGCCTGCGTGTAGGGGTGTCTCGGCTCGTCGAACAGTTCGTCGGTCGGACCGAGTTCGACGACGTTGCCGAGATACATCACGGCGACGCGGTCACAGATGTGCCGAACGACAGAGAGGTCGTGGGCGATGAAGAGGTACGTCAGCCCGAACTCCTCTTGGAGGTCGTCGAGCAGGTTGAGCACCTGCGCCTGCACCGAGACGTCGAGCGCGGAGACGGGTTCGTCCAGCACGACGAACTCCGGATCGAGCATCAGCGCCCGCGCGATGCCGATACGCTGACGCTGTCCACCGGAGAACTCGTGGGGGTAGCGGTCGATCTGTCCCGCCGAGAGGCCGACGCGTTCGAGGTACTCCTGGGCTTTCTCGCGGCGCACCTCTCGCTTCGACCGGCCGTCCGGAACCTCCGCGGGGAGGCCGTGGATCTTCAGCGGTTCGGCGAGGATGTCGCCGACGGTCATCCGCGGGTCGAGACTGGAGAAGGGGTCCTGGAAGACGATCTGTGCGCGGCGGCGGAACGCCTTCAGTTCCCGGCTGCTCATCCCGAGGACGTCCTCGCCGTCGAACTCGACGCTCCCGGCCGTCGCCTCGCGCAGTCGGAGCAACGTCTCGCCCGTCGTCGACTTCCCGCACCCCGACTCGCCGACGAGTCCCAGCGTCTCGCCTCGCTGAATGTCGAAACTGATCCCGTCGACGGCTTTCACGCTCTGGGTTTCGCGTCGCAACACCGAGTCGAGGAGGCTGTCCTGCTCGAAGTAGTACTTCTTCAGGTCGCGGACGCTGAGGACGGGAGGCTCCGAGCTAGTCATTCGCGGTCACCTCCCTCTCCCCGTCTCCCTCCTCCAACGCCCGCGACTCGTCGTACGGCTGCTCGGCGAGGACACACCGGACACGGTGTTCGTCGCTCCCGTCGGCGTCGAACTCGGGAATACGCCGGAGACAGTCCTCCATCGCCTTCGGACAGCGGTCGGCGAAGTAACAGCGTTCGCCCATCTCCGAGTCGAGGAGACTCGGCACGTTGCCCTCGATGGGTTGGAGTCGCGGGGCGGGGTCAGCGAGGTCCGGAATCGACCCGAGGAGCCCTCGCGTGTACGGGTGGACGGGGGTCTCGAAGACGTCTTCGAGCGTCCCTCGCTCGACAATCTCGCCGGCGTACATCACGCCGACGCGGTCGCACATCCGGGCGATGACGCCCAGATCGTGGGTGATCATCACGACGCTCATCCCTTCCTCCTCCTGGAGGTCGCGCAGCAGGTTGAGGATCTGCGCCTGGATGGTGACGTCGAGCGCCGTCGTCGGTTCGTCGGCGACGAGCACGTCCGGTTCGCCGGCGAGCGCCTGGGCGATCATCGCCCGCTGGAGCATCCCGCCGGAGAACTGGTGGGGGTACTCCTCGGCGCGTTCGGCCGGATCGGGGATGCCGACCTGCTCGAGCAGCTCGACCGCGCGAGCGCGGCTCGTCTCGTCGAGGTAACTTCGCGACGGGATCAGACTGTCGACGAGCAGACTCCCCAGTCCGTACCCCTGCGTCCGCGACCGGGTCCGTCGCGGGTTCGCCCGTGCGCGCCGCTGGACCTCGACGGCCTCGGCGATCTGTTCGCCCACCGTCAACGAGGGGTTGAAGCTACTCATCGGATCCTGGAAGATCATGCTGAACGAGGGGCCTCGCAGCGACCGCCGGACGCCCTCCGGTAACTGCCGTACGTCGACGAGGTCACCGTCGACGGCGTCCGGCCGCTTCTCGCGGAACTCCTCGGCGAGGTCGGCGTTCCGGTACCAGACCTCGCCGGCGGTCACCCGTCCTGGCGAGTCGACGAGGTCGACGACCGACAGCGCGGTGACGGACTTCCCCGACCCCGACTCGCCGACGATGCCGTAGATCTCCCCGTCGCGGACGTCGAACGAGACGTCCTCGACGGCGTTGATCTGTCCTTCGTCGGTGAAAAAGCGCGTCTTCAGGCCTCTGACCCGGAGGATCTCGTCTCCCATCAGACACCACCCTCCCCTTCAATGCCGGGGTCGAGTGCGTCGCGGAGCCAGTCGCCGACCAGGTTGAGGCCGATGACGGTCAGCACGATCGCGATACCGGGGATCGCCGAGATCCACCACGAGGTGGACTGGTACTGTCTCCCGAGTGCGATGTCGAACCCCCACGACACCGACGCTCCGGAGAGACCCAGGAACGACAGTGCCGACTCCAGCAGAATGATCGCGGCCACCTGCACCGTCGCCAACACGAGAATCGGCGTGATAGCGTTCGGGAGGACGTGTCGACCGAGCACGCGCGAGTCGTTCGCGCCGAGCGCGCGGGCCGCCTTGACGTACTCCTCTTCGCGCACCGAGAGCGCCTCGCCGCGCGCGACCCGGGCGAACCACACCCAGTTGACGAGCGCGACGACGACGATCACGGTTCCGGGGAGGACGACGTCGCTCGGCATCGAGCCCGTCGAGAGGCCGACGAGGCCGCGCCACCAGTCGGCGAACCCGGTGACGACCAACGGGTCGGGGACCCGGAGCGTCGCCTGGCCCCAGACGCCCACCAGCGCGACCGCGAGGACGAGCGAGGGGAACGCGAGCATGATGTCGGCGGTGCGCATCAGCGCGTCGTCGACCGTGCCGCGGTAGTAGCCCGCGCTGAGGCCGACGGTGACGCCGACGAGCGCCGCCAACCCCGTGCCGAACAGGCCGACGAGCATCGAGGTGCGCGCACCGTAGATGATCCGCGAGAGGATGTCCCGCCCGTTGCCGTCGGTGCCGAGCGGATGCGCGAGCGTCGCGTTGTTGTACACCGTCCGGTTCTCGGTGACGACGGTGCCGTCCTCGATGACGACGCTCCCGTTCTCGGTCTTCGTCACTTCCTGTGTCTCCTGGGTGGTGAACCCCAACGGCGGCTGACGGGCCTCTTCGAGGTTCTGCTGCCCCGGGCTGTACGGCGAGATGAGCGGCGCGAAGAACGCCATCGCGATCATGAACACGACGATCGCGATGCCCGCCTTCGCGAGGAGACTTCGATCGAGCTCCGTCTTCAGATTCCGGAGCGTGCGTGGAGAGAGCATATCAGTCGTAGGCCACCTGTGGGTTCAGATACGCGTAGAACGCGTCGACGAGGATGTTCGTCACGACGAACCCCACGCCGACGACGATGAGCGATCCCTGCAACACCGGCCAGTCGCGGGCGTTGAAGCTGTTGATGATGAGCGATCCGAGGCCGGGCCACGCGAAGATGAACTCGGTGATGACCGCGCCACCGATAAGCGTCCCCAACTGGAGGCCGACGACGGTGACGACCGGGATGAGCGTGTTCCGCAACACGTGTTTGTACCGGACCAGCGTCTCGGGGAGTCCCTTCGCTCGCGAGGCGCGGACGTAGGTCTTGCCGAGTTCGTCCAGCATCCCGCTGCGGGTGAGTCGCGTGATGAGTGCCGTGAAGTACGTCCCCAGCGTGACGGCGGGGAGCGTGATATGCCACAGCCACGTCGTGAACGACTCCCAGGCCGGAGCGAACTGGAGCGCGACGACCTGCGCGAGGACGGTGTCGAAGCCGACGGGTCGACGACTCGTCGGAAAGAGGTCTAGCTGCACGGCGAAGAGGATGATGAGCATCACACCGAGCCAGAAGTTCGGCGTGCTGATGCCGAGCAGCGAGAACACCGTCGCGCCGTAGTCGGCGGGTTCGTGCCGTCGCGTGGCGCTGACGACGCCGAGGGGGATGGCGATGACGACGGCGACGACCGTCGCGGCGACCGCGAGTTCGAGCGTCGCCGGCAGCCGTGCTACCACTCGGGCGGCGACCGGCGTCCGCGTCGTCAGCGACAGGCCGAGGTCGCCGACCGGGATTCCGGCGACGAACTCGGCGTACTGGACGTACAGCGGTTCGTTCAGCCCGAGCTCTTCGACGACCTGCCGGCGGACCGCCGGGTCGACGTTCGGGGGGAGCAGCACGTTCGCCGGGTCGCCCGGCGCGACGACGCGCAGGCCGAACACGACGGTGACGACCCCCCAGACGACGAAGAGGCCGTGGAGCGAGCGTTTGAGCAGGAACCGCGACAGTGACATGGGAGTTACTTCTGAGAGACGTCGTAGGCGACGATACGCTCGTCGGAGCGAGCCTGCCAGTCGAGGCTGTTGTTCACGCCGTAGACGCTGAACTGCCGGTTGAGGAAGATCCACGGGGCTTCGTCGTGTGCCAACTGGTTCGCCTCCTGGAGCGTCTGGTCGCGCGTGTCGCCGGTCTGTCCGGCGGCGTCCGCCAGCAGCGAGTCGAACTCCTCGTTGCTCCACGTGCTGAGCGAGCCGTCGGTGCTCAACAGCGCCGTCATCACGAGACCGCCGTCGAACGTCGCCTCACCCCACCCGATGAGGAACCAGTCCGGCTTGTCCTCGATGTTGCCGGTGAGCAGTTCGTCGGTGAGCGAGCCGAAGTCACGCTGGTTGACCGACGCGGAGACGTTCGGCAGTTCGTCGATGTAGCCGGCGACCGCCTGCGCGATCTCGAGATCCTTCAGGTATCGGCCGACCGGCGTGTGGAGTTCGAGCTCCGCGCCCGCAAACCCGCTCTCCTCGACGAGCTGCTGCGCCTGCTGGGGGTCGTAGGGGTACGGGTCGATGTCGGAGTTGTAGCCGACGAACCCTTCGAGCGTCGGTTGACCCGTCTGGGCGCCGAAGCCGCCGAGGACGTTCTCGACGATGCTCTGGAGGTCGACGGCGTAGTTCATCGCCTGTCGGAACTGGACGTTCGAGAACGGTTCGACGTCGTAGCGCATCCCGTTGTAGAGGATACGCGTCGACGGTGCGGCGGCGATAGTCGCGTTGTCGCTGTTGTTGACGCGCTGGACCTCCTGTGGGGGGATGTTGACGGTGATATCCGTCTCGCCCTGTAGCAGTTGGTTGACGCGCGTGCTGGCCTCCTCGGCGGCGCGGAAGACGACCTCCGACGCCGCGGCCGGTTCGCGCCAGTAGTCGTCGTACCGCTCGAGGACGACCTCCTCGTCTTCGGTGTACGACGAGAGCTGGAACGGTCCGGTCCCCATCATGTTCTGTCCGATGTAGGACTTGTCGTTCTCCTCGGCCCACGCCCGCTGGACGACGTCGCAGTAGGTCGCGAACTCGGAGAAGACGATGGGGTTCAGCCCGTCGTTCGTCACTCTGACCGTCGTCTCGTCGGTCGCCTCCGCCCCCGTCACACCCGCGAGTTGGTCGCGCTGTGGACTGGCGAAGCCGACGTCCTCCTGGACGATGCGGTTGATACTGTAGGCGACGTCCTCGGCGGTGAGCGTGTCGCCGTTGTGGAACGTCACGTCCTCTCTGAGCGAGAAGGTGACCGCGTTCCCCCCGTCGACGCGGCCGTAGTCGGTCGCCAGCGACTCGACGATGTTACCGTCGACGTCGCGCGAGAGGACGCCTTCGTAGACCTGCAGCATCACGGTGTCCGTGGGCGTCTCCCGGTGGTCGTGCGGGTCGAGCCCCGACGGCATCTGCCCCTGCGTGATGGTCAGCGAGAAGTCGCCACCACCGCCACCGTCCCCGCCGTCCGAGGAGGTCGTCCCGGTTCCGTCGCCGCCGTCGGCGGGAGACGTGTCACCGTCGCCGTCGCCCGTGCAGCCGGCGACGGCCGCCGCCGACGCCGCACCGCCCGCGAGCTTCAGATAAGAACGTCTGCTAACGTGAGACTGACTATCAGTCATGAAGGATACTTCTTGCGGTGATACTTAAATATGCTATGGTCACACAACCCACTCGAACGGCTGCCGACCCCGAAGGTGTCTCCGACTCAGGAGCGCTCGATCAGTTTCACACCAGGGCGAGCATTTAAATATGATCGCGGTACAATCGCCCGTATGGCCGTCCCCGGCCGGTCCACCCTGCGAGACCTGTTCGACGACTCGCCCACCCCTCACTTTGCGCATCCGCCGCGGACCCACCACCGAGACTTCTATCTCGCGACGGACGGGTCGTACCGGCGGAGTCGCGGTGGGTTGGGCGCGGTCATCGAGACTCGAGACGGGACGCGGGTCGCTCGTATCGCGCTCCCAGACGAGGTTCCCGACAACAACGTCGCCGAGTATCGGGCGCTCCACCTCGGATTAGACGTGCTCGCGGCCAGGGCACCGCCGTCCGCCAGCGTCGGTCTCCTCGTCGACCACGACGCGCTCGCGACCAACGTCAACTACGCTGTCCTCGCCGCCAGCCACCCCGACTGGGAACCGCCGCGGGAGATCTCGGTTCCGGGGGGGAGCCGACACCACTGGCGAGGCATCCGCGCCCGCATCGCGGGGTTCGGCGAACTCCGTGCGGCACGGATCGCGAGTCGAGACAACCCCGCCCACGCGCTCGCGAACGCACCCGAGGAGTACGCCCACCTCAGGACGCGGTCGCCCCGCTGTGTGCTCCCGGACCCCCCATCCGACTCCTCGCAGTCGACACAGGTGCCCCCACCGTCGCGTCACGAACGTCACGCGGGCGACTGACGGCTGGTCCACGGACGTCCGCGCTCGTCCGCTCGGCGAACCAGAGTCGGCAACTGTTTTCAGCACACTCGCCGTATCTCCGCTAACGATGGTTTCGCTCGTCTCGCGATTCGTCGAGGATATCCGCACCGCGCAGGCAAAAGATCCTGCCGCCCGGGGCCCGCTGGAGGTCCTGCTGACCTATCCGGGACTCCACGCGATCTGGCTCTACCGCGTCGCACACGTCCTCTGGGAGGGCGGCCTCCGGCTCCCCGCACGCCTGCTCTCGCATCTCGCCCGCGGACTCACGGGCGTCGAGATCCATCCGGCGGCCACCATCGGTCGACGGTTCTTCATCGACCACGGGATGGGCGTCGTCGTCGGCGAGACCGCGGAGATCGGCGACGACGTACTGATGTACCACGGCGTGACGCTCGGGGGGAACTCGATGCGGCGAGAGAAGCGCCACCCGACCGTCGAAGACGACGCCGTCCTCGGGGCGAACTCGACGCTCATCGGGGCGATCACGGTCGGCGAAGATACACGTATCGGCGCCGGTGCCGTCGTCAGCGACGACGTCCCGGCGGGAGCAACGATCGTCGGTCCGAAGGCAACGCGCCTCGACAGCGACGACGAGGACGGCCGAGTCGACGACGACGCCGAATCGACCGTCGAGTCGCCAGGACCCGCCGAGTAGCCTCAGAGCCCCAGCCCGCTCGTGGTGAGTCGGGCGGCGATGACCGACAGAAGGAGATACGTCCCCGCCCGTTGGACGGCGTCGGGGACCGTCGCACGAGCACGCTTGCCGGCGGCGACGCCGACCAACCCCGGGAGGGCGGCGACGGCCGACAGAACGAAGAGCTCGCTCCCGTCGTAGAGGCCGAGCACCGCAGCCGTCCCGACACGGACGGTCGAGACGCCGAGAAATATCATGGCGACGACGCCGACGAACGTCGGGCGGTCGAGATCCAGTCGTCGCAGGTACGCGACCACCTGCACCCCGACGTTGCTCGCACCGAAGATCAGCCCGGAGACGAGACCGAGTGTCGCCTTCGTCGCCATCCCGTCGCGGAAGCAGCGAGAGACGAACTTCGACCGACCAGGGACCGGGAGCCACGGCTGTGAGACGACGACGTAGACGAAGACGAACACGCCGAGCGCGAGCGTCAGTGGCCGTGTCGGAATCCGCGGGAGGAGGAGCATCCCGACGACGGTGCCGACGAGCGCTGCGGTGACGTACGGCCAGAACCGCCGGACGCAACGCCGGAGCCCGTCGCGGCTGAGTTCGCGGACGAGCGAGACGTTGGTCGAGAGCATCGGGAGGATCATCACGACGATCGCCGTCCGAGGACCGAGGAGTGCCGCGAGAAGCGCAGTGCCGACGACGGCGAACCCGAACCCGTTGAGCCCGGTGACGAACCCACCGAGTGCGACGACCGCGAAGACGAGTAGCGTCGTGAGCGGGTCCATGGGACGAAGACACGACGAGTACAGACTTGAACGCTCCTCGGGCGTGCGGTGCGACCGCCAAACGGTGACAGAAGAGTTATCTTCCAGTTCTGACACCCTACGGTCGATGCCCTCCACGTTGCGCGGCTCCCTCCTCGCCGCCGTCCAACTTCTCCTCGTCGCCGTCGGCGGCGGCGCGTCTCTCCTCCTGCTCTACACGCTCCTGACGCTCCCGCCCGCTCCGCCCGGGAGCGACGGGTTCGTCACCGGTGGTGCGTATCTGTGGGGTGGGACCGCCCTCGTCTTCACGCTCGGCGTGACCGGCGCCGGCGTCGTCTTGCCGACGGTGCTTGGCGGCGACGAACTGCTCGGACTCGGCCGCTACCAGCGGACCGTACTGAAAGCCGCCGCCGCCTGCTTCGGCGGCGGTCTCCTCCTCGGCGTGGGCCTCACGGCCGCCGTCGACTTCCTGTTCGGCGTGCTCGCGCTCTTCCTCGCGGTGCTCCTCGGACTGCTCCTCGTCGCGCTCGTCCTCGCGTGGCGACTGTCGGAGGTGGTCCTCGAGAGGCAGGGACGGAACGCGGCCCACATCGACTGATCTGGCCGTCGAAAAAAGCTGGACCAAAAATCAGGTCGGCGAGAGCGCTACAGTTCGCCTTCGCTGTCGTCCTGTGCGTCGACGACGGCGACGCCCGCCAGATTGACGATATCCTTGACCTCGTCACCGCGCTGCAGGACGTGGACGGGTTTGTTCATGCCGACGAGCATCGGGCCAATGGCCTCCGCACCGCCGAGTCGCTGGAGCAGTTTGTAGCCGATGTTGCCCGCCTCGAGGTTCGGGAACACGAGCACGTTCGCCGGCCCGTCTAGATCGGCGAAGTCGTAGGTCCCCTCCAGGATGTCCTCGACGACGGCGGTGTCGGCCTGCATCTCCCCGTCGACGGGGAAGTCGACCTCGGGGTCGTCGTGCAGCAGCTTCACCGCGCCCCGCGGCTTGCGGGTGCCCTCGTTGTCGACGCTGCCGAAGTTCGAGTACGACAGCATCGCCGCGCTCGGTTCGACGTTGAAACTGCGGGCGAGGTTGGCCGTGTGTTTCGTGATCTCCGCGAGCACCTCCTCGTCGGGGTCGAGGTTGACCGTGGTGTCCGCACAGAAGACGACGCGGTTCTTGAACGTCAGCATGTAGACGCCGGCGGCGTAGTTCGCGTCGTCGGCGGTCCCGACGACCTGCAGCGGTGGGCGGAGCGCCGAGGGGTAGTGGTGGGTGAGACCGGTGAGCATCGCGTCGGCGTCGTCCATCTCCACCATCACGCTGGCGAAGTAGTTGGTGTCGCGCCGGATGAGTTCGCCCGCCTCGCTCCGGGTGAGTCCCTTGCGCTGACGGAGTTCGTGCAGTCGGTCGGCGTAGTGGTCCCACTCGCCGTCCCGCGGGTTGGCGATCGTCGGGTCGAAGTCCAGCCCCAACTCCTCGGCCGTCCGCAGGATGCGGTTGGGGTTGCCGATGAGGATGGGCTCGGCGATGCCCTGCTCTTCGAGTTGGTACGCAGCGCGGATCATCTTCTCGTCGGAGCCCTCGGCGAGCGCGACGCGTTTCGGGTTCGACTTCGCCTTGTTGAGCACGACGCGCATCATCTCGCGGGACTTCCCGAGACGCGCCTCGAGCCGTTCGGTGTACGTCGGGATGTCGAGTTCCTTCCGTGCCGCGCCGCTGTCCATCGCCGCCTGCGCGACGGCCGGAGCGACCTCGAAGAGGACACGCGGGTCGAGCGGTTTCGGGATGATGTACTCCGAGCCGTACTGCAGGGGGTCGTCGCCGTAGGCCTTGACGACGGCGTCGGGGACGTCTTGGCGGGCGAGATCGGCGAGCGCCTTGGCCGCGGCGACCTTCATCTCCTCGTTGATCTCGGTGGCCCGCGCGTCGAGTGCGCCGCGGAAGATGAACGGGAACCCCAGCACGTTGTTCACCTGGTTGGGGTAGTCAGAGCGGCCGGTCGCCATGATGACCGTGTCGTCGCGTGCCTCTTTGGCGTCCTCGTAGGAGATCTCGGGGTCGGGGTTGGCCATCGCGAAGATGATGGGGTCGTCGGCCATCGAGCGCACCATCTCCTGGCTGACGATGCCGCCGACAGAGAGGCCGACGAACACGTCGGCGTCCTCCATCGCGTCCGCGAGATCTCCCTCGGGGACGTCGCGGGCGAACTGCCGCTTGAACTCGTTGACCTCGTCGGCCCGCTTCTTCGTGATGATGCCCGTGGAGTCACACATCGTGATGTTCTCCTTCTCGGCACCGAGCGAGACGTAGAATCGGGCCGTCGCGAGCGCCGAGGCACCCGCACCGGAGAAGACGATGTTCAGTTCGTCGAGTTCCTTGTCGCTGACGTCGGCGGCGTTGACGAGCGCGGCCCCGGAGATGATCGCCGTCCCGTGTTGATCGTCGTGGAAGACGGGGATGTCCATCTCCTCGCGGAGGCGCGACTCGATCTCGAAACACTCGGGAGCCTTGATGTCCTCGAGGTTGATCCCCCCGAACGTCGGCTCCATCATGCGGACCGACTGGATGATCTCCTCGGGGTCGGCCTCGTCGAGTTCGATGTCGAACACGTCGATGTCGGCGAAGCGCTTGAACAGCACGCCCTTCCCCTCCATGACGGGTTTCGACGCCTGTGCGCCGATGTCGCCGAGGCCCAGGACGGCCGACCCGTTGGAGACGACGCCGACGAGGTTCCCCTTCGCCGTGTACTCGTACGCCTGTTCGGGGTCGTCGGCGATGTCGCGACACGGCGCGGCCACGCCCGGCGAGTACGCCAGCGACAGGTCACGCTGGGTGTTCGTCGGCTTGGTCGTCGAGATCTCTACCTTCCCCGGGGGGTCCTGCCGGTGGTACTCCCGTGCGTCGTCGTCCAGTCCCATGAATTGGGCGACACCATGGGATGGCAAAAAACTATCCGTGCACGTCGAATTTGCGGTTCGACGGACGTCGAAGATTAACTCGGAAGCGACTCAGTTCTTCGTCGGACGACCGTCAGGACGCGGTCGTGTCGTCGCCCCAGACGAACCGGTCGTCGGCGGCACCGTCGGCACCATCTGCACCGTCAGTGAAGACGGGGCCGTCGCCGCCGCTCGTCGACGGTCGACCGTTCTCGCTGTCGTCACCGCCGTCGCCGTCGTCGCCGTCCCACCCGGTCGGGTCGGTGCTCTCGTCGTCACCCTGCCCGGGGCGCGGCGGGAGCAGCGCGAACCGGTCGTCGGCGGCACCGAGCACCGAGAGTTCGTACGCCGTGAAGTACGACTGGACGACGATCTTGATCGGCAGCGAGACCGCCAACAGTGCGAGCAGCGTGAGGACGCCGAGGACGACCAGCGCGACGACGCCGGCGACGCTGCCGAGCGCCGCGTTCAGTCCGCCGAACGCGCCGGCGACGACGAGCCCGACGAGGAGTGCGCCGACGACGACGACGGCGGCGAGGATCCCGCCGACGACGAACGTCGCGATGCCGACGCCGAGCTGGAGGACGAACCGGACGACGAGGTAGACGAGGAACTGTTTCCACTCGCTGCGGAGCGTCGGCCAGAACTGCCGCCACCCCGAGAGCACGCCCGAGTCCGTGGCGATCATCACCGGGACGACGAACTGCTCGGTAAACCCGAGGAGGAGACCGAGGACGACGAAGGCGACGAGGGCGACGGCGAGCAGGCCGAGGAATCCGGCGAGACCGAACCCGGCGAGGAAACTGTCGAACGCCGCCGCGTTCGGGGCTGCGAGGGCGAAGAGCAGGACGCCGAGGGCGAAGGGGGCGACGACGAGGAGGCCGACGCCGATCTGGAACAGCAGGAACCGCATCCCCTTCCAGAACCGGCGTTTGAACGGACCGCGGACGCGGACCTCGTTCGTCCGGAGCGCGTCGACGAGGACGAACGGCATCACCGACGAGGCGACGACGGCGACCACGACGTAGAGGACGACGCCGACGAGGAGGGCGGCACCGAGCGCGACGAGCGCGTCCGGGGACAGCCCGGTCAGTTCCGAGAGCGACGTCCAGACGTCCGGTGACGGGCCCGGTGCGGGGTCGGGAGCCGGACCGGGGCCGGGCGTCGGCCCGCCGTCGCTCGGGAACGACGAGGGGACGTTCGTGACGCCGTTCAGGCCGCTGCCACCGCCGAGGAAGAAGACGATGACCGCCAACCGGAGCCATCGCCCCCAACTGAACGGGAGGAGGAAGTTGCGGGTTGCATCGAGCGCGTCGTCGACCGCGTCGAACGCGTACCAGGGCATGGTCGAGGCTGTCGTGCAGGTGTCAAATAGGTTCCGTCTGGGAGAGTGACCGGGGTGCTAACGGAGTGACCTCCTTCGAGCGATCTGTGGCGACAGGTCGACGTCCGGGAGACAGAACGTCGTGCGGGACAGTTTCGTACACCGAGATAACAGCTATCACGTCTCTCGTCGTATCTGTATCGAGCCTCGACGTCGACGCAGAGCGGAGCGTAACGTGCTCGACGGACGAGACAGGGGAGAGTAGAGCAACCATGGCAACCAGAGCAGGCGACGACAGAGCGGCGATAGACCGATTACAGACGGCAGTTCGGGGACGGGTGGTCGGACCCGACGACCCGGAGTACGACGAGGTACGGACCGTCTACAACGCGATGATCGAGAAGCGTCCCCGACTCGTCGTCCAGTGTGCCGACGTCGGCGACGTGATGGCGGCGGTGAACTTCGGCCGCGAACGCGGGTTGGAGATCGCAGTCCGTGGCGGCGGCCACAGCGGTCCCGGTCTCGCGCTGGTAGACCAGGGACTGGTCGTCGATCTCTCGGAGATGAAGGGTGTCCGCGTCGACCCCGACGCGAGGACGGTTCGGGTCGAACCGGGCTGCCGCTGGGGCGACGTCGACCACGCCACGCACGCGTTCGGCCTGGCGACCGTCAGCGGCATCCACTCGAACACCGGCGTCGGCGGGCTGACGCTCGGCGGCGGCCACGGCTATCTGACCCGGAAGTACGGGCTGACTATCGACAACCTCCTGAACGCGGACGTGGTGTTGGCCGACGGCCGACTGGTCCACGCGAGCGAGGAGGAGAACCCGGACCTGTTCTGGGCGCTGCGTGGCGGCGGCGGCAACTTCGGGGTCGTCACCTCCTTCGAGTTCCGACTCCACCCGGTGGACACGGTCGTCGCCGGACCGATGTTCTGGCCGCTCGACCGACTCGAGGAGACGATGCGGTGGTACCGCGAGTGGCTCCCGCGAGCACCGAGAGACGTCTACGCGTTCTACCTCGTCGCCGAAGTGCCGGGCGAGCCGTTCCCGGCCGAACTCCACGGCGAGCAGGTCTGCGGGCTGATGTGGTGTTCGCTCGGATCGGAGGACGACACCGAGACGTTCCTCAAGCAGGCCCGCGACGTCGCCGATCCGCTGTTCGAACACGTCGGAGAGATGCCCTACCCGGCGCTTCAGAGTATGTTCGACGACCTCTACCCGCCGGGCGACCAGTGGTACTGGAAGGGTGACTTCGTCCGGGAGTTGACCGACGAGGCCATCGCCGTCCACCGGCAGTTCGCCGCGGTGCCGACGCCGAAGTCGACGATGCATCTGTACCCTGTCGACGGTGCAGTTCACGACGTCGACGCCGACGAGACGGCGTGGAACTACCGCGACGCGAACTGGTCGATGGTCATCGCGGGTATCGACCCGGACCCCTCGAACGCCGAGAAGATGAGCGAGTGGGCGCGGAGCTACTGGGAGGCGCTCCACCCGCACTCGGCGGGTGGGTCGTACGTCAACTTCATGATGGACGAAGGGGACGACCGGATCAGGGCGACGTACGGCGACAACTACGAGCGACTCCAGCGAGTCAAAGCCGAGTACGACCCGGACAACGTCTTCCACGTGAACCAGAACGTCGACCCTGCGGCGTAGCGAGTTCGGGCCGTCGCGGTGAGGGTAGGGTCGGCCGAGCGTCAGTCGAGCCGGAGGATCGCGTGACGGTCGAGCGCGACGTCGCCGTCGACGCTCTCGACGGTCTGCGTCTCCCAGTCGCCGGTCGACGTCAGTATCTCGAACCCGTCGTCGGTGACGAGCACCGTGTCCTCGCTCTTCGCGCCCTGCACTGTCGGGTTCCACGCGTAGGCCATCGGCGCGTACACCGGGTCGTCGCTGGTCGGCGTCGCGATCCACTCGCGGCCGGCGTAGCCCGCGGCACCTCCCTGGTGGTGGTGCTCCCACTCACCGTCGAAGCCGACGGCGTCGTAGGCGTCCTGCACCGCCGAGAAGACGTCGCCGGCGGCGCCGCCCTGCCGAGCAACCTCGCGGGTCGCCGCGAGCGCGCTGACGTCGACCGTCGTCGCCGCCTCGTGGCGCTCCTCGAGCCACTCCGGGGGGTCGAAGGCGACCGTCCGGGTGAGACTGGCACAGAGACCGTTCCGTTCGGCCGTCACCGACAGCAACGCGTAGCCGCCGAGTTCGGCGACCTGTGGGGTGTAGTGACGATACTGCTGGGCGCGTTCCTCGCCGCCGACGAGGACGACCGGAGCGTTGATGTCGCGGGCCGAGAGCGCGACGCGCAGCGCGGCGGCAACCTCGTGTTCGGTGTCGCCGGGTTCGAGTTCGCGGGCGACGGACTCGACCGCGTCGGCGGCGTCACGCCCGAGTTCGCGGTAGACCGCGACGTCGTTGTCGGTCAGCGGCTGGCGGAGCGACGAGGCGTCGACGGCCTCGAAACCGGGGACGTCGAAGTCCGCGGCCGCGGGCGTCGACGACGTGTTCGCCACGGCCTCGGCGAGCGAGGACTCGTACCACTGGACCGTCTCCACAGCGAACTCGTCGGGCACCTCCTCGTCGACGAGGCGCGGTGCTTCGATGTTGTCCGTGACGAGGTGGAGGTCGCCGTCGTAGCCGGCGGCGGCGACGCCGACGTCGCCGGCGGCGTCGACGACGTTGTCGCCGCCGGTGAGCCACGCAAAGGAGTTGGGTCGGGCGAACCAGACGGCTTCGAGGTCGTGCTCGTCGAGGTAGGCGTCGAGCCGGTCGACGCGCGAGTCGAGGAACTCGGTCATCGGGTTGGCCTTCGGCCCACGGCTCTTGAAACCGGGCGGATTCCGGCCAGTTTCGCGACGGCGGTTCGAGAGTCGAACCATGGATTCGCCGGCGTCAGCCCCGTTCGGACAAACATAAGTGCGCTGACTCCCGAGGCTCAGCTAGCATGGACTCCACACGCTACCGACCGGACTGGCTGACGTTCCGGCGGTTCGCTGCGTTCACCACGGCGCTCACCGCGACGCTCATCGCCCTCGGCGTCTACACCGCGGCGACCGGGTCGGGGCTCGCCTGTTCGGCCCAGTGGCCGCTCTGTGACAACGGACTCCTCCCGCAGACGATCCCGAGTTTCATCGAGTGGTTCCACCGCCTCGTCGCGATGGTGACCGGCTTCTTCATCCTCGGCACCGTCGGCTGGGCGTGGCGCGCCGACACCGCCCGGCGGACGAAACTCGCCGCGACGCTCTCGGTCGTGCTCCTCCCGCTGCAGGTGAGCATCGGCGCCGTCACCGTCACGCTCAACGGCTGGCTCCCGAACGGCTACTCGCCGCCGACGCAGTCGGCGCACCTGCTGGTCGCGCTGACTATCTTCACCGCGCTCGTCGCGACGACGCTGTTCGCGTACGAGAGACACCTCCGGCGGTCGGCGCTGGTCCGGACCCGTCACGCGCTGCTGGCGGCGCTCACACTCCTCCCCGTGAGCGCGCTCGTCAGTCGCGCTCCCGGACTGCTCTCGTACACGCCGGCGCTGCAGGCGACGTTCGTCCTCGTCTCGCTGCCGGTGTTCGCCGCGCTCGTCGTCGCGGTGTACTGGGCCGGAGTCGCCGGATTGACGCGCGAACGACTCGCGACGCTTCCGGTCGTGGGACTCGTGTTCGTCCACCTGCTCTTGGGTCGCGACCTGCTCATCTACGTCGGGTCGGTCCGCCTGCTGAACGTCGCCGTCCTCGTCGCCGCGTTCCTCGGACTCGCCGTCGTCGTCTGGGCTGTCTACCGCCGCGACGGGGGGACGTCGACGCCATCGCAGGGCGTCCCGAGCAGCGACTGACGAACGATTAATTTTAGGACAGTTGCTCGGGTCGAAAACGACGGCTTCTCCTGGCTCGAGAGAACTCCACCTCGGTGGACAGCCGTTTACGGGATCGAAGAAGTGTTATATGTGGTGCGGTCTACCAAGCGAGTGTCATGGACAGACGTAGCTATCTGAAGTCGACGTCGGCCGCGATGGCCGCACTGGCACTCGCCGGCTGTACGAGCGGCGGCGACGGCGGTGACGGTGGAAGCAACGGAACGACCGGCTCCGACGGCGGCGCCACCGGCAACGGTACTGGAAGCGGCGGCGACGGGTCGTCGCTGCCCGACAAGGTCGTCATCGGGTCGGACATCCCGTACCGGCCGTTCGAGTACGAGACGGCCGCTGGCGAACTGAAGGGGTTCGACGTCGAGATCGCGCGGGCGGTGTTCGACGAGCAACTCGGCGTTACCTCCGAGTTCAAGAAGACCTCCTTCGACACCATCATCGCGTCGCTCAACCAGGGGAACTTCCGCGTCATCATGAGCGCGATGACGATCAACGACGAGCGCGCCCAGCAGGTCGACTTCTCGGAGCCCTACTTCACGGCCTACCAGACCATCGTCGTCCGGCAGGACAGCGACATCGACTCGAAGGAGGCGCTCAAGGGGACGACCGTCGGCGTCCAGAAGGGGACGACCGGTCTCGACGCCGCCCAGGGGCTCCAAGAGGAGTTCGGCGGCGACCTCGAACTGAAGGAGTACGACCAGATCACGGGCGCGTTCGACGCACTCTCGAACGGACAGGTCCAGGCAGTCATCAACGACAACACGGTCAACGCCGAGTTCGTCAACAACCAAGACGGGTTCCGGTTCGTCGAAGGCGAGGGCGCGGCCGCCGAAGAGGGCGAGAACGCACCGCCGTACCTCACGCTCACCGTCGAGAACTACGGTATCGCCTTCCGTCAGGACGACGACGAGTTCCGCGAGCAGGTCAACGAGGCGCTCGCCGCCGTCCGCGAGAGCGGGACGTACGACGACATCTACAGCAACTACTTCAGCGGCTAGGCTCGCCTACCCTTTTAGAACACACTCTGACAGAGACCACCAATGTCACAATCATACTCCGGTGAATCGGCGTCCGAGCGCGTCGACGAGTCGTTTCTCAACGACCGGACGCTGAAGTGGATCGGCGTCGCCGTCTCCAGTCTGTTCACGCTGGGTATCTTCGCGCTCGTCGGCTACATCGTCGCGACGAAGGTGAACTTCGAGTTGCTGCAGACGATCTTCCCGCGGTTCGTCGACGCCTACCTGCTGGTGCTCCGTATCTTCGTCATGGGGAGCATCCTCTCGGTCGTCGCGGGCGTCTTCGTCGGGTTCGGGCGCGTCTCGAGTACGTTCCCGACGGGCGCGGTCGCACGCGGCTACGTCGAGTTCTTCCGTGGGACGCCACTTCTGTTCCAGATCATCGTCATCTACTTCGGCATTCCCGCGCTGTGGGCGGGGACGTTCCCCATCCAGGACTGGGAGATCCCCGCAGCCATCATCGCGCTGACGATGAACCACGCCGCCTACGTCGGCGAGGCCATCCGCGGCGGCATCGGTGCCGTCCCCGACGGACAGATGGAGGCGGCCCGGTCGCTCGGGATGTCGTACACCCAGGGGATGCGCGAGGTCGTCCTCCCGCAGGCGTGGCGCAACGCGCTCGCCGCCATCGGTAACGACCAGGTCATCCTCATCAAGGACACCTCGCTGCTGACGGTCATCGCGGTGCCGGAGATCATCAGCGTCTTCCGGAGCGTCAACAGCGCGACGTTCGACCCGTGGACGCCGATCGTGCTCACTGCGGTGGCGTACCTCGGTATCACGCTCCCGCTCGGGTTCCTCGTCCGGTACCTCGAGAGCCGCTCCGACTGGGGGGGTGACCGCCGGTGAGCCTGCTCGAGTTCGACGGCGTCAACAAGTACTACGGCGAGACGCACGTCCTGAAGGACATCGACCTGAACGTCGAGGAGCAGGAGGTCTGCGTCGTCATCGGGCCGTCGGGGTCCGGTAAGTCGACGCTGCTCCGCTGTGCGAACCGCCTCGAAGAGATACAGAGCGGCGAGATACGCCTCGACGGCCAGTCGCTGTCGGCACCGAACGCCGACATCAACTACCTGCGCCAGCAGGTCGGGATGGTGTTCCAGAGCTTCAACCTCTTCCCGCACAAGACGGCGCTGGAGAACATCACGCTCGCGCCGCGGAAGGTCCGCGGAGTCCCCAAAGGCGAGGGGAACCAGCGCGCTCGCGATCTGCTGGCCGACGTCGGTCTCGAAACGCAGGCCGACTCCTACCCGAACCAGCTCTCGGGCGGCCAACAGCAGCGCGTCGCCATCGCCCGCGCGCTGGCGATGGACCCGAAGGTGATGCTGTTCGACGAGGTGACGAGCGCGCTCGACCCCGAGCTGGTCGGCGAGGTGCTGGGCGTCATGCGTAACCTCGCGGAGGGCGGGATGACGATGATGGTCGTCACCCACGAGATGGACTTCGCCCGCGAGGTGGGCGACCGCATCATCCTCATGGCCGACGGTCACATCGTCGAGGATTCGCCGCCGAAGAAGTTCTTCAGCGACCCCGACAGCGAACGGGCGAAGACGTTCCTGTCGAAGATGCTGTAAGTGAAGTAGTCGGAAGCTTTTACCTCGACTCAAGAGCGGTTCGAGTCTCTTGGGTCGCTACGAGCGATTCGACTACCTCCTCGAAAGCTCACGTGCTGTCGACTCCTGTTCTCACGGTTGTTCCCCGGCAGTACGAACGGAGTCAGAAAACCAGTAGAATACGCCCTGCGACTGCTTGCGCGACGAGACGCCACACCCTCCCCAACCGATTCACTCACTCGCTTCACTTGTTCGCTCATCCCTCGCAAGAGCTTCGCTCTTGCTGCCCCTCGCTCGCGATACTTGCGAGACCTCGCGTGCGTGGCTCGCGGCCATGAACGGCCGCGAAGCCACGCGCCACGACGGCCGGTCATCTCCTCTCGACAGTTCAGTTCGCGAACTCAGTTACCACCTCGACACCCTCGGTCTCGTAGTTCGTCATCGCAGCCAGTCGGTCGGAAACGTCCGAGAGCACCACCTCCTTGCTCACCAGTTTGCCCGGGTCGACGTCGCCGGTCTGCATGAGGCCGAACAGCTCGCCGTAGCGCGTCGGCGGCATCCCGCGCGAGCCGTGGAACGACAGCTCCATGTGCGCCATCCGGTCGGTCGGCAGCGACACCTCCCCCTTCTCCTCGTCGGTCGTCAGGCCGAGTTGGACGTGCTCGCCGCGTCGTCGCAGACAGAACACCGAGTTGCGGCAGGTCTCGGCGACGCCGAGCGCGTCGACCGAGACGTGTGCGCCGCCGTCGCTGACGATCTTGATCTCCTTCGGGACGCGGTCGACCTCGCTGGCGTCGACGACGGCGTCGGCACCCAGCTCCGTCGCCCGCGACAGTTTCGACTCGTTGACGTCGACAGCGACGACGCGAGCGCCGAGGGCGTCTCCGATGTGGACGGCCGAGAGGCCGACGCCGCCACAGCCGTGGACCGCCAGCCAGTCGCCGCCGCCGAGGTCGGCGCGGTGCGCCAGCGCGTGGAAGGCCGTCATGAACCGACAGCCGAGGGCGGCGACGTCGCGGGCGCTCACGCCGTCGGGCAGCGGCATCGCGTTGTAGTCGGCCCACGGCAAGTGGACCTCCTCGGCGAACGCCCCCGGGGCCGCCGACTGGAAGCCGAGCGCCCGTCCGTTCGGACAGACGTTACCGTGACCGTTCCGACAGTGCGGACAGGTGCCGTCACCGAGGTTGAACGGCAGGGCAACGCGGTCACCCGTCGCGACCTCCCGGACCTCGTCGCCGACGGCGACGACCCGACCCGCGGGTTCGTGACCCAGAACCTGTCCGATCGGGGCCTGGTCGTCCGCCCACTCGCCGTGGCCCATCCAGGCGTGCCAGTCGCTCCGACAGATCCCGCAGGCCTCCACGTCGACGACGACGCCGTGCGGCTCCGGTTCCGGTGGGTCGACGTCCTCGACTGCGAGCGGTTCGCCGTACTCCCGTAAGACTGCGGCGCGCATGGCCTGCTGTTCGGTAGCACCCGTCAAAAAGGCGTGTGAGGCCGCAGCCCAAGAGCTATACCACCCTGCCGCAAACGCCGTCTCGTGTCCCCTCGCGCGTCTCCTCGGTCCCTCCGTTCGTCTCCCGTCTCTCGCCGCGAACTGCTCCGGACCGGCGCTCTCGTCGGGGTGGCCGGCCTCGCCGGCTGTCTCGGTCTCGATCCCACCGACCCGCCGACGGCGTGGTCACCCGCCCCGAACTCCTGGCCGCTGGCGGGCTACGACGGCCGAAACACGCGCTGGAACCCGAACGCTTCGCCGCCCCGCGACCCGACCGTCCACTGGCGCGTACAGGATCAGACGGCGGAGTTCGAGACGCTCGTCGTCGCCGACGGGAACGTCTTCGTCGGCGGCACCAGCGTCCGGGCCTACGAGACCGACGGGAGCCTCCGGTGGAAACTGAACCGCTGCGCGATGGCGATGGGCGTCGTCGACGGGACGCTCTACGTGGCAGACAACCCCGACGGGGTCGCCGCCGTCTCGCCGGACGACGGCACCGTCGCGTGGACTGCCGACTTCGATCACGTCGTCTACGGTGTGCTCCCGACGACCGACCGGGTGTTCGTCGCCTACCACAATCGACACGTCTGTCTCGACGCCGAGACGGGAGACGTCCGGTGGACGCAGTGGGCCGAGGGCGGGGTCGGACCGACCGGGGTCGCACTCGGCGACGCGCTCTACACCGCAGACGTCGGGTCCGTCGCCCGCCGGTCGCCGCGCGGGGCCGTCGCTCGACTCCGCGACCGCCCGCCCGCGGTCGACTGGGAGGCGACCCGGGGGCTGGAGTTTCCGCACGCGCCCGTGCTCGGCGACGGGGTCGTGTTCGTTCCCGACGAGTCGTTCTCGAGTGAACGCTCGGGCGGCGTCACCGCGTTCGATGCCGCCGACGGGTCGGTTCGCTGGAACCGTGAACTCGGGAGAGGGGCGTACACGCCCGCGCTCGCGGGCGACGTGCTGGTCACGGGCGCACAGGGTAAGAACAGAGAGAGCTACGAACTCGTCGCGCTCGACCGCCGGGACGGGTCGGTCCGCTGGCGCGTCGAACCCGGCCACTGGGTCGGTTCGGTCGCCGTCGCCGACGGGGCCGTCGTCGCCGCGGGTGGCGATACGGGCGGCGTCGCCGGGGCAATCTCGACGTACGGGCTCGAGGGGAGCCAGGAGTGGACCGTCGAGACGGCGGGCGACGTGCTGACCGTCGCGCTCGTCGGCGACCGTGTCTACGCGACCTCGCGTGCGGGTGAGCTCTACGCGCTCGGCGAAGCATGACGCTCGGCAAGGACGGAACACACTCGGCGAAACAGCGTGGCGGAAGACCCACCCTCAGAACGACGGCAGCACTTCTTCCTCGTAGAACTCGAAGAACTGCTCCTGATCGGGACCGATCTGGTGGAAGTAGATATGGTCGTAGCCGGCGTCCCGACACTGCTCGACGAGGTCGATGTGGGTCTGGGGGTCCTGGTCGGTGACGGTGTTGCCCTCGCGGACGTCCTCCTCGGAGACCATCTGCGTCGCCTGTTCGAAGTGGACCGGCGTCGGTAGCAGCTGGTTCAACTCGCCGGAGAGCGCCGACTGTCGCCAGTACTCGTGAGCCGTCGAGACGGCCTCGTCCTCCGTCTCCGCACAGCAGACGGTGATCTGGGCGAGTTTCGGTCCGTCGCCGCCGTTGGACTCGTAGGCCTCGGCGACGTCGTCCTGCGGGCCGACCGACCAGAGACCGTCACCGAGGTCGCCGGCGGCCTGCGCGGTCTGCTCGCCGAACGCCGAGACGACGACGGGCGGGGGGTTCTCGGGCAGTGTGAACAGGCGAGCGTTCTCCACAGTGTAGTGCTCGCCGTGGTGGCTCACCTGCTCGCCGGTCCACAGCGACCGCATCACGTCGATCGCCTCTGCGAGCATCTCCAGTCGGACGTCGTGTTCGGGCCAGTGTTCGCCGACGACGTGTTCGTTCAACTGCTCGCCCGTCCCGACGCCGAAGAAGAACTCCCGGTCGCCCAGCATCGCCGCCGTCGTCGCCGCGGCCTGCGCGACGTTGACGGGGTGGATGCGCATGATCGGGCAGTTGACGCCGACGCCGACGTCGACGCTGTCGGTGGCGCGGGCGACCGCACCGAGCGTGTTCCAGACGAACGGCGACTCGCCCTGCGACTCGAGCCACGGGTGGAAGTGGTCCGAGACGGAGACGAAGTCGTACCCCCTGTCTTCGGCCTCGACGGCGTAGTCGACCAGTTCGGTCGGACCGAACTCCTCGCTCGACAGCGTATAGCCGAACTCTGTCATGTGAGCCCCCTCCGTCGGATCGTCGTCCGTGTTGACATGGCGTTCGCTCCGTTCTCCCGTCGGCTCCATAAATTCGAGCCAGAACGCTCATAACCGTCGAGCTACGGCCCTGTGACTACCGAATCGACCGAACGCGGACGCGTATAATGACCCGGTAAATACAGCTCTAGCGACCCCTCCCGAATCCGACGACCGGGTGGCGATAGCACTCCCGGACCCCGCCGTCTGCGTCCTCTCGTCCCTCACGACGCCACGTGTCCCCCAACTGTTAACTGTTGGTCAACCAACTGTGTGGCCGTGGTTTACGAACCAACCGGCAACCGGACCGTCGACGACGCGGTCGAACGCGTCCTCGCGGGTGAGAGCGTCGACCGGACGGCCGCACTCGCCCTCGTCGCCCAACCGGTCGAGGCCCTCGCCGCCGGGGCCGATCAGGTGCGAGCACAGTTCGGCGACGGCACCGTCGACGCCTGTAGCATCGTCAACGCCAAGGCCGGTAACTGCGCGGAGGACTGCGGCTTCTGCGCGCAGTCGGTCCACTTCGACACCGGCATCGACACCTACGACCTCCTCGACCCGGAGTCGATCCTCGAAGCGGCCGAGCGGGCCGAACGCGACGGTGCCCAGCGGTTCGGTATCGTCGTCGCCGAGAAAGGCGTGAGCAAGGAGCGTCGCCCCGAGGAGTGGGACTCGGTCCTCCGCGCGATCCGCCTCGTCCGCGAGGAGACCGACGTCGAGGTCGACGCGAGTCTCGGGATCCTGACCGAGGAGGAGGCACGCATCCTCGCTGCGGAGGGTATCAACCACTACAACCACAACATCGAGACCTCGCCGCGATACTTCCCCGAGATCGTCGGCACGCACGACTTCGAGGACCGCGTCGAGACGCTCGAAGTGGCGAAAGAGGCGGGGATGGACCTCTGTGCCGGCGTCATCCTCGGGATGGGCGAGAGCCCGACAGACCGCGTCGACGCCGCACTCGCACTGCGGGACGTGGGCGTCTCGTCGCTCCCGGTGAACATCCTCAACCCCGTCGCAGGAACCGAACTCGGCGACGCCGAGTCGGCAGACATCACGACCGAGGAGGTGATACAGACCGTCGCGGTCTACCGCCTCCTCCACCCTCACGCCCGGGTCAGACTGACCGGCGGGCGGGAGGTCAACCTCGCGGCGGACGAACAGCATCTCCCCTTCGAGGCGGGTGCAGACGGGATGCTCACCGGCGACTATCTCACGACGGAAGGGCAGTCGCCGGGCGACGACATCCGTATCGTCGAGCGTGCAGGACTCGAACCGAACACGGCGACAAACGAGTTCGACCCAGAGACGGTCAAGGCCCGGACGGCCGGTGACGAACGGGCGGACGACGAGTCTGCCGTCGAGACGGCAGCAGGAACGGCGACCAGCAACGCGACACCGGAGTGATTCACGATGGACGACATCAACTTCGCGGTACTCGGCACCGGCGGTATCGGACGACGAACGCTCGAACTCTCCACCCACAGAGAGGGACTCACGCCCGTAGCGGCCTGCGACCGTCACGGTATCGCCGTCGACCACGACGGACTCGACGTCGGGGAGCTCCTCGACGCGACCGAGGGCAACATCGCCAGTGGCGACGACACGGACGACGGAGACGACACTGACGGCGCAAACGTCGCGGCTGACGGCGGGGCGACAGCGGTCAAGCAACACGGCGAGGACCGGGGGGTCGCCGCCTCCGGCCAGGCGCGGCCGACGGAGACTCCCATCGACGACGTCGTCGACGAGTCCGACGCCGTCGACGCCGTGCTCGTCGCGCTCCCGAACCTCGAACACGACTTCATCCCGCGCGTCGCCGACCGCTTTGCGGATGCCGGCTACGAGGGCGTCCTCGTCGACGTCCTGAAACGGTCGCGCGTCATCGACATGCTGGACGAACGGACCGACCGGTTCGAGGAGGCCGGAATCACCTTCGTCTGCGGTGCAGGGGCGACGCCCGGACTCCTGACGGGTGCGGCCGCCCTCGCCGCCCAGTCGTTCGTCGAGGTCCACGAGGTCGACATCTGGTGGGGTGTCGGCCTCAGATCCGGCTACGAGGACAACCGCGGCACCGTCCGGGAAGACATCGCCCACCTCGACGGCTACGACGTCGAGACGGCCCGCGACCTCTCCGACGAGGAGATCGAGGAGATCGTCGACGACCACGACGGCGTGTTGGAGTTCCACGACATGGAACACGCGGACGACGTCCTGCTCGAACGAGCAGGCATCTGTGACGCCGAAGACGTGACGGTCGGCGGCATCCTCGACGTTCGCAACGACGCGAAGCCGACGACGACGACGGTCAGCGTCACGGGGACGACGTTCGACGGCGAACGCGGGACGAACACGTTCGAACTCGACGACGTCACGTCGATGGCGGCGAACGTCAACGGCCCCGCACTGGGCTACCTGAAAGCCGCCGTCCGCCGAAACCGGACAGAGGACTACGGCGTCTACGGGCCCGCCGAACTGATGCCGGGGTTCTGACTGCGGCCGGATGAGCCAGAGCCACAGTTTCGACCTCGAATCGCGTCTCGAAACGCGCGAAGAGGGCGGACTCCGTCGCGACTTGACGCCAGCCGACCGGGTGGGTCCCGAAGGGCGTTTCGCGCCGGACCCGCAGGGTTCTCTCCCCTCGTACGGGCCCAGGGAGCTCGTCTTCGCCGCGAACGACTACCTCGGTCTCGCTGGCGACGATCGGGTGCGGGATGCGGCCGAACGGGTAGCACGGGACGTCGGTACGGGTGCAGGAGCGAGTCGCCTCGTCACCGGCGACACCGGCCCGCACCGTTCGCTGGAGCGGTCGCTCGCCGCGACGAAGCGAGTCGACCGCGCGCTCGTCTTTTCGTCGGGCTACGCCGCGAACGTCGGGACGATCGCCGCTCTCGACCCGGCCGTGGTCTTCTCCGACGAGTACAACCACGCAAGCGTCGTCGACGGTTGTCGCCTCTCCCGGGCGGAGACCGTCGTGTACGACCACTGTGACCCGGCAGACCTGCGGCGGAAACTCGACGCCTGCGACGTCGACGGACCGTGGCTGGTCGTCACGGACAGCGTCTTCAGTATGGACGGCGACGTCGCCCCGCTCTCGGAGATCTGCGACGCCGCCGAAGAGCACGGCGCGTGGGTCATGGTCGACGAGGCGCACGCGACGGGTCTCTACGAGGACGGCGGCGGGATCGTCCAACGCGACGGCCTCGACGACCGGGTGCAGGTCCAGATGGGGACGCTCTCGAAGGCGCTGGCCAGTCAGGGCGGCTACGTCGCCGGCAGCGACGCGCTCGTCGAACACCTCCTCAACACTGCGCGGTCGTTCGTCTTCTCGACCGGACTCGCCCCGCCGGCGGCCGCAGCGGCACGGGAGGCGCTCCGAGTCGCCAGCGAGACCGACCGAGCGGACAGACTCTGGAGCCACGTCGCCCGCCTCCGAGAGGGGCTGACCGAGATGGGGTACGAGCTGTGGGGAACCACGCAGATCCTTCCCGTCGTCGTCGGCGACCGCGGGGACGCGCTCGACCTCGCCGACGCCGTCCGCGAGCGCGGCGTGGTCGCGCCGGCGATTCGCCCGCCGACGGTCCCGGAGGGGACGAGCCGACTCCGGGTGGCGCCGATGGCGACGCACACCGACGAGGACGTCGAGATGTGTCTCCGAGCGTTCCGCGAGGCGGGACGGGAGGTCGGACTGCTGTGACCGGCTCTGGCCTCTGCGTCGTCGGGACGGACACCGGCGTCGGAAAGACCGTCGTCACCGCCGGACTCACGGCGTGGCTTCGAGCGGCGGGCTACGACGCGAAAGCCGTCAAACCGGCGCAGACGGGGTATCCCCCGGACGACGACGCCGGCTTCGTCGCTGCGGCCTGCGACGACGAACGCGCTGCCGTCGCTCTCGAACGCCTCGAACCACCGCTCGCTCCGCGTGTCGCGGCAGCGGAGGTGGGTCAGTCGCTCGACTACGACTCGATCCTCGCGCGCTGTCGGAGCGAGATCGCCGACTCCGAGGTCGGTCTCGTGGAGGGGATCGGCGGGCTCCGCGTCCCGTTGGCGGGAGACCGCGAGGTCGTCGATCTCGTCGCTGACCTCGATCTACCGACGCTGGTCGTCGCCCGCTCGGGGCTTGGGACGCTGAACCACACAGCGCTCACCGTCGAGGCGCTCGCACGCTGGGACGTCGACGTCCACGCAGTGATTCTCAACCAGTACGCGGGGTCGACAGTCGCCGCACGGACGAACCCGGACGAGCTCGAACGGATGACCGGCGTGTCGGTCGCGACGTTGCCGCCCGTCGACGCGTCGACCCCCGAGCGCGCCGCTCTCGGGGTGCGTGAACGGCTCCCGCTGACGGTGTTCCCGTTCGACGCCGCGCGACTTCGGGAGTGAGCCGCGCACTGGACGGCGGGGCAGAGTCAGAAGAAGTCGTCCAGCCCGGACTGCCCGTCGTCCTCGTCGTCGGCGGCGTCGGCGTCGGCTGTCTCTCCTCCGTTGGCGGCCACAGCAGCGTCTTCGACCGTCGACGTCGGCGGCTCCTCATCGTCGTCCGCGTCGTCCGACCGGACCGCACCTTCGAACGCGCTCCCCGAGTGTTCCTTCATCTGTTCCTCGCGGAGCGCCCGGGCGTCCTCGACGATGGACTCCACCTTGTTGGTCGTCTCGCCGCTCCCGGTGACGAACGAGACGTGCGACTCCTCGAGGTCGTAGGCGGCGGCCATCGCGACGGTCAGTTCTCGGGGCTTGCAGTGGTGGGTCATCGCCGCCAAGAAGGGGATCACGTCGCGACGAGCGGTGTCCATACTGACGCCGCTCCGTTCGGCGATCTTCCGCGCGACGTAGTCGGCTGTCTTGTCCGAACTCGGCCAGAACTGCGGGCGACCGAACCGCGTCCACCCTCCCTTCGTCCCGTCGCGTGAGGCGGCGACGCCGGCCGCGAGGTTGTCGCCCGCGTAGCGCCAGTAGCTGTAGTTCTGTGACGCGCGGACGCGACCCAGCCACCGATCGGCGTTCGCGAGGAACTCGTAGGCCCGGGCCAACTCCTCGCCCTCGTACACCTTCGTCACGTTGCCCTCGATCCACTTCGTCAGGTCGTCCGGCGTCTCGTCGACGGCGTACGACGACTGCAGCGCCTCCTGCGGTGACTGCTCTTTGAGTACGGCATCGAGGAACGCGAAGATGTCCATGCTCTGGTCGCGCGACCCGGTGACGACGTCCTCGACGGTCACCTTCTCCTTCCCCTCGGCGGCGGCCTGCAGGTCGTTGACCGCCCCGCGGAGGTCGCCTCCGTTCGCCTCGGCGATGTGCTGGAGCGCGTCGGAGTCGTACTCGAGGCTCTCGCGTCGACAGATGTCCCGGAGGACGGGGACGATCGAGCGCGCGGAGACGTCGCGGAACTCGATGTCTTCACAGGCATTTCGGAGCCCACGGCTCATCTCGTAGAACTCGTTGGCGATGAGCACGATGGGCTGTTCGGACTCCTTTACGAGTCTCGTGATGGCCGACGCCCCACCGCGGTCGTAGTTGCCGTGGATGTTGTCGGCCTCGTCTAAGATGACGAGCTGTCGGTTTCGCCGGCGGTCGGCAGACTCGTCGCCGGTCTTCTCCGAGGACCCGGCGAGCGTGGCGTTCATCGCCGCCCGTCCGGCGAACCGCTCGATGACGTCGCCCGTCCGCTTGTCGGAGGCGTTCAACTCCACCGTCTTCCACCCCATGTCGTTCGCCAGCGCGTGGGCGGCGGAGGTCTTGCCGATACCGGGGCTGCCGTGGAGGATGACGGCTTTCCGGTGGTCGTCCCACGACCGACCCCACTCGGCGAACTCGTCGCGGGCCTTGTCGTTGCCCCGAACCTCCGACAACGTCGTCGGTCGGTACTTCTCCGTCCAGTCCATTACCGTGTGCTTGGCCAGTAGCGCGTTTAGTGGTTGCGGAGCGACGGTTCGAGGTCCGGTTCGATAAATCATCATGACGTGTGTGGCTGTCGCCGACCGCAACACGTGTGGTATGCGCTACACCTTTTTGCATGCAGGGGACGTACCATCGTCTATGGAAGACGTTCGGTCAGTCGAGATGAACGACGAAGAGCGCGACGAGTTCCTCGGAAGCGGCGGGACGGGTGTCGCTTCATTTCCTCGCGAGGAGGGCGAGTCACCGTACACGGTGCCCGTCTCGTACGGCTACGACAGCGAGAAGAGCGACTTCTACTTCCGGCTCTCGTTCGGCCCGGAGAGCGAGAAGGAGGGCGTCGTCGGCGATCGGAAACCGATGTCGTTCGTCACATACGACGAGACTGACACCGGGTGGCAGAGCGTCGTCGCTAGCGGGAAACTCCAAGAGGTCACCGAGGCGGCCATCGACTCGGCGGTCGTCACCGCGATGCGTCGGGTCCACATCCCGCTCGTCGACGTGTTCGACCGCAACCCGCGGGAGATAGAGTTTCGGTTCTTCCGCCTGAACCCCGAGGAACTGCACGGCAAGAGAGAGGCACGAACTGAAGCCGACGGCGGGCGGTAGTCAGTCGAGCAGCGACTCGCCCGTCATCGCAGCGGGCTTCTCGAGGTCCATCAGTTCCAACAGCGTCGGTGCGAGATCGCACAGCGACCCGCCCGAGCGGAGGCTCCGTCCACCGGCGTCGCCCTCGGGCGTCAGATAGACCAGCGGAACCGGGTTGTAGGTGTGTGCCGTGTGCGGCTGTTCGGGCGTCCCCATGTCGTCGGCGTTCCCGTGGTCGGCCGTGATGAGGACGTGTCCGCCCGCCTTCTGGATGGCTTCGACGAGTCGGCCGAGCTGTTCGTCGACCGCCTCGACTGCGGCGACCGCGGCGTCGAAGTCGCCGGTGTGGCCGACCATATCCGGGTTCGCGTAGTTGAGCACGAGGAGGTCCGGGTCGTCGCTCTCGACGACATCGATGGCGGTGTCGGTCAGTTCGACCGCACTCATCGCCGGCGTCTCGTCGTAGGTCGGGACGTCCGGTGACTGGACGATGCGTCGGAGTTCGCCGTCGAACTCGACCTCGCGACCGCCGTTGAGGAAGTACGTCACGTGCGCGTACTTCTCGGACTCGGCGAGTCGGAGCTGCGTCAGCCCGCTCTCCGAGACGACCTCGCCCAGCGTGTCCTCGGGTTGGGTCGGCGGGAACGCCGTCTCGAAGTCGAACGTCTTGTCGTACTGGGTCATCGTCACCAGTCGGATCTCCGGCGGCGTGAGGTCGAACTCCCACTCGGGTCGCGTGTTCGTCAGCAGTCGGCAGAGTTGACGAGCGCGGTCCGACCGGAAGTTGAAGAAGACGACTGCGTCGCCGTCCTCGAGCGCCGGCTCGCCGTCGATCAGCGTCGGTTCGACGAACTCGTCGGTCTCGCCGCGTTCGTAGGACTCGCGGACCGCTTCGACCGCCGAGGTCGCCTCGTGCTCGGCTTTGCGGTCGACGATGGCGTCGTAGGCGCGTTTCGTCCGTTCCCAGTTCTGGTCGCGGTCCATCGCGTAGTAGCGTCCCGAAACCGTGGCGACGTTGCCCGTGCCGTAGTCGGCGACGACGTCTTTCAGCTCCGCGAGGTAGTCCTCGCCGCCGTGGGGGTCGGTGTCCCTGCCGTCGGTGAACGCGTGGGTGACGGCCTCGAGGCCACGGTCGGCGGCGTGTTCGATGAGCGCGTAGAGATGCTCCTGGTCGGAGTGGACGCCGCCGTCGGAGACGAGCCCCATGAAGTGGACGCGGCCGTCGTTGCCGTCGGCGTAGTCGAAGGCCGAGTTGATGGCCTCGTTCTCGAAGAACGCACCGTCCGAGGCGTCTCCCTCGTCGGCGCCCATGGTGCCGCGAGAGCGCTCGATCGCGTCGTTGATGCGGGTGTACGCCTGCATGACGACGCGTCCGGCACCGATGTTGATGTGGCCGACTTCGCTGTTGCCCATCTGCCCGTTCGGGAGGCCGACACGACGTCCCGAGACGTCCAACTGGTTGTACGCACCCGACTCGGCTAAACGGTCGAAGTTGGGGGTGTCGGCGGCTTTCACCGCGTCTCGGCGGTCGTGGTCTCCGAGTCCCCAGCCGTCGAGGATGACGAGGGCTGCTCTCATATCCGGACAAACCCGGGCCGTGTGTAACTACTCTTCGCTTCGGGCAGTTGCTCGCCTTAGTCAGAGTGTAATTATCACCCCTCGTACGCAACCTCGACCCGACACAGCACGGATGGCATCTACAGATATCTTCGACGACATCTCTCGGCGACAGCTACTGGCAGCGCTCGGCACGGCGGGTGCCGTCGGTGGTGGTGTCGTCGCCACGCAGTCACCGCTCGGCGACGGTCCCGACCCGATCGAGACCACCGTCGCAGACGACGAGACGGCCCGACGACTCGCCGAACGACACGCACCGACGCTGTACTTCGGGACGCGCGAGAAGTGGTTCCCGACGGACCCTCGGGAGTTCACGAGCGACCACGACGGAAAACGGGTTCTCGACGGGTTCGACGCGCTCGACAGCTACACTAAACGGTACAAACGGGCCGGCGAGCCGCCGGCACCGGCGGCGTGTTACCGCGTCGTCGAATATCCCGACACGTCGCTCGCGGTCGTTCAGTACTGGTTCTACTCCGTGTTCGACCAGTTCACGACGAACTTCCACTGGCACGACTGGGAGGTGCTGCACGTCTTCGTCGACACCGACCGCGACGAACCGATGCTCTACGTCGCCAGCGCACACGCGACGACGGTCCCGAACAACGAGTTTCTCGACCCCGAGACGATCCGTCCGAGCGTCATCTCGGAAGTCGGCTCGCACTCCAGTGCGCTCGGGGTCAACGAGCGACGCGAGAGCTTTCAACGCGTCGGACTCGACGGTCTCGTCGCCGACATCACCAACGGACCGCTGAACCTGGCCGACCTCGGAGAGCTCCCGGTCGCCTACGGGCTCCCGCGCGACGAGGGGTTCCGACTCCCGTTCGTCGTCCCGGAACTCGACGACGAACCCGTGACCGAACACGAGCGACTCCCCAACGTCACTCTCGACGACCTGCTCCCCGACGACGTGACGGTGCGGTCATTCGCAGACCTGACACGGCCACCCTCCGACCTCCCGCTTCGCGAGACGGGACACGTCTTCGTTCCTGCGGGAATCGAACTTACGGACGGACCCACCGCCGACGCCGACCAGGAGTACGATCTCGTTCCCATCGACGAGGTCCGTGAGATCGACGCGCTCACCGGGCCGCAGTTGAGTTTCGAGTTCGCCGTCCCGACGGTCGTCGAGGACGCCGTCTCCAGTCACCTCGCCGCGCCCAACCTCCCGTGGGAGCAACCGCGCTTCACCGACCCCTCGCTCGACGTCACCGACCCGAGTCACCGCGACGCGTTGCGGAACCGCTACGGTATCGACCATCCGGCTACGGGCGACCGACTCGTCGGCGCGGTTCGGCAGGCCGTCCCCGCCGAAGACGCCCCGGACGGCGCGGGAATCACCACCGAGCAGTCACAGACCGAGGCCGTCTGTCTACTGGAGAGCGACCCGGTCGCCGCGCCCACGTGGAACGGTGTCGTCGCGTTTCGGGACGTCCCCGAAGGGACCCATCGGTTGACAGTCAACGGCGCAGGCCTCGCCCCCTACGCGGAGGAACTGACCGTCGAAGGAGACGGAGAACTGAACTCGATCGGCGTCGACGGCGCGGTGACGGTCGTCGCCAACGAGGACGCTGTCCGGGTACACGCCGATGCCGACGGCGAACTCACGAACGTCCGAGTCACCGACGACGTTGGCGGGCGCGTGTACGACGCAACACCGCCGGGCAAGAACAGTTTCGCCGTCAACGTTCACCGCGGGGGGTCGTACACTGCCGAGGTGACCGACTCGGGCGGCAAGAAAGGTGCCTACCGTGTCAACCCGAAGGACGGCGACACGTCGGTCGGTCTGGGCACCGTTCGAACCGGGAAGGCGTCGCTCGCCGAGTTCCTCGTCGACCTCCTCGAGGAGACGCGGGCGTCCGTTCGAGCAGACGTGTCTGGGGAGACGACGCCCGGCAACGCCGAGCAGAACCGACCCGACGAAAGTCCGGACGCCAACGCGTCGGCGAGTGCGGCCAACGGGACGAATACGACGACTGGGGCGAGCGTGGCAAACACGACCGACACGGCAAACGCGACGACCGCGACGGACGCCACGAATACGACGACTGCGACGGACGCCACGAACGCCACGAATACGACGACTACGACCGGGACGACGGACACCAACACCACGGAGACGACCAACGTGTCGAGTGCGACGAACACCACGAACACTACGAACGCGACCGTCGACAACACGTCCGTTTCGGTCGACGGAAACGCTACCACGAACACGACGCTCGGTGAGACGGAAGACTCCGTCGAGACGGCGACCGACGAGAGCCGGAACGACACCGACGCCGTCGGTACCGACGTGGCCAACGGAACCGGAGCGGAAACGAACGAGACGAGCGACACAGTCTCGGAGTCCACAGAACAGGTCGGCGGGTCAGTCGGGTCGCTTCTCGAGACACTCGACCGAGCCGTCGCGACGGCCGAGGCAGCCCGTGACGCGGCCGAAGATGGCGACGCAGAATCCGCAAACGAGTCGCTTCGAACCCTTCAGACACGTCTCGACGCGGTCGAAGGCGCTCTGAACGGGGACATCACCGGGCGAACCCGTGGACTCGTCGAGCGACGGTTACAGGTCGCACGCGAGCGCACGAACCGCGCCTTGGAAACGCCTGTCTGAACGGAGCCGAGTTGCAGGAGACGGGAGGCCGCCCTCGACAGTTTTTACCCCGCCTCGGTCGATTGCGGGAACGAATGGATCTGTCGCGTCTCCTCTCGGATCACGTCGTCGAGGAGTATCTCGGGTCGGCACCGACGCTCGTCTGGCTGCTCGTCGTCAACGCGACTGCCTTCCTCGTCGGTATCAGGTTCTACGTCGAGACGATGCCGTCGGTACCGACGTTTCTCTGGCCGCTGTACGGGGACTCGCCGACGGCACTCGCGCTCGCGACGTTGTCGCTCGCGACGCTCCTCCCGGCGCTGGAGGGACGGGTCCTCGACTCGCCCATTAATCGGCCGCTAGCATACCTCCACACGCTCTCGTTCGTCTGGCTGGTGAAGTACGGTCTCTGGACGTTCGTCGCGTTGAACCTCCACCCCGAACTCTACTTCGGATTCGACCAGCAGGCACTCTACGATTACTGGTTCATTATCGGGACACACCTCCTCTTCGTCGTCGAGGCGGTCGCCATCGCTCGAGTCGGCCGAACGACCCGCGGGGCGCTCGGCTTCGCACTGGTCGCTCTCCTCGTCAACGACGTCTTCGACTACTGGTTCGGGTACCATCCGCCGTTGCGGTACGCGCCCGGGGTCGTCCTCCCGGCAGTCACCGTCGGTCTCACGCTTCTGGCAGTCGGTTGTGCCGGATCGGTGTTTGTCCCACTCGCGCGCAAAACTGAATAAACAGTTTATGCAGTGCGTTCCGCGGGGATGAACCGAACGAACGAAGCTCCTGATTTATATGCTCAAATGAAGAGGTTCCGGATATGCGAGTTGTAGCGGCCGTCTGCGTCCTCCTCGTCTGCAGCGTGTTCGCGCCGGCGGCGGTGCTGGCCGAGCCGGTCGAGCACTCCGGACAGCTGGCGGCAACGATGTCGACCCCCGCCAGCCAGGAGAGCGACGTCGACGTCGCCACCAGCACAGTCCAGTCGGCCAACGAGTCGAACGACGCCAGTTCGTCGGAGAGCTCGATGGGGCTACAGGTGTCGTCGTTCGTCCAGTCGACAAGCGCCGAGACGTCCGGCGTCGTCGAGAACGAGATGTGGGAAGCGAACGTCAACCGGAGCGGCGAGTCGGCGTCAGTCACGCGGCGCGTCGGCAGCCTCGACCGACGCGTCTCGACCCTCCGGGAGCAACGGCAGGAACTCATCGAGGCCCACGAGAACGGGAACGTCTCGACGCTACAGTACCAGTCGCGGCTCGCACATCTGAACGGCCGACTCGACGCACTGTCGGCCGCAGCGAGTTCGACGGAACGCGCCGCAACCCGACTCAACACCGACACGCCCGGCCTCTCGAAAGTCAAAACGGAGATCGAACGGTCCAAGCAGACGATGCCGGAGACGGCCCGTCCCACCGAGAACCCCGGACGGGGGAACGGATCGCAGGCTAACGACCAGAACCCCGGACAGGGAGACGAGTCACAGGCTAACGACCAGAACCCCGGACAGGGAGACGAGTCACAGGCTAACGACCAGAACCCCGGACAGGGAGACGAGTCACAGGCTAACGACCAGAACCCCGGACAGGGAGACGAGTCACAGGCTAACGACCAGAACCCCGGACAGGGAAACGGATCGCAGGCTAACGGCCAGAACCCCGGACAGGGAAACGGATCGCAGGCTAACGGCCAGAACCCCGGTAACGGAAGCGGACCGGAGGGAAGCGAAGGAGATCCGGAAGAGAGTGAGGAACGCGCTCAGAGCTCTAACGGCGACAGCGAGGACAAAGGTGAGAGTCCCGACCGCTCGGCCACTACCGGCGAGAGTCCCGGCAACTCCGACAGAGCGACAGACGATACGAACGGAAGTGATCGCGACGAGGGTGCGAGTGGTTCCGACGCTGCTGACAATGACGGCGACAACGTCAACAGCGGCAATGGTGACGACGACGCCGAGAGTGGCAACGTAGACGGCGAAAGCGACGCGAACGGCAACGACGACAGCAATGCGAACGACGGCGGTTCTAACGGATCGAACGGTCGGGCGAACGCACTGATGCATCTCTAAGCGGCGTGTTTTCACGCCGTCGGTGAGTCAGCCTTTTGAGTTCCCGTAGCTTATCTCAGTTCATATGGACTCCGCGGTACTGCTCGATCTCCTCGGAAACGAGAATCGCCGGCGCATCCTCCGGCTTCTCTCGCACAAGCCCTGCTACGTGACGGAGATCAGTGAGTATCTCGGCGTGAGCCCCAAAGCCGTCATCGACCACCTCCGAAAGCTCGAGGAGGCCGGTCTCGTTGAGTCGCGGACCGACGACCAGCGGCGCAAGTACTTTCACATCTCCAGGAACCTACGACTGGAGGTGAACGTTTCGCCGTACGGATTCGGTGCCAAGAGCGCGTACCCGGCGAGTCCGAGCCTCGACATGACGGGACGTTGCCCCCACGTCACGCTCGACGTGACCGTCGGCGACGACTCCGACTCCGTCGCCGAACTTGCGAGCGAACTGGGCCAACTCGAAGAGCTGGAGAACGAGCTGTCGCTGGCCCAGCGGTGGGTCCACGGCCGTATGACGCAGGTGCTCGACCGCCTGAACGAGACGATCGGTGCCGACGACAGTCGGTTCTACGCCGAGCTGCTCGCCGCCATCGCGACCGGCACGGATACGACGTCGAGTATCAGCCGCGAGGTCGAAGTCGCAGAGGAGGTCGTCGAGGAGGCGCTCTCCCGACTGGCCGACAACGGTCTCGTCACCCGTCACAGCGACCGCTGGTCGATCAGCTGAACGCGCCGCGACCGACCACGAGGGACTCGGCCGAAGGCGAACGCGCCCGGCGTCGAGCACGCGAACGATCAGCATGCAGGCGAACAGTCGTCAGTCTAGTCCGTCTGACGACGCCGTGTTGCGTGCCAACACGACTCGATCAGAGCCATTAGGTACCATCGTTAAGCCCATCACCAACCAACTGTCTGATGCAGTCCAGTAACACTCCCGGAGAGTACTGGACTGTGGCATTCCGGTCCGTAGACACCCTTTAACGGGTGTCTACTAACTTCTGGTGTCGGGTCGACGACGAGCCACGACTGTCTCTCGACGACGCGATTGGTATCGATTCACCCGCAACGCGACCGTCTAGACGACGTCTCGGGTCAGACCGTCGCGAAGGTCACGCCCGAAGTAGTGACCGAGAAGGGCGACGAGGACCCCTGCGACGGCACCGCCGCCGGCGAGTGCGACCCCGTGTCGTGCGAGCAGGTCGGCAGCGACCGGCAGGAACGCAGAGCCGAGCGTACTCAGGACGATTCCGAGTCCGGAGGCGACGCCGCCGGCCGCGCCGACCTCGAGATACCGTCGGTGTGTGGCGACGAGACCGACGAGAAAGCCCGCGCCGAACAGGCCGACGAACCGTCCGACGATCCCGACCAACGGGATCGCACTGCCGAGCGCCATCCCGACGACGGCGAGCAGGAGCGTCCCGAGAAACACCTTGATCGAGAACAGGCGACCGACGCGGCGTCTCGCGCCGGCGAGTCGGCCACCGCTCGACCGTGACTCGTCGGTGTCGGCGTCGCCGCGAGACGTGGAGGGCGAGTCGTCGAGCATCGATTGCGAGCGCTCGACGTCGGTGCTGCGCTGCATAGGAGGTGGTGTGTCCGCCGGGCCTATGGCTCTTCCCCCCGAACGAATGGATTGAAGTCCGGTCCCGCGGAACCTGCGAGTATGAACCCAGGGGATCGCGTCCGCGTCGAACGCGCGGGCGTCACGAACGAAGGCGTACTGATGCCCTCCACGACGGCCGACTACCTCGTCGTCAAGCGCGACGGCGGCTACAACGTCGGTATCGAGCGCGACGGTGCGGACGTCGAGATACTCGAGAGCGACGTCCACGACGTCGGTGAAGAGGGCGAGGGTGAGGACAGTTCCGTCGTCGAGTTCGACGACGACCTCCCGACGGTCTCGCTCATCTCGACCGGCGGTACCATCGCCTCCACCGTCGACTACCGGACCGGTGCCGTCACCGCCCGGTTCGACGCCGAGGACGTCCTCCGGGCCGTCCCGGACCTCGCCGGCCGTGCCAACTACCGCGGCCGCGTCGTCGCCAACATCCTCTCGGAGAACATGACGCCCGCCATCTGGCGGGACCTCGCGGAAGCCGTCCACGAGGAGATCGACAAGGGCGCGGACGGCGTCGTCGTCATGCACGGCACCGACACGATGCAGTACTCCGCGGCCGCGCTGTCGTTCATGCTCGACACGCCCGTCCCCATCGTCTTCACGGGCAGTCAGCGGTCGGCAGACCGTCCCTCCTCGGACAACGTGATGAACGCCGTCTGCGCGGTCGAGGCTGCCAAGAGCGACGCTGCGGAGGTGCTGGTCTGTATGCACGCCTCGGAGTCCGACGACGTCTGTGCGCTCCACGAGGGGACGCGCGTCCGCAAGAACCACACCTCCCGACGTGACGCCTTCGAGACGGTCGGCGCGAAACCGCTCGGCGAAGTCGACTACGACACGGAGGAGATAACGTTCCGCCGCGACCACGCCGAGCGCGGTGCCGCCACGCTCGACCTCGCCGCCGACCTCGCCGACGACGTCGAACTCGTCAAGTTCACGCCGGGGATGGACCCCGCCGCGTGGGACTACCTCGACGGGAAGTCCGGCATCGTCATCGAAGGGACGGGTCTCGGCCACGTCCACACCGACCTCATCCCCCGCATCGAGGAACTCGTCGACGACGGCGCGGTCGTCGCCATGACCAGCCAGTGTCTCGAAGGTCGCGTCTGCGACCGCGTCTACGACACGGGTCGCGACCTGCTCGACGCCGGTGTCGTCGAGGCGGGTGACACCCTCCCCGAAACGGCGAAGGTGAAACTGATGTGGGCCATCGCGAACACCGACGACGCGGCGGGCGTGATGCGACGCTCGCTGGCCGGCGAGCTGACGGAGCAGTCTCGTCCGTGGACGTGACGACGTTCGAGGTCAGACGGGCCCGCCCCGCCGACGAGGCGGCGGTCGTCGCCTTCACCGAGGAGACGTGGAGCGACCGCGAGGGGAGCGACTACATCCCCCGGATCTTCCAACAGTGGATCGAGGGCGACGGCGACGACCAGCGGACGTTCGTCGTCGAAGCGGGAGACGACGTCGCCGCCATCGTGCAGGCGGTCGTCCTCTCGGAGCACGAGGCGTGGGCCCAGGGGATGCGCGTCAACCCCGACTACCGCGGCGAGGGGCTCAGCACGAGAATCAACGACGCGGCGCTCCGCTGGGCGCGCGAACAGGGTGCCACCGTCGCGCGCAACATGGTGTTCTCGTGGAACGTCGCCGGACTCGGCGGGTCGCGGGCGGCCGGCTTCGACCCCTGCACGGAGTTCCGCTGGGCGATGCCGACGCCCGACCCGGCTGCCACTCCCACACTCGCCGTCGGCGACGAGGCCGACGCCGCGTGGGCGTTCTGGAGTGCCAGCGACGCCCGCGACGACCTGCGAGGGCTCACACTCGACGGCGAGGAGTCGTGGGCCGTCTCGGAGTTGACGCGCGAGAAACTCCACGACGCTGCTGACGAGGACCGGTTGTTCGTCGTCACCGACGACGGCACGCGCGGGTTCTCCTACCGCAACCGCGTCTACGACCGCCCGAACGACGAGGGTGACGAGGTGACGTGGGCCGAGTACGCCGTCGGCGCGTGGACCGACCTCGACGCCTGCCGGTCACTCTTCTCGGCGCTCGCTCGCGACGCCGCGAGCGTCGACGCCGACCGGACGCGCGTTTTGATCCCCGAATCGGCACGGTGGGTCAGCGACGTCGCCGCCTCACGAGTCGCCGTCTCGGACGAACCGGACTTCGTGATGGCCGCGGACCTGACGAGAGATCGGTTCGACGGCGACTGACGGTCGGCCGCCGAGTTCAGTCGCAGCCTTCCTGCGGGTCGACGGCGACGGGCAGTTCGTAACCGACGGCGATGGCGTCGCACTGGTTGGCCCACAGCGAGAGTTCTCCTTCCTTCAGCACCACCGCACCGTCACGGTCGTAGCCGTACTCGGGCGGACACGACCGCAGCTCCCACGTCTCCGAGAGCGTCTGGCCCGTCTCCAGTTCGGCGCGGACCTCGTAGGCGTCGCGGACGTCGTCGCTCGCGTCGCGGGTGGCGACGTCCTCGAACGCCAGCGCCTGGTCGGCGTCGACCGCCCACGTCCCGTCGACCACCGACTTGCCGGTCTCGGCGTGGGTCACGGAGAGCGTGACGCAGTGGGCCGTTCGCTCGTGGTTCTCCACGTAGAACGAGGAGTGAAGGACGTCCGGCATCGGCGTGCGCGTTCGCGTCGACGGTGAGGACGAGTGGGAGTCGGCGGTGGAGGAGGTGCCGGACGGGTCGGCGGGGGGCGTGTCGCCGTCGGTCGTGCTGGCGGGCGACGTCGCCGTACAGCCGGCGAGCGTCCCTGATACCGACGCGAGCAGCGCTCTGCGGGTGAACGAGGAGGGCATACGGGCCGAACGTGTTTCGGGGCCGATATATGTCTTCTCCCGATCTCACCGTGACCCGACTCGTCGGACGGCGACGCGGCCGACCGTCCCGACGAGGAACCCGGCGAGCGAGGCCGACGAGAAAAGTGTTGGTCGGCTGACTCCCTAGTCGACTCAGCGCGACCCGAACAGTCGGTCCCGCAGGCTCCGCTCGCGTTTCTTCTCGGCGAGCAGTACCGAGCAGTCGACGTCGTAGAGCACGTCGAGGACGAGCGCCCCGCCGACGAGCCGCGAGAGCAGGCCGCGTTCGGTCGCGCCGATGACGAGCATCGACGCCTCGGCGGCGTGGCGTTCGATCGACTCCTCGACGTCGCCGGTGTCGACGACGAGCGTGGCGCCGTCGAGGCCGTGATCCGCGGCCCACTCCTCGAGGAACGCCATCCCCTCCTCCTTGTCGTCGGCGACGTGCAGCAGCGTCACGCGAGCGCCGTACTCCTTCTGAAGTATCTTGGCGACGGCGGCCGAGAGATCCGAGTCCGGACCGCCCGCCGTCGGGACGAGTATCTCGCTAGCGTCGAAGCCGCGGTCCTTCAACACGAGGAAGTCACACGGCAGGTCGTGGGCGAGTTCGTCGATAGCCGTCTCCGCCCGGCCGGGCGACCCGTGGGAGTCCGGACCCCACCCCATGACGGTCATGTCGGCCTCGTAGGTGCGCGCGGCGTCGAACACCTCCTCGAACGACCGGTGCGAGAGGATGGTGTGCGTCTCGACCGGGACGTCGAACGTCTCGGCGTCCGCCCGGGCCTGTTCGAGGATCCGGTGGGCCGCCTCGTGGTCGCCCTGGTCGCGGGCGGCCGAGAGGGCAGTCTGGTCGGGCACCTGTTCGATGTTGACCGCGACGACCGTCCCGCTGCGCTGCTTGGCGACGGCGCTGGCGAGTGTGATGAGGTCTTTCTCGCTCTCGGGGTTGGCCAGCGGCACCATCACGCGGTACTTCCCGCCGTCGGGTTGAACCGACGAGGCGGCCGAGACGGCCGAGTCGGGCATCGTCTCCTTTCGCGAGAGGATGTACTGTCCGAGGATTCCCTGCTTCTCCGTCTTTCCGCGGGCGTAGAACAGGTACCAGAGCACCGCGAACCCGGCGAGGACGGCCGTGATGCCGATGACGAACGGGTCGATGTACGCGACGAGTGCGAAGGAGATGATCGCCCCAACGATCGGCAACACGGGGTAGAAGGGGATCGTGTAGTCCGGATTGTAGTCTTCGGGGTCGGCCACGCGCATCACGATGAGCGCGACGTTCAGCAGTCCGTAGATGACGAGGTGGAGCGCACTCCCCGTGTTCGAGAGCAGCTGCAGGTCGCCGAAGACGATGAACGCGAGGATGAACGCACCGGTCAACGCGATCGAGCGGTACGGCGTGCCGAACCGGGGGTGGATCTCGTTGAGCTGGGGCGTGACGATCTTGTCTCGACCCATCGCGAAGTTGATACGCGAGGAGGCGAGGATCGAGGCGTTCGCGCTCGACGCGGTGGCGAGCAGCCCGCCGAAGAGGAGTGCGACTGCGCCCACCGGTCCGAGCAGGATGCGGGCGACGTCGACGACGGCGGTGTCGTTGTTGGCGACGACGCTGTTGTCGACGGCCGCGAGCACGACGAGGAGGACGAGCGCGTAGATCGTCGTCACGATGAGGACGCTGCCGATGACCGCCCGCGGGAGGTTGCGTCCAGGATCTTTGATCTCCTCTGCGACGGAGGTGATCTGGACGAAGCCGAGATAGGAGACGAAGATGAGCCCCGTCACGGGTAGAAGGGGGTCCGTTCCGTACGGCGTGAACGGCCGGAGCGTCTCCAGGTTGGCGTTCAGCGCACCGACGAAGGTGAACACGCCGAGGATGGCGACGAGCGTGATGACGATGACGTTCTGGAGTCTCCCAGTCTCTTTCGCACCGACGTAGTTGATGCCGACGAACAGCGCCGCACCCGCGAGTGCGACCACCTTCGCGGGCGAGAGACCGAGTATGCCCGGAACGGGTGCGAACTGTGTCACGTACTGGCCGAAGCCGAACATGTAGAACGCCGAGGCGAACGCGAGACCGAGCCAGTTGGCCCAGCCCGCGACCGAACCGAACAGCGGCCCGAGCGCGTGGTTGATGTAGTAGTACGCGCCACCCGATTTGGGCATCGCCGTCCCCAGTTCGCTCGCCGAGAGCGCGGTCATGAGCGCGATCGCCCCGCCGAGGACGAACGCACCGGCCGCGAGCGGTCCCGCCTCGGCGACGGCGACACCGGGGAGGACGAAGATTCCGGCCCCGATCATCGTCCCGACGCCGATGGTCAACGCGGCGAGGGGACCGAGGTCTTTGGCGAGTTCTTCGTCACTCATCGCGGGTCACCTCTGTCGTGGTGACCGCCCGGAGTGGCGAAGAACAGTCGTCACTCATCGCGGGTCACCTCTGTCGTGGTGACC